>NZ_JBHWGS010000011.1:0-326518 GCF_042732975.1 Streptomyces sp. NPDC059743 | reverse complement strand
ATGTGTTAAGCACGCCGCCAGCGTTCGTCCTGAGCCAGGATCAAACTCTCCGTGAATGTTTACCGGATTATCCGGTGACACCACGAGAGCGGAACCACCAGTCGGAATAAGACCAGTGGTTCACAGCGTCCTCGCTGTGTTTCTTCAAAGGAACCCAAACCCACCGGAACATTCCGGCAGGCCCGGGGTATCAACATATCTGGCGTTGACTTTTGGCACGCTGTTGAGTTCTCAAGGAACGGACGCTTCCTTTGTACTCACCCTCTCGGGCTTTCCTCCGGGCTTTTCCCTTCGGTCTTGCTGTCTTGCGTTTCCGACTCTATCAGATCCTTTCGGGCCTGATTCCCAGTCGGAGTGGGCTGCCTTCCCGGCCCTTCGGCCGTTCCGACGTCCCGAACTCTAGCGGATTTCCCGGGCGACTCATAATCGAGCCTTCGAAATGGAATTCGGCATGCCGAAATACATCCCGGCTGGGAGATCGTGCTGAGTTGGGGTGCCGCTGCTGCGGCGTAAGTGATTGTCGCGGATCCGTTCCGGGCCCGTGACAACTCGAAGAACCTTACGGATCGGCCTGGGGTGTGTCAAACGAACCTCGTACCTCCCCGGACACCCCGGCCTAGCCCAGGTCCGTCAGCCGTCCTCCGGCGTCCGGCTGGGCGTGTTCCACTCGGCGCAGCAGGCGGATCAGCATCTCGCCGAGGCCCCGGCGCTCGTCGCCCGAGAGGTCCTGGAGCAGGTCCTCCTCGAATCGGGAGGCCATGCGCATCGCCTCCAGCCACTTCGTACGGCCCTCGTCCGTCAGCTCCACGATCACCCGGACCCGGTTGTTCTCGTCGCGGTCGCGCGTGACCAGGCCGTCGCCGGCCATGCGGTCGATGCGGTGGGTCATGGCGGCCGGAGTGAGTCCCAGGCGCTTGGCGAGTTCGCCGGGGCCCAGACGGTACGGGGCTCCCGAGACCACCAGGGTCTTCAGGACCTCCCACTCGGCATTGCTGATGCCCAGCTCAGCGAGGTGGCGTCCGTACGAGACGTTCATCCGGCGATTGAGCCTGCCCAGCGCCGAGACGACCTGTTCGACCTGTGGGTCGAGGTCGTCGAACTCGCGCTGATAGGCCGCGATCTGCTCGTCGAGGCTCGGTTCCTGGAGACCCGGTGGGCCGGGCTTCTCGGGGGTGTCTGGCATCGGGGCAGTATCCCACGTATCTCCGTTGGCGTTGAAGTCCTTCACTGTGTATTGTTGAAGTCCTAACTTTAGCTTCGAAGTCTTCGAGCTTGAGTGTTTGTTCTGCGTACTTCTTCCGTACTACCGCTGAGGCAGGTGAGTGTGACCAGGGCGATGGGCGCCGCGATGCGCCGGATCCAGGCAGGGAACGCGCTGAGTGCGTTCGGGCTCGGGTTCACAGTTCCGTATCTCTATGTGTATGTCGCTCAGGTCCGGCACCTGGGCGCGAGTACGGCCGGTGCCGTGCTGGCGGTCTTCGCCCTGGCCGCGCTGGTCGTCCTGCCGTTCACCGGGCGGGTCATCGACCGGCGCGGGCCGCTGCCCGTGCTGGTGACGGGCGCGGTGCTGGCGTCCATGGGAGCGCTCGCCATGGGGCTGTCGTGGAGTGTCACGACGGCCGTCCTGTCCGCCGCGCTGCTGGGCGCCGGGACCGCCGTCATGCAGCCCGCGCTGGCCACGATGATCGTGTGGTGCTCCACCCCGTCGACGCGGACCCGGGCCTTCGCCACCCAGTTCTTTCTGGCGAACCTGGGGCTCGGAGTCGGCGGGCTGATCGGCGGGCAGATCGTCGACGAGAGCCGGCCGGGCTCGTTCACGCTGCTCTTCTGTGTCGAGGCCGCGATGTTCCTCGTACTGGCGGCCATCGCGGCCACGGTCCGGCTGCCTCGGCCGACCGCGATCCCACGCGCGGTCAAGAACGGCAAGCACGCCGAGGGCGGCGGAGTGCGGACGATGCTCGGGCATCGCGCCATGGTCCAGCTCTGTGTGCTCGGGTTCGTGGTGTTCTTCGCGTGCTACGGGCAGTTCGAGTCGGGGCTCGCCGCGTACGGCACCGAGGCCGCCGGGATCGATCCGTCGACGCTCGGGATCGCGCTGGCCGCGAACACCGCGGTGATCGTCGTCGCGCAGTTCGTCGTTCTGCGGCTGGTCGAGCGGCGCAGGCGCAGCCGGGTGATCTCGGCGGTCGGACTGATCTGGGCGCTCGCCTGGCTCGTCGCGGGATTCGCCGGGCTCGGGCACGGCAGCCGGACGATGGCGACGGCCGCGTTCATCTCCACGTACGCGCTGTTCGGGCTCGGCGAGGCGATGCTGTCGCCGACCGTGGCGCCGCTGGTGGCCGATCTGGCGCCGGAGTCGATGGTCGGGCAGTACAACTCGGCGTTCGCCCTGGTCAAGCAGCTCGCGCTGGCGGTCGGTCCCGCGGTGGGCGGGCCGATGGCGGCCACGCTGCACGGTCCGTACATCGTGACGTTCGTACTGTTCTCGCTGGGCATCACCGTGCTGGCGCTGCGGCTGGGCAGGCGGCTCACGCCTGTACAGGATCAGCCGTCGCTCCTGTCGGCCTCGCGTCTGGTCGCCCGGCACCGGCCGGAGACCGCCGAGCCGGTCCCCGCTCCGGCCCACACCCCGACACCGGCCTCGGTCGGCTGAGCCCTTCCCGTACGTCGGCCCCGTACACCGGTCCCGTACGCCGACTCCGTACACGCCGGCCCCGTACGTGTCAGTGCGGCAGCGCGAATTCGCACCAGACGGCCTTTCCGCCGCCCGGTGTACGGCGTGAGCCCCAGGACGAGGCGATCGTCGCGATGATCGAGATACCGCGGCCCGCCTCGTCCGCCGGTTCCGCTCTGCGCCGGCGCGGCAGATGCTCGTCGCCGTCCGTCACCTCGATGATCAGCCGGCGGTCGGTGCGGCGGAGTCTGAGGCGCATGGGCGGAGTGCCGTGCTGGAGGGAGTTCGCCACCAGTTCGCTGGTGGCGAGCACGCCCAGATCGCACAGCTCGACCGGGAAGCGCCAGGAGGCGAGCACGCCCGTGGCGAAGGCGCGGGCGCGCGGCGCCGCCTCGATGCCGCCGAGCAGATCGAGCGCCGCGTTGTGGAACAGCTCCGCGTCCGGGCCCGTACGGGACGGGTACTGGAGGACGAGCACCGCGACATCGTCGTCATGGTCGGCGGTGACCCCGAGGGAGCGGATCAGCCGGTCGCAGACGACCTGCGGTGAGCCCTGCGCGCCGGCCAGGGCGCGCTCCAGGGAGGCGACGCCCTCGTCGATGTCCTCGCCCCGGCGCTCGACCAGACCGTCCGTGTAGAGAACGGCGGTGGAGCCGGGCGCGAGCGGGATCGTGCCCGAACTGTGGAGCCAGCCGCCGGTGCCGAGCGGCGGGCCCGTGGGATCCTCGGCCCGCTGGACCGTGCCGTCCTCCGCGCGTACCAGGATGGGCAGATGACCGGCGGAGGCGTAGACGAGCCGGCCCTCGTTCGGATCGTGGACCGCGTAGACACAGGTGGCGATCTGGCTGGCGTCGATCTCGGAGGCGAGTCCGTCGAGGAGCTGGAGCACCTCGTGCGGCGGCAGATCGAGCCGGGCGTAGGCGCGGACGGCGGTACGGAGCTGGCCCATGACGGCCGCCGCGCGCACACCGCGGCCCATGACATCGCCGATGACCAGGGCCGTACGCCCGGCGCCGAGCGTGATCACGTCGTACCAGTCGCCGCCGACCGCGGCGTCCTCGCCGCCCGGCTGGTACGTGGCGGCGACGCGCAGATCGTCCGGCTGCTCCAACTCCTGCGGGAGGAGCGAGCGCTGGAGAGTGACGGCGGTCTTGCGGTGTCTGCGCTCGCTGGTGCGCAGCCGCTCGGCCGCCTCGGCATGGGCGGTGACATCGGCGGCGAAGACCAGCACACCGCCGGTGCCCCGGCAGTCGACGGGCGTGCAGGTGACGGTGTACGAGCCCTCGCCCGCGACCTGGACCTTGCGGGACTTGACCGTACGCGGCTTGCCGCTGCGCAGCACCTGGTCCAGCAGCGGGAGCAGTCCCAGCTCGGCGAGTTCGGGGCAGCTCTCGGCCGCGGTGGTGCCGGGTGTGCGCGGGCCGAAGGCCGTCGCGTACGCGTCGTTCACGTAGGCGACGCGGTGCTCCGGGCCGTACACCAGGGCGACGAGCGCGGGCAGTCCGCCGAGGATCTCGCCGACGGAGAGGTCTTCGAGGGCGGGGACGTCCGTCACCGGGTCGGGCCGCTGTTCGTACTCGGCGCGGGCCGCGGGCACGGAACCGCGGTCGGTCCGCGCGGCGGCGCGGCGCTGCGTACCGGGGAGGCGGGCGCTCCAACGCGTGAAGTTCACGGATTCTCAGGCCTCATGGTGTCGTGTAACTGTTCGTCTTGGCCGGGCTGGTCTGGCCTGGCAGGTCGTCGGGGCCGGTTGCGCCGAGCGGGCCGGATCACTCTGTGCAGATGTGAACCCACCTATGGTCACACGTCCGGTGTGGCCGGGCGCACTGACAGGGGCGTCGGCCGTGTTCGGGTCGTACTCGGGTCGTTGACGCCGGCCGTGCCCGGCCGGTGCCGGCCGTGCGCTGCCGTTCCGTTCCGTACGGTCCTTACCGTCCTTGCGTCCTTACCGTCCTTCGGACGGTGACGTCGGTGACATCACGTGTCCTTCGGTCGTTCGCCGCCCGCGGCGAGTTCGAACTCGGCGCGCGGGTGTTCCAGCGAGCCGAGCGAGACGATCTCCCGCTTGAAGAGCCCGGATAGGGTCCATTCCGCGAGGACGCGGGCCTTCCTGTTGAAGGTGGGGACACGGCTGAGGTGGTACACGCGGTGCATCAGCCAGGCCGGAAAGCCTTTGAGCTTACGGCCGTAGACGTGCGCCACACCCTTGTGGAGGCCCAGGGACGCAACCGAACCCGCGTACGCGTGACGGTAGTCCTGAAGAGGCTCACCGCGCAGCGAAGCGAGAATGTTCGCCGCGAGAACTCCGGCCTGACGCAGGGCGTGCTGCGCGTTCGGCGCGCACTCCTTGCCCGGCTCGTCGGCCGTCAGATCGGGTACGGCCGCCGCGTCACCGGCCGACCAGGCGTGTTCGACGCCGTCCACGGAGAGCTTCGCCGTACATCGGAGCCGGCCGCGCGCGTCGAGCGGCAGATCGCTGGCGGCGAGGATCGGATGCGGCTTGACCCCGGCGGTCCAGACGACGGTACGGGTCGGGAACCGGGCGCCGTCGCTCAGCACGGCGATCCGGTCCTCGCAGGAGACGAGGCGGGTGTCGAGCCGTACGTCGATATTGCGGGCGCGCAGCTCGCGTACGGCGTAGACGCCCATCTCGGCGCCGACTTCGGGCAGGATCCGGCCGGTGGCCTCGACGAGGATCCACTTCAGATCGTCGGCCTTGATGTTGTGGTAGTACCGCGAGGCGTAGCGGGCCATGTCCTCCAGCTCGGCGAGCGCCTCGACTCCCGCGTAACCGCCGCCCACGAAGACAAAGGTGAGGGCGGCGTCGCGGATGGCGGGATCGCGGGTGGAGGAGGCGATGTCCATCTGCTCGATGACATGGTTGCGCAGGCCGATGGCCTCCTCGACGGTCTTGAAGCCGATGCCGTGTTCGGCGAGGCCGGGGACCGGGAGAGTACGGGAGACGGAGCCGGGCGCGAGGACGAGTTCGTCGTAGGTGATCTCGACGGTGCCGGTGCCCTCCTCCTCCGAGGCGAGGGTCTTGAGCGTCGCCGTGCGCTTGGCGTGGTCGATGGCCGTGGCCTCGCCGATGATGATCGTGCACTTCTCCAGCACACGGCGGAGCGGGACCACGACATGGCGTGGCGAGATGTTCCCCGCTGCCGCTTCCGGCAGGAACGGCTGATACGTCATATAAGGGTCGGGAGAGACCACGACGATCTCTGCCTCGCCGTTCTTCAGCTTCCGCTGGAGGCGCAGCGCGGTGTACATCCCGACGTAGCCGCCGCCGACAACCAGAATGCGCGCACCGGGCGTGGGTGCGGGGGTCGTTCCCGGGGAGATCTCAGCCTTCACCATCCCATGACGCAACGGGGCCCGGTGTTTGTCCACAGCCACGACAGATTGTGTGACCGGAGGCCGTCAGCGGTCGCGGACGGGCAAAACCGCAGGTATTGGCGGAGGGCCGCAGGTCAGCGTGGGCGCCGGGGCCGATGGGCGCCGGATGAATCAGGCATCTTCCGGTCCTTGCTCCGATCGGGGGGCGCTCTGTGCGGAACTACCCTCTTCTGAATTGACCCGGGCTCAACTATGTTCGTACCTCGTCGGCGTGTCCGGTCCGTGACTGGGTCCGCACGCTCGGCTGTCGAGGCGGGGGTCTCCGGGGGGAGACATCATTACCGGGGGAACGGTTATGCACATTCAGGATTCGCATTGGCAGACCGCCGTCGTCACGGACGGCGACGGACGGGCGGGGACGGGCGGGACTGCCCGCTCGGCGCCGTTAAGGGTGGACGCACAGCGCAATCTGGAGCATGTACTGCGCGCGGCTCGCGAGGTGTTCGGCGAGCTGGGCTACGGGGCTCCGATGGAGGATGTGGCGCGACGGGCCAGGGTCGGCGTCGGCACGGTGTACCGGCGCTTCCCTAGCAAGGACGTGCTGGTGCGGCGGATAGCCGAGGAGGAGACCTCCCGGCTGACCGACCAGGCGCGTACGGCACTGGGCCAGGAGGAGGAGCCCTGGTCGGCGCTCTCCCGCTTTCTGCGCACGTCGGTGGCCTCGGGCGCGGGACGGCTGCTTCCGCCGCATGTACTGCGGGTGGGCGTGGACGTCGAGGACGTTTCGGCGGGCCGGAGCGCGCAGGACGAGGTGCGGGTGCCGCAGCAGCGGCAGGCCGGCGCGCCCGATCTGCGGGTGATCGGTCATCGGCTGTCACCGGAGGAGCTGGACGATCCGGGCGCGATGGAGCTGCTGGAGGTCGTCGGGCAGCTGGTGGAGCGGGCGCGGGCCGCGGGTGAGCTGCGCGGCGATGTGTCCGTGGCCGATGTTCTGCTGGTGATAGCCACGGCGGCGCCTTCGCTGCCGGACGCGGCGCAGCAGGCGGCGGCTTCGGCACGGCTGCTGGACATTCTGCTGGAAGGGCTGCGGTCGCGGCCGGTGTAGCGGGCGGGCCGTGAGCGGGACCGGTATGAGTGGGCGGTGATCGGGGATGGTCATCGCAGGGCGTTGGTCGGTGGGCGGCGGTCGGTGGGCGGTGGTCCGGTTCGTGCCTTTGGTGCGGGCCGGGCGGCTGCGCACGGGCTCGGTTGTGGTCCGGTTCCGGCTCGGGCCGTTGTCCTCGGGTCGGGTCGGGTTGCGCCGGGTCGAGTCGGTCGCGTCGGGTCGGCTGTCTTCGAACTGGCTTGGCGATAAACGTCGTTGAGGCTTCCCCGAACGAGTGAACGTTCATGCAGGACTCGGGGAAACGTCCCCGGATGAGTGGTTGCCCGGCGCGAAGGGCTGGGCATCGCGGTGCTCTGTGGCACTCTGTCCCGGTGTTCGGGTCAGAGGGTGCGTTCAGAGGGCGCGTACGGGGGCTTCCGCGATGAGCGGTGACGGACGGGACGAGCCGCTCGGCGGCGGTGGTGCCGACGGCGATACGGAACCCGACGGAGCGGCTCAACGGCAGGTGCCGAGCCAGGGCGGGCCCAAGGAGGTGCCGGGTCCGGTGGTGCCGGGCGGCCGGGCCGGCTCCGGTGGCCCGGCCGCGGCCGGTGGTCCTGGCGGTCCTGGTGCTCCTGGCGGTCTCACTGGTTCGACGGGTGTGCCGAGCGTGCCCGAGCAGAGTGGGCCCGGTGGTTCGGGAAGGCCTGCGGGTTATGCCGGTCCTCCGATGCCGCATCCCTCGACCGGTTCACGGTCCGGAACGGGCGAGGCGGAGAGCAGTGTGCCGCCGCAGCGCGAACGCCTCGGCGGCGCGTCCCCGCCATCGTCCCCGCCGTCGTCCCCGTCCCTGGCCGAGCCGGCGGAGACCGTCGAGCCGGCAGAGACCGTCGAGCTGCCCGTGGCCGAGCCGGAGACGACCGAGGTGCCTCCGTCGGACGCCGATCTGATCCAGCGGATGCGGGACGGCGACGACAGCGCGTACGAGGAGCTGTTCCGCAGGCACGCGCACGCGGTGCGCCGTTACGCCCGTACGTGCTGCCGTGACGCGCACACCGCCGACGATCTGACGGCCGAGGTGTTCGCCCGTACCTTGCAGGCGGTCCGAGGCGGAGCCGGGCCGGAACAGGCGGTGCGTGCCTATCTGCTGACGACCGTACGGCGGGTGGCCGCTTCCTGGACGAAGTCCGCGAAGCGGGAGCAACTGGTCGAGGATTTCGCGGTGTTCGCGGCGCAGGCCGTCCGCTCCTCCGAGGTCTCGGACGTGGACACCCTCGATCTGGGCGCGGACGTACTGGCGATGCGCGAGGCCGAGCAGTCCATGGCCATGCAGGCCTTCCGCAGTCTGCCCGAGCGCTGGCAGGCGGTGCTCTGGCACACCACGGTCGAGGAGGAGTCGCCGAGCGAGGTCGCGCCGCTCTTCGGGCTGAGCGCCAACGCCACGGCGGTACTGGCCAGTCGGGCGCGCGAAGGACTCAAGCAGGCCTATTTGCAGGCCCATGTGAATGCCGCGCTCACCTCGGGCGGTGACTGCGCCCGGTACGCGGACCGGCTCGGCGCGTATGCCCGGGGCGGGCTGCGGACACGCGCGGAGCGCGGGCTGCGCAAGCATCTGGAGGAGTGCGCCAAGTGCCGTCTCGCCGCCGGTGAACTGGCGCATGTCAACTCCGCGATCCCGGCGCTGCTGCCGGTCGCGGTGATCGGCTGGTTCGCGGCGGGCTATTCGCTCAAGGCCGCCGGGATCGTGGCGGGCGGCGCCGTGGGAGCGGCGGGAGCGGGTGCCGCCGCGGCGGCCACGGGCTCCGGCGCGGCGGCGGGAGCGGCCTCGGGTGGTGCGGCGAGCGGCGCGGCCTCGGGTGGAGCCGCCGGCGGGGCCGCCGCGTCCGAAGGGCTCGGTGCGCCCGCGAAGGCCGGGATCGCCGGGCTGGTGGCCGTCGCCGCCGCGGCCGGGCTGGTGTACGCGCTGGTGAACGACTCGCAGCCGGAACAGCCGCCCAAGGCCAAGCCTCCGGTCGCGCGGCCCGTCGTACCGCCGAAGCCGGTTCCGTCGCCTCCGTCGCCCAGGCCGCCCGCGCCGGAGCCCGCGCCCTCCGCGCAGAAGCCGACGCCGTCGCCCTCGGCGAAACCGGCCCCGAAACCGAAGCCGAAGCCCACTCCCGCCAGGCCGACACCCGCCAAGCCCAGTCCGCCGCCGGTGCCGACCAAGGCGCCGGTGCCGCCCGTACCGCCTCCGCCGAAGCCCACGCCGAGCCCGAAGCCGCCGCCACCTCCACCTCCGGCGGACTATCAGGTGAACCAGTTGTCGTACGACCTCTTCGGCGACAAGACCAAGCCGGAGGTGCGGCTCATCGGAAGCAGCTGGATGTGGCAGCGCTCCGGCCTGTCCATCGGCGGCACCCGGTACGCACATGGTGTGACGACGCACGCGTCGTCGTCGGTCACCATCGATCTCAACCGGAGCTGTGCCACCTATGCGGCCCAGGTCGGCGTGGACGATCTGACGCGGCGTCTCGGTTCCGTGCGCTTCTCGCTGTACGGCGACGGCGAACGGCTCTGGCGCTCGCCCGTGCTGCGCGGCGGCGATCCGGCCGTCCCCGTACAGGTGGGCATCTCGGGACGGAAGACGATCCGGCTGGTGGTCGAGCCGCACCGGCCGCTCGGCACGGTGGCGCTCGCGGACTGGGCGCAGTCCCGGATCAGTTGTCGCTGACGCGTCCCGGCGGTTCTGGCGGCTCGGGCAGATCCGGCAGTTCTGGCGGCTCCGGCGGAACCTGCGGCTCCAGCTCCAGCAGGTCCACGACCTGGGCCGGAGTGAGGGCCCGTCCCGCCTCGCGCTCCGTCTCGTACCGCGCCGTGCCCAGCGCCTCGCGGGCGCGCGCCTCGGTCCTCTCCGCCTCGGCCCGTTCGGGTACGGAACGCGGGCAGTCGGCCCGCCAGGCGGCGGTGGCGGCCAGCAGCCGTACGGCCGGTCCGGGCTCATCGGCGAGCAGCAGCATCGGCGCTCCCAGCTCGGCGAGCTGGGCGACGACGTTCTCCGAGAGCCGACTCTCCCTCGCCGCACGCAGCACGGCTGCCAGCGAGCGCGCCGCCGCGACCGGTCCCGCGCCCTCGTGCAGGGAGATCCGCGCGTCCAGCGCGTCGACTCCGGCCGTGAAATGCGGCGGCGGTGAGCCCTGCTCCGCCGCGCGCCGCGCCCGGTCCAGCAGCGCTCCGGCCCGCCCGGACTCACCTCGGTCGAGGGCGAGGACCGCGCGCATGAAGTACACGAAGGCACGCGCGTCCTGGACGTGGTGGCGCTCGGCCTCGGCGAACGCGTCGTCCAGGCCCTTCTCCGCCGCGGCCGTGTCACCGGCCCGGTAGGACAGTTCGGCGAGACGGGCCAGCAGGTACGGCGCCTCGGCGTGCGCTCCGACCGCGCGGGCGAAGCGCAGCGCCTCCTCGTACGCGCCGCGCGCCTCCTCGTACCGTCCGCGCACCGTGCTCGCCTCGCCTCTGGCACTCGCCACCTGGGCAAGCATCCAGCGGTCACCGACGCGGCGGCTCACCTCACGCAGCTCGGCCAGGTCCTCGTCGACGCCCGCCAGTCCGCCGGGCACATCGACCATCATGTTGGCGCGTCCCATCAGCATGATGCCGACCTCCCAGTCGCCGCCGTGCTCACGGCAGTTGGCGATGGAGGCATCGATCAAGACGCGCATGTCGACTGTCTGGTCGAAGAGATGGGCGAGCAGCCACCAGAGCAGCCCTGGGAAGCGGGCCGACTGCGGACCAGGTCTGCTGAAGGCGCGCAGAATCCGCCGGACGGTTCTCTGGAGGTGCGGGTCGGTGCGGAGCTTCTCGCTCTGGCCGCTCTCACCGGTGAGGAAGAGGCGCAGTACCTGGAGCTGCATCCGGGACCAGTAAAGGGCGTTGTCCGGCTGCTCCGGATCGTCCAGGTCGTCCGCGTAGCTCGCGTCCTGGTGGTCGTCCGGGTCGTCCGATTCATCAGGGTCGGCCGGGCGGGCCGGCTCGGCAGGGCCCAGGGCCAGGGCGTGTTCCGTCCAGGACAGGCCCTCGGGACGGTAGTTGCGCAGCCACCAGAACCAGCCCATGGCGAAGACCAGCCGCAGCGTGGACTCCTCGTCGCGCGCCAGGACGCCACGGTGGAGGGCCGCGCGGATGTTGTCGAGCTCGGTCTCAAGACGGCGGATCCAAGGGAGCTGCTCGCCGGAGCGCAGACGCGGCTCGGCCGTCTCCGCCAGGCCGGTGAAGTACGCCGTGTGGGCGCGCTCGGCGGCGGCCCGTACGGCCGGTGCCTCGGCGGCGCGTTCGACGGCGTACTCATGGATGGTCTCCAGGAGGCGGTACCGCATCCCGCCGTCGGGACCGGGCGCCGGCGCGGCCACGACGAGCGACTTGTCGACCAGCGCGCCGAGCAGATCGGGCACGGCGGAAGAATCCACTCCCGTGGGAGCAGCCACTCCCGGCGCACCCGGCGCGCCCGGCATGCCCGGAACCTCGGCGCATACGGCCTCCGCCGCCGTCAGATCCCAGCCGCCCGCGAAGACGGACACCTGGCGCAGCACCGTACGTTCCCGCTCGTCCAGCAGGTCCCAGGACCAGTCCACGACGGCGCGCAAGGTCTGTTGGCGTGGCAGTACGGTTCTGCTTCCGCTCGTCAGCAGCCGGAAACGGTCGTCCAGACGATCCGCGATCTGACGCGACGTCAGCATCCGCAGCCGCGCCGCCGCCAGCTCGATCGCCAACGGCAACCCGTCCAGCCGACGGCAGATCTCCGCCACCGCCACCGGATCACTCTCCGGATCAAACCCAGGACGCACCGCACGACCACGCTCCCCGAACAACCGATGCGCCGGATCCGGCGGCAACGGCTCCACCGGACGCACCACCTCGCCCGGCACACCCAACGGCTCACGGCTGGTGGCGAGTACGCGCAGTCCGGGACAGCGGGTGAGCAGGGACTCGGCCAGGGCGGCGGCAGCGCCGATCACATGCTCGCAGTTGTCCAGGATCAACAGCGTGTCGCGGTCCGCGAGACGGTCGACGAGCCGGGCGGTGGGATCGTCCCGTACGGACCGGCCCTCATAGGTGACGAGCTGGGTCTCGCGCAGTCCGAGCGCGCTCAGTACGGCTCCCGGCACGGCGGACGGGTCCTCCAGCGGCGCGAGTTCGGCCAGCCAGGCGTCCCTGGGCGCGGATTCCTCGGCGAGCCGGGTCTTGCCGGAGCCGCCTGGACCGGTGAGCGTGACCAGCCGGAAACGGCTCAGATCGGCGCGGATCGCGTGGAGTTCGGGCTCGCGGCCGACGAAGGAGGTCAGCCGAGGACGCAAATTCCCGCCGGGCCGATCGGGCCCGCCCGACGCGCCGGGCCGGTCTGGCCGCTCGGACCGGTCGGACCCGCCCGCTGAGAGGCGCGCCGCGCCCGTACCCGTACCCGCGAGCAACCGCGCGTGCAGTGCCGTCAGTTCGGCCCCGGGATCGGCGCCGAGTCCGTCCGCGAGGACGCGGCGGGTGTCCTCGTACGCGGCGAGCGCGTCGGCCTGCCGGCCCTCCGCCGACAGGGCCCGGATGAGCTGGGCGCGGAAGGGCTCGTCGTACGGATGGGCCGCGACCAGCTCTGTCAGCTCCGGTACGAGCGGGCCCGTGGCGCCGCGCCGCAGATCGGCCTCAACGCGCTGCTTGAGCGCCGCCAGCCGCTGGGCCTCGGGCCGTATGCCATGTCCTCGTACGCCGTGATCCTGTACGCCACGGCCTCGGACACCACGGTCCCGTACGCCGTCGTCACCGTCGGGCAGATCGGCGAGGGCCGGACCTCGCCAGAGCGCGAGCGCGTCGCGCAAGGTGCGGGCGGCGGTCTCCGGATCGCCCGCGTCGAGCCGCTCGGCGCCCTCGCGGGCCAGCCGCTCGAAGACGTACAGGTCGATGTCGTCCCGTACGGCGGCCAGCCGGTAGCCGCCGGGCACCGAGCCGATCGCCTCCTTGCCGATGATCCGCCGCAGCCGCCCGACGAGCGCCTGGAGCGCGCCCACCGCGTCGTGCGGCGGCTCCCCGGCCCAGACCTCCTCCACCAGCTCCCGGACGGCGACGGCCCGCCCAGGGCGCAGCGCGAGCGCCGCCAGCAGGGCCCGGACCCGCGCGCCGCCGAGCGCCAGATCCCCGCCCTGCTCGTCGCGCGCCTCGGTGACGCCCAGGATGAGATACCGCACGGGCCCATTGTGACCGTCGGCTCCGACAACGGCGGCCCGGTTCTCACAGCCTGCCCCAGCCGCTTGCCGTCTGCCGGACCGCGGCCCACGCGCGCGGTTATCGGCGGCTCCCGCGCGCGCTTACTGGTGCAGCGTCGGCCGCGGTACCACCACGCCCGCCACCGCCCGCTGGCGCGGCGCCGCCGTGCCCGTCCAGCAGGTGCCTCGCCGGGACAGCAGGCGCCGCAGCCACAGCTCGGTGGAGACCAGATCGGCGAGCCCGTCGAGCGGTACGGGCTCGCCCTCGGCCGCCGCGCGCAGCGCCTTGCGTACGACACGTGCCTCGATCAGGCCCGCGTCGGCCAGCAAAGGCGCGTCGAAGAGGCTGATCAGCTCGCCGACGGCGGTACGCAGACCCGCGCGCGTGGCGGCGGCGGAACCGGCCCGGGACGTCGCGCCCCAGCCCGGCGGCAGGTCGTGGATACCAGCTCCGGCCAGGACCGTACGGAGGATCTCCGCGCGGGCGCCCGGCTGGACGCGCAGCGCCTCGGGCAGCTCGCGGCACGCCCGTACCACCTGGTTGTCGAGGAAGGGCGCGTGCAGCCGCTGGCTGCGGATCTCCGCTGCCTGTTCGAAGACACGGTGGTCCACGGCGTGGCGGGCCAGGGCGGCGCGGGCACGGGCCTCTCCAGGGCGCTGTACGGAGGTGGGCCGGATCGCCGCCGCCGACAGGCGAACCGATACTTCCGCGAGCGCCTCTCCCGTCAGCCAGCGCGCGGCGGGCCCGGGCCGCGACCAGGTGAGGGCGGCCAGCGAGGCGCCCAGCGGGCCGTTCGCGGACGCGGACAGCGCGGCCCTGTTGGCCTGCGGAAGCTGGGCCGCCGCCTCTTCGAGGCCGGTGCGGTACGGCGTACGGGCCAGCCGCCGCGCCGCGCGGTACACGGTGAGCGGGATGAACAGCGAGGCGGGCGACGGCCCTTCGGCCTTGGCGAGCGCGGTGACCGGGTGCAGCAGATGGCGTCTGCGCCGGTCGAGCAGCAGATCGGCCAGGCGCGCGGGATGCGCGTCGAGCACCTCGCGGGCGCCGTCCCCGGTGAAGTGGTCGGCGCTGCCCGCGGCCAGCCGGCGCCGATGGCGGCCCGCGGTGACCAGGGAGGGCCCGGGCTCGTCCGTGAGCGGGCCTTCCAGGTCGGCGTACGGCAGGGCCTCTTCGCCCGCCGCGACGACCACATGGTGCAGCCGGGGATTGGCGGCGATCATCCGCGCCCGTTCCAGCTCGGCCTCGTCGCGGCTGCCGGTGGCCAGGTCGTTGAAGGTGACGGCGAGCAGCCGCTCTCCCGCGCCGGTGCCGTGCCCGAGGACCGTACCGGGCGCGCCCGGCAGCCCGGCGGCGAGCAGCGCGAGCGTGCCCGACGCGCTGCCGCCGGAGAGATCGGCGCCGATGCCCGGGACCGGTCCGCCGCGCGCGGCACGCCGCTCCGCGGGCCCCATGCCGGGGACGGGCCCGGGATCGGGCGGCATGGTCTCGGGCGCGTGGCGCGGCGCCAGGAGCCGTGCCCGTACGGCCTCCACCAGGGCGTCCCGTACGCCCTCCACCGCACGGTCCGGGTCCCGCTGGGGCCCGGCGACGGCGAGGGAGGCGACCTGTTCGTATCCGGTGATCTCGCGCGATCCCTCGCGCAGGACCAGCGCGTGTCCGGGCGGGATGCGCTTGACGCCGTCGTACGGAGTGGAGTCGCGCAGCGCCTCCGGCGTCTCGGGACAGGCGAGGAGCGCGGCGAGATGCCCGATGTCGAGCTGGGCCTCGATGAGATCGGCGAGCGGCAGGGCGGCGGTGGCGTACGCGGTGCCGCCCGCCCAGGGCGTGTAGAAGACGGGCCTGGCGCCGGCCAGATCGCCCACGACCGTGATCCGGCGGCCGATCTGGGCGACCGCCGTGTAACTGCCCGGCCAGGCGGTGAGATGGCGCAGCGCGCCGCCTCGGGCGGCGAACAGCCCGACGCGCAGCTCCTCGTCGCTGGCGCCGCAACAGCCCAGTACGGCCAGCCTGGTGAAGGGATCGACGGTGACGATCCGGATCTCGTCGGGCCGCCAGTCGCCAACGGCCCACAGCGGATCCGGGTCGCCCCAAAGGAGCTGGGAGCCGACAGGATGCACGCTGCGGCCCTCGTAGTCCTCGCCGACGGAACCGGCGGAACCGACCGAACCGTTCGCCCCGACCGAACCGTTGGCTCCCACCGAGCCGGCCGAGCCGTTGGCTCCGGCCGACCTGGCCGATCCGGCCGTCCCTGCCGTGCCGAAGCGCGCGGCGATACTGCTCCATCCCACCAACCAGCGCATCGCCGCCTCCACAGCCTGTGGACAAGTCGAGAAGTAGGCTCAAGAGCCCACAGAGTAGGCTCAACAGCCCACTCCGAGCAGCCCGAAACCGAAGCCGTTCGGGAACATGCTGCCACGACAACAGCGCACAGGAGGGCCTACGGGAGCACGCGTGAAAATGCGAATGCGCCCCTGGCATTGGCCGTTTGGCGGAGAAACGGCGCTTCGAAGGCGCTTCCTCGACGGACGTGTTTCAGCCAAACTCCGGGCTCGGCACGGCACTTCAGTACCGGCACACGCTCAGTCCGGGAGGCGTTCGCCGCCTCCCGGACTGATCCACCGCCCGCGGGGATTGGGGCGGCGGTATCCCCCAGCCCACTGGTTCCAGTACGCAGTGGGCCGACCCACGCAGGTCTCATGGAAGCGCTCCCGCTCCCGCCGGGCCAAGAGCGCACGGCCGGGCGCACGCTACACACCCGGAGCACGGCGTGCCGCTCAGGGCCGCTCAGGGCCTTGAACGCCGGACGGAGCACGGACAACAATCCCGCCATACGAAACTCCGCCCCTTAACGGTCGGGATGTGGCGAACTACGCTGGGTTTACGAATGCCGCGCGCCTATGCCGCGGACGCGGCGGCCGTCTGTGTGTCGAGGGGTGACGCATGTCCAGGGAGCTACGCGGGCCGAACGAAAAGCTCGGCACCGTTCTCGCCCTCGCGGGAATCAGCAACGCCGGCCTCGCCCGGCGGGTCAACGACCTCGGGGCGCAGCGCGGTCTGACACTTCGCTACGACAAGACCTCCGTGGCGCGATGGGTCTCGAAGGGGATGGTTCCGCAGGGTGCGGCGCCCCATCTCATCGCCGCAGCCATCGGAGCCAAACTGGGACGTCCCGTCCCACTCCATGAGATCGGCCTCGCGGACGCGGATCCGGCCCCCGAGGTCGGGCTCGCCTTCCCGCGCGACGTGGGTGAGGCGGTGCGCGCTGCGACGGAGCTGTACCGGCTGGATCTGGCGGGCCGCCGCGCGGGCGGCGGCGGCATCTGGCAGTCCCTGGCCGGATCCTTCGCAGTCAGCGCCTATGCGACGCCCGCCTCCCGGTGGCTGATAACACCCGCCGACTCCTCGGTCGCCCGGGAACCGGCGGTCGCGGAGGCGGCGCAGGGAGCGCACGGCGGGAACAGCCAGGGCTCCGGCCAGGGCTCCGACCCGTCGGGCGAGGTCTCGCCGCTGCGCGTGGGCCACAGCGATGTGGCCAAGCTGCGCGAGGCGGCGTCCGACGCGAGACGGTGGGACTCCAAGTACGGCGGCGGGGACTGGCGTTCGTCGATGGTGCCGGAGTGTCTGCGGGTCGACGCGGCACCGCTGCTCCTCGGCGCGTACAGCGACGAGGTGGGCCGCGGGCTCTTCGGAGCCACCGCCGAGCTGACGCGGCTGGCCGGCTGGATGGCCTTCGACACGGGCCAGCAGGAGGCCGCGCAGCGCTACTACATCCAGGCGCTGCGACTGGCGCGCGCAGCCGCCGATGTACCACTGGGCGGCTATGTGCTGGCCTCCATGTCCCTCCAGGCGACCTATCGCGGCTTCGCGGACGAGGGCGTGGATCTCGCGCAGGCCGCGCTGGAGCGCAATCGCGGCCTCGCCACCGCCCGCACGATGAGCTTCTTCCGTCTGGTGGAGGCGCGCGCGCACGCGAAGGCGGGCGACGCGGTGGCGGCCGGAGCGGCCCTCAAGGCCGCGGAAGGGTGGCTGGAGCGCTCGCGGGAGGGCGACGCGGATCCGTCCTGGCTGGGCTTCTACTCGTACGACAGATTCGCGGCGGACGCCGCCGAGTGCTACCGCGATCTGAAGGCGCCGCGCCAGGTACGGCGCTTCACGGAGCAGGCGCTCTCCCGGCCGACGGAGGAGTTCGTACGCTCGCACGGACTGCGTCTGGTGGTGAGCGCCGTCGCCGAACTGGAGTCGGGCAATCTCGACGCGGCGTGCGCGGCGGGCACGCGGGCGGTGGAGGTGGCGGGCCGGATCTCCTCGGCACGTACGACCGAGTACGTACGGGATCTGCTGCACCGCCTGGAGCCGTACGGGGACGAGCCCCGGGTGGTCGAGCTGCGGGAGCGCGCGAGGCCGCTGCTGGTGGCACCGGCGTAGGGCGTGGGGCCGGAGCCGGTGCTGTCACGGCCGGAACGGGGGTCCGGCGCGCCCGGAACCGGGGCCCGCCGTGCCTGGAGTCCGGGCCGACGGTGGCACCTCGCGCGGACCGGGCGGTGGCACCTCGCGCTGGCCTGTCCTACCGGCCTGCCGTACCGGTCTGTCGATTCGTGGTTTAAGCGCGTTGTCGGCGGGCCAGTGCACTATCGGGGTGGGAGGTGGCGCGCGCGATGAGCGGACGCGTGGGATTCGACTGCGAAGTGCTGGTGATCGGCGGCGGGATCGTCGGTCTGTCGACGGCGTACGCGATCACACGCGCCGCGCCGGGCACGCGCGTGGTGGTGCTGGAGAAGGAGCCGGGCCCCGGGCGCCATCAGACGGCCCACAACAGCGGAGTGATCCACAGCGGTGTCTACTACCGTCCCGGCTCGCTCAAGGCGCGGTACGCGGTGCGCGGCTCCGCCGAGCTGGTCAAGTTCTGCGCCGAATACGGCATTGCGCACGAGGTCACCGGCAAGCTGATCGTGGCGACGGAGCGGGACGAGCTGCCTCGGCTGCACGCCCTGGTCCAGCGCGGCAGGGAGAACGGCATCCCGGTGCGCGAGCTGGGCCCGGCGCAGATCACCGAGTACGAACCGCAGGTGCGCGGCCTCGCGGCGATCCATGTCGGCACGACCGGCGTCTGCGACTTCCTGGCGGTCGCCGAACAGCTCGCGGAGTCCGCGGGCGCGACGGGCGCGTCCGTGCGGTACGACGCGGAGGTCACGGCCGTCGACCGCCGCCCTTGGGGCGTCGCCGTCCGTACGGCGGCCGGGGACGTGGTCAGGGCGCGCGTCCTGGTGAACTGCGCGGGGCTCCAGTGCGACCAGGTGGCACGGCTCGCGGGCGACGATCCGGGGATGCGGATCGTGCCCTTCCGTGGTGAGTACTACGAACTGGCCAGGCCCGGTCTCGTACGAGGGCTGGTCTATCCGGTGCCGGACCCGGCGTTCCCGTTCCTGGGAGTGCATCTGACACGGGGCATCGACGGAGCCGTCCATGTCGGACCGAACGCGGTCCCGGCGCTGGCCCGCGAGGGCTACACCTGGCGGACCGTACGGCCCGCCGAGCTGGCCGGCACGCTCGGCTGGCCCGGCTCATGGCGTACGGCGCGCAAGCACTGGCGGTACGGCGCGGGCGAACTGCACCGCTCGCTCTCGAAGCGCGCCTTCGCAACGGCCGTACGGAGGCTGCTCCCAGCGGTCAGGGACACGGACCTGCGCCCGGCGACGGCCGGTGTACGGGCCCAGGCGGTGCTGCGGGACGGCACGCTGGCCGATGACTTCCTGATCAGACAGCGACCTCGCACGGTCCACGTCCTGAACGCTCCCTCACCGGCGGCGACCGCCTCACTACCGATCGGCCGCGAGGTCGCGAGACGCGCGCTGGCGGTGCTGGGCGAGGACTGACACACCCCCTGCCCGATACCCGGATTCCGAAGGTGAGGGCGAGGGGTGTGCTCAGTGCTGGGGCGCGCAGATCACGCGCCGAAGCTGCGGTCGAACTCGCCTGCCTTGACGCCCGCCACGAACGAGGCGAACGCACCGGCAGGGACGTCCAGAACTGGACCACCGGGGTTCTTGGAGTCACGGACGGGAACCACGCCGCACGAAGAGGCGAGGTTGGCGGCCACCTCAACGCAGCTGCCGCCGTTGTTGCTGTAGGAGGAGGTGAACCAACGGGGGGACTCGGTGATCACGGGATGCCCTTTCACGCGCCGAAGGTACGGCCGAACTCCCCCGCCTTGACGCCCGCCACGAACGAGGCGAACGCACCGGCAGGAACGTCCAGAACCGGACCACTGGGGTTCTTGGAGTCGCGGACGGGAACCACGCCGGTAGTGGACGCGTACGCGGGGGCCCACTCGACGCAGGTGCCGCCGTTGTTGCTGTAGGAGGATTTGACCCAACGGAGTTCGGTCGTGGTCGTGGTTGTCACGGGATGCCCTTTCGTACCTCATTGATCATGTCCACCGATGCCGCTTGTGACAGCGATACGGCCTGTAGTTGATGGTAGGCCGTCAACAGGCTCCGGACGGATACGAGTTCGCGCTCCAGGTATCCCTGAGTCTGGGACTCCACATACGAGACGACGGAGTAATCGGGCAGGGTGAGCAGGTTAACCGGTCGGTCAAACGTCCTGTGCTCCCCTATCGCGTACGGGGCGATATGCAGTGCGGTGTTGGGGAGTTCGGCGAACTCGACCAACCGATCAAGCTGAGCACCTATGACCCCGGGTCCGCCTACCGACCTGCGGATGCAGCTCTCATCCATGACCACCAGCACCATGGGAGGACGGGCCCGTACCAGCGCGGCCTGCCGCTCGGCCAGGAACGAAGCTCGCTCATCCGCCTGTTCGCGCGTGATGGCACCCCGGTGTACGGCGCTGTCCGCCAGCACCCGTGCATAGTCCGGTGTTTGAAGAAGCCCCGGAATGATGCCGACCTCGAACACCCTGATCTCTGTGGCTCGGCCCTCGTACCCCACGTACTCCGAGAAGCCTTCCAGCAAGACGCCATGCTTGAGCTCACGGTACTTGCGCTCGAACAGGTCACCAGTACCCAACGCACGGTCAGCACTGCGCGCGAACCGCAAGGTTGGCATCTTCCGACCAGTTTCCACGGCCGAAATATGCGTACTGGAATATTCCATCTGGGCGGCCAGGTCTTCCTGCTTCCAGCCCTTCGCTTCCCTGAAGCGGCGCAGTTCTGCTCCGTAGGCGGCTTGCGGACTGCTGTCCGGGTTGAGTTCCTTCCGGTTGACCATCTGGCACCAACTCTCCTGTCATCTCTGACACGTTGAACGCTTCCTGACTCTACGCCACTCTGAGTGCTCCCAGTAGCCGTATCGCTACGGAGAGGAGCGGACCTTGTCATGGAAGCACACTTCCCCCAAGTCCCTCAGCGACGCAGACGAATTGGCCACGCTGATCGCGGCCGGTGGCTACTGGCGCCTGGCCCCGGACTTGGTGCCCCGCTTCGGGTACGTCACGCCAACGCGGGCCGTCCTGTGGCTTGTTGAGACCGGGCCGGTGAATGACTGCGGGGGGATTCGTTACAGGAAGCGAAAAGGGCAGATGGAGGGCGCGTGACATGTACGGGAAGCGCAGGACGAACCCAACCAGCAGCACTGTTGTGCTGCGGTGGAGCCGGGATCCGAGGTGCGTGGCACTGGCGCGGCTGGAGTTGCGCAAGGCGCTGGCCGGCTGGGGGCTGTCGGAGCTGGAGGACTCGGCGGTTCTGATCGTGTCGGAGCTTCTCAGCAACGCCGGGCTGCACGCGAAGGTGACGCCGGAGCAGATCATCGAAACGCGCTACTTCCGCAGCTCGGGAGCGCTGCGGATCGAGGTCCACGACGGTTCGCCGGAGCGTCCCCAGCCGCGTACGCCGGATCCGGAGGCGCCCGACGGGCGCGGGCTGCTCCTGGTCGACGCCCTGGCGGACGAATGGGGAGTGGCCGACCGGGCCGGTCCGGGCAAGATGATCTGGGCCGCTTTGTCGTTGCGGGGCGCGGCGGAGCGTAACGCGACGGACGGCGGGCCGGGGCGTGGCTGACCCGTCGGGTGAGCGACCTCCCGTGCACTTCCTGCGGCAGCGCCGCGCCATGCGCAAGCTCCTGTGCCAGGTCTGCGGCGGCCAGTCCGACCGTACCGACGACGGCACACTGTGGGTGGTCGGCGAGGACGCGGACTACCCGGAACTGCACAAGCCCGGCTACGTCACCACGCACCCGCCCCTGTGCGTACCGTGCGCCGTCACCTCCGTCGAAGCCTGCCCGCACTTACGCAAACGCCATGTGGCGCTGCGCGTGAAGACATTCGTAGCGGCCGGGGTGCACGAAATGTTGTACCAGCCGGGCGGACTGTTCCCGGTCATGTACGACGCGGGCGGAGTGGCCTTCGAGAGCTCGCGGCTCCCCTGGGTGCTCGCAGGCCAACTCGCCATGGAACTCCAGGAATTCACGATCGCGGACCTGGAATCGGAACACGCGACCCACCTGAAACGCGCCGAAGCGCGAAGCAGGATCTTCGGCAGACGCTGGCCCGTGTGCGCGACGGTCTGGCTGACATCAGGAGGTTGGCTACGTAACTCGCGTCCTCGACGGGACCTGGCAAGTTCCGGCAAGTCCCTCGCTCCGCGGCGCAGCCACGGGCAAGCTCTGGCACACAGATCGTCATCGGCGTTCGAGGAGGACATCATGGCCCTGATCAAGCTCGGGAAAGACCCGGAGAGTCCTAGCGGCGGCTCGCCCACGATCTACCTCGACGATGTGAAGGACAACTACCTCGTGCAGGGGTGGAAGGTGGAGGACGCCGAGCGCCTCCGGCAGATGGACATCCCCGGCCGCGAGTCGGTGGTAGAGATCCCCCGGCGCATGGTGCAGTTCTTCCTGGAGATGGAGCAGACCGCCAAGGACACCGACCCGGAGGTGAAGAAGGATGACGAGGACCCCGACGTTTGAGGAGTTGTTCCGCGACTGCCGGAGGACAGCCGTCCATCTGGAGACGCGGGACGCCTACATGAAGTCGGACCTGGCCTTCATCGACTGGAAAGCTGGTAGGACCCTCGACCCCGCCGAGCGCTGGGCCGACTGGCACGCCATCGTCACGGAGGCGACCGCACGAGGTGTCGAGGTTCGCCGGGCACGCATCGTGTCGACGCCCGTCAGCGAGTACATCCGCTTCGAGCATGCGGTAACGGACGGACTGAACATCGCTGCTGGGGAAGACGTGCGCTGGCTCTCACGCCGCCGAGCGACGGTAGTCGCACTCCCAGGCAACGACTTCTGGCTGTTCGACTCCAGCCTCGTCCTCCTCAACCACTTCGACGGCGATGGCGAGAACATGGAGATGGAACTCACGGAAGACCCAGAGGTGGCCAAGCTCTGCGAGTCTGCCTTCGAAGCCGTGTGGGCGCGGGCAACGCCACACGCAGAGTTCGAGTTGTCCTGACAGTCCGGACACCACCGTCGCGACGACATGACATCGCCATCTTCGAGCGTTCAGGAAGCCCGCAAAGCGCTCGGGAAACGCCTGGCTGAGATCCGGGATGCAGCCGGCATCAGCAAGCGGGAACTCGCCAGACGCTGTGGCTGGCACGAGTCGAAGGCTTCGCGCTTCGAGAGCGGCACCCGTCTGCCCTCGGAGCGCGACCTTCGCGCTTGGTGCTCCGCATGCGGCGCGGAGCACCAAGCCGAAGACCTCATCTCGACGGCCCGCGGAATCGAGGGCATGTACGTCGAGTGGCGCAAGATGGAGCGCAACGGGCTCAAGTGGGCCCAGGAATCAGTCCTTCCCTTGTGGGAACGCACCCAACGGTTTCGCATCTACTCGCCATGGCTCATCCCCGGTCCGGTGCAGACCGCCTCGTACATCACCGCACTTCTGACTTCCATCCGCGACCGTCGCGGGCTCATTGACGATGTGCCGGCGGCCGTCAAGGTTCGCGTGGAGAAGCAGAACATCGTCTACGGCAACCACACGTTCGCCATCCTCCTGGAGGAGAGCGCGCTCCGGTACCGCATTGGTGGAGCGGAAGTGCTGGCAGGCCAACTCGGATACTTGCTGAGCGTCATGGCACTGCCTTCGGTGAGCATCGGGATCATTCCCCAAGATGTCGACCGGGCGCTCTGGCCCGTCGAGGGATTCTTCCTGTACGACGACAAGACCGTGAACGTCGAGCTGGTCTCCGCGCACCTCACCGTCGTACAGGACCACGAACTTGCCATGTATGCCCAAACGTTCACCGAGTTGGCTGAACTCGCTGTCTATGGCGGGGCAGCGAGGCAAATCATCACGGCTGCCATCGAGTCTCTCGGGTGAAGCGCGGGCAAGTTCCGGCACACTCGTGGAGCCCCGCCCATCACCCTTCCTAGCTTGTGCAGCACGGCTGAAATCGTGCTCCGGAGGGGCGGAAGCGGTGACGGGCGCCGTTGTGGTGGACGAGGGTGGACGCGTCCTGAGCCTTCGGCACGTCGGCGGCTTCGCTCTCGCCGCGGCGGAGCCCGAGGCTCACGACGAGCCCCTCAACGGTGCGACCACCGTCCGGGCAGTCGAAGTCCCTCTGGTCCAGCCCCTGTCCGGGCTTCCACACCTGAGCTATCACGCCTCACATGAGGAGCTTTGCCATGCGCTTCCGCAAGATCCACGGAGCGGGAAACGACTTCGTGCTGCTCTCCGCCTCCGAACCCGGCGCCGAGGAGGACTGGTCGAAGAAGGCAGAACGCGTCTGCGCCAGAAGGACCGGAGTCGGCGCCGATGGCCTGGTCATCAGCAGCCTGATCACTGACAGCCCCGCCGTCCTGGAAGTCGACTGTTTCAACGCGGACGGCTCCACCGCCGCCATGTGCGGCAACGCCTTACGGTGCACCGCTTGGGCCGCACACCACGACCACGGATTCGGCGAGATGACGCTCCGTATGGCCGGGGTGGAGCACCAGGCGGTAGTCATCGACGACTCAGCGTGGGTCACGGTCGAGGTTGGCGCCATCCACCCCCGCCGCGTGAACACCGTGATTGACGGCAAGCCCACGTGGTTCGACAGCGCGCACACCGGTACGGAACACGTCGTCGCCATCGTGGACGACGTTGAGGTGATCGACGCAGAACTCGTCGGCCGCCTTGTCCGCCACCACAGCGACCTTGCCCCGCTGGGGACGAACGTCAACTTCGTCCAGTCGGCCGGTAACCAGGCCCTCAAGGTCCGTACCTACGAGCGCGGCGTCGAGGCAGAAACACTGTCATGCGGCAGCGGAGCGGTGGCGGCCGTCGTCATTGCCACTATGCGGGGCCTCGTCTCCCCGCGCCTGGTCGCTGTTCACAACCGCGCCGGAGAGCCGCTCACGGTCCGGCCGCACGACGACCGGCCGCGCCGAACCTACTGGGTTGGCGGCCCGGTCACCCACACCTTCGAAGGGGTGCTCGTATGACCATCTTCCTCAATCCCGGCACGGGCCCGACGACACAGAAGGCCGTCCACGACCTTCGAGCCTGGGGGCACGACCGTCGAGGTCTCGGCGTCGCCCTCATCTACGGTCCAGTGTCCGCCGAGGATCGGCTCTACCACTCGAAGTGCCCCGTCGACCAACGCTCCGTGACCGCCTTGTCCGAGGCTCTGGATGAGATCGGTGCTCGCTGGGCCGTGCTCAACCCTTGTGAGCCGAGCTTCATCGAGGAGCTGGCCTCGTACGACGCGGCCCTCTCCAACCTGCACGGCCCGTATGGAGAGGACGGCCGCTTGCAGGGCCTCCTCGACTACCTTCGCGTGCCCTACTGCGGAAGCGGGGTCGCGGCGTCCGCGGTGGCTGCCGACAAGATCCTCTGCAAGAGGGTGATGCTCAGCCTGGGGGTGCCCACCCCCGACTGGTCCGTGTGGTCGGGAGGGCCGGCGGCCTGGACCGGGCGGCCCGTGATGGTGAAGCCGCCCTTCGGGGGCTCCAGCGTCGGCATGAGTCTCGTTCGCGAGCAGGCTGACCTCGGAAGAGCACTCACCGACGCTGCCGGCGAACTGGGCGACGACGTACTCGTGGAGGAGTACGTGACCGGCACACCGCTGACCGTGGGGCTCCTGGAGCTGCCGGGCGGCTCCGTCGCCATCTTTCCGCCGCTGGCGACGGAAGCCACCAACGCCGAGTTCTACGATGCCGACACCAAGCTCGACGCCGACTCCCGTGGAACCGTCGCCGTGCAGATCGGAGACCTGGCACCCAAGGTGCTGAGCGAAATCACCTGGCAGGCCAAGACGCTGTGGGACGGTCTCGGACTGCGCGGCTCGGCTCGCATCGACTTCATGCTCACCTCGGATGGCCAGTCGTACGTGCTGGAGGTCAACTCCACCCCCGGCATGTCGCGTGACAGCAACTTCGTGGTGGGCGCCGCCACGCTCGGCTTCACGCACACGGATGTCGTCCTGGCGATGCTGCACGAGGCGCTCGGCCGCCAGCCATACGATGTCCCTCTGCCCACTCCCGCGTTCTCCAGCACCACGTCGACCCGGGAGGCTGCCGTCTCACCGTAGGAGCCAGCCCGCTGTGCCGCGCGTCCACGATGTCCCCATGTGCCGACAGCTCATCGACCCCGCCGAGTGGGATCTACACGGAGGCTGGGCCCTCGGGGACCGGACCAAATGGTCCAACCGGGCGTGCGGCCTGGCGTCGCTGCGGATGATCCTGCTCGCCTACGGGCGCGAAGCTCCAACGGTCACGGAGCTGCTGAAACTCGCGGTCAAGAACGAGGTTCTGACCCCGCGTGGAGCGCTTCACGCAGGAATCGCCAACCTCGCAACCAACCTCGGCGTCCCCTCCCGCGCAGAGCCGGTCCCAGAAGGGCACCTGCTCGAACGCCTCGACGAAGCACCCGTGATCGTTTCGGTGACGGAACAGTTTCCCGACGACGGCCGCTCAGGCGGCCATCTCGTGATTCTGCGCGGCTACGAGGACGGCTCCGACCCTGCGGTCTTCATCCGAGACCCTTCCGCGTGGGGCCAGACGCATGATCGAGTCCCCCTCAGTCGTCTGTCCCCTTCCTACACAGGCCGTGCGATCACCTTCGCGCCCTTGAACAACGGAGAGTCTTGATGACCGAGGCAGCCAGCGACACGACCGAGGCCGAAGGCGGCCGGAGAATCGCCGTACTCGGAGAAATGCTGGAGCTGGGCGACGAGGCGGTGGAAGCCCACCGCGAGATGGGACGCTTCGCAGCCGAGCGCGGTGTCGATCTCGTCATTGGGGTCGGAGGCGATCTTGCGAAGCAGCTCGCTCTCACGGCTGGTGCGGCGGGCGTCCCGGATGTTGCGCTCGTGGGTGACAACGCGACCGCTGCGGCTTACCTCCAATCCATCCTTCGCCCCGGTGACGTTGTTCTCGTGAAGGCGTCGAGGGGTGGCCAGCTTTGGCAGATCGCCCAAGCCCTCACCGGCCAACCCGTGACCAGCCTCTGAGCTGTCTGCTTCCCTGGTGGCGGACGACTGGGGCGGTCCAGTGTGAGCCCCCACCCGGCCCGGTTCGTGCGCTCCGCCCGTGGCGAGCGAACGGGGCTTCCTACTCGCTGCCCGCGACGTAGGTTCCTCAGCCTGGGATGGCGTACACGGTTCCGGCTTGTCGCGCTCCGGCGACTGCGGCTGCGGTGACCGCCAGGGCAGGCGTGGGTACCCGGCGAACAGGTCAGCGGCACAGCCGTGACCGTCGACCGGCACGTCCGGCGCCAGATCGAACGCCTGCGGCGGCAGCCCGAGCGCGTCGATGAACAGCCTGTGTGTGACGACGTCCGCGAGCGACGACCTCCCTGTCTCGTATCGGGGCGGGCCCGGCCGGCCCCCGGGCGGCCCCGGGCGGCTCTCCGGCGAGGGACACTGGCAGACAGGTGGGAACGGGCGCCGCAGGCGCGGCGTGGGCACTCCCTGGGCGCTCCGTAGAATCGGTGCGTTGTGGCCGAGCGCGAGAAGACCGGGATGACTGAGATGGCCGAGGCGACCGAGTCTGTTGAGCGAGGCATGACCGACGGGACCAACGGCGCCGGTGCGGCCGAGCGGGCCGGGGACCGCATGATGAGTCGGATGTTTCCCGACGGTAGCGGGCCCGCCGCCGATCCTGCGGGCTCGCACTTCGAGCGGCGTATCCGCAGCTTCCAGCCGCGCCGCAGCCGCGTCACCACGGGGCAGGCCGACGCGCTGCGGCGGCTGTGGCCCGTCTGGGGCCTGGACATCGACGGCCGGCGGGTCCTGGACCCGTACGAGCTGTTCGACGGGCTGCCGGTCGTCCTGGAGATCGGCTTCGGGATGGGCGAGGCCACCGCGCGCATGGCCGCGGACGACCCGGGCACCGGCATACTCGCCGTCGATGTGCACACGCCGGGCCAGGGAAATCTTCTCCGGCTCGCGGAGGAGAACGGGCTGTCCAACATCCGGGTGGCCAACGGCGACGCGATCATCCTGCTCAGGGAGATGCTGCCGCCCGGGTCCCTCGACGGACTGCGGGTCTACTTCCCGGATCCCTGGCCCAAGAAGCGCCATCACAAGCGGCGGCTGATCCAGCCGGAGTTCCTCACGCTGGCCGCGAGCCGGCTGAAGCCCGGGGCCCTGCTGCACTGCGCGACCGACTGGGAGCCGTACGCCGAGCAGATGCTCGCGGAGCTGACGGCCCACCCGGGCTTCGAGAACACCCGGCCGGACGGCGGATACGCGCCACGGCCCGCCTTCCGGCCGCTGACCCGGTTCGAGGGCCAGGGACTCGACAAGGGCCATGTCGTACGCGATCTGCTGTTCCGCCGCGTACCGGATCTGCCGGATCTCCATGAACGGCCGGAACAGCCGTCCGCCTGACGCCGCCCGGCCCCGTAACCGCCGGTAGCCGCACAGGCACCATCGCCGGTGTCAGTGCCGCTCGTTAGGGTCGTCGCGTGTCGGAACCCACTCAGCAGCGCCTCGATCCGGGCCCGGCGATCCCCGTCTACGAGCGGCAGCAGCAGCTCGGCGACCTGTGGACCGCCGTGCCGGAGCCTGCCCGCAGGCGCTATCGGCCGCGCCGCGCCTTCTGGCGCCATCGGGCGGTGCGAGCGGGAGCCGTGATCACGCTGCTCGCCCTCTGCGGCCTGGTGATCCTGGCGCTCGTCCGGGACCAGACCGGCACCGAGGGCTTTCTGGTCGGCCTCGGGCTCGCCGTGCTGCCCGTACCGCTCCTGGTCGCGGCCTTCCGCTGGCTGGACCGCGTCGATCCAGGGCCCTGGCGGAATCTGCTGTTCTCGTTCGCCTGGGGCGCCTTCGCCGCCGCCCTGGTCGCGATCATCGCCAACACCTTCGCGATCCGGTGGATAGCCACCGCCACCGCCGACCCGGCCGGCGCGGAGTCCCTGGGCGTCACGGTGATAGCGCCGGTCGTGGAGGAGAGCGCCAAGGCCGCGGCGATCCTGCTGGTCTTCCTGTTCCGCAGACGGGACTTCACCGGGCTGGTCGACGGAGTCGTGTTCGCGGGCTTCACCGCCACCGGCTTCGCCTTCACCGAGAACATCCTCTATCTCGGCAGCGCCTTCGGCGAGGACCGGAGCGCGGGCAGCGCAGGCCTGGCCTCCATAACGGCGGCGACCTTCTTCGTACGGGTGGTGCTGGCGCCGTTCGCGCACCCGCTCTTCACCGTGCTCACGGGCATAGGCTTCGGCCTGGCGGCGACGGCGGCCCGCCACCAGAAGATCCGGCGGCTGGCCCTCCCGCCGCTCGGTCTGGCGCTGGCGATGGGTATGCACGCACTGTGGAACGGCTCGACGTCGCTCTTCGGCCCGTTCGGCTTCTACGCCGTGTACGCGGTGTTCATGGTGCCGGTCTTCGGGCTGCTGACCTGGCTGGCAATCTGGAGCAGACAGCGCGAGCTGCGTACGGTCTCGGCCGAGCTGCCCGCGTACGCGGCGGCGGGCTGGCTGCCTGCGTCCGCGCCTCAGGCGCTCTCCTCGATGCGGGCGCGCACGGTGGCGCGCGATTTCGCGGCCCGTACGTACGGACCTCAGGCGTCCAGATCGGTCGGCGAGTACGAGGCGTTCGCGACGTCCCTGGCGTTTCTGCGCCATGACGCCCAGCGCGGCAGGACCGGCCCGGACTTCGTGGAGCGCGAGCAGGAGCTGCTGCACCATCTCTGGGAACGCAGGGAGACGGCCGGGCCCGCGCTGACCTATGCCGCGCGGGCCACGGGCCGGGTGCCGGTGCCGCCGCCGTACATCGACTACGACGGCTACAACCCGTACCGCCAGTACTGACGACCTACTGCCAGCCAACGACCGGCCGAAGACCGACGGGACCGGCGGCCCAGGCGTCGGGGGGCTAGGTCCTGTCCGGCCGGTCTTCGTGGATCAGCCCGGGGCGTCCGGTGCGGTGCATCGCAAGGCGGAGGATTGCCCGTGTACTGGATGTACTCGGGCAACTCCGACAACGCGGCGAGGTGCCGTGCCGGGCGTTCCGGGCCCACGAAGACCGGCCGGACAGGGCCTAGCGCCGGAGCCGCCGGGGACGGGGACAGCGTGATGCCACGGGGATCAAGCCGAGGGCCGAGGAGCGCGGTCGGGCGGCGGCACTCAGGGAGTCACGCGGCGTGGCTCAGGGAGCCAGGCCCTTGCTGCGCAGCCAGCTCATGGGATCGACACCGGAGCCGCCCGCCGTGTGGACTTCGAGGTGCAGATGCGGCCCGGTCACATTGCCGGTCGCGCCGACCCGGCCGATGGTCTCGCCGGTGGTGACCTTCTGCCCGGCGGTGACGGTCATCGAGGACTGGTGGCAGTACCAGATCTCCGTACCGTCATCCAGCTCCAGGATGGTCCGGTAGCCGTACGAGCCCGACCAGCCGGCCGAGGTGACCGTGCCGCTGTGCACGGCCTTGACCGGCGTGCCCGTCGGAGCGGCGAAGTCCAGACCGGTGTGGTAGCCGGAGGACCACATGGAGCCGGACTCACCGTAGGTGGAGGTGATGGTGTACGAGGAGGTGGGAAGAGCGAAACTGGCGGCCAGCTTCGCGAGGCGCTCCGCCTCCGCCTTGGCCCTGGCCTCCGCCTCGGCCTTCTTCTTCGCCTCTTCGATCTTCTTCTCGGCCTCGGTCTGCTGCTTCTTGGCCAGTGCCGCGGCCTGCTCGGCCGCAGCGCGCTCCGCAGCCGCCTTCTCCGTGGCGTCGGCCTCGTTCTGCTGCTGCTCGGCCTGCTGGAGGATCCGGGCCCGCAGGGCCTCGCCCGCGTCCGTGGCGCCCTGTTCCGCGTCCGCCGCCGTCATACCGGCGGTGGTGAGCGGTGCGCTGGCCAGCAGATCCGGCTCGGCCTCGTCGGCCGCCAGCGATCCCATGCCCGGGAGCGAACCGGCGTCGGGAAGATTGTCCGTGATGGCGTCGGGCAGGGATATGGAGACCGCGGGCTTGTCCTGCGCGGTGGCCATACCGCCCGCGCCGACGGCGGCTATGACACCCACGCCGAGGACGGTGGAGCTACGGGCGAAGCCGTTGCGCTGCTTGCCGACGCGATGCCTGCCGCGTACCGGGCGTACGGACTCCTCGGTGGGATTCCACTCGCCCCATGCCCGCTCCGGCTCGGTGCCGAAGGAGGTGGTTTCGAAGGGGACCGTGGGGGCAGGCTGATTGGACGCCACTGAGGCGCACTCCTTTCCTTCCTTCTCGCCTACCGGGTTAGCTGACGGGTTCGGAGCAGGAAGGTCTCCTACGGTCGCCCTGAGCTGCGCAAGGCAGCAAAGAACTCCCGATTCACCCCAATTGGTGGTTCCCCGGTTCCCTTGCGGGATTCGGCGCGTGAGCACGGTGCCGACTCTTACGACGGCTGGGACGACCGCGCTGCGTTATCGAACGTTAATAGAGACCGGGCCCTTATTCCAAGCCGTTCCGGGTGATCATTAACAACTTCGCATCGGACACACCAGGGCACATGCATACGCAATCGGGCGAGCTGACTGCCTTTCAGCACGCCCGGCATACCTGACGGTATGTCAAATGTTATGCGGAGGGATACCTATCGATCACACACGGTGGTGACGGCCCGACGGACCGCGCGCGAGCACGCCCGGGACACGTGGGACGCCCGGAGCACAGGGATCGCGCGGGACATGCAGGACGCCCAGGACACGTCCGTCAGGGAACGAGTCAGGGCACGAGAGGTATCGTCCTGCGCCGTTCCGGCTCGACCTCCGTGGGCCGGTTCACCGCCAGCAGCGCCATGTCGTCCTGGCTCCCGCCGCCCGTGTGCAGCCGTACGTCGTCGATCAGCGCCTGGAGCAGTTCGTCGGGCCCTTGGAAGATCCGTCCGTCGAGCCGGTCGCGCGGCACATAGAAGACACCACGGGAATCACGCGCCTCGGAGAGTCCGTCCGTGTAGAAGAGCAGCGTCGATCCAACCGGGTACTTGGCCTGCTGGGCACGGTCCGGCCAGGCGCCCAGTTCGCTCATCCCGAGCGGCAGCGCGGGATCGCGCGTCTCCAGCATCCGTACCGCGCCGTTCTCGCACATCAGCAGCGGATCGGGATGCCCTCGGTTGACCAGCTTCACCACATCTCCGTCGTGCGGGATCTCGGCGAGCACGGCCGTGGTGAAGCCTTCGAACGCGTCCAGCCCGCCACGTCTGGTCCCGTCGCGCGTGAGAGCCCGCTCCAGCCGCTGCGCCACGCCCTCCAGCGAGCTCTCCTGTTCGGCGGCCTCCCGGAAGGACCCGATGACGACGGCCACCGCCTCGACCGCCTCAAGCCCTTTCCCCCGTACGTCCCCGACCACCAGTCGTACTCCGTACGGCGTGTCCTGTACGGCGAAGAGGTCGCCGCCGATGAACGCGCCTTCCTGGGCCGCCTCGTACCGCGCGGCGATACGCAGCCCGCCGATCCGTTCGGCGGGTCTCGGCAGCACCGCCCGTTGAGCGGTCTCGGCGATGATCCGGGCGGAGGCGAGCCGCTGCCCGCTGCGGCGCAGCACTCCGCTGATGTACAGCGCGAGGAGCGAGACGACCACAACGGTCAGCAGCTCGCTGAGCGCCTCCAGCGTCATGAGCGAGTTGGCGTAGAGATGCATCGCCAGCTCGAAGAGCAGCGAGGCGATGGCGACCAGCAGCGTGCCGATCAGCGGGTAGAACGGCGCGGCGACCAGCGGGGCCGCCGCGTAGAGTGGGGCGGCCGTGACACGTGTCGGAGTCAGGGAGTCGAAGATCACTCCGACGACGAGCACGAGCAGAGGCAGAACGCGGACCAGCCGCCGCCCGGTACGGACCCGGCCGCCCGAAACCGGCACCCCGTCACTCGACGTGAGACCGACCGTCTCGTCGGCCCGCCGACCGCTGCCGCTCAGGCACTCCCTGAGCCTCCTCAGCTTCCCCACCAGTGGTCACCTGCCCGGTTCCGCCTAGGGCTACGGACGGTACCGCGCCCCACCCAGGCTGGCCGCTGCCGTCCGCGGCGGCGACTCGCCGTCGGCCGAGTGGGCTATGGAGCAGATCGGATCGCGACCGGCTCCACAGCAGGTCAGACAGCCGGACGGCCAGTCGGTCAGATGGCCGGTCGGTCGCCGCGCCGGCCGCCGGGCTGGTTGGCCCGGTCAGCCGCTGAGTCGGCCGACCGACCGGCCGTATGACCGGTCAGTCAGTCAGGTGGCGCTCGGCGTACACCTTCATGGCGTCCCGTACGAGCACTGCTGTCCCTTCACCGTACTTGTCATAGGCCGCTCTGAACCGTTCATCATCCACATACATTTTCGTCACACCGATGACATACGGCTTGGTGAGCTCGACCGTCACCGACAGCCAGTCGCAGTGACGCCGGGCGACGGCCTGGGCCTCGTCGCTGTCGGCGGCGAGCCCTGCCTCCTTCGCCCGTGCCCAGTCGCGGGCGATGGCCTCGTGCCGGTCCTGGAAGCCCTGGCGCTCCTCGTCGCTGAGCGCGCTCCACCAGCGGTCGCTCTTCTGATATGCCTCCCGGCCCCAACGCTCGGTCACCTCCTGCTCGTACCGTGTGTGATCGAAGCCGTCGAGCACTTCCTCGGCCATGAGTTCCTCTCCCGTCGCGGTCTTGTGGAGAGTGGTCCGCACCGAGGCGATCAGCCGCTCGACGCGCTCGCGCTCCTGCTCCAGCAGCCTGAGATGCGTGCGCAGGGCGACAGCCGTGTCCTGCTGGCCGTCGAGGATCCGGGCGATCGCCGGCAGCCCGAGTCCCAGCTCCCGCAGCAGCAGAATCCGCTGGAGCCGGACCAGGGCGTCCTGGTCGTAGTAGCGGTAGCCGTTGGCGCCGGTCCTGCTGGGCACCAGCAGTCCCAGCTCGCCGTAGTGCCTGAGCGTGCGGCTGGTGGTGCCGGCCTTCTTCGCGATCTCCTGGATCGACCACTCCATGGCTTCGACGGTAGAACTTGACGTTACGTAAAGGTCAAGCGCGAAAACGGCGGCACGGATATACGGATGGCACGGATATACGGATATGGGGACGCGGTGGCACGGAAACGACGAAGACCCGGATCCACTTGGAATCCGGGCCTTCGGCTTCTGTTCAGTAGCGGGGACAGGATTTGAACCTGCGACCTCTGGGTTATGAGCCCAGCGAGCTACCGAGCTGCTCCACCCCGCGTCGGTAAACACAACCTTACGCCATTCAGAGCAAGATCATCACCACTCGTGGCGAGGACGCGCCAGGCTAGGCCGCCGTGACGACATCGGCCCGTACCGCGGCGGCCCATTCCACCAGAAGCCGCTGGTAGCGCTCCTGCTCGGCGGGCGGGAGCGAGCTGCCGGCCCGTGCCCACAGGGCGCGGATCTCCGCGTTGACCACGGCGGCGGACCGGACGGGACCGCTCGTGGACGGAGAGTCCGACGCGGCAGACGCGGCAGACGCAGCACCGGAGGCGGCACTCGATACCGAGTCGGACGAAGAAGCCGACGAGGACGAAGAAGCGTGCGCGGACGAGGAAGCGAACATAGGAGACAGGCTACGGCCAGCCACTGACAATCGGCGGAGCGTGTCCCCCTACGCTTGGACCGGTGATCGAAACCATCGTGTTCGACGTCGGCGAGACCCTCGTACGCGACGACCGCTACTGGGCCTCCTGGGCCGACTGGCTGGGCATTCCCCGGCACACCATCTCCGCACTGGTGGGCGCCGCCACCGTCCAGAACAAGGACAACGCCGACGCCCTCCGGCTGATCAAGCCCGGCATGGACATCGGCGAGGCCAACCGCGCCAGAGAGGCGGCCGGGCGCGGCGAGCATCTCGACGAGTCCGACCTCTACCCGGACGTACGGCCCGCCCTGGCCGGTCTCCAGGCCCTCGGCATCCGTGTCGTGCTCGCGGGCAACCAGACCGTCAAGGCCGGTGACCTGCTGCGCCGCCTCGATCTGCCCGCCGATCTGGTGGCCACCTCAGCCGAGTGGGGCGTGGCCAAACCGGCTCCGGAGTTCTTCGGCCATGTCATCGAGGCGGCGCGGGCGGCGCCCGACAGAACGGTGTACGTGGGCGACCATCCCGCGTACGACCTGTTCCCGGCCCACCGCGCCGGCCTGCGCACCGCCCATCTGCGGCGCGGTCCCTGGGGCTATCTCTGGGCGGACGACCCGGAGGTGGTGGAGGCGGCGGACTGGCGGATCGACAGTCTGACGCAGCTCACCTCGATCGCGGCGGCGATCCCGCCGGACTGAGGCCTGGACGCGGGCAGGGCTCCTTATGCGTACGTAGCCGCCGAGGCGCGGGCGCGGGCGCGGAAGGGCGCAGGCGCGGAGGCTGATCACCCAGTCGGAAGATGATCACCTCATACGACGCTGTATTCGTGCGCGGGACCGCCCTGCCACTCCACCCACTCCGGGTCGTCGAGCAGTTCCCAGGCGTCGGGCAGCCCGGCCAGACGCAGGAATTCGACAAGATGGTCGTCGGAGTGGGCGAGTCCCATGATCCGCCCACGGACCGTGACCCGCCGCCCGCCTGTCCCCGACGCCCGGTGGACGACGATCGGTGCATCACTCATAGGCCCAAGAGTGCGACCTTCCCGCCCGCCGCGCAGCCGCTGGGAAGCTACGTTCTGATCACACCCGTCACATGTTTCGATCCGGCCTCGTACGCCTGCGGACCGCGTACACGGCCGCGCCCGCCGCGAGTACGGCGGCGCCCGGCACGACCGAGGAGAGCGGCAGGGCGAAGGCGAGGAGCAGACAGCCGGCGAGTCCGAGTACGGGCGCGGCGCGCGGCGGGCGCTTCTCGGCGGAGGTGAGAGTGAGGGCGGCGGCGTTGGCGACGGCGTAGTAGGCGAGAACGCCGAACGACGAGAAGCCGATCGCACCGCGTACGTCCACGGTGGCGGCGGCGAGGGCGACGACCGCGCCTACGGCGAGTTCGGCGCGCTGCGGCACCTTGAAGCGCGGGTGTACGGCGGCCAGGGCGTGCGGCAGATGACGGTCGCGGGCCATCGCCAGTGTCGTACGCGAGACACCGAGGATGAGCGCGAGCAGCGAGCCGACGGCGGCGACGGCCGCGCCCACCCGTACCACCGGCGCGAGCGCGGGAACACCGGCCGCGCGCACCGCCTCGGCCAGCGGGGCCGTGGCGTCGGCCAGCCGGTCCGGGCTCAGGACGTGCAGCACGGCGAGCGCGACAGCGGCGTACACGACCAAGGTGATACCGAGGGCGAGAGGGATCGCGCGCGGGATCGTACGGGCGGGATCGCGGACCTCCTCGCCGAGCGTGGCGATACGCGCGTAGCCGGCGAACGCGAAGAACAGCAGCCCGGCCGCCTGCAACACTCCGCCGAAGGTGACACCGAGGGTGACGCCCGTACCGAGGCCGGGCCCGGTTCCGGTCCCGGCGCTGTCCGCGGCACTGACCGTATTCGCGGTCAGACAGGCGACGACCACGGCGGCGAGCACGGCCAGTACGACGGCGACGACGGCTCTGGTGAGCCAGGCGGACTTCTGTACTCCGACACAGTTCACGGCGGTCAGCGCCACCACGGCGGCGACCGCCACGGCGTGCGCCTGTCCCGGCCAGGCGTAGGCGCCCACGGTCAGCGCCATCGCCGCGCAGGAGGCGGTCTTGCCGATCACGAAGGCCCATCCGGCGAGATATCCCCAGAACGGGCCGAGCCGCTCACGGCCGTAGACATACGTTCCGCCGGAGGCCGGATAGAGGGCGGCGAGCCGCGCGGAGGAGGTCGCGTTGCAGTACGCCACCACGGCGGCGAGCGCCAGTCCGACCATCAGCCCGGAGCCGGCCGCCGCGGCGGCGGGCGCGAGCGCGGCGAAGATGCCCGCGCCGATCATCGCGCCCAGGCCGATGGTCACGGCGTCGAACAGCCCGAGGCGCCGGACGAGTTCTCCCGTACCCGAGGAGCCTGACGTACCCGAGATGCCCGACGTACCGGACGCGCCCGTACTCGATCCGTTCACGACGGGCGCGGTGTGGCGACGTAGAGATACGGCGCGGACACTCCGGCACTGTGATGGTCGGCGGCGGCCAGCGCGGCGGCGAGCCGGGCGCGCGGCTTCATGGCCAGATCGGCGGTCGCGTGCAGGGCGCCGAGGGCGAATTCATCACCGCATCCGACGGCCGCGTAGCCGTCGGCCGACTCGCCCACCTGATAGTCGCTGTCTATGGCGAACAGCCGCCCTCGTACGCCCACCAGAAAGGTCCCGGCCTGCTCCTGCTCGGACTCCTTCCGCGCCCAGCCGCCGTCCTTGAGGCAGGTCCGCAGGGCGTTGACGAATGTAGTGACCATGAACCGATCCAGATCTCCCTTGGGCCGCGGCACCTTGAAGGCGTGCTGGAGCAACTGTCCCATCCGGAAACTGGTGGTGAAGCCCATGGCGTAGGGACCGTTGGTGAACACCTTGGGATCGCGGCGGACGGTGAGCTGGTACCCGGCGACTCCGGCGGAGTCGCCTCCCAGATAGACACGCTTCTTGTGGACCAGTCCGACTATCACCGTCACGTAGGGCCTCCGAGATCTCGGCGGATCGCAGGTGCGAGGGGCACCGCCCGCCGATCGTCCCGCAGCCGTCCGCTCCCACGGAAGAAGCCCTGGAACGCCAAGGCCCTTCCGCCGGCCCTTGGCGAGCCGAGCGGAAGGGCACGTGCACTCTGTCTGCCGGATCCGGCCGGGATCTCCTGACCTCCGGATTGACCTCCGGATCTCCTGACCTCCGGACCTCTGGACCTCTGGCCTCAGTCAGTCGAGGAAGTCCACGGCGTGCTCCAGAAGATCCACGACCGAGAGCCCCTCGATCGAGTCATCGACCTGTCCGACGCTCACCAGGGGCGAGTCCCCCGGGTGCCCGGCGGCAGTCGCGGCCCCGGCGGATCCGAGGATTCCCGCGAGGACCAGACCCGAGACCGCCACAGCTCTGCTGATACGCATATTTCTCTCCCACACTGTTGAGTACCTGTGAGTACGTTGAGTACCTGGGAAACGCGCACCCATTGACAGGGCACGCGCCGCTCTGTCTCTCCGTCGTACGGAGCGGACGAGCCGACAGGCCGGCCGGTCACGCTCCGCCGCCCGCTACACCACCACGATGGAACCGGCGAACCGTCCGCCTTCACACCTGGCGACGGGACCGAGGGGGTAAACGACCGTGCCGCCACCGGCATTGCACTGGTAGGCCAGCACAAGATCTCCGGGACCGGCAGCCGCCGGCGAGGGAACAGCCGCCGCGGCGGTCCCCGCGAGACCGACCACTACGGACAGCCCCAGGCCGACCGAGGCCAGGGATGCGAGAGTTCGACGCATAGAGGGCTCCTTGTTCGACGCGCCACGGAGATACCGCGGCCACGGAACGAATTCCACCTTCCGCCTCGAACAGTTTCGAAAAATACTATTCTTCCCTCTTTCGGGTAAGCGCCATTTGCTCCTTCCCTCAGCGCCCGAGCGACTGCCAGATCGTCAGCGCCAGCGCCATGCAGGACGTGGCCGCGGCCAGCGAGGGGAGGGGCCAGCGGGCGCGTTCCAGGGCGTCGAGGCGGGACTCGTGCTCATCGAGGGTCTTGTCGGTCTGGTCGGCGCGCTGGAGGAGGAGCGCGAGGTCACCGCGGGTGGTGGCGAATCCCACGTCGACCGAGCGGCGCAGCCGCTCCAGCTCCAGCGCGACGGCCTCGGCCTCAGCCGCTGTCATCGGCGGCTCCTTCCGTCGTACTCCTTCGCACGTTCACGCATTCACGCGTTCACGCACGCGGGACGCGCAGCTTGTCCCAGCTCGTCCGGCCCGGGATGCCGTCGGCGTCCGTGCCCACATAGCCGAGCTTGCGCTGCCAGGCCGCGTAGGAGAGAACGTCGGCTCCCGTCCAGACGGGGCCGGGACCGGTCGAGTACCGGCCGCAGCCTTCGGCCACCAGCCGCTTGCCGACGGCGGTGATCAGCTCACTGCGGCGGCCCGGCACGAAGAAGGCCGCGCCCGGGAACGGTTCGTACGAGGCAGGCCCGAGGCCCAGCCGGGCCGCGATCCGCGCGCGCATCCCGTTCATCGGGAACGATGGGTCGATCTTGCGGCGGGTCCACTCCTTGTGTCCGACCACGCTCGCCGCCGACCAGCCGTGGGCGCGGCAGACCGCCGCCGACAGCCGTTCCACGGCGGCGAGTTGGGCGCTCGGGTACGGGTCCCGCCCGTTCCCCGCGTTCTCGATCTCGAAGCCGTAGAAGCGCGCGTTGCCGTCCACGGTGTCAGGGCCGGGAACGGGGAGGGAGGACTTCTCCCTCCGTACGGCCTCCAGGACCGCGGCCGAGCCCGGACCGGCGTGGTTCGTACGGCCGTAGCCCAGCAGATGGACCGTGCCGTCCTTGGCGATCAGCCCGACGCAGAGCGGGCCCGGCAGGGCCGCGGTGCCGTCCCGGCAGAGGCGGAGGCTGTCCGTACCTGCGGTGTGGTGCAGCATCACCCCGTGGACCGGACCCCAGGGCCCTTGGTGATTACGGCTGTGGGTACGCCAGTTGGCGTGTTCGGAGACGACGACGCCCTCGCCGCGCAGGGCGCGGGCGAAGGCGTCGGCGCCGAGAGGTGTGGCCATGAAGGCTCCTCCTGGCACGTTATTGACGGTATGTCAGATGACACAGGGCGTTACGGAATCGGGTCGACGCGGATGAATCGGCTGTCGAAGCTGGCCGTGTTGCTGGTGGCGCCCGACCGGTAGGCGGGAGTCGCCGAGTACGTGGCGCCCGGGGTGAGACCCGTGACCAGGAACTGCGACGACACGGAGGCCCGGGAGACGCTGTTGACCAGCGCGGCGCGGTTGTCGCTGGCGGCGAGGCTGACCGTGCCCGAGGAATTGCGGATGATCGCCGACATGACGGACGCGTTGTTCGCCACGGACGACCACAGATAGCCCCCGACGGTCACGAGAAGCTGGCCGGAGGCGGGCGCGAGGAACGAGACGGTCACGGGATCGCCGGTCGACAGAGTCTCCACGAAGGTGGTGGACGTCGTGGTCCCGGAGGTGAGATTGATCTTGTACACCGGTGTCGGCGCGGCGGGCACCCACTCCGCGCCGGTGTAGTACATCAGCCGGCCGGGGCTGCCGACCCAGGCGAGCATGCCTGCGATCGGTGCGGTCACCTTCGCGTCCCGCGCGGCGGCGTCCGCGAAACGCAGCACCGTACGGTGGTCGAGGGCCTCGGCGAGCGCCTTCAGGTGCGCGGGCAGATCGGCCGGGTCGGCCGGCTGCGGATAGGGCAGATTGCTCATCGGCGTGTACTGGACAGTCATACGGGATCCTCCTGGGCATCGGTGACGGTGACCGTCAACAGCTCACCGCCGTTGGACGGCTGAGGGTCGGTGCCGGGCTCGGCCGCGGTCGCTTCGGCGAGCTCCCGCAGCAGTTCCGGGCTCGGCTGGACCGGCTCGGGCGCGGACTCAGACAAGGCCGGTCTCCTTCACATCGCTCCAGGTGACGCCCGCCGCCGACAGGTCGGCGAGGGCCGGGTAGGCGGCGGCGACCGCGGCGTAGGTGGCCCGGACCGCGGGCGCCACGACGGCGGGGACGTCCGGGGTGAGGCCCGTGTCCTCGGGCACGCCGTTCGCCGTCACACCGCGCAGGCTGAGTGTCTGCTGCACGGTGCCGTCGGCGTTCGCCGCCGTGGTGATGCCGACGACCCAGGCGAGCGTGCTGATCTCGGCCCCGGTCGTGTCGACGATCCTCACCACGTCGCCGAGCTGGATACGCGGGTCGTACAGGACCTGGACATCCGCGAACACCGGCACCGGGAACTCGCCGGCCGCCCGCATGGCGTCCGCCAACTGCCGTGCGGCTGCGAGGTCCTGGACCCATTCGCTGGTCTCACCGAAGAACTCCTGGCGCCCGTACCAGCGTTCGCTGGAGCCGCCGGCCACGTACGACACCGCCTGCCGCTCCACCGGATCGCGGTCCGGTTTGAGGGGGACGATGGTGATGGACGGCTCGCCCGTCCTGGTGACGGTGTACAGCCTCGTCGCGGTGCGGTTGGTCAGGCGCAGCACGATGCTGCCGTTCTCGCGCCGTACCATCGCGTCCACCGAGCCCTTGACGGCCGCCGCGCCCGCCGCGTTCTGCGTCGCCACCCGGAAACCGGAGCCGGGGGTGGCCACGGAGTCGTCGTCCGTCTCCGGCGGGCCCACGTCCAGCTCGTCCTCGCCGAAGGTGTACGAGACGGTGAGCGTGCCGTTCCCCGGGATCTCCCGCACCTGGGTGTCCACGACGGGCTCACCGCTCACGAGCCGTACCGCGCTCCAGTCCCTGACGGGCTGTGCGCAGAAGTTGCGGCAGGCGTCGATCTCCTCGGTGACGGTGAGCGCCGCGATGTCGCGTACGGACGTCAGCGTCAGATCGGGGGTGGTCGGCACGGTCGCGAACCGGGTGAAATTACGCCAGCGGAACCGGCCGCCCTCGTCCAGCTCGGCCGTCGACATGGCGGCCTTGGCGATCTGCCCGATCGCCTCCCACTGCGAGCCCGACACCTTGGGGATGGTGCGCAGCGGCAGGATCGCGTCGTCGAGTTCGGCGGTCTTCGTCCAGCCGGACTGCGCGAACGCGCTCGCCGACGGCACCGCTGTCAGCCCGGCGGTGACCTGGACTCCTTCGGTCGCCATGGTGGTGACCAGCCGTACCTTGCGCAGCTCGGCCACCGGCTGCGGCCCCTTGTCCGCCGCGAAGGTACCGGTGGGGCCCGTCCAGGTCGTGCCGTTCGGCGCGGTCATCAGCGGGGTGAAGGCGGGCAGGGCCTGGCCGGAGGTGGCGGCGAACACATCGATGTACGCGCCGATGTGCCACACGCCGCGCTGTGTCTTCATCGCCGTTGCGTTATGGCCCCAGGCCAGGCCGCTTCCCGGCACATTGGGGTCGGTGCTGAGCGACCATGCGGCGAAGGTGCCCTCGACGAAGTCGACGTCGATGGAGAGGGTGCCGGTGACATTGCCCGTCCGGTTCAGCTCCAGGTCGATACGGATCGTGTCCCCGATACCGACGGCGGTGTTGACCCACGCCTCGACGAACAGCCGGCTGCCCGGCACGGTGACGCGGCTGCGAGGGAACCAGGAGGCCGTCACGCCGCTCTGGCCGGGCGGCAGTCCCTTGGGGACCAGCGCCATCTCGTGCGGAGCGCCGGAGCGCGACCAGGTGTAGTGGCGCGGGTCCGGCAGGTCCTCCGGCATCCCGAAGGGCGTCGCGAAACCGCCGTGCAGCGTCGCGTGGACGAGGCTGAGCGGCTGCCCGGCCACGAACTGCGCGGCCCGCGGCGGTGGCGACGAGAACAGCCCGGCCTGGCGCAGCAGTTCGTCCACGCACCAGGTGGCCGTCGCCAGTGGACGCGCCCAGTACAGGCCGGTGTACGGGCGCGGCAGCTCGGCCGGCGCGCGCAGCCGCTCGGCTCCGTCGAGCGCGGTCAACTGCACCGAGTCGGTGCCGGACTGGGCGCTGCGGTTGCGCAGGGTGCCGCGGAAGGCGGGCAGTGTGGCCGGGCCGACGCCGGCCTCGTGCACCACGCTCTGGCCGGGGCGGGCGCTGTCACCCGTGGACCGCGGGGCCCACGGCGAGTACAGCTCGGGCGCCGCCGTGTTCTTCGTACCGCCGAGCTGGAGGGTGAGCTGGGCCGCGGAACTGCCCGAGAAGGCGCGCATCGCGGGCGGCAGATCGGTCGCGTAGGACCGCTCCACCTGCCACGACTGCACCTGTGCCGAGACATCCGTGCCGCCGAGGCGCGTGGTGTGGGTGACGGTGCGCTCGCCGGCGGCGAGCGCCTCCTCTGTGGCGTCGTCAGCCCGCTGCACCGGACACCTCCACGAGGTCGATGCCGACCGAGCGGTACGGCAGCGGGCGGCCCGGAGTGTCGCTGTAGCCGGTGACGGACATCGGCGGCAGGTCGTCGCCGGGTACGTTGTCGGCCGCGGTGTCGCCGCCGTAGGTGAGGCAGGCGCCCGCGAAGGCGTACGTACCCGCCGTACCGGGCCTGGCCGTCGGGGTCAGATGCGTCGTTCCGGCCGGAGCGGTGCCCGCGACAAAGGGACCGGACGCGTTCACGCCGCTGATGAAGGATCCGTCGGCGCGCTTGAAGTCGATGCCCACCGAGCAGGTGCCGAGGGCGGCGACGGCGGTCGGCGCGCGGAAGGAGACCCGCAGACCCGGCGCGGCCGGGAAGTCGCCTTTCCACGGTACGCAGCGCCAGCCGACGACGCTGGTCGCGTCGGCGGCGGTGAACGCGAAGGCCCCGTACGCGGTCTCCACCACGGAGCCGTTCGCCGACACCTTGAACCACTGGTCGAGTCCGGCGGCGCCGGTGGGACCGGTGCCGGTGGCCTGCGCGGGATTCAGCACATTGCCGGCCGCCGGGTCGATCAGCACGTGCGGGCCGGGCCCGTCCACGCGCCGGGCCAGCCGGTCGAGGACGCGCGCGTGCTGAGGCAGCAGCATGTCCCAGCTCAGCTTGATCCTCCGTACCGGGGCGGCGGTGCGGGTGACGGTGATCCGTCCCGAGAGCGCCTTGAACTCGCTGACACCCAGGTCGGCGGCGCGCTCGAAGGACTTGGCCGCCTGGTCGATCTCGATGAGGCGGCCGGGTGGTCCGATCCACAGGTTGCCCATGGAAACCCTTCCCTTGGTGGTCTGGACATGGCGGTCTGGACATGGAAGAGGCCGACGGCGGAGGACCGTCGGCCTGGCTGTTTCGGGGTGGGCGGTACGGAGGTGGTGGCCGGTACGAAGGCGGTGGACGGTACGGAGGCGGTGGACGCCTCTGTGTCAGCTCACCGTCGGGCGAGCTGACGCTGTCCCAGGAATACCGCGCGGGCGATGGTCTGGGCGTCGACCTGGACGACGACGGGCCGCTCGGCGAGCTGCTCGACGGCGGCGGCGAGCCGGCGCATACCGCCGCCGGAGCCGAGCATCCGCTCCAGCTCGGAGAGAGGGATGACGGCCTCGGACTCACCGCCCTCACCGAGCACGGCGAGGGTGCCGCCGGTACGGGCCTGGACGACACCGCCCTGGGCGAGCTGCGGCACCGGGATCTTCGGCAGGTTGAACGCGAAGCCCCTGCCGCCGATGACGGGCACCCAGTCCGGAACCTTGAACTTGACGTGGTTCAGCCCGCCGATCAGTACGTTGAGCCCGCGGACCAGCATCCGCGTAGGCGACAGGAACCCGTTCACGACGCCGGTGAAGAGGGGACCGAGGATCTTCGCGGCGGACTGCGAGGAACTCTTGATATGACTCCAGGCGGCCGAGAGGCCCCTGCGGACCACGGCGGCGACCTTGTCCATATTCACGAACTGGGCGATGAGCGGGGCGACCAACGTCATGATCAGCCCGAACGGGCTGGCCGCCATGGCGAGGTTCAGCCCTTTCTGAGCGAGACTCGCGCCCTTGAGCCCCTTCCCGAGACCTCCCATCGACTTCCCGCCCTTGTCGGCGTTCTTGCCGGCCTTCCCCACGGACTTCTCCACGGCGTCCGCCTGCTGCTTCACATCCCGCAAAGCGCTCTTGGTCTTGTCGGCGGAGGACTTGAGCTTGTCCAGGGACGACTTGAACTTGTCGGCGGCGCCCTTGGACTTGGCGAGGGTCGTGTCGGCGCTGGTCAGTCCGGTTCTCAGCTTGCCCAGCGCACTGTCGCCATTGACGGCCGCGGTACGGAGCTTGCCGACAGCGCCGCCGGCCGTGTCGGCACCGCTCCTGACCCGGTTCATCGCCGTGCCGGTCTGCCCGAGGGAATTCCTCAGTCCGCCGAGCCTGGCATCGACCTGAGTGACGGCCTGCTTGAGATTCATTTCTTCCTCAATTCACTCGATGTGAGCGATCAGATCCCCGCAAGCGCCTGGCTCAGACCTTGGATCGAGTTACGCATCTTGTCGAACTCCCCTTTTTGGCGAGTACCCAGATCCGCACCTGCCCCGGCGGCGCGCAACTGGTTCCGGAGCTGCGCGACACCACGGTTGGCCAGTTCGGCCCCTCTTTTGGCCTTGTCCGCCTCCGTCCGCGCAAGGCCGGCGCTCTTCCACGCTTTGTCGGCCTCTTTCCTGGACTTTGCGATGTCATCTTCCTTGGCCTTGGCGGCGAACAGTTCGCGGAGTTCGGCCATCAGGCCTCTCTTCTTTTCCGCTGCCTTCGTCTCCTCCGCCCGCAAGACATTGCTCCACAGGTGCGTCTGAACCCCGCGGAAGCTGATTCCCTTCTCGTCGATCTTCCAGAGGCTGTAATCCACCTTGAGAATCTGTGCGGTCGCGGCCACCACGGACAGAGCGGCCTTCAGCCCTTCAATGTCACCTTTGACACCGGTCATCGAATGACTGAGCCCGGTGGTCGTGAGGCTGATGCCGGTCAAGGCTTTCTTGATGGCCTCCGTTTCCTTGCTGACAAAGTAGAGGTCCTTGTCTATGTCGAAGCCCATGAGCACTCCCGTCGAACTAATTGCGCCGCTGTCCGGCGGCGCCGTAACCTGCGGCCATGACTGCCAACAAAACACATCTGCCGGAAAAGATCCGGAAACCCGGAAAAGGACGGTTCGCCGCCTCCGTGGCCACCCGGGTGAGCGGGGCCGAAGGGCGTTCGCCACGTGTGATGCTGGCTCTTCCGGGGGCACATCGCCATCCGTTCGAGAACGGCACCATCGCCGACATGGCACGCCGAGCCGCCACGCTCGGCAGGGCCCTGTCGCCCGGAACGACCGTGCAGCCCTGGATATACACGTCGCGGACGCACAGGCTGCCGGAGCTCGATCCGTATCACGCCGCGCAGTGGATCGCGGACTGGGCCGTCCTCCCACCCGAGTCTCTGCTCACCAGGGACGCGGCACCGGCATCGGGCAACTTGCTCACCCGGCACGCCGAGCGGTACGGCCTCTTCAACGGTCAGAACGCGGCCGAGGCGGTCAACGCGATCACAGCGAGCGTCCCGGAGGCCGACGGTCCGGTCCTGGTGCTTTTCTACCTCTGGGCACTCGGCCCGGAGCGCACCGCCCTGGCCGACCAGTTGGAGGCGGCGTCGGGTGCGAACGTCTTCTGGCAGTTCGCCGGCAACCCGAATCTGGAGTCCGTCCTCAGCAATCTCGACCAACTGCGGTCGGAGGCGCCGCACATCACCAACGTGAACCTGTACCGCGGGTGGGACCCGATCGAGATGACGCCCGAGTACCTCTTCTTCCGTGGGGTACTCAAGCCGTTCGTCCGCTGGAGCAGAACGCGCCCTCAACGGAAGAACTGAGCAAGAGCCAGCGCGCTGGGCTGTGCCGGTGTCGTGGCCGTCACCGGCTCCTCCCGCTCCTCCCGCTCCTCGCCCGGCCGGGGCACCGGCTCCGGGTAGTCCAGCGGCTCGCTGTCCTCGTCGCGGTTGACCGTCGCGAACATCCAGTTCGCCTCCGCGAGCCGGTCGGCCACCGACGCCAGCAGATGGTCCGTCACCGACCAGTCCGCGGCCTCGCCGTGCAGGGCGCGGACCAGTGCGCTGTCGCGTGGGAGGTGCTGGACGAGGACCGAGAGCCGGCGCGACGAGAGACGGCCCCGGTGCCAGTCCAGCAGGTCGACCCCGTAGTGGCGGAGCAGGTCCGCCTCCAGGGCCTCGGCGTGCTCTTCGACGAGCTCGCCGAGGCTCAGTCTTCCCCCAGGCCCAGCCCCGTCTCCTTGCCGTAGGCCTCCAGAATCGCCGCGATGTCCTGCATCGTGACCTCGTGCCGCTCGAAACGGGCGAACTGCTGCTCTCCCAGGAGGAGTTCCAGCAGCCCGTCCACATCGTTGTCGTCGAGGCCGCGCAGCGTGCGCGCGGTTGTGCGGGTCAGTTCGGTCGGCAGTTGGAAGCTGTCGCCGTCCAGCTCGAAGGTCCAGTCCCGGCCGAGCGCCTCCAGGCGCTGGGCGCGGGCCGCGTTGACGTCGAATCCGGCCATGCCGTCCTCCCGATGGGTGAGTTGGGGCTTGAGGGATGCGTGGGGGCGGGGTGAGTAAGTGGGGGGCGAGGTAGGTGAGTGGGGGCGGGGTGGCGGGTGGGGAGCCCGCCACCCCGGGTGACGAGCCCGACCGGGCCGTCACAGAAGGCGGATCAGAAGGGTCACACGGCGGCGTACGCCTTGTCCTTCATGATCCACTTGGCCAGCTCACGGTCGGCGGACTCCGCCTCCAGCGCGGTGAAGGTGACGCCCAGCTTCACCGACCCGGTCCGTGTGAAGCCCATCTCCTCGGTCTCGGTGACCTGTCCGCGCGGCAGGATGAAGCGGTACACGGCGTCCGTGCCATCGGTGAACTCGATGCCCAGCGCCCGCTCGTCCTTGAGCGGGGTGCTCGGGATCAGGAACTCGTATGTGTCCACCACGGCGGTACCGCTGACCGAGGTCTGAGTGATGCTGGTCGCCGGGATGCCCATGAAGAAGGAGAGCGTGCTCTTGTTCATCTGGAGGAGCTGGAACTTCACGGTCAGGTCGCGGTCGGAGTAGATGAAGCGACCCGGGCTCGCCGACTGCCAGGTGTCGACCGGGTCGATCTTGTCCTTCTTGTTGAGCTTGATGCCGTCGACGGAGGTGTAACCCAGCTCCACCCAGCCGGCCGGCCAGGCGTCGTCGGACTTGGCCGGCGCGGTGGTGCCGGCGGGGGCCACCAGGACCCGGCCGGTACCGGCGACGCGGATTTCCTTGCCGTTGTTCGTAGCCATGCGAACTCCTTGTGTACGAAAGAGGGTTGAAGCTTTGGGCTCGGGCCCGGCACGAGTACGGGTACGGGTACGAACCGGCCGGCCGCGCCCAGAACGGACGGCTCAGCCGAGCCGGAGCAGCAGCCGGATCGTGGACCGGTAGCGGTTCGCCGCGAACCGCGTGTAGTCGGGCAGCCAGCGCGGCCCGTCGGCCTCGGAGACGTCCACGACGACCGCGCCGCCGTAGACGGTGTCGGTCAGCTCCAGCACACAGGCGCGGGCGGACAGTGCCACGGTGTGCGCCGTGGGCTTGTCCGGGCCGTACACCTCCAGATCGAGCAGCGGCTGGTCGAGATGCTGGTCGTCGACCCAGGCGCCGCCCATGTGCGAGACGAGGACGGCCTTCTGCGTCCCGTCGAACCCGGCGGGCGGGCGGCTGTCGACGGTGACACCGGTCAGCTCGGCCCGGTTCTTGAGGAAGTCGACGACGAGTTGCTCGGCGTCGGGAAAGGTCAGGATGGCCACATGGACGCTCCCTTCGGGGAGGTTCGAGAGGCGGGGCCGGAACTCCGGGAGTTCCGGGCAACACAAAGCGGCAGGTCCGTCGCCTCCCTGTGGGTAGGCGCAGCTCTGCCGCTGCTCCGAGTGTGACGCGGCCCGGCGGATCGTGCAACTGGCTTATGCCGGAGGGCTGTGCGGGTACGCGAAAAGGTCCCGCCGCAGTGTTTGCGACGGGACCCCGGTGTCGTGACCTCGGAGCGTCGTGACCTCAGCGTGGTACGGACGCTGATCGGCGGTGGACGAGGAGATCCGCAATGTACGCGTGGCCATACGCGTGGCCGCTGACGTTCACATGGACGGACGCGTAGACGTACACCTACACGTACGCGTGGGCGCTGCCGTACGGGAGGATCAGCGGCGTCCGTGGGCGCGGTGTGTCGTGCGCTCCGCCGCGAACACGTCCTCCAGGCGGTACAGCCGGCGCCGCCCCTGCGTGCCCGCCGGGCGCAGATGGCCCCGCTGCACCCACTTGCGGATCGTCGCGGGCGACACTCCCGCCTCGTCGGCGGCCAACTCGACGGTGATCAGAGGTGAATCCGTCATGCCTCCGTCTCCAGCACATGCCGGCACACGGGATTGACGCAGCGCACCTCGGCCCGCTCCGGAAACGCCCGCAGCGAGACGGAGTCGCACCTCGGGCACCGCCCCGGCAGCCGGACCATCTGCTCGGGGTCGCCCAGCGCCCGTGCGCACCGCGCCGCCATCCGCCGTGTCTCGTCCGCGACATGATCGGCGAGCACGGGGTCGTCCGCGATCCGTTCGAGCAGCCCGGCGATCCGCCGCAGCCGCACCGGCACGGGTGCCGGCGTGACCGCCCGCAGCCGGAGCCGCTCCCTTACGGCCTCCTCCAGTTCGACGACCCCGTCGGTGATGTCCCGTACCGCGTCCGACACATGCAGCCGCACGGGCAGCGTCGTACCTCCGACGGGTCCGCTTCCACGGCGCTCCCGCAGCCCCCCGTGAGCAGCGGGAGCCAGCTCGTCGACGAGATCCGGGAACCGGCGGACGAGCGAGGTGATCCAGACGGCCGCGCCTCCGGACTCGTGGCTCATCGGGCCACCTCCCGCAGTGCGAGAGCGTCCCGGGCGGCGTCACGTACGCCGTCCCGCTGCTGGTGCTGGTCCCGGTTCCGGTCTCGGTGCCGGCCCCGGCCCCGGCCCCGGTGCTGGCCCCGGTCTCCTGCGACCTCCCGCCCGTTACGCCACAACCGTCCCCCGCTCACGCCGTCGAACCAGGTGTGCGCGGGGTCGACCACGGCCTCGCACTCCCGCCGGATCGGGCACTGATTGCAGGCACGCAATACCGGCTCGGCCTCGGAGAGGATGCGGGTGAATACGGAGTGTTGTGACAGGTGGGCGCAGGCAGCGGCCAGACGCCAGTCCAGTTCGTCGGATGCCACGGGAAAACGCCAGGTTGTGGTGGTGACGGATGCGGTCGGCTGATTCGGCACGTGCAACCCCTCCCCATGTATGGGAACATACGTTCGACAATTGCGAACGCGCGATCAGAGTTGCATGGTGCGAGCGCGTGCGCAAGCGACTACGCTCCGAGGTCGATCCCGTCCGGGAGGTGTCAACAACGCCTGCAGCAGCCGTATATGCATCCGCTTTGCCAGATCTTCACAACTGCGCGCGAGCACGCACGCCCGCAGATGCGTGCGCGCTCGGTACTCTCTCCTCGCGACGAGGGGAGAGCCACCATATGGGTGCCAGCTCGTGGGCCAACGCCTACAACGGACAGGGCCATCGAGCCGACGGCGGCCGCGGCAAGGCCGATGGCCTGGAGGAATTCGCCGGCTGGATAGAGAGCCTGATGCGCCGGCGCGGCTATGACATCGACAGTCCGCGTGGCGGCGGCAAGTCCAAGCTCGCCGATGACGCGGGGGTCCACCGGGCGGCGGTCAGCCGGCTGTTGCAGCGGCAGAGCATGCCGGATCTGGAGACCATGCGTCGACTGGCGACGGTTCTGGCCGTTCCGTTGCGCGACATGCTGATTCGGTCCGGTCGGCTGTCGGCGGACGATCTGCCGCTCGACGCCGGGACCGGTGAAACCTCGACGGGCCCGATCGCGTCACTCGGTCCGGCGGAGGCGGCGCGGCTGCTGGGGGTGCCGTCGGAATTGCAGGACCTCTTCGTAAGGGTGGTGAGACAGTTCCTGCCGGAGGAACACAGCCGGGAATGACGCTTCGCCAGGCGGGTCGGAACAGCCGTGAAGGGGGTGTGCAGATGGGGCACGAGGGGGGAGAGCCATACGCGTGCGATCCGGATCCGCGTTCGGATCCGCATTCGCCGGATGACGAGGCGAGGTGCCTGGCCGACGGCGCGCCGGACGCCGTGGCGTACATCGTGGGCGGACTGCTCATCGAACTGGGCGAGAAGATCCGGCGGGCCGGTGCGGAGGGCGTCCGTATCCTCACCGACGACGAACTCCAGCGCGACCAGCTCGCCTGGTTCCGCGCGGGCTGGGCCGAACACACCCGCGCGACCTCCCCGGATCAGGCCGACCACACCGAACGCGCCGCCGGCCACCACCCCGACAGCGAGAACTTCCCGGTCCCGCCGCCCCGCCTCCTCCACTTCCCGAACCGCCGACCGGCCCCGGCCCCGACCGCGTCCCCGCCGCCGGACACACCCCGCCCGCACCACCCCGATGAGGCCCGGGAACACCACCAGCCGAACGAGTTACGCCTCCCCACGACGGGCGCGGGCGAGGCACAGGTACGGCACTTGATGCGGAGCCGCCAAAGCGAGGCCGGAAACGACCCGCCCGACGGCGAACCGGGCTGAAGACTCCCTACGCCATGCCCTTCCAGCGCTCGAACCACCCCGGAGTCACCACGCCAGGGCGGTCAGGCCACCGTGCTGGCCGGCTAAGCGTGATCGTCCAATGTCCAGAACTGCCTGTTCAAGGCACATCAAGCTGACGCAGGGTCCGCTCCACAACACCCCGTGCGACCACATCCGCTCACGCACCACTCACGCAAACTGCCGCTCCGATACGCCTCAGGAACGGCAGCCAGCTACGGCCCGGCCCAGTACCGGGTCGACACCATGCACAGCGGCCCCGACCGCCTGCTCAGCTACGGTGACGAACCGTTGTTCGTCACCGCGCTGTCGCTGGCACCGTTCGGGAGCGGAAGCCACGAGCCCGGACTGTACGTAGAAGAGGCCGGCTTCGCCCGCACCCTCGATCCGGCCGAAGTGAACGAGCTGGCCGACGCCCTGGTGGAACACGCCACGCAGTTGCGGGCCATGGCCCGGACGCCGGCAACGCTGCTCGCACGAGTCGACCGGTGAACACCCCGCCGCTGCCCGGGAAGGGCCTCTGCATCAAGATCGACGCCAAGCAGTTGAGCGATCCTCCGCTGTGCGGTCCGCATGCACCGGACGTCGTGAGCCCTGCCCTGCGGGCGGGCGGCGCCATGTGTCGGATACGGCCTGGTAGGTGGGTGGGTCAGTCTGCCAGGGCCGCGCCGAAGTACGGGCGGGCGCCCAGGCCCAGGGACTGGGCGGTGAGCAGGGTGGAGCCGGTGCCTGTGGGGCCGGACGCCGTGCCCGGGAGGAGGTGGAGGCGGCCCTTCTGGTTGGCCGTGGCGATCAGTTCGGCGCGTCCGTCGTGGTTGAAGTCGCGCAGGAGGACTGACGATCCCAGCCAGGAGTCGTTCGCTTCGGAGGGTTCGCCTTCGATGCCGGGTGTGCGGACGTCGTACTGGCGGGAGTTCTTGCCGGTGAGGCCGCTCTTGCCGCCGCGCAGGAGGGTGACCGCGCCGCCCCGGAAGAGATTGTTGCCGAGCACCTGGCCGGGTACGCCCACCGCGAGGTCCGGGTAGCCGTCGCCGTTCGTGTCCGCGGCCGACACGTCGTACCCGAAGAAATCGGTTGATTCGGGCGTGCCCGGGACACCGGTGGTGGCTTGGCTGATCGAGGTGACCGTGGTGCTGAGGCCGACCGAGGTGCCCTTGAGGATGTGTACGGCGCCGCCCTTGCCCGAGCGGTGGACGCCGACCGCGAGGTCGCCGTAGCCGTCCTTGTTGAAGTCGGCGATCGTGGCGCTCGGGTGGGCGATGTCGCTTGAGCTGGGCAGGCCGGTCTTGCGCGGCGGCGTGGCGGGACCTCCGGAACGGCCGCGGTAGAACCAGACGCGGTTGGTGCGGGTGGCCGCGTCCCAGCCGAGGACCGCGAAGTCGGCGGTGCTGTCCTTGGTGACCGTGCCGGAGACCACGAGTTCCGGCTTGATGTCCTCGCCGTCGACCGGGTCGAGGTTGGTGGCCGTACCTCGCGAGCCGGTCTTGGTGAACGGGCCGCGTACGACGTAGACGTAGTCGTCGGTGATCGCGACGACGTCCTGCTTGCCGTCGGCGGTGAAGTCGCCGACGGCGATGTCCTTGGCGAAGCCGCAGTCCTTGCAGCCCGGGCTCTTGAACGACGTCCCGTTGGTCAGGCCCGCCTTGGAGCCCCACAGGATGGTGAAGGTGCCGTGGTAGGCGCCGTCGTCCTCGCCGGGGGCGGTGACGACGAGGTCACCGTAACCGTCCTTGTTCATGTCGGCCGCGGTGACTTTCGTGCCGAAGAAGTCGTTCGTCTCGGCGGTGCCCGCGATGTACGGGCTGTTCTGCGTGATCACCGAGCGCTTGGCGGGGGCGGGGCCGTGGGCGGTACCCCAGACGACCACGACGGCGCCCGCCTGCTTCTTGCCGCCCACCGTGGCGGTGCTGTCGCCGAAGACGAGGTCGCGGTGGCCGTCACCGTTGAAGTCGTCCGCGAACTTCGCGGTGGCAGCGGTCACCGGCGTGGCCAGCACCAGCGGGGTGAGGCCGGAGGCGAGGAGGCCGGCAGCCAGCAGGAACGTGCGCTTGTACAAGGTGTCTCCAACGGTCGGGGCGGACCTCGGGAACCCGGGAACCCGGTGTCGCGATCAGGAGACCCTCGGAAAACGGCGAAGGTTGTAGAGGGGTTCGGTGAACATTTGAGGTTCCAGTGACGGCTCCGACGGCTCCGACGGACAGAAGCCCATGTCCACGTCATCACCGCCGGACAGCGCGGGCACTCGCTGCGGTTCAAGGCCGTCCTGGGCCGCGTCAGGGTGCCCCGGCTGGGGCGGGGCAAGCCGCGCACCAGGCCGAGGCAGGTGCGCGGCGACAAGGCGTACGCCCCCCGCGAGAATCGCGCCTACCTGCGCAAACGTGGCATCCGCTGCACCATCCCGGGCAAGGCCGACCAGGCCCGCAACCGCCCGCGACCGGAAGAAGCTCGGCTCCTGCGGCGGCCGTCCGCCGAAGCTCGACCTGGAGGACTACAAGGCCCGGCACGCGGTCGAGTACGGCATCAGTCGCCTCAACAGGCACCGCGCCGTGGCCACGAGGGATGACAAGCTCGCGGTCCGATACGAGGCAACCGTCCTGATCGCGGCCATCAATGAGTGGCCATGACCCACAGCCCTCATTCAGCGGGGTCCACGTTCCACACCTCGGGCAGATCGCTGCCGCAGAAGACGCAGACGAAGTCGTCTTCGCGCACGATGTTGCACTCCTGACAGTCAGGGCAGCGCCGGAACACCACCCCGTAGGTGAAGCTGGACGGGCGCCCGAGCCCTACGCGATCCAGAGCCTGGGCAACCACTGACCACGAGCTGACGTCCGGGCAATACCCGGTCGAGTGGTTGCTGACGTCGCCCACTACCCATCGACCGGCCTCGCGGATGAAGCCGATCTCGCCGGCGCTCAGGACCAATCCTCCGCCGGCGCAGACCACATGCTCGCTTCGCCGTGGCGCGAGCCGCAGCACGCCGTTTGTATCGACCACGAAGGTGAACGGCTCGGCCAGCTCCGCCGATCGCTCCGCGATCCAGCCGCCGAAGTCAGCCGCCGAGCGGATCTGGAAACCGTCATTGCCAGGCCGGATCGCAGCTTTCAAATCGGCCGGTCCCACATACCGATAACTCCGCCCCCGTACGCTCACGCGAGCCAACCTAGAACACTTCCGATCCACGCCCTAGGCGTCAAGCGCCCGCCGGTACAGGCATCTCCGTGTCGGCCTGGAACGCGTATACGTGTATCGGATCAAGGTGCAGTTCGTGCGGGCCCATGCAGTCGGCAGCGAGAGTAGCGACGAGCGTGCCGCAGGTGCATGCCATGTTGCGGCCTCCGGTTCCGAGCGGCCCGCAGCATCCCTGGTGGATGCCCAAGCCTGCGGTCAACTGCAGGTTGGGCACGTCATCCGGGCGCACGATCACGGAGTTGCTGGGTCCTGCGGAGACCATCCCGGTCATACCGGGCGGCATGAGAAGGGCGCGCCTCCCGGCCCCGCGCCCTCCGTCGCTGCCGCCGAGCTCGAAGGGAGCACCCCACGGGTCCTCAGCGAAAAGCGGGCGGTCCTCCTCAGTGGTCAGAACCTGATCAGCGCCTGGCGCAGAGGAGCTAGCAACCCTGCCGCGTAGCCCGCATGAGCCCGGAAACGACGGAGCGCCCCTGCCCATCGGGACCGGGCGGGGCGCTTCGTAGCAGGTCAGGGGCGTAAGCCCGCCCTGCTTGTGGTAGGCCGTGTGGGACTCGAACCCACAACCAACGGATTAAAAGTCCGCTGCTCTGCCAATTGAGCTAACGGCCCTCGGCACAACACATACGAGCATAGCCCGCCGGGGGCGGTGCGCCGATCGGGTATCGGGTCGTGGGGATGTCGCGCGGCGGTGGGGTGGCGGGAAGGGGGCGGAAGGGGGGTGGGACGGGGCAGGGCCCGTGATCCACCTTGGGGGTGGGGCACGGGCCCTGGTGGGGCGTCAGATCGGGTGATGGTCAGCCGTTGCGCTTCCAGCGCGGCTTGTCGTCGCGGCGGCCGAAGGAGCCGGTGCCGGTGCCGGTGGAGCCGCCGCGGTGGTCGTCGCGGCGGACGGCCGGGCGGTCGTGGGCGCCGGCGCGGAAGCCGCCGCCCGCCGGGCGGTCGTCGCGGCGGTCACGGTTGAACGGACGGTCGCTGGGAGCGCGGTGGTCGCGGCGCTCGAAGGAGCGGCCACCACGGTCGTCCCGGCGCTCGCCGCCACGGTCGTCACGACGCTCGCCACGGTCACGGTTGAAGCCGCCGCCCGCCGGGCGGTCGTCGCGGCGCTGGAACCCACCACGGTCGCCGCCACGGTCGCCACCGCGGTCGGCACTCCGGTCGTCACGGCGCTGGAAGCCGCCACGGTCGTTCTCCCTGCGGTCGTCGCGGCGGAAGCCGCCACGGTCACCGCCGCGGTCGTCCCGGCGGTCGTCGCGACGCTGGAACCCACCGCGATCACCGCCGCGGTCACCACCCCGGTCGCCGCCACGGTCGTCACGACGCTGGAAGCCGGCGCGGTCACCACGGTCGCCACCGCGCTCACCGCCACGGTCGTCGCGCGGCGTGTAGCCCCGCGCGCCGCCTCGGCCGCTGCGCTCGCCACGGTCGTCGCGACGCCCGAAGTTCCCCCGGTCGTCGCGGCTGTCCCTGCGCTCCTCGCGCTGCGCCGGTACGGCGGCAGCCGCAGCCGCCGCTTCCTCCACCGCACGCTCGGCCTCGGCGGCCACCTCGGCCACCGCCGCCTCCGGGTCCTCGCCCCGCTCACGCGCCGCGCGGGCGACCAGCCGGTCGGCCTCGTCGCGCAGTTCGGCGGCACGGCGCTGAAGACGTTCGAGCTGCTTGGTCAGTTCGGAGACCTCGCGCTCGGCCTGCTTGGCCGCGTTGTTCGCCGAGTCCGCCTGGACCTCCGTGAGCGAACGCGCTCCGGTGATCTCGGCGACCTCCGGGTCGAACGCGCCCGCTCCGCCGACCATGTGGCGCGAGGCGTCCACGCCCGCGTCCTCCATCAGCCGGAAGATCTGGCGCCGCTGGTGCGGCAGCGCCAGCGAGACGACGACACCGGACTTGCCGGCCCGCGCCGTACGGCCCGAGCGGTGCAGATAGTCCTTGTGGTCCCCGGCCGGGTCCACGTTCAGTACGAGGTCGATGCCGTCCACATGGATACCGCGGGCGGCGACGTCGGTGGCGACCAGCGCGTTGACGTAACCGTCCTTGAAGTCCGACAGCGTGCGGGTACGGGCGCCCTGCGTCATACCGCCGTGCAGCGCGTCCGCCTTCACGCCCGACTCGCGCAGCTGCTCCGCGATCCGGTCGGCGCCGAGCTGCGTCCGTACGAAGATGATCGTGCGGCCCTTGCGCGCGGCGATCGCCGCGGTCACCGGGGCCTTGTCCTTCGGCTTCACCACGAGCACGTGGTGCGTCATGGTCGTGACATTGCCCTGGGCGCTGTCGACCTCGTGGCTGACCGGGCTGGTCAGATAGCGCTTGACCAGCGTGCTGATCTCGTTCTCCATGGTGGCGGAGAAGAGCATCCGCTGGCCGCCCGCCGGCACCAGGTCGAGCAGCTCGGTGACCTCGGGCAGGAAGCCCAGGTCGGACATCTGGTCGGCCTCGTCGAGGATCGCGATCTGGACCTTCTCCAGCGAGCAGGCACCGCGGTTGATGATGTCGCGCAGCCGGCCCGGAGTGGCGACGAGGATGTCGACACCGCGCTCCAGGGCGTAGATCTGGTTGCCCATCGACGTACCGCCGCAGACGACCTTCATCTTCAGGCCGAGCACATCGCCGTACGGCTGGAGCGCGTCCGCGACCTGCATCGCCAGCTCGCGCGTCGGAGTGAGGATGATGCCGCGCGGCTTCTTCTTCTCGGTGTGGCCGCCGGCCAGCGTGGCCAGCAGCGGCAGACCGAAGGAGAGAGTCTTGCCGGAACCGGTACGGCCACGGCCCAGGATGTCCTTGCCGTCCAGGGCGTCCGGAATGGTCGCGGCCTGGATCGGGAAGGGAGCGATGACACCGTTCTGGGTGAGCTTACGGACGATGCCCTCGGGCAGGCCCAGGTCACCGAACGTCAGGCCCGGGGCCTCGTCGGAGTCCGAGGCGTCGGAGGAGTCCGAGGCGTCGGAGAAGGAAGAGTCGGCGTCGGCGTCGGAGGACTCGGCCGCATCGAAGGACTCGATCGCGCCGGACACCTCAGACGTACCGGACGCACCAGAGGTGTCAGAGATCTCAGCGACCTCGGACGTGCCAGACGTCTCGGACGCCGAGGACGCCACTGAGGCCTCGTCAATCCCCACGGACTCGGCGGACTTGGTCGTGTCGGCGGCCACTGCGGCCTCCGGACCCTCGACGGTCTCCACCGGCTCGGTGGACTCGTGCTCGGGCATGACGGTGTGGTCAGTACTGGAAATGGACATGCGAAATGCGAAACCTTCCGGAGTCTCGGCACGCGCCCAAACTCCGTGATTCGCAAATCGACCGCCTCAATGCGGTCAGCCACGGCAAGGGAGAGTACGCGCCACGTGGCGCTCTTCTGTGTCGGCGCCAGGCAATGATCAAACGATCTACTACCATACGCACCCACCCCCCTCCAAGGCAAACCGCCACCGCGGCGACCTCGGTCACACCGGTCCCATCTGCGGCGATGCCATCGACTCCGTCCGCATCCCCTTCCCGTTTCCGTTCCCCTTCCCCGACGTCTTCCCACTCCCGGACGTCTTCCCGGATCCAGGCCCGAGCCCGGCGCCCATGGCTGTCCCTCCTCCCGGCCCGGACATCTCCCCGGCCGATGTCAAGCTCGTACGCATGTCCGCCGCCGGTGACGCGGACGGCGACTCCTGTGGCTTCGTCGGCTCCGGCTCGGGCTCCGGTGCCGGGTCGGGGCTCTGTGCCGGCGGCTGGCTGAGGGAGGGCGCCGGGCGCGTGGGCTCCTTGGACGGTACGGACTCGCTCCCGGGCGGAGTCGGCTTCTTCCCGGGCTGCGGTCGCTCGCCCTTCGAGGGCTTGGGCGAGGGAGTGTCGGCGGAGCTGGGGCTCGGCGACGCGCCCTTGTCCCTGCCGCCCTTCCCGCCGCCGACGCCCTCCGCGCCGCCCTCGTCCGTACGTCCCTGCCAGGCGTGCGGCGCCCCGGGGCCCGAGCCCGTACCACCGTCGGGCTCGGCCGCAGAACCCTGGCGGTCCGCGGAACGCGACGGCGCGGGCTTTCCCTCGTCCTCACCGACGCTCATACAGCCCGCGGACGCCGCGACCGCCAGTGAGGTGACGATCCAGACGGCGAAACGGCCTGGGGCGGACATGGCGGACAACTGGCGCACGGGCGGCACCTCCGGGGCACAGGAATGGGCTCCTCCGCCGACGGCGGAGGTTTCCCTGCCCAACTTCCTTTTCCCCGCCGGGGACACGCCCGGAGCGCGTTCAGGCCGGGTGTGTGACGCGTTCGCGCCGGTCCATGTCCTCTCGCCCAGAGTCCTCCCACTCAGATCCAGCAGACCCAGCAGACCCAGCAGGTCCAACAGATCCAGCAGGTGACCGGAGCGGCCTCAGGAGAAGACGACGGAACGGAGCAGGAGGCGGCTGCTCGCCGATCCGCCCGGCCGCAGGGTGTAGTAATCCCCGTCACAGTCAGGGCCCGTGAAGACCGTGGCGGTGGAGGAAGTGCGGTTACGGGGCGAGTGCGCCGGCGGTACGTACTCCCCGGCCACCTCCGGCAGCGTGACGCACTCCCGGCTCCCCGGATTCACCAGCATGCCGGTCGTCGGGCCGCCGTTCATACCGGTGAACACATAGCGGAACTCGCCCTGGGCGGCGGCCGCCGAGCCGGGTACGGCGGCGAGCAGCGCGAGCACGCCCGCGGCGGCGACCAGGGTGGTACGAAGGCGCGTGGAAGGACGCATGGGAGGACGCATGGGAGAAGACCCTTCTTTCCCCGGCTCTTTCTCCGGGCGTTACAGGTGATTTGACCTTCCGGAAGCTGCCCAGGCGTTTCGGCGGATAGGCGTCGCATCACTCGAAAGTGGACACAGAAACGTTCCACTTCCTCTCTGCACACGCCCCACCGGAACGGCCGGTCATCACGGACAATGACCATGTGCTGGAGATGACGCGCGAGACGTTCGAAGAACTGGTCGGCCAGGCCCTCGATCAGATCCCCCCGGAGCTGACACGGGTCATGGACAACGTGGCCGTCTTCGTCGAGGACGAGCCCGATCCGTCCGACCCCGAACTGCTGGGGCTGTACGAAGGGACACCGCTCACGGACCGGGGCGAGTGGTACGCGGGAGTCCTGCCCGACCGCATCTCGATCTATATGGGCCCGACCCTGCGCTACTGCGAGAGCCCGGAGGACGTGGTCCACGAAGTCTCCGTGACCGTCGTCCATGAGATCGCCCATCACTTCGGCATCGACGACGAGCGGCTGCACGAACTGGGCTGGGGCTGAGCGCGGCTGGGGCTGAGCGCGGCTCGGGCCGAGCACAGCCGACGCCGAGCGCGTACAGGCCTCCTGCACACAACAGGAGCACCACGCGCGCCGCCATCACCCCAGCGACCACAAGCACCAAGAACCTCAAGGCACCAAGAACCTCAAGAGCCCCACAAGGACCAAAGGACTACGCACGATGGCGTAGCGCAGGCATGGTCACCCGTCACTTCGGGCATACGGGCCCAATGGCCCGTGATGTACTGCGTTTCCCGTTCCGTGCCACACGTACCCGCATCCTGGGCCATCTCCACTCCCGCCGGGAAGGGCCCACCAGCGCGCTGGTCCACTCACCGCACCCGTATGCCCGCGCCCTCGGTCTGATCACCGTCGTGGTGCTGGGCGCGTGGCTCGGGCTGCTGGTCGTCGGCAGCGTACGGACGCCCGTCGGCCCGATGGACACGCGGATGACGCTGCGGCCGTCCCTCACCGGCGGCACCAAGATCAATGTCTCGCCGCTCGGCGCGCTGGAGATGAAGACGCACACGGCGCCCATCCGTCTCGACGTGGATGTGGACCAGCTCGATCCCGTACGCTCCACCGCGCTCGTCGAGCATCCCGAACGACTCTCAGGACTCCAGGACGAGGTCACCCACGATGTCGCGGACGGCACCACGGAGCTGGCCGTACGCTCCTGTGCCGCCGTCGTCTCCGGCGCGACCGCCCTCGGGCTCGCCGTCTACCGCCGTCCGCGCCGCGCACTCGCCGCCGGCGGGCTCGCGCTCGCGCTGCTGGCCGCCTCCGGCGTCGGCGCGTACGCCACCTGGAACCCCAAGTCGGTGCTGGAGCCCAAGTTCTCCGGACTGCTCTCCTCCGCTCCTCAGGTCGTCGGCAGCGCCCGCTCGATCGTGACCGATTTCGACGTCTATCAGAAGGAGTTGGCGCGGCTGGTCACCAATGTGACCAAGCTGTACGACGCGACCTCGACGCTGCCCACCTACCAGCCGGATCCGGCGACCTTGCGGGTGCTGCATGTCTCCGACATCCATCTCAATCCGGCGTCCTGGCACATCATCGGCTCGCTCGTGGAGCAGTACGGGATCGATGTGATCATCGACTCCGGTGACACCATGGACCACGGCGCCTCCGCCGAGAACACCTTCCTCGATCCGATCGCCGATCTCGGCGTCCCTTATGTCTGGGTACGCGGGAACCATGACTCGGAGATCACCCAGAAGTACCTCCGGCGCATGAAGAACGTCCGTGTCCTGGACAAGGGCCGGGCGGTGACCGTCGCCGGGCTCCGGGTGGCGGGCATGGGCGATCCGCAGTTCACGCCGGACCGTTCCACGGAGGCGGGAGGCGACCCGGCGGAGCGCATGGCCGGCATCCAGTTCGCCTCGGCCCTGCGCGACCACACGGCGGCCGGCAGGCCCGCACATATCGCGGTCACCCACAACCCGATGGCGGCGCGGGAGACCGACGGGCTCGTCCCGCTCGTGCTGTCCGGCCATGTCCACCACCGCGAGACCGAGGTGATGGCGCACGGCACCCGGCTGAAGATCGAGGGATCGACGGGCGGCGGCGGGCTGCGCGCCGTACAGAACGACGAGCCGGAGAAGGTACGCACCTCCGTGCTCTATCTGGACCGGACGACCAAGCGGCTCCAGGCGTGGGACGAAATCACTCTCGGCGGTCTCGGACTGACGACGGCGGAGGTCAGCCGCCATCTTCCTAAGGAGGCGGGCACACCGGGCGCGAGCCCATCACCGGGAGCAAGCCAGTCGGGCAGTCCGAGCCCGTCATCGGATACCCCGGGAACCACCGGCCCGTCGGAGAGCCCGAGCCCGTCGGGCGGCCCTTCGGGAAGCCCGAGTCCGACGAGGAGCACCAGGCTTACGGGACCGCCTCCGGGCACCCGTACCGCCTCACCCTCACGCTCACCTTCAGGAATTCCGGCAGGCGCACCCGCACCGGCCCCCGCGCCTGCCCCGTAAACCGTTTTGGCGATAGCTCCTGCCATCCCATATGCTTCTCCCGTCCCCGACGCGCTGCAAAGCGCCCAGGCGGGCCCTTAGCCCTCATCGTCTAGTGGCCCAGGACGCCGCCCTTTCAAGGCGGTAGCACGGGTTCGAATCCCGTTGGGGGCACGTACGAACACCCCACGTTTCGGTTGTCTCGGCATGAGGCAGCCGGGACGCGGACGGTATCGTCTCTTCGTTTTCCTTCTGCTTTCCTTCCGCCCGAATACGGGCTTCTCCCTCCGTCCTGACGTTCCGGTCGCGGATGCGGGGCGAGGCGATCGGCGCGACGATGTTGTGGGTACGCCGCGCCGCTCCTCTCGCGGATGGAGGCACCCACGATGCCGTCCCTGCTCAAGCGCCCGCCTCTCGGGCGCCCGCCGCTCAGCCGTCCCTCCATCGCGGGCCTGTCGGCCGTGGTCACCGGTGGTTCACGAGGTCTGGGACTCCTGCTCGCCGAACAGCTCGCCGTCCGGCACTGCGATGTCACCATCGTGGCCCGGGACGAACGAGAACTGGCGCGGGCCGAGGCCCTGGTGCGCCGGCCGCCCGGTGTGCGGATACGTACCGCCGTGTGCGACGTACGGGACAGGGAGGCGGTACGGAGGCTGATGCGCGACACCGCCCTGGCCTGCGGCGGTATCGACATCGTCATCGCCAACGCGGGCATCATCCAGGTCGCGCCCGTCGACGCGATCGGCGCCGAGGAGTTCGAGGGCGCGCTGGACAGCATCTTCATGGGCGCGCTGCACACCTCGCTGGAGGCGCTGCCGTATCTGCGCCGCAGCCCGGCGGGCGGCAGGCTGGCCCTGATCGGTTCGGTCGGCGGTCTGCTCGCGGTGCCGCACATGCTCCCGTACTCCTGTGCGAAAGCGGCGGTCGGAGCGCTGGCCGAAGGGCTGCACGCCGAAGCGGCCCGCGACGGCGTGAGTGTCACCGCCGTACATCCCGGGCTGATGCGTACGGGTTCCCATCTGCACGCCACCTTCGGCGGCGACCAGGTGGGAGAGTTCGCGTGGTTCTCCGCCATCGCGGGCGCGCCGGTGGTGTCGATGGGCGCCCGGCGCGCGGCCGATCTGATCGTCACGGGCGTGCAGCGACGGCGTATCCGGATCGTGCTCACACCGGCCGCCCGCGCGGCGAGCCTTGCCCATGGTCTCGCCCCGGCGCTCACCACGCGTATGACCACACTGGCCGCCCGCGGACTGCCCGACGCCAAGCCCGCATCGGACGCTGCTGCCGCCGGCACCGCCACCGGCACTTCGGGTTCGGGCGGCACGCGCGGGCTGCGCGAAGGCGCGTCCGTAAGGCCGCCGGCCCATCTCCTCACCCGCAGACTGCGTGCCTGGGGCAGCGCCCTGAACGACCGGATGACGGGGACGTGCAACCAGCGCCCGGCTTAACACCGCCCACGTAACACCACCCCACGGGCCTGCTCCACGTCTAGCTTTCGCCTTCGCCTCCGTAGGAGGACGACACCTGCGCGCCGTCGGTGAGGGCGTCGATACGGGCGGCGAGGTCGGCGTGGGCCGGGCTCAGATGGGGACGGGCGGCGGTCAGAGGTGCGATGAGGGTGGTGGGATCGTCGTCGGCGAGTGCCGCGTCGAGGTAGCCGACGGTGATACGGGAGGTCGCTGGAAGGTCGGTCAGGGCGGTGATCTCAACGGCGAGACGGCGCAGATCGGCGGCGTTGCGGCGAGCCCAGGCGGTGAGGACACGGTCGGCCGCGCGGCGCTCGCGGATCGCCTGCACGCGCTGTTCGCCGGTCGTTCCAGCAGGCCCAGGGCGCTGGCGCAGATAGCGGCGCTCGGCGGCCTGGCGGCTGGCGACGCCGAGAGGCTGGGCGAGGTCGGCCCAGCTCGCGCCCGCCTGGCGTGCCGTTTCGATCAGACCCGTCTCCCAACCGGCGAGATGCTCACGGACCTGGCGCAGCAGGAGCAGGGAGGCCAGGGCCTGTTCCGGGCCCGAGCGATAGTCGGCCGGCTCGTCGGCATCGCCGCTGTGGGCGGCCCGTACGGCTTCGTGGATGACTTCCAGGGCCGCCGCGGCGGCGAGGAACGAAGCCGGACTCTGCCTCCCGTCACCGTTGGGCGACGAGGCGTCAGACGGCGTTGTGGGCCGGTCGGTTGAGGCCACGGCGGTCTCCTTCCGGAAGCGTCATCGCTGACGCCATCACTGCTGTCATCATTTCGACGACACCCTGCTTGTCATCCATTGGATGACATGTTACAACGGGATACAGGTGAAGCGCATTGGCAGTTACTGCCCAGACCTTCTGGAGGTGTTCCACGATGTTGATGCGCACTGATCCCTTCCGCGATCTCGACCGGCTCACCCAGCAGCTTCTGGGACACGGCACCTGGACGCGGCCGACCGCGATGCCGATGGACGCCTATCGCGACGGCGAGGAGTACGTGGTGGTGTTCGATCTGCCCGGTGTGACGCCGGAGGCGATCGACGTCGACGTCGCGCGGAACATGCTGACGGTCAAGGCCGAGCGCCGGCCGGCGGCAAAGGCCGACGATGTGCAGATGGAGCTGTCCGAGCGGCCCCTGGGCGTCTTCTCCCGCCAGATCGTGCTGGCCGACACCCTGGACACGGAGCACATCAAGGCCGACTACGAAGCGGGCGTGCTGACGCTCCGTATCCCGATCGCCGAGCGCGCCAAGCCTCGCAAGGTCGTCATCGGCGGCGAATCCTCCCGCAAGGAGATCCACGGCTGAGCCGCGCGAAGCGCGAAGAAGAAGAAAGGGTCCGCGCGAAGAACCACGCGATGAAAGAGGGCGGCCGAAGTGGTCATGCTTGGCGAAGCGTTCCTGGCACGCGTCCAAGAGCGCGGCGAGTACAAGACCCGGCAGGAAGCCGAACGGGCGAGCCGCGTGGTCCTCGCGCTGCTGGGCGCGCATCTGGTCGGCGAGGTACGGTCCGAGCTGGCGGCCCGGCTTCCGGAGACCTTCGCCCTGATCCTGCTCAATCCGCTGCAGACCGCCGAGCCGCTCCCTGCCGAGCGGTTCATACGGGCCACGGCGGCCTGGATCGAAGGTTCGACCGAACGGACCGCGGCATGGGACGTCAGCGCGGTGCTCAGCGTGACCGCCGACGCTGCCGGTGAAGACCTCACCCAGCGCATCCTGCTCCAGCTCCCACCGGGCTACGACCTTCTCTTCGGTCACCCGCAGCCCATCTGACCAACCACCCGTCTGACCCATGCCCCGCAGGGACCGGACCGCCCCGGCCCGACCCGGCCTCGGCGACGAGGTCGCAGGTCACGCGTGCGGGGCATGACCTTGGGTCTGCTACGCTGATTCAGCGACATCAGCCAAGCGGTACGTGTCCAGCCGGTCACCGGGAATCACCAGTCCGGACGGTCAGGGCGCGAATTGCTTTGGGGGCACGCGCTACCGTGTGCGAGACTGGTGCTCGCACATCGCATGGTCCTGTGGAGCAGCTTGGAGTGCTCGCCACCCTGTCAAGGTGGAGGCCGCGGGTTCAAATCCCGTCAGGACCGCTGCAACCGTCAGGTTGCGTGGCTGGGTAGCTCAGTTGGTACGAGCGATCGCCTGAAAAGCGATAGGTCGCCGGTTCGATCCCGGCCCCAGCCACCACCGCTCGCAAGGGCACGAGCCCCGCCGAGATCCTCGGCGGGGCTTTCCCGTACGCGTCCGTACACGCCTCTCATCCGTACACACCTCTCATGCGCCGCTTCTCCCACGTCACGTGCCGCCCGTACGTCACGTGCCGCCCGTTCCGGCCTCTTCGGTACGAGTACGGGTACGGTCCGGCTCCCTCGTATCTCGTCCGCGCGGCCGACGCGCCACCGTGACCACGACCGCGACCAGCGCCACGGCGGTCAGCAGCGCCCAGTCCGGCACGGCCGCGGCGATATCGCGCGCCCGGCGTTCGACCTCGAAGGACGCGTCGACCGAGAGCAGCCCCGGCAGCGCGGTCGTCCCGTCGAAGACGAGGAAGACCGTCCCCAGCACGATGAAGAAGAGCCCGGAGAGCAGCGAGGTCGTGTGCAGTTCGAAGCGGCCGGCCCGGAAGGTACGGCCGCGCAGCCAGGTCCGGCGGCCGAGACCGTACCGCTCCCAGAGCAGGGCCAGCAGGAACAGCGGTACGGCCATGCCGAGCGCGTACACCGCGAGCAGCACGCTCCCGTAGACCGGCGTACCGCTCAGCGCCGCCACCGTCAGCACACTGCCGAGGATCGGCCCCGCGCAGAAGCCGGCGAGCCCGTAGACCAGGCCGAGTGCGTACACGGACAGCGCGGTCGTGGGCCGGATCCGCCCCGACAGCTCGGCCATACGGCGCGAGGCGAAGCCCAGGCCGAGGATCTGGGCGAGCCCGAGCGCGATGATCAGCCAGCCGCCGAGGGCGACCAGCAGATCGCGATGGCCGTAGAAGAGCCGTCCCGCGAAGGAACCGGCGGCGCCCAGCGGGACGAGGGTGGTGGCCAGGCCCAGATAGAAGATGCCGGTGCGGGCGAGAAGGCGGCCCGCCGAGTCGATGGAGTACGCGAAGAACGCGGGCAGCAGCAGGGCGCTGCACGGGCTGAGCAGCGCCAGCAGACCGCCGAGCAGCGCGACCGGGTAGCCGATGTCGGTCGTCACCGATCGTCCTTGCCGCCCTTGCTGCCCTTGCTGTCACTCTTCGTGGTGTCCTTCGCCGGGAGGCCCATCGGAGCGGCGTCCTTCGTCGTCGGGCCGTTCTTCGTCGGGAGGTCCTTGGGGAGGTCTTTCGGGAGATCCTTCGGGGCCGTGTCCTTCGGAGTCGTGCCTTTCGGGGCTGTCTCCTTCTGAGGCGTGAGCTTGGGCGGAGGATCCTTCTTCGCCGCCTCGATGGCCCGGGTGAAGGTCTCCAGCGGCTGGGCGCCCGCGATGGGACGGCCGTTGACGAGGAAGGACGGGGTGGAGGTGGCGCCGAGCCCGTACGCCTCCGCCAGGTCCTTCCGTACGGACGCCTCGGCAGCGTCGCTCTCGCGGTCGTCCCTGAACCGGTTGATGTCTTTCACTCCGGCCTCGCGGGCGAGCTGGTCGAGCCGGTCGACGGCGAAGCCCTTCTCCTTCGATCCCTGGGCGTACGCGGCGGTGTGGAACTGCCAGAAGCGGCCCTGCCGGCCGGCGGCCCAGGCGGCACGGGCCGCGGCCTCGGACTGGTTGCCGAAGATCGGGAAGTTGCGCCATTCGATACGGAGAGTGCCGTCGTCGACGTACTTCTTGATCAGCGCGGGCTCGCTGTCGCGGGCGAACTTCCCGCAGTAGCCGCACTTGAAGTCCGCGTACTCGACCATGACCACCGGCGCATCCGCACGGCCTACGGCGAGCGGATCGCCCACGCCGCGCCGGGCGAACTTCATCAGCTCGGGATAGACGCGGGGCTGCGGCTGGGCGGGGATCTCGGCGATCACCCGGTCCCCGGACGGCGCGCGGGAGGGCGAGTCCGGGCGGGTGGAGGTGTACGAGACGACGCCGAGCAGCACGGCGGCGGCCACGATGCCCGCGCCGACGACGATGGCCTGCCGGGAGGGACGGGCCGTAAGCGGCGACGGCTCCGGAGAGGCCGGTGGAGAGTCCGGTGGAGACGCTGCGGGTGGAGGAGACGACGGCGGAAGAGCCGCCGGAGAGGAGGGCGGCGCAGACGAGTCCGGCGCGGACGGCGGCGACGCAGGCGACGGAGACGGCTGAGAAGGCGACGGAACCGGCAGGGGCGGTGACGACGGAACCGACGGAGACGGAACCGGAACAGGAACCGATGACGGCGGCGCCGACGGCACCGGAGGAGAGACCGGTGGAGACGCCGGGAGCGTGGACCCCGGAGAAGCGGACAGCGACGGCGAAGGCGGCGGGGCCGCGGGCGGCTCCACCGGAGGCGACGGAGAAACGGGCGGCGAAGCCTCTGGGGACGGCGGAGGCGTCAGCGGCGCTGTCGGAGCAGACGGGGAGTCTGATGTGGGAGCCGACGGCAGCAACGGTGGCGCAGCCGACGGAGACGGCGACTCCGAGGGCGGGGCCACCGGCAGGGACGGAGCCGACGCAGGCGGAGAAGACAACAAAGACGTCAGTGACTCGGCCGACGGAAGCGGCGGCACGGGCGGAGCCACAGACGTAGACGGAGACGGAGACGACACAGGGGGCACGGGCAGCACGGGCTCAGCCGACGGAAGCGGAGAAGCAGGCGGAGAAGCGGCCGGGGCCGAAGGCAGCGACGAAGGAGACAACGCCACGGCAGGCGACGCAGACGCGGAGCACGGCGAGGACGACGAGGAAGGCGACGGGCCGGACACGGGCGAGGACGTCGGGGGCGACGAGGACGGCGGCGGCGCAGCCGACTGAGGCGGCGACGCGGACGACGACTGGCTCGTGGACGAAGACGGGCCGGCGGACGGTGTGGCAGACATGGGCGAGCAACCTCCGCGACAAAGGGAACGAAAAGAATGGACCGGACAGGACCTAAGTCCCTCCCTATACCCGCTGCGCGGAGAGGACGACCGGTGAACGCCCAGCGAGCGGCGGCGGTCCACGCTCCCGTGTGACGGACGGAACGGCCCGGCCACCACCAAGCCCCGTCGCCGAACGACCCCGCCGTACGACCTCGCCGTACAACTCGCCAGGCCACGCCCACCCATCCCCCGGCCGCCCCGAATTCCCCACTCGAACCGCTCCGAACCGCCCCGGGCCACTCCAGACGCCTCGGACCGCCTCGGACCGCCCCGGGCCACTCCGGACGCCTCGGACCGCCTCGGACCGCCCTCGGCCACCCACCACCCACACCTCCACCCGCCCCGCCCGAAATGGGTTCGCCACCCCCGAGCCGCGGGTGAGATCCTTGGCTCGGTATGTCTACTTCCTTCGCCGATCTCCAGACCCTGCTGGCCGATGTCTCGCTGCGCGACGCGCAGCGGCTCGGCCGCCGTCTCGAGGGCGCCCGGCGCATCCGTAAACCCGAGGCACGGCAGGCCGTGCTGGACGAGATCGCCGGTGAGGCCGGGAAGGCCGGCGAGCGGATGCGGCTGCGCGGCGCGCGCGTGCCCGCCGTCACGTATCCCGAGCAGCTCCCCGTCAGCCAGAAGAAGGACACGATCCTGGAGGCGATACGCGACCACCAGGTCGTGATCGTCGCGGGCGAGACCGGGTCGGGCAAGACGACCCAGATCCCCAAGATCTGTCTGGAGCTGGGCCGCGGCGTCCGCGGCATGATCGGGCACACCCAGCCACGCAGGCTCGCCGCCCGTACCGTCGCCGAGCGGGTCGCGGACGAGTTGAGCACGCCTCTGGGCGAGGCCGTCGGCTGGAAGGTCCGCTTCACCGACCAGGTCGACCAGGACGCGACCTTCGTCAAGCTGATGACCGACGGCATCCTGCTCGCCGAGATCCAGACGGACCGCGAGCTGCGCGCGTACGACACGATCATCATCGACGAGGCCCATGAGCGCAGCCTCAACATCGACTTCCTGCTGGGCTATCTCGCCCAGCTCCTCCCGCGCCGCCCGGATCTCAAGGTCGTCATCACCTCGGCGACCATCGATCCTGAGCGCTTCTCCCGCCACTTCGGCGACGCTCCCATCGTGGAGGTCTCCGGCCGCACCTATCCGGTCGAGGTCCGCTACCGCCCTCTTCTGGAGGAGGACGGCGAGGACGGCGACCGCGACCAGATCACCGCGATCTCCGAGGCCGTGGACGAACTCCATTCGGAGGGCCCCGGCGACATCCTCGTCTTCCTCTCCGGCGAGCGTGAAATCCGCGACACCGCGGACGCCCTGGAGAAACGCAAGCTGCGCGGCACCGAGGTCCTCCCTCTCTACGCCCGGCTCTCGCACGCCGAGCAGCACCGCGTGTTCCAGCGGCCCTCCGGGAACGTGACACGCAGGATCGTTCTCGCGACGAATGTGGCCGAGACCTCGCTGACCGTTCCCGGCATCAAGTACGTGATCGATCCGGGCACCGCCCGTATCTCCCGCTACAGCCACCGCACCAAGGTCCAGCGCCTGCCCATCGAGCGCATCTCGCAGGCCAGCGCCAATCAGCGCAAGGGCCGCTGCGGCCGTACGTCCGACGGCATCTGTATCCGGCTCTACTCCGAGGACGACTTCGAGTCCCGCCCGGAATTCACCGACGCCGAGATCCTCCGTACGAATCTGGCCTCCGTCATCCTCCAGATGACCGCGGCCGGCCTCGGTGACATCGAGAGGTTCCCTTTCATCGATCCGCCGGACCACCGCAATATCCGCGACGGTGTGCAGCTTCTCCAGGAGCTCGGCGCGTTCGATCCGTCGCAGGCCGCGCAGAAGGATCCGAAGAAGAAGCTCACACCGCTGGGCCGCAAGCTCTCCCAGCTCCCGGTCGACCCGCGCCTGGCCCGAATGGTCATCGAGGCCGACCGCAACGGCTGTGTACGGGAAGTCATGGTGATCGCCGCCGCGCTCTCCATCCAGGATCCGCGCGAGCGCCCGGCCGAGAAGCAGACGCAGGCCGATCAGCAGCACGCCCGCTTCAAGGACGAGACGTCGGACTTCCTCGCCTTCCTCAATCTCTGGCGGTACATCAGGGAGCAGCAGAAGGTGCTGTCCTCCTCCGCCTTCCGCCGTATGTGCAAGTCGGAGTATCTGAACTTCCTACGGATCCGGGAGTGGCAGGACATCTACTCCCAGCTCCGTACGGTCGCCCGGCAGATGGGCATCCATCTCAACGAGGAGGACGCGGCCGACCAGTCCGTCCATGTCTCCCTCCTCGCCGGCCTGCTGTCGCACATCGGTATGAAGGATGTGAAGGAAGCCGGCGCGGAGGCCGCAAAGAACGCCGGCAAGAGCACCGGCAAGAACGAGTATCTGGGCGCGCGCGGTGCCAAGTTCGCGGTGTTCCCCGGCTCGTCGCTCTTCAGGAAGCCGCCGCGCTTCATCATGTCCGCCGAGCTGGTGGAGACCTCCCGGCTCTGGGCGCGCGTCAACGCGAAGATCGAGCCCGAGTGGATCGAGCCTCTCGCCGGCCATTTGCTCAAGCGCACCTACAGCGAGCCGCACTGGGAGAAGGACGCGGCGGCCGTGATGGCGTACGAGAAGGTGACGCTGTACGGCGTGCCGATCGTCGCCCAGCGCAAGGTGAATTTCGGCCGTATCGATCCCGAGATCTCCCGGGAGCTCTTCATCCGCAACGCGCTGGTCGAGGGCGACTGGCGTACGCATCACCAGTTCTTCCATGACAATCGCAAATTGCTCGGCGAGGTCGAGGAGCTGGAGCACCGCGCACGGCGCCGCGACATCCTCGTGGACGACGAGACGCTCTACGACTTCTACGACCGGCGCGTGCCGGACGATGTGGTCTCCGGCGCGCACTTCGACTCCTGGTGGAAGACAAAGCGCCGCGAGGAGCCGGAACTGCTCGATTTCGAGCGGTCGATGCTCATCAACGAGAAGGCCGGCTCGGTCACCAAGGACGACTATCCGGACTCCTGGTGGCAGGGCCCGCTCAAGTTCCGTGTGACGTACCAGTTCGAGCCGGGCGCGGACGCGGACGGCGTGACCGTCCACGTACCGCTCCAGGTGCTCAACCAGGTCACCTCCGAAGGTTTCGACTGGCAGATCCCCGGGCTGCGCGAGGACGTGGTCATGGAGCTGATCCGCTCCCTGCCCAAGCCGATCCGCCGCCATTACGTGCCCGCGCCGAACTACGCGAAGGCGTTCCTGGAGCGCGCGGTGCCGCTCCAGGAGCCACTGCCGGTCACGCTCGCGCGCGAGCTCCAGCGGATGGTGGGCGTACCGGTCACGGGCGACGACTTCGATCTGTCACGGGTGCCCGACCATCTGAAGATCACATTCAGGATCACCGACGAGCGGCGCCGCAAGATCGCCGAGGACAAGGATCTGGAGGCGCTGAAGCTGAGTCTGCGGCCCAAGGCCCGCCAGGCCCTCTCCCAGGCCGCCGCGGCCACCGCGGAGCGCTCGGGCGGCGCGTCGATCGAACGTACGGGACTGACGGACTGGACGATCGGCAGCCTCTCCCGGGTCTTCGAGACGCGACGGGCCGGCCAGCCGGTCAAGGCGTATCCGGCCCTGGTCGACCAGGGCGCGACCGTGGCCGTACGCCTCTTCGACACGGAGGCGGAGCAGCAGCAGGCGATGTGGGCGGGAACGCGGCGGCTGATCCTGCTGAACATCCCGGTGAATCCGGCGAAGTTCGCCTCGGACAAGCTCTCCAACCAGCAGAAGCTGGCGCTCTCCCGCAATCCGCACGGCTCGGTCCAGGCGCTGTTCGACGACTGCGCGATGGCCTCGGCGGACCGGCTGATCGCGGACCACGGAGGTCCCGCGTGGGACGAGGAATCGTTCCGGAAGCTGTACGACAAGGTCCGCGCCGACCTTGTCGACATGACCGTACGGACCATCGGCCAGGTCCAGCAGATCCTTGCCGCCTGGCAGGCGTGTGAGCGCCGGCTGAAGGCCACGAACAGTCTGACGCTGGTGAACAACGTCCAGGACGTCAGGGACCAGCTCGCGGTCCTCGTACCAGCGGGCTTCGTCACCCGCACCGGGCTGCGCCGGCTGCCGGACCTGATGCGCTATCTCGTGGCGGTGGACCGGAGGCTCCAGCAGATGCCGACGGCCGTCCAGCGCGACACGACGCGGATGGAGAAGGTCCACGAGATGCAGGACGAGTACGCCTGGCTGCTCGAACAGCTCCCGAAGGGACGGCCGGTGCCGCAGCAGGTCCTGGACATCCGCTGGATGATCGAGGAGCTGCGGGTGAGCTATTTCGCGCACGCTCTGGGCACGGCGCAGCCCGTCTCGGACAAGCGCATCATGAAGGCGATCGACGCGGTGGCGCCGTGACGCCCGCCGTGACGGTCCCGTCGCCAGCAGTCAGTTCGACCGCACCCTCCGAGCTGCTGTAGAGTCTCGTTTCGCAGCCGAGGAAACAAGGCCGCGAAACCTGGTCCTGTGGAGCAGCTTGGAGTGCTCGCCACCCTGTCAAGGTGGAGGCCGCGGGTTCAAATCCCGTCAGGACCGCAGTGAAAAGGCCCGTATCCGATCGGATACGGGCCTTCTTTCCGTGCGCCCGGATCCGAGGCCGCCGCAGGGGAGTGCTCGTATCCGATCGGGTACGAGGCTTTTTGTGCGCCCGTATCCAGCTCGTTACGGGCCCTCTTGTGTGCCCCCGTCCGGCGTACGCGCAGACGCCTCGCGCGGCCGAGTTCCTTGGGTATGGCAAGGGCCGTCGACGTCCCGGTATCGGCCCAGTAATGGCGTGCCCAAATCGCCGGGGCGCGGTCCTGAGTGTCTTGACGGCGCCATCCGCCGGGGGTACCTAAGCATCAGGGCCCTTTGTTCGTCCCAGTCCGGGGCCCGCACCGGGGGGTGGTGTCCGGGATGTCATCGACAGCGAGGCATGAGACACGCGCGCTGCTGCGCGCCCATCTGGCCGCCGCCTCAGGCCATCCGCACCGTACGGGCCACTGCCCGATCTGCCACCGTCTCCAGCGGCTCGCCATGGAGCCCACCGCTGCCGACGACGGCTTTGCCGACGGCTTCTTCGAGGACGAGTTACCCGACGATCTGACGCCGTCCGCGCCTTGATCCCGCCTGATCCCGCCGTGACCTCCCGACGGCCCCTGAGCGGCCTCCAGGCGGCCTCCGACAGGCCGCACACCCGCCGGACCGCCCTCTCGCCGGTCCGCACCGGCCCCGGGACACCGTCGGCACCGATCGGGTGGGATCCAGCAGGTGAGACAGACGTCATTGACAAGGGGCATGCGGTGTGACGGGCATCACGGAACAATTTCGACCAAGGGCAGCGCTTACACCCTTCCTACAATCCATCAATTTAGTATGTGCAATTGCACCACCTACGAAATCCCTCCGGAAACACCCGCCTCATCCTTCACACAGCGGCCGAGCAGGACCGGAACACCAGCCTCCCGGCGCACAAAAAAGATCGCGCTGGACCCGGCGGAGTCCAGCGCGATCGACGACTTACCCGTGTTGCGTAGGCATGGGACCTGTTGGGGCAGGTGCCCGTCGTATGGAGCTATAGGTCGGGACGACCGGATATGGGGGACCCGGCTGTGCCCTGGTCAGTGAGCCCGGCTGGGCTCTGTAGTGCCTTGTTGCGCCTTGCTGAGCCGTGAAAAAAGGCGTCAGGCCTCGCTGCGCTGCTGCGGAATACCCGCAAGCAGTGCGCGGACCTCTGCCTCGCGATACCGGCGATGCCCACCGAGCGTGCGGATGGACGTGAGCTTGCCGGCTTTTGCCCAGCGAGTGACCGTCTTCGGGTCCACGCGGAACATCGTGGCAACCTCAGCCGGGGTCAGCAGCGGCTCGGCATCAGGGGTGCGAGCGGTCATGAGCGGCCTCCTCGGGAGAACCGAACCATCTCGGTTCTTTCCTCTAAATTCTGCACCTTGACCCGCGTTGCCCGAAATGGCGGACGCGGGCCGAGTCGGTTATAGGACGAACGGCTTGTCCTCGGCACTACAACTACACCATCCGTCCAGCCACGTCGGCCAAACCGATGGAATTGCCCTCTGAGGTGTTCATCAGCGGCGGAAGCCGATGGACCATGCCATAGCGGACAGTCACGTCACAGATACGATCAGTCACAGAGTGATCAGGAGCCACTGGACCCCCCGTATAGCGTGCAATGCTGAGTGATCCGCCCACACTTGGGCGGAAGGAGCCCTCCCCGGACTCCTTGTCCTATTTTGACACGAGGAGGGGCGATGGGCGCAAGAGCCCCGTTAGTGCGGTCCGTCACGCTTGCGGGCATAGGCCCGGATCGAGACCTCTGCCTCAGGGTCCGAATTCAAGTGTCGTTCAAACGCACTTCAAGCCCGATTCGGGACCCGTTCATGCCCGCTTGCCCGACCGTTCCGGTATCGCCTGCCCGAAACGGTCAGTTGGCGAACAATCGCTCCCTGACCGCCCGCCAGCGCTCCGTCAGCCGGCCGTAGGCCGCTCCCGCGCTCTCGCCGTCACCGAGCCGCAACGCCGCGATCCCGGCCGCCACATCGGCGGCCGAATGGTCCTCGGCGAGCTGCGTCCCGGAGAGAGCGTGCACCAGACCTCCGTAGTCCAGTTCGACCAGCGACCGCGGATGGAACTCTTCCAGCCACCGTCCCACATCCACCAGACCATCGATGAGCGGTCCGTCGTCCACCGTCTCCCGCAGCGTCTTCAGCGCGCGGGCCAGCCGCCGTCTCGCCTGCACCATCGGCGTCCGGTAGCGCAGTACGGGCACTCCGGGCCCGCCCGCCTCGTACTCCCGCTCGTCGTCGGAGAAGAGCGTGAACCAGCCCACCGGCACCTGCCAGACCGCCGTCCTGATCCAGGGCCGCGCGTCCGGATTCCGGTCCCGCCAGCGCTCGTAGTCCGCGGCGGCCTGTCCGCGCACCACCGGCGGCAGCACCGCGTCGAGCAGCGGCACCGGCAGCGACTCCGCCAGCTCCTCCAGCGCCAGCCAGCCGCGCAGCCGGGTACGCCAAGGACAGACACACACCACACCGTCCACCACGGCGACGAACGCGTCCCCGCTCTCGTGCACCGGTACGGCGACCGGCGGCGTCGGCAGCAAGTCGGCCAGGGAGCGGCGCAGTTCGTCCTGCGCGGTGGGCGTACGGTCACGTCTGGCGTAGCGCGCCCAATGGTCTCTCTCCGGCTCCGGAAAGGCCGCCAGCGGCTCATAGACCCGCAGGTAGGACGCGTAAGGAACGAGAACAGAAGACACCGCCGGCATGCCGCGCATCGTCCCACGCCTGTACTCCTCCAGGGGGTGATCCTGGGCACTGCGGCTGATCTACGCCCCCGTAGGACTTACTCTCTTGCTTGCCCAGCCGGTCCCTCCCCACCCACAGGAGGGACTTCCCACCGCCGCTTCGTACTTGGGAGTCACCACCGTGACCGATCTGACCGACGGCGTCCTGCACACCCTGTTCCGCTCGGAGCAGGGGGGCCATGAGCAAGTCGTGCTCTGCCAGGACCGTTCCAGCGGCCTCAAGGCCGTCATCGCCATCCACTCCACCGCCCTGGGCCCGGCCCTCGGCGGCACCCGCTTCTATCCGTACGGATCCGAGGCGGAGGCCGTCGCCGACGCGCTGAACCTCTCCCGTGGCATGTCGTACAAGAACGCCCTGGCCGGCCTCGACCACGGCGGCGGCAAGGCCGTGATCATCGGCGATCCGGAACAGATCAAGAGCGAAGAGCTGCTGCTCGCATATGGCCGGTTTGTGTCGTCGCTCGGCGGCCGGTACGTCACGGCCTGCGATGTCGGCACGTATGTGGAGGACATGGACGTCGTGGCCCGCACCTGTGCGTGGACCACCGGCCGCTCCCCGGAGAACGGCGGCGCGGGCGACTCGTCGGTCCTGACCGCGTACGGAGTCTTCCAGGGCATGCGGGCGAGCGCGCGGCACCAGTGGGGCGACCCGTCGCTGCGCGGCCGTACGGTCGGGATCGCGGGCGTCGGCAAGGTCGGCCACCATCTCGTGGAACACCTCCTGGAGGCCGGCGCGCATGTCGTGATCACGGATGTACGGGAGGAGTCGGTACGCCGGATCACGGACCGGCATCCGCAGGTCGCCGTCGTCGCCGACACCGAGGCGCTGATCCGTACCGAAGGGCTGGACATCTACGCTCCGTGCGCGCTCGGCGGCGCGCTGAACGACACGTCCGTTCCCGTCCTCACCGCGACCGTGGTGTGCGGAGCCGCCAACAACCAGCTCGCGCACCCGGGCGTCGAGAAGGATCTCGCGGACCGCGGGATCCTCTACGCGCCCGACTATGTGGTGAACGCCGGCGGAGTGATCCAGGTCGCCGACGAGCTGCACGGCTTCGACTTCGAGCGGTGCCGTGCGAAGGCCGCGAAGATCTTCGACACCACGCTTGAAATCTTCGCACGTGCAAATGAAGATGGTATTCCGCCGGCCGCCGCGGCGGACCGGATCGCCGAGCACAGGATGGCGGAGGCCCGCCACCGCTGACGGTCGGGAGAGGGGCGTCCCGGCATCCGGGAGACGAGACTCACGCCGGTCGGCGGGTCGCCCCTCCAGAAGAGGTTAAAATCGACGCTGACCAGCGAGGACGGGGCGCCTCGTTGGTCCTGCGCCGGGGCGCGTCATGCGGGCGGCGTACCGTATGGCCGCGGAAGCAGGTACCGTTGAAGCCCTACGGACGGGTCTCTCCGCGGAGAGCTCGTTCTGATTCATGAACGCGTGTCAAGACTCTGGGGCCGTCGAGCCCCGTCACCGAGGGGGTCGAGCCATGGGGCGCGGCCGGGCCAAGGCCAAGCAGACGAAGGTCGCCCGCCAGCTGAAGTACAACAGCGGCGGGACTGACCTGTCGCGTCTGGCCAACGAGCTGGGCGCGTCGACCTCGAGTCAGCCGCCGAACGGCGAGCCGTTCGAGGACGACGACGAGGAAGACGACCCGTACGCACAGTACGCGGATCTGTACAACGACGACGAGGACGAGGACGACGAGTCCGGACCCTCGGCGCAGCGCCGCGGCGCTTGACGTCCGTATACCCAGAGCAGTATCTCAGTGGCCCGGTCCGGGGCCGTAGTCCTGGACCGGGTTCTGTGCTGCCCAGATGTCCACCGGGCCATGGGCGGTCCATGAACGCTCGGTCCATGAACGCCCAGCACGGCTCGGCGGACCTTGGCTCGGCGGACTTTGGCCGACTTTGATCGGCGGCCCGCCATCCGTGGCTGTCATGGCTGGTTTTCGTACTGTCATGAGCGCTTCGCATCGTTCGTGACCGGTGCCGGTGCCAGTGACCGAGGCCGCTGACCGGCTCAGCTCCGGTAGTCGCCCGTCAGTGCCGCGCCCGTGGTGTGCTCGCCACGCTCCGTGATCTCACCGGCGACCCAGGCGTCCACTCCTCGGTCGGCGAGCGTGGTGAGCGCGGCGTCGGCCGATTCCGCCGGGACGACGGCGATCATGCCGACTCCCATGTTCAGCGTCTTCTCCAGCTCCAGGCGCTCCACCCGGCCGGCCGTTCCGATCAGGTCGAAGACCGCGCCGGGCGTCCAGGTCGAGCGGTCCACCGTGGCATGCAGCCCGTCCGGGATCACCCGGGCGAGATTGGCGGCCAGACCGCCGCCGGTGACGTGACTGAACGCGTGCACCTCGGTCGTCCTGGTGAGCGCCAGACAGTCCAGCGAGTAGATCTTGGTGGGCTCCAGCAGTTCTTCGCCCAGAGTGCGGCCGAACTCCTCGACCTGGCGGTCCAGCGACCAGCCGGCCCGGTCGAAGACCACATGACGGACCAGTGAGTACCCGTTGGAGTGAAGACCGGAGGACGCCATGGCGATCACCGTGTCACCCGTACGGATACGATCCGCGCCGAGCAGCCGGTCCGCCTCGACCACGCCCGTACCCGCGCCGGCGACATCGAAGTCGTCCTCGCCGAGCAGCCCGGGATGCTCGGCGGTCTCGCCGCCGACCAGCGCGCAGCCGGCCAGCACGCAGCCTTCGGCGATGCCCTTGACGATGGCGGCGACGCGCTCCGGATGGACCTTGCCGACACAGATGTAGTCGGTCATGAAGAGCGGCTCCGCACCGCAGACGACCAGATCGTCCACGACCATGCCGACCAGATCGTGACCGATCGTGTCGTACACGCCCATCTTGCGGGCCAGATCGACCTTCGTACCGACTCCGTCGGTGGCGGAGGCGAGGAGCGGGCGCTCGTAGCGCTTGAGGGCGGAGGCGTCGAAGAGGCCGGCGAAGCCGCCGATACCGCCGAGGACCTCGGGGCGGCGGGTCTTCTTCACCCACTCCTTCATCAGCTCGACCGCGCGGTCACCGGCTTCGATGTCGACGCCCGCGGCGGCATAGCTGGCACCAGTAGTCGTCTCGGACATGGCTGGGTACTTTCCTGTCGGCATTCGGTCGTCAAGCATTCGATGGTCAAGGGTGAGTGCGAGGGGTGGGTGTGAGGGCGGCCGGGAGAGATGGGATCGCAGGAGCGGCGTCATGGACCGCGGACCGCAGGGCCGGCGCCGGCATTACGGACGCCGGCATTACGGGCGGCGGAGCGCGTCCGTGGCTGCGGTATTGGCCGGGCCCGCCGCCAGCTCGTTCTCCAGGAGCTGCTTGCCGAGCAGCTCGGGATCGGGCAGATCCATCGGATATTCGCCGTCGAAGCACGCGCGGCAGAGATTCGGCTTGGCGATCGTGGTCGCCTCGACCATCGCGTCGAGTGAGATGTAGGCGAGGGAGTCGGCTCCCATGGAGATCCCGATCTCCTCGACCGTCATCCCATTGGCTATCAGCTCGGCCCGGGTGGCGAAGTCGATACCGAAGAAGCACGGCCACTTCACCGGTGGTGACGAGATCCGGATGTGGACCTCGGCGGCGCCCGCCTCCCGGAGCATCTTGACCAGGGCCCGCTGGGTGTTGCCGCGCACGATCGAGTCGTCGACGACCACCAGGCGCTTGCCCCGGATGACTTCCCTGAGCGGATTCAGCTTGAGGCGGATACCGAGCTGGCGGATGGTCTGGGACGGCTGGATGAAGGTCCGGCCGACATAGGCGTTCTTGACGAGGCCCGAGCCGTACGGAATGCCGCTGGCCTCCGCGTAGCCGATGGCGGCCGGCGTGCCCGACTCGGGGGTCGCTATGACCAGATCCGCCTCGACGGGAGATTCTTTGGCGAGTTTCCGCCCCATTTCGACACGGGACAGATAGACGTTGCGCCCGGCGATGTCCGTATCGGGACGGGCCAGGTACACGTACTCGAAAACACAGCCCTTGGGCTTCGCTTCCGCAAATCGCTGGGTACGGAGACCGTTCTCGTCGATGGCGATCAGCTCGCCGGGCTCGATCTCACGGACATACGCGGCGCCGCAGATGTCGAGGGCGGCGCCCTCGGAGGCGACGACCCAGCCGCGTTCGAGACGGCCGAGGACCAGCGGGCGGATGCCCTGCGGATCACGGGCGGCGTAGAGGGTGTGCTCGTCCATGAAGACGAACGAGAAGGCGCCGCGGACATCGGGGAGGATCCGGGCAGCGGCTTCCTCGACGGTGAGGGGCTTGCCGTCGTCGTCCACCTGGCTGGCCAGCAGCGCCGTCACCAGATCGGTGTCGTTGGTGGCGGCGACCCGGGTCGAGCGGCCGTTCTCCTTGGGCAGATCGGCGACCATCTCGGCGAGCTGGGCGGTATTGACCAGATTGCCGTTGTGACCGAGCGCGATGGAGCCGTGGGCGGTGGCCCGGAAGGTCGGCTGCGCGTTCTCCCACACCGAAGCTCCGGTGGTGGAGTAGCGGGCGTGGCCCACCGCGATATGGCCCTGGAGGGAGCTGAGCGAGGTCTCGTCGAAGACCTGGGAGACCAGGCCCATGTCCTTGAAAACGAGGATTTGGGAACCATTGCTCACAGCGATGCCCGCGGACTCCTGTCCACGGTGCTGCAGGGCATACAGTCCGAAATAGGTGAGCTTGGCGACCTCTTCGCCCGGGGCCCAGACTCCGAAGACGCCACAAGCGTCCTGGGGGCCCTTCTCTCCGGGGAGCAGGTCGTGGTTGAGTCGTCCATCACCACGAGGCACACCACCGAGTGTAGGCGAGATCGACCACTGGTCCGAATTGGGGATGCGGGCCGGCTCCGCGATCACCCGTCGGAAGACGCCCGGCTACTTGCCTGAAGCCGCGGCCACGGCGTCCAGGCCCTGGCCGTCGGCCTGCTTGAGGGTCAGGGAGCGGTGGTGCAGCTCATATGTGACTTTGCCCTCCAGCACCTTCTGCACCTGGCGTTCCAGGGTCATCTCGGGTCCGGGACAGAGCTTGCGGGTGGCGGAGAGCCGCCCGAAGGTGATGGTGGCGGCGGCCTTCTCTCCAGTCCCTTCCGCGGCCTCGGAGACCTTCGCGGTGCCGCGGAAACTGTTGCAGCCGAGGCTGCCTTCCACGGAACCGTCCTTACCGAACGTGAAATGCGCCTTGCCGTCGGTGCCCTGCGGCAGGGAGGTCGCGGTGGCGCCGTCGGTCAGCGCGTTGACGGTCCACTCCGTACCGGCGAGCGGGACGGGCGGCGCGGAGGTCAGGGTGATCGTGTCGCCGTCGGCGGTGGTGAGCGTGAGCCGCCGGTCCTCGGCGGAACCTCCCTCGACTCCCTCGACGGTGGCCTTGAGCTTTCCGGCGAAGGCTCCGCCGAGGGCCTTCTCGAAGGCCTGAAGCTGCTCGGGACAGCCGATCAGCGTCGACTCCTTGTCACCCACGGTGATCGTGTCGCCGTCGACGGCGACATCCGCGCCAATGGTGTTGCAGCCCGTGCTCACGCTGGCCCGGCCGTCGGCGCCGATCTCCACGCTCGCTCCGGCGGGCGCGGCGGTCTTCTTGCCGTCGACGGTCAGACTGTCGACGCTCCAGTGGACATCGGTAAGAGGCAGGTCGGACTGTACGGAACCGCCGGAGCCACTGCCGGAGCCGGACTCCGTACCGCAGGCGGCCAGCGTGAACAGTGCGACGGCAGTGACCGTAGTGACAGCGGTGGTCGCAGCGATGTTGGTGATCTTCTGTTTCCGCATACCCGTGGGACGGGGCGTCGCGGCGTACGGTTCCGTCGCTCTGTGTGCCGATGCCTCTGTCACCTCATGAGCGGAAGCAATCCACCCAGGTCCGCGCGCTCCCCGCTCGCGCTGACGTGCGCCGCGTCGAGCGCCTCGCGCCAGGTCGTACGGCCGGTGGCGAGCCGGATCCAGGTGAGCGGATCGGTCTCGACGACATTGGGAGGCGTGCCACGGGTGTGCCGTGGTCCCTCCACGCACTGCACCACGGCGTACGGCGGAATCCGCACCTCCGTCGACGCACCGGGCGCCTTCACGGCAAGCGCGTCGGCGAGCAGCCGGGTGCAGGCGGCGAGGGCCTGCCGGTCGTACGGAACGCCCAGCCCGGCCACGGCCCGGTTGAGGTCATTGGTATGAACGATCAGCTCGACGGTCCGGGTAACCAGAAAGTCACCGAGCCGCATGGCACCGACCCGCGTCGTGATCACCCGATCGTCGGGAGTCGCCGGCAGCAACGCGGCGATCCGCCCGGCAGTGCGCTCGAACAACTCGTCGGGGGAAGCGGACGCGGCGACTGCCTTGACGTCCCGGCTGATGTCCGGGGCGAGATCGGCGGTCACGAAGGGCCAGCGGAGGAGGGGGAGGACGGGGGTGAAAGCGGTGGGGATGGAAGTGGTCACGGGGGTGGTCGCGGGCTGCTGGGTGGAGAGCTCGGCGGAGAGTTCGATGGTCCGGTTGACGGACTCGACGGCCATGGCCAGATGCGACACCAGCTCACGAACGGTCCAGTCACCAAGAGCGGTGGGCAGGGCAAGCTGCTCGGCCGTAAGGCCGACGACGGCTTCACGTACGTTCCCGAACTGCGCCAGAACGGCGGCCCGGATCTTGGCGGAGTCGTAACTACGGGTGCGCTTCTTGGCCGGTGGCATGGGGTGAGGCTAATGGAGCACCGCGGTCTGGCTTGCGGGCGCGGGAGTGGAGTGGGGCGGTGACGCGTCGGCTCAGCGTCGAACCGCCGTCTGTTGGCTGAGGTTCAGGACCGCTGCTGGGGTGGCGTTGTTGTCTGCGAGTGCAGACCGAGAGGTAGTCGGGCTGGACCGGCAGGTTCCGTGCCACGTGAGGGCCGCCCCTGAGGTTTCAGTTTCGCGATTCCGGGCCGGGCGTCAAGGGCGCTCCTCCGTCGCGTCGCTGCGCGATGGGCTGCGCCCACCCTTGACTCCCGTCCCTCCATCGCAAGTACAGGCATGGGAGGGGCGGCCCGGGGGGAGGGGTCCCCGGGGAGGAGCCTGGTGGGTCCCGGTCCTTTCCCGGCCTGCGGCCCGGCGGGTGGTCTGCGCACCAGTGGAATGGGGCGGTGGCGCGTCGGCTCAGCGTCTGGCCACCGTCCGTTTGCTGAGGTTCAAGACCGCTGCTGGGGTGTGTGGGTGGCGGGGCGGGTGGGGCTGGCCGGAAGGAAAATGGGCCTGTGCGGGCCGTCGATACGTCCTGAGGACGGCCTATCGCTACTCAGGACACAAGACCGGCCTTGGAACACTCCCAACGGGCGGATAAACAGGTGTATATGGGGCATTGCTTGATGGCTGCTGCCTCCCCAACCAGATATGTGGGCTGTCCGATGGCCTTTTGCGTCCTATGGACGCGAGGAGCGGACGGACACCGGCCTGCCGCTCCACCGGGGCCCTGGCCAGGCGGATGGGATGGGGCTGATGCCCGGGGTGCCACTCGGACACGAATCTCAGACACGGTCCTGAACCCCAGCAAACAGCGGACGGTTTGCCGCTGAGCCGGTGCCGGGCCGCCCCATTCCACTGCCGCGTACTCCACCCACCGGCCCGCAGGCCGGAAAGGACCGGTGCCAATATCTGAGCCCCCGGGGACCCCTCCCCCGGGCCGCCCCTCCCACCTGCACTTCAGCGGGGACGGGACGGGCGTCAAGGGTGGAGCGCAGCGCAATCGGCGCAGCCGACGCGACGAAGGAGCGCCCTTGACGCCCGGCACGACCCCGCCACAATCAAAACAAGAGGGGCGGCCCCCACGTCGCCCAAAACCCGCCGGCCCACCCCGACTACCTCTCGGGTCTGACCAGCACCCGAAAACCCCACCCTCACAGCGGTCCTGAACCCCAACCACCCACCGGCCGTCCGACGCCAAACCGACGCGCCACCACCCCACTCCACTCCCGCGCACCACCCACCCACGCCCCGCCCCTCACAGCACCTTGTTGACGATCGTGTCGTCAGCGTCCAACCGTCGGCCGTCCGTCGCGTGGACTTCCAGGGCGCGGAGGGGCTGACCGTACCGGCGGTCGGTCAGCTCCGAGTGCGGTTCGCCGGGGGCGAAGAAGTGGCCCTCGCCCCACTGTCGCAGCGCCACGATCACCGGGAAAAGGGCTTTGCCCTTCGGTGTCAGGACGTACTCGTGGTACGCGCTGCCGTCGGAGGCCGGGACGGCGTCCAGGATTCCGCCCGCGACCAGGGCGCGCAGGCGCGTGGTGAGGATGTTCTTCGCCACGCCGAGGCTGCGCTGGAATTCTCCGAAGCGGCGGCTGCCGTCGAAGGCGTCCCGGACGATCAGCAGGGACCACCAGTCGCCGATCGCGTCGACAGACCGCGCGACCGGACAGTCGCTGTCGTCGAAGCGCGTCCTTCTCACCATGTCGACCGCCTTTCCTCGTGCCTTCTTGTATCCGTCCGTATCCGTCTTTTGTGTCCGTCGTTCCGTTCCACCGTTCACCTCTGGTTGCAACATGCTACCAAGACGGCTAGCGTCCCAACCGGTAGCAAGATGAAACCAGAGGAGTTCAGGAAGGTGCCGAATGGTCGGCAGCGAGGACACCACGACTCGGAGCACCGCAGATACGGCGGGCACCACGGACACCCCAGGCACCCCACGCACCACAGACACCGGACACCCAGAAACGGCGGCAGCCGCTACCAGCAGCAGTTACGTACTGTCCCCCGGCATCACCCTGCTCTTCGCCGTCGCATGTGGCTCCGCCGTGGCCAACGTCTACTTCGCCCAGCCGCTCCTCGTGACGCTCGGCCACGACTTCGCGATGAGTCCGGCGACGCTCGGTGCCGTCATCACCCTCACCCAGGTCGGTTACGGGCTGGGGCTCTTCTTCCTCGTCCCGCTGGGCGATCTGGCCGACCGCAGACGCCTCGTCGCGGCGCAGCTCCTGCTGCTCGCGGCGGCGCTGACGCTGGTCGGCACCGCCACCACCGGGGCCGTCCTGCTGGTGGGAATGGCCGTCGTAGGACTTCTCGCGGTGGTGACCCAGACGTTGGTGGCCTTTGCGGCATCACTCGCGCCGGCGGCGCGGCGCGGGCGTGTCGTCGGTCTCGTGACCAGCGGTGTGGTCACCGGCATTCTGCTCGCCCGTACCGTGTCCGGGCTGCTGGCCGATCTCGCCGGCTGGCGCTCGGTCTATCTCACCTCGGCGGCCCTGACGTGCGTACTCGCCCTCACGCTGCACCGCGTACTGCCGTCCCGTACCAGCGCACCGCCCGTCAACATCTCACCTGCCAGCGCCCCACCCGCCGCCCTGGGCTACAGGCGGCTGCTCCGTTCCACCGTCACGTTGTTCGCCAGGGAACGTCTCCTGCGGATCCGTGCCCTGCTCGCTCTGCTGATCTTCGCCGCCTTCAGCACCCTGTGGAGCTGTATCGCGCTGCCGCTCAGTGAGCCGCCGCTCTCGCTGTCGGACTCCGCGATCGGCGCGTTCGGACTGGCGGGCGCGGCGGGAGCCCTCGCCGCGACGGCGGCCGGGCGGCTCAACGACCGTGGTCTCTCCCGGTGGACCACCGGTGTCGGCCTGGCCCTGCTCGCCGTGTCCTGGGTGCCGCTGGCCCTCACCCGGCACTCGCTCTGGGCGCTGGCGGTCGGCGTGATCGTCCTCGACCTCGCCGTACAAGCGGTCCATGTCACCAACCAGAGCCTGATCCACGCGCTGGCTCCGGACGCGGGCAGCCGGCTGTTCGGCGGCTATATGATCTTCTATTCCGTCGGCAGCGCCACCGGCGCCATCGCCTCAACTGCCCTGTACGCGGCGGCGGGCTGGGGCGCCGTCTGCGTGCTGGGCGCCTCGTTCAGTTGCCTCGCGCTTCTTCTGTGGGCCGTAACGGAGCGGTCATCCGCTCCTGCTTCCCCAAGATGAGCTCCTCGCCCACCGCGAGCCCTTCCCCAACCGTGAACTCCCCATCCACCGTGAACTCCTCCGTGTTGGCCGGGACTCCGATGCCCTCCCAGCGGAACGGGATACCTCGCGCCACGTCCGGATCCGGGTGGTCCATGAGCTGGAAGTGCACATGCGGCTCGGACGAGTTGCCCGAGTTGCCGCAGTGGGCCAGGACTTGACCGGTCCGTACCTGGTCGCCCGCGCGAATCTGGAGTGAGCCGCGCCGGAGGTGGGCGTACAGCGCGTACGTACCGTCCCCGAGGTCGAGTACGAGACGGTTGCCCGTGACCCGGCCCGCGCCGCCGATCTCGCGCACGGCGCTCTCGATGAGCATCAGATAGACGAGGGCCGGCAGGGAGTTGCGGCTGAGATGGTCGCGCTGCCGGTCCGTGGCGTATACGACGGTCCCGTCCGCGACGGCGAGGAGCGGCTCGCCGAAGGCCGGGAAGTCACGATTGCGCCGGACGACCGGCCACAACCAGGCAAAAGCGGGACGCGCACCCGGCTTCCCTTCCGCCACCACGCCCGTCCCCTCCGCCGTGCTCGCCTCCTCCGCCACGACGTCGATCGCGTAGGCCTGCCCGTACGCATGCGTGCCATGGCTCGGCACCTTGTCGGCCGGACTGTTGAGCGCGGACCAGCGGCCTCTGACCGGCGGAGCCACCTCGATCGCGGCGGGCCGGTCCGCGTGGTGGGCACGGCCCATACGGCTCACGCCAAGAGTCACAGCGACGGCGACAGCCGCGGGCAGCATGGTCAGCCACCAGGAGAGGGACAGTACGCGGAACACATCGAGGAGGACGAACGCGACAAAGACGAGCCAGGACAGCCGGAAGAGGATCATGACTTGCTTACGGACGCGGACGGGCATCGCTATTCCCCCTTGACGACAGTTACGGTCATGGCCGCGCGGCCGAGAGCATCACCAGCAGCGGTACGACCCGGGCCGCCGGCACCTCGTACCGCCCTCGCCCGGTCGTATGCAGCCAGCCCGCGCCGGTCAGTTGGCGAAGATGGTGGTAGATCTGGCCGGTCGTGCCGATGTCCTCCAGCTCGGCCAGTTCGGCGGCGGTCCGTCGGCCACCGAGGATCTCGCGCAGCAGCCGGAGCCGTACCGCATGGCCGAGCGCCGCGAAGGACTCGGCCGAGTGCGACCAGTCAGCGTCGAGGACCGCATCGGTGAAGGTGCCGTACTGCCACTCGTACCGCTCCTCCGTCGGCAGCCGCACCGCACCGGTATAGAGGACCGCGCCGTTCGGCGAGCCGGCCTTGGCGACTTCCTCCTTCAGCCGCTCAAGCGCCCAGAAGTCACCGCCATCCGTGCCCCCACCCCCAGCCGGAACCCGACCGTCCGTCCCTTCCAGCGCCGCGAGCCGCCGCTCCAGCGCGGCGACCCGCTCTTCAAGCTCCATTCCTCGAAGTTACGTAATTACGTAATGATTGACAAGTGCGGGCACGAACATGGCTGAGCCCCCGCCCGGTACACACCGGACGGGGGCTCATCGGCTCAGCAGCACTCAGGCAGCACTCAACTCACGCCAGCAGCGCCGGAATCGTCCCCTCATGCGCCGTCCGAAGCTCCCCCAGCGCGATGGCGAATTCGCCCTGGACCTCGATCTCCTCGCCGTCCACGACACCGATCCGGGTCACGGGCAGGCCGCGGGCGCCGCACATGTCGGTGAAGCGGAGTTCCTCGCTGCGCGGTACGGCGACGACCGCGCGGCCTGCCGACTCGCTGAAGAGGAAGGTGAACGCGTCGAGCCCGTCCGGTACGACCAGCCGGGCGCCGTGGCCGCCGCGCAGGCAGGACTCGGTGACCGCCTGGATCAGACCGCCGTCGCTCAGATCGTGCGCCGCGTCGATCATTCCGTCGCGGGAAGCCGAGATCAGGATCTCGCCGAGCAGCTTCTCCCGGTCCAGGTCCACGGCCGGCGGCAGCCCGCCGAGATGGTCATGCACCACCTGCGACCAGGCCGAGCCGCCGAACTCCTCGCGCGTGTCACCGAGGAGATAGAGAAGCTGGCCCTCCTCCTTGAAGGCGATCGGCGTACGGCGGTTGACGTCGTCGATCACACCGAGCACGGCCACGACCGGCGTCGGGTGGATGGCCGTCTCGCCGGTCTGGTTGTAGAGCGAGACATTGCCGCCGGTGACCGGTGTGCCGAGCTGGAGGCAGCCGTCCGCCAGACCGCGCGTGGCCTCGGCGAACTGCCACATGACGGCCGGGTCCTCGGGCGAACCGAAGTTCAGGCAGTCGGAGATGGCGAGCGGCTTGGCGCCGGAGGCCGCGACATTGCGGTACGCCTCCGCCAGCGCGAGCTGCGCGCCCGCGTACGGGTCGAGCTTCGCGTACCGTCCGTTGCCGTCCGTCGCCATGGCCACGCCCAGATTCGACTCCTCGTCGATCCGGACCATGCCCGCGTCCTCGGGCTGCGCGAGCACGGTGTTGCCCTGGACGAAACGGTCGTACTGGTCGGTGATCCACGCCTTCGACGCCTGGTTCGGCGACGCGACCAGCTTCAGGACCTGCTCCCGCAGCTCGGCCGCCGTGGCCGGGCGCGGCAGCTTGTTGGCGTCGTCCGCCTGGAGCGCGTCCTGCCACTCGGGACGGGCGTACGGCCGGTGGTAGACCGGACCGTCATGAGCCACCGAGCGCGGCGGTACGTCCACGATCTGCTCGCCGTGCCAGAAGATCTCCAGCCGGTCGCCCTCGGTCACCTCACCGATGACGGTGGCGATGACGTCCCACTTCTCGCAGATCTCCATGAAGCGGCCGACCTTGTCGGGCTCGACCACCGCGCACATGCGCTCCTGCGACTCGCTCATGAGGATCTCCTCGGGCGAGAGAGTCGCGTCACGCAGCGGAACGGTGTCCAGCTCGACCCGCATCCCGCCGGAGCCCGCGGACGCCAGCTCGCTCGTCGCGCAGGAGAGACCCGCGCCGCCGAGGTCCTGGATCCCGGCCACGAGCTTCTCGCTGAAGATCTCCAGGGTGCACTCGATGAGGAGCTTCTCCTGGAACGGGTCACCGACCTGGACGGCGGGCCGCTTGGCGGGACCGGTCGATTCGAAGGTCTCGGAGGCAAGGACGGAGACGCCGCCGATGCCGTCGCCACCGGTGCGGGCGCCGTACAGGATCACCTTGTTGCCGGGGCCCGACGCCTTCGCGAGATGGATGTCCTCGTGCTTCATCACACCGATACAGCCGGCGTTGACCAGCGGATTGCCCTGGTAGCAGGAGTCGAAGACGACCTCGCCGCCGATGTTCGGCAGGCCGAGGCAGTTGCCGTACCCGCCGATGCCCGCGACCACACCGGGCAGCACCCGCTTGGTGTCGGGATGGTCGGCGGCGCCGAAGCGCAGCGGATCCACGACCGCGACCGGTCGCGCGCCCATGGCGAGGATGTCGCGGACGATGCCGCCGACGCCGGTGGCCGCGCCCTGGTAGGGCTCGATGTACGACGGGTGGTTGTGCGACTCGACCTTGAAGGTGACCGCGTATCCCTGGCCGACGTCCACGACGCCCGCGTTCTCGCCGATGCCGACGAGCATCGCGTCATTGGCCGGGACCTTCTCGCCGAACTGCTTGAGATGCACCTTGCTGCTCTTGTACGAGCAGTGCTCGGACCACATGACGGAGTACATGGCCAGCTCGGCACCGGTGGGACGGCGCCCCAGGATCTCGCGGATCCGGGCGTACTCGTCCTCCTTCAGACCGAGGTCCTTCCAGGGCTGCTCCGCCTCGGGCGTGCCGCCGGCGTGCTTGACGGTGTCCAGAGTCTTGATCGTCATCAGGCGCTTACCAGCTTCTTCAGGATCGAGGTGAAGAATCCCAGGCCGTCGGTGCGGCCCGTACCGATCAGCGGCTCCACGGCGTGCTCGGGATGCGGCATCAGGCCGACGACATTGCCCGCCGCGTTGGTGATGCCGGCGATGTCACGGAGCGAACCGTTCGGGTTGCCGTCCAGATAGCGGAAGGCGACCCGGCCCTCGGCCTCCAGCGCGTCGAGCGTGCGCTCGTCGGCGACGTACCGGCCGTCGATGTTCTTGAGCGGTACGGAGATTTCCTGGCCCGCGGAATAGTCGGCGGTCCAGGCGGTCTCCGCGTTCTCCACGCGCAGTTTCTGGTCGCGGCAGATGAAGTGGAGATGGTTGTTGCGCAGCATCGCGCCGGGGAGCAGATGGGACTCGGTGAGGATCTGGAAGCCGTTGCAGATCCCGAGGACCGGCAGCCCGGCCTTCGCCTGCTCGATGATCGTTTCCATCACCGGCGAGAACCGGGAGATGGCTCCGGCCCGCAGATAGTCGCCGTAACTGAAGCCGCCGGCCAGGACGACCGCGTCGACCTGGTGGAGGTCCTTGTCACGGTGCCAGAGGGAGACGGGCTCGGCGCCGGCGATCCGGACGGCGCGGAGGCTGTCCCGGTCGTCGAGGGTGCCGGGGAAGGTGACGACTCCGATACGGGAAGTCACGCCTCCTCCACCTTGACGACGAAGTCCTCGATGACGGTGTTGGCGAGGAAGGTCTCGGCCATCTCATGGATACGGGCGAGGGCGGCGGCGTCGACCGGCTCCGCCACCTCCAGCTCGAAGCGCTTTCCCTGGCGGACGTCGGCGATGCCCTCGAAGCCCAGACGAGGCAGCGCGCGCTGCACAGCCTGTCCCTGCGGGTCGAGGATCTCCGGCTTGAGCATGACGTCGACTACGACGCGTGCCACTGGCACTCCCGGTGGTGTGGTGCGGTGGTGTGGTGCGACTGGTTCTGCTGCTGTTTCTGCTGCTGCGTTCCCCGGGGAATCCCCGGGTCCCGGGGAATCTCCCAGACCCCCCGAGCTTCCCTCGCGAGCTTCACCTCAGCGTACCCGGCCCGAGAATCTACGCGAGTAGATACACTCTTGACGGATCGCCCGGCGATTTCGACCACCGGGCAACGCCCGGGAAAATCCAGGGAAAAACCACGGCCCGCCATTGCATGGGACACGCTGATGCAATTGGCTGGGCTTCACAATGCGGCGCCTGCCGCTGTACAAAGGAATACAGCGGAAAGCAACATTGAGCCCGAAGTCCCCAGAAGTACCAGCTAGTCCCCAGTTAACAGCCGGAAGGCCGGTATCACCGCACGTCAGCCGTGTTTCCCAGACGGCCGGGACCGGGCGGGTACCGCAAGAAAGGACCGATATCCGTGGCGCAGCGCGTAGTGGTCACGCTCTCCGACGACATCGACGGCGGAGAAGCGTCGGAAACGGTCACGTTCGGCCTGGACGGGAAGTCGTACGAGATCGACCTCAATCCCGCCAATGCAAAGAAACTACGCAAGGCCCTGGCACCGTTCATGGCCGCAGGCCGAAAGCAGACAAACGCCAGCAAGCACGGCAAATCCCGGACGACCTACCGGCACACCGCCCTCGCGCCCGATCCGGCGGCCGTCCGCGCCTGGGCCCAGTCCCACAAGATGGAGGTGCCGGCGCGCGGCCGGATCCCCAAGCGGGTCTACGAGGCGTTCCGCGAAGCCAGTTGAGCCGACGGCGGCTCACCGGCGGCCCGCCGGAGGCTCATGGGGCCGGTCGGGCGACGCGGCAGCGAACCGAGTTGCACAGCACCCCTACTGATCGGCTAGAGTTTGGACCACGCCGAGGGGCAAGGCCGAAAGGCCAAAACCTCGCCGAGCGTGCGGGTGTAGTTCAGTAGCAGAACGCCCCCTTTCCAAGGGGGAGGCGCAGTGTGCAATTCCTGTCACCCGCTCTGCATCGCTCTTCGGTCCACTCGATGGATCAGGTAGGGTGGTGGTCGCACCGATCGCTTGGTGCGGTGCGGACGTGGCTCAGTTGGTAGAGCATCACCTTGCCAAGGTGAGGGTCGCGAGTTCGAATCTCGTCGTCCGCTCGGAAGCGAAGGTTCTGGCCGAAGGATAAGGGTCGGGGATCTTTGCAGGAGTAGTGGTAGTGCGTATGGACGCCCGGCCGGGTTTATCGGCCGGGCGTTTCTGCGTGTGCGTTCCGTGTGCACGTATGGGTGCGCGTGGCGCCGCCGAGATGCTGGTGTGTGCGGCCGGGTTTGGCACGGTGCGCGGCGCGCGGCTGATGATGCGGTGCGCGGTGCTCGGTGCTCGGCCGATGATCAGAGTGTGTGATGAGCGGCGCCGCACTGGGAGACAAACCACCCCAATTCCTCAGCGGGTCGCTCTCCGTACCAGTGAATCCCGCACGCCAGAATGACCGGACGATGCCGTCACCGGCCCGGATTCCACTGGTTTCCTTCGGATCCCACCAAATCCACCGCATTCCACCGGCCGTCACCCTGTCCCGGCGTCATATCAGGGGCCTCACATCAGACCGGAGAACATGATGCGGACTCGTCCCCGAGGGAGTCTGTCCTTTGCCGGGGCGCTCCTCGCCGCCCTCACCGTCCTCGCCCTGATCTCGGGCTGCGGCGACCACTCCGGTGCGTCGCGGCCGATGACGGGCCCGGCCCACTCGTCGTCATCGTCATCCTCCGCGTCCCCGGCCGCCCTGGTCTCGCCGTCACCGCCGCTGACAGCGGCTCAGCCGACGGGCGCGCTCCGTAACCCACCTGAAGTGGTGAGCAAGAACGGCTTTCTGAACACCCGCATCGTGGTGGAGCGCAAAAGGGTGGAGCTCGCGGGCAAGAAGCTGTGGGCCCTGACCTACAACGGTCAGTACATGCCACCGACCTTGCGTATCAGGCCAGGTGACCGTCTGAAGCTGGCGATGGTGAACAAGATCGACCAGATGACGAATCTGCATGTCCATGGCTTGCACGTCTCGCCGAGCGATCACTCGGACAACATCTTCCTGATGATCGAGCCCGGGGAGACCTACCACTACTCGTACCAGTTCCCGCCCAACCTGGCGGCCGGCACGTACTGGTACCACCCGCATCCCCACACGCTGTCCGCGCCGCAGACCGCCGGCGGGATGTCCGGGATCATCGTCGTGGACGGGCTGAAGCAGTATCTGCCGAAGTCGCTGCGGAACATCACCGAACGAGTCGTCGCGCTCAAGGACTTCCAGCGCGTGGGCGACCAGATCAAGACCGCCGATCTGAGCATCGGCGCACCCACGACCCGTGTGGTCAACGGGCAGCTCAACCCAGCCATCCACATCCGGCCCGGCGAGACACAGCTCTGGCGGATCGCCAACATCGGCGCCAACATCTTCTACAAGGTGGCGTTGCCGGGCTACAAACTCCGGGTGATCGCGCGGGACGGCAATCCCGTCAACAGGATCTACTCCGTCGACACGATCATCATTCCGGCCGCGGCCCGCTACGACGTACTGGTGCAGGGCGGTCCGCCCGGCACCGCGGAGCTGAAGACACTTCCGTACAACACGGGCTCGGCCGGCAACCAGTTCCCCGAGGTGACGCTCGCCACGGTCGTCTCGCGCGGCGAGGCCATGACTCCGGCGAAACTGCCCACCGCCTTCGCGCCGGCCCGGGATCTGTCCAAGGCCAAGATCGCCGCCCGTAGGACGATCACGTACACGGAGAACGCGGCCGGCACCGAGTTCTACATCAACGGCAAGCAGTTCGACCCGAACCGCATCGATTTCACCGGGCACTTGAACACCGTGCAGGAGTGGACGGTCCAGAACAACAGCGACGAGGTGCACTCGTTCCATGTGCACACGAACGACTTCCAGTTGATGAGTACGAACGGCAAGCCCCAGACGTTCTACGGCTACCAGGACACGGTGGATGTGCCGCCTCGCGGAAACATCGTCGTACGGACCGCCTTCGAGAACTACACCGGAAAGACCGTGCTGCACTGCCACATTCTCAATCACGAGGACAAGGGCATGATGTCCGTTCTGGAACTGGTCGACGGCCCGCCCGCGCCCGGGACCGGTAAGGACCCGGCGGCGCCTAAGGTCGAGAAGGACTGAACCGGCTGACGGTCCATGACATATGTCATGGACAGGGGTGACAGCGTGCACTGCCGGGCCTCCCGGTCAGCGGGGAGCCTGAAGACATGACTGAGTCTTCCTCTTCACTGACCGAGCCGCCGGTCTCTTCGCTTACGGAGCCGCCGGTGATCGATGTGGACGCGCTGCGACGCACCTACGCCGGCGGCTTCACGGCTGTGAACGGCATCTCGTTCTCCGTGGCGCCGGGCGAGGTGTTCGCGCTGCTCGGGACGAACGGCGCGGGCAAGACCTCCACCGTCGAGCTGCTGGAGGGCCTCGCCCGGCCCAGCGGCGGAACGGTACGGGTGCTGGGCAGTGATCCGTACACCCGGCGCGCGGCCGTACGCCCACGCATGGGAGTGATGCTCCAGGAGGGCGGATTCCCTTCCGATCTGACGGTCGCCGAGACCGTACGGATGTGTGCGGGCTGTACGAGCGGCGCGCGGCCCACCGGTGAGGCGCTGGAGCTGGTGGGGCTCGGCAAGCGCTCCGGCGTACGGGTCAAACAGCTCTCCGGCGGTGAGAGGCGGCGCCTCGATCTGGCGCTCGCGCTGCTCGGCCGACCTGAGGTGCTCTTCCTCGACGAGCCGACGACCGGGCTGGATGCCGAAGGGCGGCGCGACACCTGGGAGCTGATACGGCTGCTGCGGGACGGCGGTACGACAGTCCTGCTGACCACGCACTATCTGGAGGAGGCCGAGACTCTCGCCGACCGGCTGGCGATCATGCACCAGGGCCGGATCGAGGTTACGGGGACTCCGGCCGAGGTGACTGCGGCGCGGCCGGCCCGGATCCGTTTCCTGCTGCCGGCCGATGTTCCGGCCGAGCGGCTGCCACTGTCGCTGCGGGCCGCGGCGGACGGACGGCGGGTGGAGATACGTACCCGTCGGCTCCAGTGGGATCTGGGTGAACTTCTGCGATGGGCACGGGAGTCGGACGTGGAGCTGGAGGCACTGGACGCACGGTCCGCCTCCCTCGAAGAGGCCTTTCTGGATATCGCGGCGCGGAGCAGGAGCGCGGAAGCGGTGGAGACGACGGGGATGACAGGGACGGTGGGGCTGCGATGAGCGCGGAGGGTACCGCCGAATTGGATACGGCGAGGGCGGGCACGACCACGGTCGCGGGGCGTCTCGGGGCGCTCGGGAGAGCCGAGTTCACACTGCTCGTACGGAACAGGACGGCGCTGTTCGCCGCGTTGTTCATACCGGCGGCGGTGATCGCGACGATCAAGTCCTCGCTCGGGCAGATCGACCTGGACAGGACCGGGATGAACGCCGTCGAGGCCGCGCTGTCCGGCGGTATCGGCATGGTGCTGATCATGGCCGTCTACGCCAACCTGGCCTCCGCGTATACGGCCCGGCGCGAGGAACTGGTGCTCAAGCGGCTCCGTACGATCGAGGTGTCCGACCGCGAGATACTCGCCGGCACCGCACTGCCCGCCGTGGCGCTGGCATTCGCACAGTCCGCCGTGCTGATCGCGGCCGGCGTCGCCTTCCTCGGTATACGGGCGCCACGGCAGCCGGTGGTGCTGATCGGCGGGCTGCTGGCGGGACTGGTACTGCTGACCGCGCTGGCCGCCGTGACCTCCACGTTCACTCGTACCGTGGAGAGCGTCCAGCTCACGACGATGCCGTTGTTCATGATCTCGGTCGTCGGCTCGGGGCTGTTCGTCCCGCTGGAGGCGCTGCCCGAAAGGATCGCCTCCCTGTGCGAACTGCTGCCGATGACCGGGGTGATGACTCTGATCAGGGCGGGATGGCTGGGCGGTGTGGAGGGGTACGACCTGATGGGGGCCGCGCTCGGCGCGCTGGCCTGGACGGTGCTCGCCGTGTTCGCTGTCGAGCGATGGTTCCGGTGGGAGCCGCGGCGCTGAGCACCGAGGGCGAGGCAGGGAAGGTGCGTGCGCATGGGGGAGCTGGATGGAGAAGGCGCGATGTCCGGGCTGACGGGCTGGTGGCACGGCAAGAGCAAGCCGGTCAAGGTCGAGATCTATACTCGCTGGTCGCTCTACCTCTTCGGAGTCATGGAGCTGGCACTGATCGGCGTCCCGTCGCTGACCGCCGGTCACGGACCGCTCGGCGGATGGCTGTTCCTGTTGGTCTGCTTGCAGGCCGCGCTCTGCTGTCTGCTCCAGTCCCGGGCCCTGGACTGGCGTCTCGGCCGGCGCGAGCGGCCCGTAAGACTGGTCCTGGCCGTGGCCGTGGCCTCAGCGGAAGGCGCCTTGGCCGCTCTCGTCCTGCGCGCCACCGATGTGATCACCGATGACAGCGAGAACGCGCTGCTGCTGGTCGGCTTCGCGGTCTTCGGTCTGGCGTCGGTCGCCATGGGCCTGCGTACGCATCGCCAGATGGTGTACGCCGTGCTCGGCACGGTCGGTGGTACGGCGGCCATCACCCTGGTGCTGTCCATGCCGGCCAGGATCGTCGTCGGCAATGTCCTCGGGGTCGCCCTCGCGGGCACGGCCCTCGTCTTCACCTATGTCATCTCGGCCTGGCTGCTCAAGGCCGTCTGGGACCTGGACGCGGCCCGGGAACTTCAGACGCGGCTCGCGGTCGCGGAGGAGCGGCTGCGCTTCGGACGCGATCTGCACGATGTCATGGGCCGCAATCTCGCGGTGATCGCGCTGAAGAGCGAGCTGGCGGTCCAGCTCGCCGAGCGCGGCCGGCCGGAGGCCGTGGCCCAGATGGCCGAGGTGCAGCGGATAGCGCGGGAGTCGCAGCGTGAAGTACGGGATGTCGTACGGGGATACCGCGAGGCGGATCTGTACACGGAACTCGAAGGAGCCCGAGGGGTGTTGACGGCGGCGGGCATCGACTGCCTGATCGAGGGAGCGGACCGTCTGGTCGGCGGGGACAGTGGCCGAGGCGGGACCGGTGGCTTGAGCGGGGACAGTCGCAGTGGTCTTCCGGCCGAGGTCCAGTCGGCGCTGGGGTGGGTGGTGCGCGAGGCGACGACGAACGTGCTGCGCCATGGGGACGCGCGGCGGTGCACCGTACGGCTCTCGGAGAGCGAGGAGAACGGCCAGGCCGACGCCGACGGCCGGGAAGCGGTCCTCGTCGTCGAGAACGACGGTGTGCCGGTGGACGCGATGGCCTCCGCCGAACCCATACGGAACGGTTCGAACGGCGGCTCCGGTCTCGCCGGGCTACGGGAGCGGCTGGCGGCACTGGACGGCACGCTGGATGCGAGGCACACAGGGCAGGGCTGCTTCCGGCTGACGGCTCGGGTGCCACTGCCGGCGTCGGGCCCCGAGCGGCCTGGCCATGGACCCGGGCTCGGACATGGCCCCGGACATGGCTCTGTGTCCGCCGAGGTGGTCGCGGTATGACGTCCCTGGCCGATCAGGACGGTCCCGTACGCGGTCCCGTGCCTGCTGCCGTCGCCGCTCCCGTGCGGGTGCTGCTCGCCGACGACGAGCATCTGATCCGGGGCGCGCTCGCCGCGCTGCTCGCGCTCGAAGACGATCTGCTGGTGGTCGCCGAGGCGGCGTCCGGGCCCGAGGCGCTGGCGATGGCGCGGGCGCACCGGCCCGATGTGGCCGTTCTCGATCTCCAGATGCCGGGTGCGGACGGTGTGAAAGTCGCCACATCGCTCCGTACGGAACTGCCCGGCTGCCGGACGATGATCGTGACCAGTCATGGCAGGCCCGGCCATCTGAAGCGGGCGCTGGCCGCGGGCGTACGGGGCTTCGTACCCAAGACCGTCAGCGCACAGCAGCTCGCCGAGATCATCCGTACCGTGCACGCGGGAAACCGCTTCGTGGACCCGGAATTGGCGGCCGACGCGATCTCAGCGGGGGATTCGCCGCTGACCGTGCGGGAGGCGGAGGTGCTGGAGCTGGCGGCGGACGGTGCGCCGATCGCGGAGATCGCGGAGCGCGCCTCGCTGTCGCAGGGGACCGTACGGAACTATCTCTCGTCCGCCGTGTCCAAACTCGGGGCCGAGAATCGTCATACGGCTGTGCGTCTCGCACGCGGGCGAGGTTGGGTATAGTGGCAGACGCGCCACGGCGCATGCGGACGTAGCTCAGTTGGTAGAGCGCAACCTTGCCAAGGTTGAGGTCGCCAGTTCGAACCTGGTCGTCCGCTCAGGAAGAGGAAGCCCCCGGTCAGGTCGACCGGGGGCTTCTTCGTGTCACTGGCTCTGGTCTGCGGGCTCTGGTTCGCGTCTTCGCGGGCCCTGGTGTGCGTCGCTGTGACCGGCTTCTACTGCCAGGTGCTGCCGGTGAGGAGTTCGTACACCTCCACATACCGCGCCCGCGTGGCCTCCACGACCTCCGGCGGCAGCGGAGGCGGCGGCTGCTCGCTCGCGCGGTCCCAGCCGGAGGCCGGGGAGGTCAGCCAGTCGCGTACGTACTGCTTGTCGTAGGACGGCTGCGGGTGTCCCGGCTCCCAGGAGTCCGCCGGCCAGAAGCGCGAGGAGTCGGGAGTCAGCACCTCGTCGGCGAGCACCAGCCGGTCGTCGACGTCGAAGCCGAACTCGAACTTGGTGTCGGCGAGGATGATCCCGCGGACTCGGGCCAGGTCACGGGCCAGGCTGTACACATCGAGAGTCGTCCGGCGCAGCAGGGCGGCGGTCTCGGCGCCGGCCTGGCGGGCCACCTCCTCGTACGGCACGTTCTCGTCGTGCTCGCCGACAGCCGCCTTCGTGGCGGGAGTGAAGATCGGGCCGGGCAGCTCGGAGCCGTCGACCAGGCCCTCGGGGAGCGCGAGTCCGCAGACGGTACGGGACTCGTCGTACTCCGTGAGTCCCGAGCCGGTGAGATAGCCGCGGGCGACGCACTCCACCGGAATCATCCGCAGCGGCTCACAGATCAGGGTGCGTCCGGCCCAGTCGGCGGGAGCGCCGGAAGGAACATCGGTGGAGATCACATGGTTCGGTACGAGTTCGGTGAGCCGTTCGAACCACCAGAGCGAGAGCTGGGTGAGAAGCCGGCCCTTGTCGGGGATCTCGGTGGGCAGCACCCAGTCGTAGGCGGAGATACGGTCGCTGGCGACCATCACGAGGTCGCCCGCCTCGTTCCGGTACAGATCACGCACCTTGCCGGTGTGGAGATGCACCAGACCCGGCACCTGTTGGGGCTCGGGCTTTTCTACGAATCCGGACACGGTTCCTCCCCGTGGTTCTGTCCGATCTTGAAGATCGCCTCGATTCTCCCGTATGCCGGAAGTCGCAGTTCGCAGGGGTACCGCGCGCCCTCGTTCTCGATCAGTCCCGTTTGCAGATCCGGTCCAGGAGGTTGGCGGTCGCGCGCTGGATACGGGAATCGATATGGCCGGGCCGGTCCAGCGCCGGGGACCAGGCGAAGGTCCCCGAGGCGAAGACCAGCGCGCCCGACGGCGCCCGATAGAGCGAGGTCTCCTGGTGGCGCTTGGTGTTCTCGCTGTCGCGGTACGGGGAGTGCGCGAGCAGGATGCGGTCCTGGTGCTCGGGCAGCGCGGTGCGCGGGAAGTAACGGTCGGCCTCGCCCGCGACGAGTCCGTCGATCTCGTCGCCCTCGCCCGCGCCGGTGGCCTCCCAGAGCCAGTGATCGGCGTTCCGTACGACCATGGGATGCGGCTCGGGGATCCGGCCCGCGTACTGGATACCGAGAAGCTCCTGCTCGGGCCTGTCCACCTCGCGCCAGAGCGCGGGACGTCCGGGACCACGGCGCTTGCGGCAGGTCAGCAACCGGTCGGGGACACCGGAGGCCGAAGGGCCCAGCTCCACCTGCCAGTACAGGGTGTTGGCGGAGAGGAAGACGAGCGACGTGCCCTGTTCGCGCGCCAGCTCGACGGTGCGGCGCATGGGGACGGACCAGTACTCGTCATGGCCGGGGAAGACCAGACCGCGGTAGCGCGTGGGATCGACCCGGCCGGCGTGCAGATCGCGGGTGTCCGCGTAGGCGAGGTCGTAGCCGTACCGCTCGGCCCAGCGGATGAAGTCGTAGGCGTGGCCCACATGGAGCGGCAGACCGGCGCCCGCGTACGGGCGGTCGAAGGAGACCGTGGTCGCGGCGTCCTGCTCGCCGAGGAGCCGGCCCTGCTCGTCCCAGGCGTGGTAGAGGCTGGCGCCGGTGTGACCGTCCTCGGGGTAGAGGTTGTACGCCTGCCAGGTGATGTCGGGAAGCAGGAGGAGCAGATCGGCGGGATGGCTGTCGCGGACCGTGAAGGGAATGTGCGAGCGGTAGCCGTCGACGGTCGTGAGGACGGCGACATGCGCGCCGAGCTCCCAGTACTCCGGGATCTGGAGCCGCCAGGAGAGCCACCAGTGGTGACAGGAGATTGTGCGGTCGGCGGCGAGCGGCGGCGGCTGGACGATACCGGAGAGCCGGGGGCTGGTGGTGATCTTGCGGGCGCCGTCGCCGCCGTAGTGCCCGATCCGGTAGATGTCGACGGAGAACTGCTGAGGCGGGTCGACGGTGACATGGAAGTCGATCGCCTCGCCGGGAGCGACTCCGCCGGTGGACGCGAAGCCCTTGATCTGACGGCGTACGTCGTCGGCCGTACGGAGGCCGCCGCCGCGGTCCCGGCCCAAGGTCGGATCGGCGTACCAGGGCACGAGCTGACCGGTGTCGTCGAAGTAGTTCTCACTGCCGCGCAGCCAGGGCAGCGGGCCCTGACCGAACGGATCGCTGACCGCGTGGGCGAGAGCGCCCGATTCCCACCGCCGGATCTGTTCCGCTCGTCGGATCTGGTCCGCCCCCATCGCACGCCCCTCCTCCGAGTCCGCCGTGCCACATCGGGTGGTACGGCCGTTTTTGCTACAAGCGCCGGTCTCCAGCACATCACATAACGCATGCGGCTCGTCACCGTTCGTCGTGAATTGACGTTAACGGAACGCTCAGATCCGGATGCGAGATGTGATAAAGGGGATTCGGTATGAGGCGGGCGTGACGGAAGTGGGTGGATGGGCGGGGCTCGGAGGCGGATCGGGTCGGGTCGGATCAGGTCGGGTCTGGTCTGGTCTGGTCTGGTCTGGTCACACGAGGCGTACGGGCTTCTCCGGCCGTACGCCGAGCGAGGCCAGCCAGGAACGGAGCGGTTCCGCGTCACCTCCCTCGACCAGGCTGAGGACGCGCCCGCCCAGGTCCGCGTGGCGCTCACCGTCGATCAGCAGAGTCGGTCCGTCGAGCCAGTCCAGGCCGGGCGTGGCGCCTGCCGTGTCGACGGCCGAGCAGCAGACCATCGCCGTCACATGGTCGGCGAGCAGCTCCCTGCCCGTACGAGGCGGCTGGAGCGGCGAGAGAGGCAGCGGATCGGTGCCCCAGAGGGTTACGGAGTCGCCCGTCCCGGCCCCGGCAGGAACGGGCGGCGAAGCCGCCTCCTCGCGCGCCAGCTCGGCGCTGATGCCGGCGGCCAGGGCATCACCGGCGTCGCCGTGACCGTGTTCCGGGCCGTGTCCGTGTCCGTGTTCGCTTACGTGTTCATGGCCGTGTCCGTAGCCGTGGCCCTCGCCGCCGGTGCCGCCCTGGGCGGAGGTGGCGGCGCCCTGGGACGCCTGGGACGAGAGATGGTCCATGACCCGGGCCAGCGTCGGACCTGGTGCCATCGTGGAAGAGGCGGTGTCCGTCGAGCGGCGTACTCCCAGACTGTCCAGGACGCGGTGCAGCCTGGCCGCTTCCGTACGCCATTTACGGTCGACAACCTCCTCCGGATACTGCTGCCAGTCCACCGGGGACCAGTCAGGTCCGGCCTCGGCCGGGCCGCCGTGGAAGAGGCGCGCGGCCAGCAGGGACGCCGCCTCGTCAACCGCGCCCGGCTCTTCGAGCAGATCACAGGCCGGCCGCTCCCCGAGCCGGGAGGCGAAGCCCTCGGCCAGCCGGTCGCGGCGGGACAGCTCGGTCAGGGCGGACACCACGCCCGCGTCCAGCCGGGACGGCCAGCGGCCCATGCGCCAGGCGGGCAGCGCGACGCGTGTCAGCAGCCGGTCCCAGCCCGCGTACGCGAGGCCCACCTGCTCCTGGGCGACGATCCGCAGGCCGTAGTCCACACCCTGTGCACGCTCGGACGCGGCTGCCGCGACACCACGCTCCATCTGGGCGGCATGCTCGCCGCAGCCGCGCAGCAACAATCGGGCGATACGGCCCACCAGGCCGAACGCCACTCTCCCTATCGCTCCCCGGCCCGGACGGGACGCCACGGCGACAGCCGCGTCGAGCCCGCGGACGAAGCGCCGGGCGGCGGCTATGTCCGGATGCGCCGAGGGCCCCGTACCCGCGACGACCGGTGCGAGCACGGCGCGCAGCTCGGCGACCCGCATCCACCACAGGAAGGGCGATCCGATCACGAGGACCGGAGCGGCGGGCGTACGCCGTCGGCGGCCGACGCCGGGGAGCGCGGGCGCGGACGCGGAGGCATGCGCGTGCGCGGGCGCGTGTGCTGGATGCGTACGGTCCTCCAGCCAGCTGTCGCAGTCCGGGGTCAGCGCTATGGCGGAGGGCGCCGGCACTTCGAGGCGCTCCGCGAGATCGCGTACGAGCCGGTAGAGATCGGGAGCAGCCGACTCGCTGACCGCGACGGTGGGGCTGAGAGCCGGCCTGGCGAAGGCGATCATGGCGGCGACGGTGGCGCCGAGCAGCAGCACGACCACCGCGAAGGCCGTCACGGCCCAGCGGGCCGCGTCCCAGCTCCCTCCGTGGAGATGGCCCGTGGCCCCTCCGGCCAGCAGCACGACGGCGACGGCCGCGGGCAGCAGCGCCACGGCCAGCGCCCTGCTGCGGACCCGCAGCACGGCGAGGGCGCGGACTCGGGCGCCCTGAGCACCCAGCTCGTCACCGATACCTGAGCCGGCGCCGGAGGCACCGGAGCTTGAACGAGAGCTGGAACTGGAACCGGACATGGTCGGACTTCACCCCCTCTGCCCCTGCACCGCTTTGCTCACTACCCCACTGTGGCACCCGTCACTGACATCGCAATGTCGATGGGCCAAGTGCCGGTACGCATGCGCCGCACCCTAGTTGGACCCCGGCAACCCGTCATCCGGATGGGCCATTCGTCACTCGATGGAATGGCTCTGGTCAAAGCTGCTGACGAACGGCGCTGTGAGCCCGGTTCCCGGGCCGGACAAGGCTCGTGCCCGCGTACGGGAGGGCGCGCGTTGCGCCGGTTGGCGGAGGTCCGGAGGGCGGAGGAGTAGGGGACATGCGTAAGAACGCAGGGTAGGGCACGTGGGGCAGGTGGGGCAGGCAAAGCACGCGGGGCGCGCGATCGGCACCGGGCCGTCGGCACCGGGCCGTCGGCACCGGGCCCCGGCACCGGTCCGGAGTGGCCCGTCCCCCGGCCGTCTTTCCGGCCGTTCCGTCCGGCCGGCCCTCCGGCGGCCGTCGTCAGGCCTTCGCGGCCTCGCTCGCGATGTCCGTACGGTGCTGCGAGCCCGCCAGGGTGATGCGGTTCACCGCCGTGTACGCCCGCTCGCGGGCCTGCGTCAGGTCCTTGCCCGTAGCCGTCACCGACAGTACGCGACCGCCCGCGCTCACGACCGTACCGTCGTCCGTCCGCCGGGTCCCCGCGTGCAGTACGTACGCGTGAGGCGCGTCCTGCGCCGCGATCTCCGCGAGGCCCTCGATCGGGTCGCCGGTGCGCGGCGTGTCCGGGTAGTTGTGCGAGGCGACGACCACCGTGACCGCGGCGTCGTCCCGCCAGGTCAGCGGCGGCAGGTCCACGAGCGATCCCTCGGCCGCCGCCAGCAGGACACCAGCCAGCGGAGTCTTGAGCCTGGCCAGCACCACCTGTGTCTCCGGATCGCCGAAGCGGGCGTTGAACTCGATGACCCGTACGCCGCGGCCCGTGATCGCGAGACCCGCGTACAGCAGCCCGGAGAAGGGCGTACCGCGCCGCCGCAGTTCATCGACCGTGGGCTGGAGAACGGTCTCCAGGACCTCGTCCACCAGTTTGAGCTCGGCCCATGGAAGCGGGGAGTACGCGCCCATGCCGCCCGTGTTGGGGCCCTCATCGTTGTCGAGCGCGCGCTTGAAGTCCTGCGCGGGCTGGAGCGGCAGGACCGTCTCGCCGTCGGTGATCGCGAAGAGCGAGACCTCGGGCCCGTCCAGGAACTCCTCGATGACGACCCGCTCGCAGGCGAGCGCGTGCTCGCGCGCCTTCGCGAGATCGGCGGTCACGACGACGCCCTTGCCTGCGGCGAGCCCGTCGTCCTTGACGACATACGGCGTGCCGAAGGCGTCGAGCGCTTCGTCGATCTGCTCCGGCGTGGTGCAGACATAGCTGCGGGCCGTCGGAACGTTCGCCGCGGCCATCACATCCTTGGCGAAGGCCTTGGAGCCCTCCAGCTCGGCCGCTTCCTTCGACGGGCCGAAGCACGGGATGCCCGCGTCGCGTACGGCATCGGCGACTCCGGCCACCAGCGGCGCCTCGGGACCGACGACGACGAGTCCGGCCTCCAGCTCGGTGGCGAGACGGGCCACGGCCGCGCCGTCCAGCGCGTCCACCGGGTGCAGCTCGGCCACCTCGGCGATACCGGCGTTGCCGGGCGCGCAGTGCAGAGCGGTGACCGCGGGGTCGAGGGAGAGAGAGCGGCACAGGGCGTGTTCGCGGGCGCCGCCGCCGATGACAAGGACCTTCACGGGAGGCAGCCTAGCCGGGAGGGAGCGCCGTCCTGTGTACGGGCCTTGGCCTGGGCGTACGGGTGGGGCGTACGGGCCTTGGGCGGACCTGGGGCAGGGCGTACGGGTGCGGCCTGGGCGGACCTGGGGCGAGCCATGGGCGGGGCGCCGAAGCCGGGCCACTACTCGTTCGTGTACTCCTCCACCACCGTCGCGCCCAGCTCGCGCACGATCAGGTCATGGCCGGAGAGCGCGGAGTCGACAAGATCCGGATCGTCCTCCTCCGGAGTGTCGTCCTCCGGGGCCACGGGAGGCGGTGGCGGAGGCGAGGCGGGCCGATTGTCGGAGCGCGGCGGCCCCGGGTTCCCGGCCGGTCCGGAACTCGGGGACTGCGCTGTGGGCGTGTGAGGCGCGGGCGCGGATGGCGAGGAAGGAGCGGCGGGCGGGGCGGGCCGCTGAGCCGAGGACGTGGCCGGAGCGGGACCTGATGCCGAGGGGCGGCCTCCGTAACCGCCGCCGTTCCCGGGACCTCCGGCGTTCCCAGGACCAGCGTTGTTCCCGTTCCCAGGAGCGCTGCCGGAGCCGCCGCCTCCGTAACCACCACCGCCTCCGGCGCCACCACCGCCGAAGCCGGCCCCGGCGCCTCCAGCAGGACCGCCGCCGTAACCGCCTCCGCCGCCCGCGCCGCCGGACGGTGGCTGGGTGCCGCCCGAGGGATCGATGATCGCCTCGATCTTCCACTGCACATTGAAGTGCTCGGCGAGCGCCTGCCTGAGCACGTCCTCGCTGCCGCTGCTGGTGAAGTTGTCGCGCGCGCCCGCGTTGATGAAGCCGACCTGGAGCGTCGTACCGTCGAACCCGGCCACCTGCGCGTTCTGACTGAGCAGGATCCAGGTGAAGCGCCGGCGGTTCTTGACGGCCTCCAGGATGTCCGGCCACATGTTCCGCACCTGGCCCGCACCCTGCGCCATACCGGGACCGGAGCTCGGACCCGGGCCCGGTGCGCCGCCACCGGTGGCGGCAGCGGCGGGCTGAGACGGCGCGGCCGGAGCGGCGGGCGCGGGTGTCTGCCGCCCGGGCGCGGCGCCCTGTCCCGGTGTCGACGCCGTGGGCCAGCCGCCAGGCCGCCGACCGGCGTCCGGAGCCGGAGCGGTGGCGCCGGGCCACGCGCCGGGACGCTGCGGCTCCGCCGCGCTTTCCGGTACGGACGGTACGGGCGGCGGCGGCGCGGGGGCAGCCGCAGGTCCGGGTCCGGGTCCGGGTCCGGCAGGCATCGGAGGCGGTACGGGCGCGTGCGCCTCGGGGCCGGGAACGTACCCGACCGCTGGACCGGGCCCCGGGCCCGAGAACGCGGCCCCCTGGGCCGTGGCGACGGCTGCCGCTCCGCGCTCAAGACGGTCGAGCCGCGCCTGCACCGAGCGCTCGTCGTCAAAAGCGGCGGGCAGCAGCACGCGGGCGCAGATCAGCTCCAGCTGGAGACGCGGCGAGGTCGCTCCGCGCATCTCCGTCAGCCCGGTGTTGACCAGATCGGCCGCCCTGCTCAGCTCGGCCGCGCCGAAGACCGACGCCTGGGCCGTCATCCGCTCCACGACATCGGCGGGCGCGTCGATCAGGCCCTTCTCGCCTGCGTCCGGCACGGCGGCCAGAATGAGCAGGTCACGCAGTCGCTCCAGCAGATCGGCGACAAAGCGCCGCGGGTCGTTGCCGCCCTCGATGACCTGGTCGACAACCTCGAACGCCGCGGCTCCGTCGCCCGCCGCGAACGCGTCCACCACCGCGTCGAGCAGGGATCCGTCCGTATAACCGAGCAGGGACGTCGCCATGGCGTACGTCACACCGTCCTCGGCCGCGCCCGCGAGCAGCTGGTCCATGACGGACATCGAGTCACGCACGGATCCGCCGCCGGCCCGTACGACCAGCGGCAGCACGCCGTCCGCGACGGGAATGCCCTCCTTGCCGCACACCTCGCCGAGATACTCGCGCAGCGTCCCGGGCGGGACCAGCCGGAACGGATAGTGGTGCGTACGCGACCGGATCGTCCCGATGACCTTCTCGGGCTCGGTGGTCGCGAAGATGAACTTGAGATGCTCCGGCGGCTCCTCGACCACCTTCAGCAGGGCGTTGAAGCCCGCCGAGGTGACCATGTGCGCCTCGTCGATGATGTAGATCTTGTAACGACTGCTCGCGGGACCGAAGAACGCCTTCTCGCGAAGATCACGGGCATCGTCCACACCACCGTGCGACGCGGCGTCGATCTCGATGACATCGATCGACCCGGGCCCGTTCCTGGCGAGGTCCTGACAGGACTGGCACTCACCGCACGGCGTCGGCGTGGGCCCCTGCTCACAGTTCAGACAGCGCGCGAGGATGCGCGCACTGGTCGTCTTCCCACAGCCACGGGGCCCGCTGAACAGGTACGCATGGTTGACCCGGTTGTTCCGCAGCGCCTGCTGCAACGGGTCGGTGACATGCTCCTGCCCGATGACCTCGGCGAAGGACTCGGGACGATAGCGGCGGTACAGCGCAAGGGACGACACACCTACGACGATATCGGCCCCCTCCGACATCGCGCCCGTACCACCGCCCAACGCAAGCGCCCCCCACGCACCCGCCAGAGCCGACCTACCCTTGCTGCCTTCCGGCCCTGGGGGAGTTCAGTCAGATAGCGCCACGTGAGGGGCTGCGCCCACAGTACCCGATCCCCACCCCCCACAACGAGTTCGCGAGCACGGCTCAGCGTCTTGTATTGTTTGCCGCGGAGGATTCGCCTAGTGGCCTAGGGCGCACGCTTGGAAAGCGTGTTGGGGGCAACCCCTCACGAGTTCGAATCTCGTATCCTCCGCCATTGCTCTCACCGGGCAATACGTCGAAGGGCCCCACCGCGAGCGGTGGGGCCCTTCGACGTTCGTAGTTGCAGTTTTAGTTGCAGTTGCCGAGATCAGTCGGCGGGCGGCTGCTGGTCCGCCCTGGTCCAGAGCAGTCCGCCGACCTTGGCGGCCGTGTCCTTGAGGACGCGGTCGGTCAGGTGCTGGTAGCGGCGGCGCATCCGGGCCGACTGACCGGGCTCCCAGCCCATGATCGCGTCTACGACGGTGTCGGGAACCCCCAGGATCAGCAGGATGGTGCCGGCGGTGTGGCGGGCGTCGTGCAGGCGGCCGTCCCGCAGACCGGCGGCCCCCAGGAGTTCTTTCCACTTGTGGTGGTCCGTGTTCGGGTTGAGCGCTTCACCGGTCGGCGAGGTGAAGACGTAGCCCTTCTCCACCCACAGGTCGCGGGCGAGGCGGCGTTCACGGTCCTGTTCCTCCCGGTGCTTCGAGAGGAGCTTCATCAGCTCGTCGGGGACGCCGATGGGCCGCCGTCCGGCGCGGGACTTGGTGTCCTTGGTCTCGCGGCGGATGTTGACCTTCTGCGGGCAGTACCCGGGCTTTCGCCCGCAGCGGTCCCCGCAACCGTGCTGGTACCGGGGTCGCAACCGCCCCCGGTGGACGACCAGGACCCCAAGGTCGAAGTCGACATCCGTCCACTTGAGCCCGAGCACCTCACCCTGACGCAGTCCGAGGGCCAGAGCGATGACCCAGCGTGCCGAGTTCCGCTGCCGGTTGGCCACTTCGAGGAGAATCTGAACCTCCTCGACCGTGTACGGCACCACCTCTTCCTCCTCCAAGCGAGGGGCTTTGGCGATCGTGGCCGGGTTGTCGGTGAGGTGGCGACGGCGCTTGGCCTCGTTGAGGGCGGCGCGAACGGTGCGGTGGACCTGGTGCGCGGTGCCGGCCGAACTGCCGTTGTCCTGCATCTTCTTGTAGAAGCGTTCCAGGTGCTCGGGCTCAAGCTTCGCCAGGCGGTGCGCGCCGAGGCCGGGTATGAGGTGGTGGTAGACGGCGACGCGGTAGCCGTCGATGGTGTTCTCGGAGACGTGCAGCGCCGCGATGTTCTCGACCCAGTGGGTCAGCCAGGACTCGACTGTCCAGGTCTGGCCTGCCTTCGGCACGCTGCCGGAGTCACGCTTCCGCTCCAGCTCGCGGACAGCCTTGGTGGCGTCGGCACGGGTCTTGCGCATGACGTGCCGCCGGTCGGGCTTGCCGTTGTCTTTGACGCCAACGGTGACGTAGCCGTGCCAGTAGCCGTCCTTGCCGAAGTGGATCGATGATGCGCCGTTGGGCTGCCGGGACTTCGCCATGACTGCCCCTCAGGCCGCGAGAGCGACGGTCGACTGAGCAATCTGGGTCCGGGCGGCAACGTAGTCACTCAGCGCCTCGGCCGGAATGCGGCGAAGGCGGCCTATGGCAATGGACGGGATCTCACCGGCGGCAAGGAGCGCGTACATCGTGGTCCGGCCGATGCCGAGGCGGCGAGCGGCCTCCTCGACGGTGAGTGCGACCAGCGTGGGGTCGTACGCGGTGCTGGTGTTGGCCTGGACGAGGTCGAGGAGCTGTTGCTCGGTCAAACCGAGGGCATCAGCCAACAAGGCAGCGGATATGGGCGTTTCAGGCATGGGGATACCTCTCGGCGGCGCGGGGGCAACGCGCAGCCGTGGTTGCTGTGTGGGATGGGCGGTGTGAAAGGGGTCCGCAGGGCGGCCCTCGGCGTTCGTAGCGCCGGGGGACGGGCGGGAGAGGGTGGTGCGGCTACTCGGCGGCGGGAGTACCCGTGTCGTTACGGAGGGGGTCCTCGGGCGAGTTGGGGGCCGGGTAGAACGTCAGCTCATCGCCGGGGGGGTGACATCGACGCCGAGGCGTTCGGCGATCTCGTCGTATTCACGCTCGGCTTCTTCGAGGCGCCTCTTCGCGGCGTCGGCGAGGTCCTGGGCGGCTCTCCACTCCTTCTCCAGGTCCTGGAGGCGGAAGCCCGCTTCCTGGAGTTCGTAGTGGGGATCGTCCGGGTTGGCTACGGCCTGGGTCATGAAGTACTCGGCGGGCAGGTTCAGCGCCTTGGCCAGGCCGATGACCTCGTCGAACGGGATGGACCGGGTGCCGTTCTCGATCTTCGCGATCTGGGTCTGATGGAACTTGAAGCCGAGGCGCCTCATGCGCTCGGCGACATCGTCCTGGGACAGCCGGGCGGCCTTCCGCATGATCTTCAGGTTGTGCGCCACCAGGGCCTCCCCCTCGCTGGGGATGAGGCGGCGCTCCTTGGGCTTGTCCATGTTCACCTCCTCTCGGCTGAACCGGCACTGCACCGGGGCCCATAGTTAAACCATACCAGCATTGAATCCCCAACCGACAGGCGCATGAAGCTAGAAGTGATACAGGTCACACAGTCGCGCGAACTGGCACTATGCCAGTTGGGAATCGAGAAGCCAACCGACTATCGGTTTGACATCCACGCGCCGAGGGTAGTACAACAGATAGGCCAGCATGGAAATCTGAACCTGAAGGAGGTTGAGGGTGGCGATCACGCCGCCGGAGAAAGACAAAACCCCCGGCGCTACGAACACCGGGGGCTGATCGGAAACCTCGACACCGCCCATCCCTGGACAGCAGACCAACGACGGACCGGGTTGCCCCCCGGAGCCGTCGAGTGAGGAATCTCCTTGAACGACGATACCCGCCCCGGCCCCGCCCACGCAGCGCAACCGGATCCCGATGTCACCGCTGGCAACGGCGCGGCCCTCCTGGACCAGCTCAGGGCGGCGATGGCCCGCTTCGTGATCCTGCCCAGCGAGGAGGCACTGGACGCCGCGGTGCTGTGGGTCGCCGCCACCCACCTGCAGCCCTCATGGCAGCACGCCCCGCGCCTGGCTGTGGTCGGCCCCGCGAAACGATGCGGCAAGTCCCGCCTGCTCGACATTCTGACCGAGACCGTCCACAACCCCGTCATCACGGTCAACTCCACCGCCGCCGCCGTCTTCCGCTCCATCACCGAGGAGCCCCCGACCCTGCTCGTCGACGAGGCCGACACCATCTTCGGCACTCCCAAGCAGGCCGAGAAGAACGAGGAGATGCGCGGCCTCCTCAACGCCGGGCACCAACGCGACCGCTACGTCCTGCGCGTGGTCGGCAACGACCACACCCCCCACCGCTTCCACACCTTCGCCATGGCCGCACTGGCAGGCATCGGCGACCTCCCCGACACGATCATGGACCGGTCGGTCGTGATCCGCATGCGCCGCCGAGCCGAGGGCGAGCGCGTCAGCCCCTACCGCACCAAGCGCGACAGCCCCGCCCTGCACGAACTGCGCGCCCGTCTCGCCCGGTGGTCCGCGCCCCTGACTGACCAGGCCCTGCTCCTTGAGCCCGCCATGCCGGTAGAGGACCGCGCCGCCGACACCTGGGAACCCCTCGTGATCGTCGCTGACCTCGCGGGCGGCCCCTGGCCCGACCGCGCCCGCCACGCGTGCGCCCGCATGGTCATAGCCGAAGCCGAAGCGGAGCAGGACAACCCCAGCAACGCCCGCATCCTCGCCGACATCCGGCGGATCTTCCACGCCAAGGGCGAGCAGGAACACCTGAGCACCGACGACCTCCTGTACGCGCTGAACAGCGACCCCGAAGCCCCCTGGACCGAGCACGGGCGCGGCGGCCTCACCCCGCGCGGCCTCGGCGCGATGCTGCGCGAGTACGGCATCAGCTCAGGCAACGTGCGCGTAGGCGACATCCAGCGCAAGGGCTACACGCGCGGCAAGTTCACCGACGCCTGGAAGCGCTACTGCCCCACCGTCCATCCCCTCGGCACCCCACAGGCCGACGCGGGCTGACGGGCCGTTGGTCCCTGCCACCGGCGCGACCGCCGCGCTACCGGCGGGGACCAGCGCGAGCCGCCGCACATCCGTCTTCTGCCGTCCCTGCCGTCCCAGCCACTAAACCGCAGGTCAACGGCCCTGGAAGCGGGACGGCTATCCGTCCCAAGACGGATGACCATCCGTCCCGACACCCAGCCAGACACCACGCGAACCGGGCCCCGGCTCCCCCGGGGCGCGTCTCCGTGCCGTCCCGGACGGCAGCCGCGCGGCCTGCCGTACCGCCGCTGACCTGCGGTTGCAACGGCAAGACGGCTAAGACGGCACACCCAGCCCACCCCCGCAGACCTCATCCGCAAGGACGCCTTCACCATGCCCGACACCGCCATACCCACGGCCGACTCAGCAAGGCCGGCCAGCCGTCACCGAGCGACCTGGTGGGACCAGCTCGCGATCATCCTGCTCGGCTTCGCCGGTTGCGCCCTGTCCTTCGACGCGCTGCGGCAGATGGCCACCGCCGTCCACGTCCGCCCGCAACTGACCTACCTGTTCCCCGTCGTCATCGACGGCTTCATCGCCTACGGCGTCCGCGCCCTGCTGGTCCTGCGCGAAGCCCCGCTGCCAGCACGCCTGTACGCCTGGGCCCTGTTCATCACCGCCACCGCCGCCAGCATCTGGGCCAACGGCCTGCACGCCCTCGACCTCAACCAGCCCGGCGCCGTCGGCCTCCACCTCGACGACACCACCGTCACCGTCCTGTCCGCCATTGCCCCTCTCGCCCTGGCCGGAGCCACCCACCTCCACATCCTGATCACCCGCTACGGCGGCACCGACCCCGCCCCGATCGCAGCGGACGGAACCACCACACCGGTTCCGTACCGGCACCATCAAGGCGACGGAACTCCTCCGCCACCCGCACACGAGGTACCGAAGCGCCTGGAGCCGCACGACCTGCCGGAGCCCCAGCAGGCCGGACCCGCGCGAACCGCCGACGCGAACGCGACGGGCAGCCGGAACTCCGGCAGCGGCGATCGGGACAGCACCACAGGAGCCGTGACAACGGCCGAATCACCGCAGGACGAACCCGAAGACGCAGGTGAGGACCGGCACGGGGGTTCCGTACGGCACACCCAGAAGCAGGGCGGGCGCCCCCCGATGGCAGCGCTGGAACGACTGGCTGAGGTCATCGCCGCCGCACACCCGGACCCGGACGCGATCACCCGTGACAGTGCCCGCAAGGCCCTGACCGAATCCGGACTCGGCGCCGGAACCCTCCGCCTGACTGAGGCCATCACCCTCGTCCGGAGCACCGCCCAGGCGCGCCAACACCCCGACCGGCCGGAAGACCAGTAACCCCTCGCCGACCGGACCTGAACCCATCCGGACAGCCACACCCCACGCGGTCCAGTAGAGGCCGGCGCGGCTGCCGATACCCCGGCAGCCGCGGGCCCACCGGCCCCTTATCCCAGAAGCGCAGCCCGGCCAAACCGCCGGTCCCGACAACCATCGCCACCACCGCCGACCTGCGAACGGAGCCACCACGTGCGCAACCCCTTCCGCAACAAGCACGACCCCGACACCGGCCCCCTCAACCCACAGCGCCAGCACGGAGAGCAGACCCCCATCGCTCCAGTAACCTCCCTGAGCAGCAGGGGAGTTGACCCGGGGAACGACAACGGCGGAGCGAGCTGGGGCGAAGTCCACATCGCCGGGGGCGATGCGGCCTTCGCGCTCGTGCCCGCCCCGGCGGGGGCGGACTCCGGCCGTGCCCAGCGGGGCACGGACCAGGCGGGGATGGAGGCCGAGCGCGGCCTCCACCAAGGCCAGGAGCCGCCGACCGAACCCGGCGAGCCCGCCGCCGTCGATGTCGGGCGCTTCGCGCCGACCGTCACGCCCGACGCGTTCGTGCACCACGGCGTCGCCGCCAACGACCTCCCCATGCCCGCCGACGATGATGACGACGAAGCTCCATGGGCGGGGCGTCGGCGGCGACTGAGCGAGGTCCTGTACCGGCCACGCTCCGGGACCAAACGCGACGTACAACTGACGTGCTCGGCCGAACCGGCGGAGCGGGACTTCATCGACCACGCTGCCCGCGAGGCCAAACGCTCCCGTTCCGCCTACCTGATGGACGCCGCCCTCACCTTCGCCCACGCCTACCTGCCCGACCAGCGCCCCGCCGCAGTACCGGCCCTGCCGTCACCACAGGCCACCCAGGACCTGCTCGTCCTGTTCGGCAAGCTGATACGGGAGTTCCACCGCGTCGGCGTGAACCTCAACCAGATCACCCGCGCCATCCACACCGGCGAGCTGCCCGACCGCGCGATGGACGTCCTCGACGAACTGTACCAGGTCGCACGGCTGTCCCGGCGCGTGCTTGAGCAGGTACTGGCCGGAGGCGGTCGCCGTGGTGCCTGACGTCTCCACCGGGAACCGCTCCCGCGGCCTGCTCTCCTACCTCTACGGCCCCGGGCGCCGCGACGAGCACACCGACCCGCACATCGTCGCCGCCTTCGCCATTCCCGGCATCACCGACCCCGGCCGCGTCCCCCTGGACGAGCACCAAGCCGCGCTGACCGAGCTGGCCGAGTACCTCGACCAGCCGGTCCGGCTGCGCGAACAGCGCACCGGACGAAAGGTCCCGCAGCACGTATGGCACTGCCCCGTCCGGACAGCACCGGGCGACCGCTACCTCACCGACATCGAGTGGGCCGAGGTCGCCCGCCGTATCGTCCACGCCACCGGCATCGCCGAGCACGGCGACGACGCCGGATGCCGGTGGATTGCCGTGCGGCACGCCGAGGACCACATCCACATCATGGCCACCAGCGTCCGCGAGGACGGCCGCCGCCCCCGCAACAAGCGCGACGGGCAACGCGCCCAGGCCGAATGCCGCAAGATCGAGACCGAACTCGGTCTTCGGCGCCTGAAGCCGGGAGACGGCACGGCACCGAAGACCGCGACCGGAGCGGAGGTGGCCAAGGCCGAACGGCAGGGGCGCCGCCAGACCGCCCGGCAGTGGCTTCGCGAGCACGCCTACACGGCAGCAGCCGCCGCCACCGACGAGGACGAGTACTTCGCCGTCCTGACCACGCTCGGCGTCACGGTCCGGCACCGGACCGGCCCCGAGACCGGCGAGAGGACCGGCTACAGCCTCGCCGCCCCCGGGGACACCGACGCCAAGGGCGAACCCGTCTTCTACGGCGGATCCGCCCTCGCCCCCGACCTCTCCCTGGGCAGGCTCCGCGAACGCTTCACACCCCCCGCCGGCCAGCCCGCGACGCAGGCTCGGGCGCCGGAGCATGCCAACAGCCGCGGCGGGACCGGCGTCTGGAGGCGGGCGGAGGCCGAGCTGCGCACCACCTACACCTTCCTCCTCGACGCCTCCGACACAAACGCGTCGGCGGGGACAGAGTCGGACGCGCGCGTGCAGGCAGAGGCAGCAGCGTTCGCCGAGCTGCTCCACAACACCGCCGCCACCGCCCCCAAACAGATCCGGGCCGAACTCCGCGCAGCGGCAGCCGCCTTCGACCGCGCGAACCGGTCGGCGGTACGCGCCGAGCACCAAGGCGCCTACGCGCTACGGCAAGCCGGGAAAGAACTGATCCGCGGCCTGCCCGGCAAGGACATCGACGTCGTGACAGCACTGCTGGCCACGGCCATATACGTACTGATCGCCCTGGACCACTGGCACGCACAGTACGGCCACCAGCAGCAGGCCGCCGCCGCCCACCAGACGTTCATCCACCTCCAGGCCGCCTACCAGCAAACGGCCCGCGCCACGCTGGCCCGCCTCGCCGAGCGCACCCCCTCACCCGACCAGGCTCACCGCCTCGCCGCCACCGTCCAGGCCGCCGTGCCCGAGCACGCCCAGCGGATCCTGGCCGACCCCGCCTGGCCCGCCCTCGCCACCACCCTCGCCCAAGCCGAAACCGCCGGCACCCCACCCCGCAAAGCCCTCGCCGACCTGGCCGGACAACGCGAACTCAACACCGCAGACCACCCCGCCGAAGTCCTCATCTGGCGACTACGAAACAGCACCGCCAACCGAATCCACCAGCGCACCCGCTCCGCCCAAACCCGCACCACCCTCCGACACACACCCGCCCACCCCACCGCCGATCACCCCTCAACCGGACCCACAGCCCGGTCGGCACCAGAGCCGTACACCCGCCGCACCACACGCTGACCGGCGCATCTCCCGCCTGAGGGATAGACCAGGTCGAAGCGGCGATCACCAAGCTGGACACCGCCATCGCCCAGGTGACAGAGCGACGAGTCGGTGGTGGCACGGAGCCGCATTAAATACCTGTTCGACAAGGGCAAAGTCTGGCGTAAAGGCAAGCATCATCCGAATTACCTTCGTCGTGACTTAAGAAACAGCGGAAGCAGCTTTCCCGGATCCACGCATCGCCAACCACTCGCCGCAATACCATGACATATGCCGAAGAGTGGCCCCCTCAATGCCCGTCACCCGGTACACTCCTCCCCTGCCGTCCTCAACTGGGCGGAACTTTCAAGTTGGGGGGAGCCACTGTGCCGGGGTTCGACATTACTTCCATCTTGGACTTCAACCCACCACGATACGCTTGCCCGACCTGCCGGGGCCTGATCAATGGACCGACTTTCGAGCGACAGGAAAATACTGGCGGTCCAACACAGTATCGGCAGTTCTGCCCTGTGTGCAGAACCGAATACGTGTACGGCGAGTACGCTGATGGGCGCAGCGCTATTAACTGGCTTGATGAACAGGGGGCGTCTGTCAGTTTGGGTAAGGATTTGATGGACCATGCTCGCACTGTCGCCGAAGTGGTGCGCAACTCCCAAAGTACAGGCTGGGGTCATGATAGACCGTGGCCGACGATGCGACTGTTCTTCGAGATCCTGTCTCGCGCCAGGAGCTTCGTACACTTCGCGAGTTGGGGAATTAGCCATATCATGATTGGGGCCCTCAAGATGACATCGATGAGAGCTCCTGTTTATGGGTTTGTCTCGCAGGTTGAAGACCACGCAAGGATGGAGCTTACCGAGTTCCCCAAAGAAGCTCCTAACCTGAAGGCCAAGGTCATTAATCCACGGGAGGCCAATTTCGATGCACCGCATCAGAAGCTAGTAATTGTTGATGGCCTTCTAGCCTTCAAAGGATCGACAAACCTAACGAACGCGGCAATGCGCAAGGCAGACAGAGGGCTAGATCTCACAGAGGTAGTAACCGATTACGAATCGGTCGCTGACCTCAATAATCGTTACTTCGCGCCTGTTTGGAAAGCCATCAACGCCCCGGAAGTTGTACAGAAGGTCATGTGGGCTGACCCATGGGAGTAGCCCACATGACTCGAGCCGCTCTTTGTCCTAGTCCTTGTCCAACACAACGACGGTCGCCACCGTAGCTCGCCCCCCGTCTGACCTGCCAGGCGAACGCTCACGGACGCCCGATGCTGAAGGGCCTCACCGCGAGGTGGAGCCCTTCAATGCACGGTTAGCGGGGCAGCCGAACAGTCTCGGAACGGTTGCCTTCATTCCAGATGTAGACACCGTTGGTACCTGCGCCGTACCAGCTCTCCGGCCCTACCTCTGCCGTGAGAGACGGGTATTCGCTGATGGACTGCCAAACCTCGGCCGTGTCTACCTGCCTGTACGGCTGGTTGAAGACCAGAGCGGGCCTGCCAGTGGTCCGCGAAAGCCACGTCGTCGTGTGGTCGTAGAACTCCGGCTTGTCTAGGCATTCCCTCTTGGCGCAGCGGCCCTTGTCGAGCCAGTGGAGCCCAGACGAACATCTCGTACTGCCGATCTTGAGGTCATACAGGTCCGCCCAGTCCAGAAGGTCCGCGCGCACTTGGACGTAGATGTTCGGGCCGTAGGGCCAGTCCACGCCGTCGACGTCACGGTTCAGCACGCCCCGGGCGCGGTCATCCAGAAAGCTGATCAGTTCCTTCTGGTCGGCGCTCTGGCACCGCCAGCACCACCACTCCGCCTCTTTCATCCCGAAGCCGAAGAACAACCCCTGCCGGGCCCGGCCACATCCCTCGCAGTCATACATGATCTTGCTCCTCCGCCTCTCGTACGGTCCAGTCCCGCACCATGGGAAACAGTCCCAAACCACCTGGAATCACCGGGTATGAGCTAGGCTTTTGTCTCAACTACCCCCAGTCATACGCTTATCATCGCGCAGGGCATGCTTCAACGGGCCCCAAACCACAGAGCTGATCGAGTCGCCGCAGCGAGACAGGCTCTCTTCGCACTGCTCGTTGTCCTGTTCTTTGTCCCGTGCGCCGAGGGCCCTCACCGTTCACCGCCATACGCCCGCCTCGCCTTACGCGAAACGCCCGGGAGCGAGCCGCGCGGCGCGAGCGGCTACTCCGGGGAGAGCGATGCCCATTCGCGGTCCAGGATGGCGTGCACCACAGAGTCACGCGTGACCGGGTACATGCTGCGGACCCTACCCGCGGGGCAGGGCCGGTTGATGGGCCGGGAAGGCTTCGATCTCCGCGCGAAGATCGCGGGCGACAACAGCCGTCTGCGCAGGGTTGCATGTGCGTGCCTGGCGGACGCGCATCGCGGAAACGACGATGCCGTTGTTCTGGTGCGAGGCGGGCAGGTCCAGCACCGGGCGGATGGCTTCAGCCGCACCGTCCACGTCACCGCTGAACAGCCGGACCAGCGCGAGGTCGCACTGCGCCCCGGCCAGATCCCCGAAGGCCCAGTTGGGCCTCGTCGGGCACCACACGCTCCCGTCTCTCCGTAGCCTCCCAGTTGGCGGTGGATGCCGTCTCGGCATCGCCGAGGCTCGCGGCAGCGCAGGCTTGCGGACCGAGCAGCCACGGGCCTGCCATCCCCAGTATTGAGCCGTACCGGGCGTGACTCGCTCAGCAAGGTTTCCCTGTACGCCGATGACTCTTCCGCGCAGGGGCGGCAAGATCGCAGGCATGAGGATTCTCGTTATCGGCGGTACCTGGTTCCTGGGGAAGCACATCGCGCGAGAAGGGCTGTCGAGAGGGTGGTCGGTTACCACCTTCAACCGGGGGCGGTCCGGACACGACGTCGAAGGCGTCGAGCCCGTTCACGGGGACCGTACAAACCGGAATGACCTCCATCGCCTTGCCCTGCAAGGGCCATGGGACGCCGTTATCGACACATCCAGTTCCGACTTCCCGCCCCGCGATGTACTCCTGGCTACCACTGCCCTCCGTGCTGTGGCCCGGCGATGGGTGCACATCTCCACCGTGTCCGTCTACCAGGGCTGGCCGCACCAAGCCCTCACCGACCACTCGCCGCTGCTGGACTGCCCCGCGGACGCGGACGAGACATACGGATACACGGGCGAGGACGGCAGCCCCACCGTCTACGGCTTCCAGAAGGCCGGCGGAGAGCGTGCCGTGACCGAGGTGTTCGGTGACGCGGCGGTGTTTCTGCGCCCCGGGGTCATTCTGGGGCCCGGCGAGTACGTCGGCCGGCTCCCCTGGTGGCTGACCCGGGCCCAGCGCGGCGGAAGGATTCTGGCGCCCGCCCCGAGCGGCCAGCGCATCCAACCCGTCGATGTCCGCGATGTCGCCGAGTTCGCACTCGACCAGGCGGCCGGCGAGACGAGCGGCGGGTACAACATCACCCACCCCGACGGCATCACCTTCGCCGACTTTCTCGGTGAGTGCCTGGCCGTCACCGCTGGGGTCGGGACGCCGGAGTGGGTTGAACCGGGCGTTCTGACCGGTCACGGCGTCGCGCAGTGGACCGAGCTGCCTCTGTGGCGCACGCACGCGGGTGTGTGGTCAGTCGACTCCAGCCGGGCAGTGGCCGCAGGCTTGCGGTGCCGGCCGATCGCCGATTCCATCCGTGACACCTGGGCGTGGCTTGCCGCCGACGGGCGTCCCGTGGACCACCCGAGGTGGGCGGACCACGGGATCGCCCCGGAGAAGGAGGCGAAGATCCTCGCTTCTCTGGTCTGACTCAGGCTTCCAACTGGAGCAAAGCGGAACGCGTGCTGAGCTGGTGAGCGCTCGCGGTACGGGTGAAGTCCTCGACGCGGTCGCGCAGTTCGCGCGGCAGCGTCGAGGTGCGGTACGCCGGTTGTGTGAGGAACTGCTGGATCTGGCCCGTCCGCACGAGAACCCCGGTCACGCGCTGGTCCCCGGGGATACTCCATAGGGGCGTCAGCGCGTCAGCCGCTCCCTCGATGTCGTCCGACAGGAGCCGGGCCATGGCGAGGTCCGCGGCGGCACCTCCGAGGACGTGCGCCGAACGGCCGGCCTGTGGCTTCCGGCTGATGAGTTCAAGGGCGCGGCGCGCCGACTGCTCGGCTTGGTCCCCGTCGTGGATCAAAAGTGCGGTCGAACTGCTGGACATGGCCAAGCGTTCGGCGCTGAAACCGAATTCGCCTCCGACACCGTCGTGGAGATCGTCGCGTGTCCCACTGTCGGCCTCCATGGAGAGCCGGAGAGTGTGGCGGGCGGAATCGGTGTCGCCGAGGTATCCGTGTGCGCGCGCCTCAATGGCCAGAAGCCGGCGCCGGGCGATGTCGCCCAGGCCACCGTACGTCTGGGCCCGTCGCGCCTTGCTGACAGCCTCGGCGGGCATGCCCGTGAAGTAGGCGACGTACGCGAGGATGCCGTCCGCGTACGCCCGCAGCGGCTCGAAGCGTGCACTCTCCCCGTAGAGGTCAGCCGCACGGGCCAGGCGACGAGCGTTGGTGAAAGAGCCGAGGTCGAAGGCCGCCGCAGCGAGCAGCGCCATCGTCTGGCCGGTCAATTCGAGGAGACGCTGCTGCTGGGCGGGGATCTGCGTGCGATCCCGCTGGCTGTGAAGCTCCTCCTGGAGTACGCGGCCACGCCGAAATGCCTCAATCGGCGGGAGGGAAGCGTAGGCGTGCGCAAGCGACGCCACGTCGTCGGTGAGCTGGTCGAGGCTGGTGTCGGAGACGGACGCCGCGGCTGTCGCGCTGGCGTCGTCCTGAGCATCGCGTGCGGTCATGTTGATCTCGTGCTCCAGATTGAACGCGGGTGCCGGGGAATCTTCGGCGAGCGGGGGAGGAGTCAACAGCGCCGCGACGTCACAGCCGAACATGGCCTGCAACACGCGGCGGGTATCAGCAGACAGCGACTCCGGACGGGTCCGTCCCGCCCTCCACCGGAATACCGTCCGCTCGCTGCACGTCGGGTTGTTGACACCCTTTCCCACGACCTCATCGGCGGTCCTGTCGAACAGCTCCACGAAGTCGGGGGCGCTCAAGTTGCGCTTTTCGCACAGGAGCTTGAGCAGCGTCTCGGGTTGTTCCGTCACATCGCCCCCAGTAATCAAGCCTTGGTCTGTTGGCTCGGCAACCCGCCTACGGATCGATCCCTTTGCACGAAGGGGATACCGCGACCACCAACTAGTGCAACACATTCTCGGCAGATGGCAGTTGGCTGGCGGTCAAGTGTCGGACCGCGGTCCTGGTGGCAGCGAAACGGCAGCTCCCTGACATGGCGGTGGCACGGCATATGGGACCACGCTGATCAACACCCTCGCTGAGCGCGTCCAAACGAGCGCGCTGGACAGTGGCCCGTTGTATCGGCGGGCCTGCCACCCCCAGAGGACGTGATGACGACGACAGCCGTACGGACACCTCGCGCGGGCCACCGCCGCGACGGGGAAGTGATGACCGAGCACATCAAGATCTCTCCCCAGCACGGTGGTGGACCGCCGCGCGCTGAGGACGCCTGCCGGGTCGGCGTCATGCGCCGAATCGCCGCCGCGAAACTGAAGTACTGCGGCCTTGAAGCGCTGACCGACATGGTGATGCTGCTCGTCTCCGAACTGGTCACCAACGCGATAGTGCACAGCGGTACCACGGAGATCTGCCTGCGCCTTGTCGTACGGGAGGATTTCCTGCGCATTGCCGTCATCGACGGCATGCCGGGCCGCGCCACACCCAGGCACGCCGATGACAACGCCTTGTCGGGGCGCGGCCTTGTACTCGTCGAGAGCCTGGTAGAAGAGGCCGGCGGGAGCTGGGGAACCAGCGACGGCGGCGCGGAGACCTGGTGCAGGATCCCGCTGGGGACGCCGTGATGTCCGCGGTGGCGGTGGCGGAACCGGTTGCTGACTTCGGCGTTCCTGTCCGTACGGTGACCGGGCGGGCTGGGCTTTTGGCGCCGCTGACCATCGACTTGTACCGTCCTCGCCCCGCAGAACCCGAGTCGGACGTCGCTGTTGCGGTGCCCGTCTTCAACCCTCTTTGCGACGCTCTGGAAGCGGTGCTCGGAGAGTACGCCGATCCGGGTGCCGAGGAGATCGACCAGGCTGACGCCCAGTTCAGAGCCGTGCTGCCGCTACTCGTGCGCGTCGCCGACTGGCACTCCGGCCCCGCAGTCACCGAGGCCGTAGACAGAGTGCAAACCGTGTGGGCCAAGGCCCGATCCAGCGGCGCCCTTCGCATACGCGGGCAGACGCGTCGCTTGGCCGTCGCCACCCTCGGCCTGGTTGACCTGCTGGTGGAGGCGCTGTCATGAGCGCTCTACCGAACAGGCCGCTCCTCCTGTCCCGGCTCCATCTTGACCCCGCGGACAAGCCCGCATAATCCGCTCCATCGCCCTGTCATCGTTCGCAAGTCCGAGGAGTTTCGTGCAGCCCAAGCCGCTGGACACGGCACCGTCAGTCCATGCCTTGATCGGCGCAGAGCTTAGATACCACCGCGAAAAGAAAGGAATGTCGCAGGGCGAGGTGGGGCGACTGCTGTTCTTGACCGGCGCCTTCATCGGAATGCTGGAGTCGGGTACGCGCAGAATGCGACCTGAGATTGCACTCAAGCTCGACGAGATCCTCGACTCCGGTGGGTTTTTCTTCCGAGTCTGTGCAGCGCTGAAGGATTTACGACGGCCGGACCAAAGCATTGAAGCAGTCAAGGCCGAACAGAACGCAAAACGCATCCAGGAGTACGCCCCGCAGCATATTCCAGGAATCTTACAGACAGAAGCTTACACGCAAGCAGTCATCCATTCCGGCCTCCCAACGGCAGCCGATGAGGCAATCAGTGAACTCATTACGCCAGTGCTCGAACGCGCAAAGATGCTCCAGCGCCCAGAGCCCACCGTGTGGACCGTACTTGACGAGACTGTCCTCCAGCGAATGATCGGCGGCCCTGCCGTGATGGCGGAGGCGCTGCGCCACATCGCTGAACTGGGGCGTCGGCGCCGCATCGTTGTGCAGGTATTGCCATTCGCGTCCGGCGGACACCCAGCAATTGACGGCGCACTGAAACTGATGGCCTTCTCTGACGCACCAACACTTGCCTATCTGAAATGCTTCGCGTCCGGCCAGTTGGTTGACGATCCAGCAACAGTGTCACAGTACGAGTTTGCGTTCAGCCTGATTGGTGCGAGTGCGCTCTCACCATCTGATTCATTGGACCTGATCGAGTCCATGGCCAGGCACTACGAACTGAAAAGCAGACGCACACTCAATCTGAGCAGTGTCCTGTTGTGTAAACCCGAGCACATCGAGCCGGATCCGGACCACGGCTCGACGCCGAACGAATCCCGCGGGGAGGAGCCTCCTCTTACTGGTTCCTCCCCATGCCCGACCGACCAGAAATCACAAAGGAAATGACGGTAACAGGATGACTACTGCTAGCGACTCGACTGTTCGCGACGCCGACAGGCTGCGCGCGGACATGGTCCGCGCACTCCGTGATCAGGACGGGATCACGTCCGAGCCTGTCGCCGCTGCCTTCGCCGCAGTGCCCCGGCACAGGTTCGCGCCGGACGCGCCCCTGGAACTCGCCTACGACCTCCACCGCACCGTGCCGGTCAAGAAGGACGAGACCGGCCTGGACATCAGCGTCATGTCCGCGGCCCACCTCCAGGCCGTGATGCTGGAGCAGGCCGGCATCGAACCCGGCATGAGGGTCCTGGAAATCGGATCCGGCGGCTACAACGCCGCGCTCATCCAGGAACTCGTGGGCAGCGACGGGGCGGTCACCACGGTCGACATCGACCGCGACATCATCGACCGCGCCCGTCTGTGCCTGGACGACACCGGATACACCCAGGTGAAGACAGTTCTTGCCGACGGCGAGACCGGTGTCCCCGACGGTGCCCCGTACGACCGGATCATCGTCACCGCGGCCGCGTGGGACATCCCCGCCTCGTGGATCAGTGGGCTGACCGCGCAGGGCAGGCTCGTCGTCCCGCTGACAATGTGCGGCACGACCCGTTCGATCGCCTTCGACCGCGACGACGACGGCCTGATCAGCCGCTCGTACGGTCTGGCCCGTTTCGTGCCCATGCAGGGCGAAGGCGCCGCCGAGGAACGCAAGGCGATGCTACGGGCGGGCGTCGCCTTGCAGACCGATGACGTCCGGGTGCCCCTCAACGCCCAGGCGCTGAACCACGCCCTGGACACACCCAGGCTGGAGCGCTGGTCCGGAGCGGCGTACGACCTGCCCGACGAGCTGGAGCTGTACCTCACGCTCAACCTGTCGAGCGCGGCCCGCCTGCATGCGGACAAGGACGCCGTCGAGCACGGCCTCGTAGAAGCGTCCGCCCTGTACGGCGTGCCCGCCTTGGTGAGCGAGGACAGCATCGCCTACCGGACCCGCCGCGAGAACGAGAGCACCGGCGGCTTCGAGAGCGGGGTGATCGCCCACGGCCCGCAGGCGGAAGCGCTCGCAGACGAGTACGTGAATGTGCTCCGCCGCTGGGCCCAGGACCACCGCCGCCGGGGAGCCGCGACGTTCCGGTACCTGCCGGGCGCCGCCCCCACTCCCCTGCCCCGGGACGCCGTACGACGACGCCACGGCATCGTCACGGTGGCCTGGAACTGAGACTCCGGGGCTCTCGGGCCCCGGGACCGTGAACCATCAGCAAACTTCCCCAAGGAGGCATGCATGACCGTTCAGATGGAGCGCCCGGATGCGCCGGTGCGGCCGGCCGCCGAACAGCAGGACCTCACCGGCTTCGACCTGGACATCACCATCGTCGAGCACGGCCCCGCCGCGGACCAGCTCATCCGCCTGACGAGCGACGGCTGCAACTCCACGTGCGCAACGGCGTGCGTGAGCTGCCCGTAGCAGTACCCGATCGCGTTCATCGCGGTGCCCGGCCGCAGCCCAGCCCATGGGCGCGGCCGGGTACCCGTCGACAGGAGGGGCGTATGTACCGTCACGTTGATGCGGCACTGGTCCGGGCGGCTGCATGGCACCCCGACCACGAGACTGTCTGGCCGGACCTCATCGGCGCGTCCGCGAACACGACGTCATGGCAGGCGTGGCTGCAACAGACCTGGCAAGCGCCTGCTTTCGCAGCCGCCGTCACGGCTGCCAGTCCCGACCTCACGAGCCGGGTGGAACAGATCTGCGCCGGCCGACCGCTACCGGCCCCCACCGTACGGCGCACGGTGCTCGCCGTTCTGCGCTACCTGCTGCGCGCCCGCACGCGCGCCACCCCGTTCGGTCTGTTCGCCGGGGTCGCAGCCGCGCGGATAGGCACCACGCCCGAACTGCGTGTGGGCACCGGACACCACGTCGTCGCCAGACGCGACGCGGCACGCAGCACGGCTCTCGTCAACCGCTTCGAGCAGCATCCGGCGCTGCGGCCCCACTTGATGCTGCTCGCTTCCTCCCTCGCCGTCGAACGCGACGGGCACGTCGTGATCGAGCACCGCCCGAGCGGAACCACCGACGGGGGACCGGAGCACGTGCACGTTCGCGTGACCGCGCCGGTCCGCGAAGCACTGGACGGCGCCCGGACCCCGATCCTGTGGAGCGACCTCGCCGTGAAGCTCTCCATCAGCTTCCCAAGCGCCCCGCCCGCCACGATTGACAAGCTCATCGCAGGCTTGGTCAAGCAACGAGTCCATCTCACCAGTCTCCGCCCGGCGATGACCGTAACCGACTCGCTCGCCGGTCTTTTGGAACACGCGCAGCACCTCGCCCCCACCGAAGCAGCAGAGATATGTGAAACGTCCACACCCGTGCTCGACCTGCGGGTGGACTGGGACCTGACCGTGCCCACGGCGGTCGCCCATGAGGCGGCAGCGGCAGCCAAGGCGCTCACCCGCCTCGCTCCCCGAGCGGCGCTGACCGGCTGGGCCGAGTGGCACGGCCGCTTCCTGGAGCGGTACGGGCCGCGGGCGATCGTCCCCGTCCTGGACGCCATCGACGCGCTCGGATACCCGCCCGGCTTCCTCGGGGCAACCACCACACCGGCGCCCGCCCCGCTGCCCGACCGCGACGGCCGCCTCATCAAGCTCGCCCACTCCGCCGGAATACAAGGCCGCCTCGAAGTTCAGCTCGACGATGCCGCGATCGAGGAACTGGCCACCACAGATCCCAACCGCCCCGTCCAGCCCAGCACCGAACTGACCGTCCGCATCGACGCCGCGAGCGTTGTCGCCCTCCAGCAAGGCGAGTTCACCCTGCACGTCGTCGGGGTGGCTCGCTCGGCCGGCGCTACGGCCGGTCGCTTCCTGGGCATGCTGGACGACGAGGACCGCCACCGTATGACCGAGGCGTACGCCGGACTGCCCGGGGTGCATCAAGGTTCGCTCGTCGCCCAGATCAGCTCCACTCCACTATCCGTACGTGCTGAGAATGTCGCACGCGCCCCACAGGCAACCGAGCTGGTGATCTCGCTCGGCGACTACCAGAGCCCAGACACCAGGCTCGTCCCCGTCACGGACCTAGCGGTTACCGCCGACGCCGAACGCCTGCACCTGGTCTCGCTCTCCCGCCACCGCCCGGTGCACACGTTGCTGCTCAACGCCGTGGACCTGGGCCACCACTCCCATCCGCTGGCCCGGTTCCTGGCCGAGGCGCCCGTCGCACTGGCCGTTCCCTGCATCGGATTCATGTGGGGCACCGCCGCCTCCAACCTGCCGTTTCTGCCCGCGCTCCGCTACGGACGGACAATCCTGTCCCCAGCCCGCTGGCTCCTCACCAGCGAAGACCTTCCCGACGCGCCGGCACCGTGGCCGCAATGGGACGAGGCCCTGACCCGATGGCGCCACGACGTACACCTGCCCGAGCGGGTGTACCTGAGCGAGGCCGACCAGTCCATGGCCCTGGACCTGACGGAGCCTTCCCACCGGGCCCTGCTGCGGACCCATGTGAACCGCGACGGCAAGGTGACGCTGCGCCCCGCACCCCGGCCCGAGGGCCTGGGATGGACCGGCGGCCGAGCACACGAAGTCGTCATCCCTCTGGCTGCGGACCAGAACATCGCCCCCGTCCGGACTTCCGGCCACGCCGTCAACCGCGAGCACGGCCACCTGCCCGGCTGCGACAACCGCATCTACCTCCAGCTCCACGGCCACCGCGACCGGCAGAACTCTCTCCTGATCCAGCACCTGCCGATCCTGCTGGACGAACTGGGCGCCCCACAATGGTGGTTCGTCCGCTACCGAGACCCTGACGACCACCTTCGCGTTCGCCTCACATGCGCCCCCGGAGCCCTCGGCAGCGTCTTCGAGCACATCGGCAAGTGGACCCGACGGCTCCGGCGCCACGGCTTGATCACCCACGTTGGCCTAGAGACCTACCACCCGGAAACCGCACGCTTCGGCGGCCCCACCGCGATCGACGCGGCCGAGCGGTACTTCGCCGCCGACTCCACCGCCGCGCTGGCTCAACTCACCTTCCAGGACGAGATGGGAGCGGACGCCCGCGCGATGACGGCCGCGAGCATGGTCGACATCGCCACCGGTCTGGTCGGCGACCGGGCCGCGGCGATGCAGTGGCTCATCAAGCACACCCGCACCTCCGCAGCCGCTCCGCCCCGCGCCGTCTATCGCCAAGCCGTCGACTTGGTGGCCAACCACCCTGCGGGCCTGGACGAGCGCGTCACTGCGGCCTGGTCCGCGCGGCACGAGGCACTGACCGCCTACCGCCGCGCGCTCACGGACGCGGACATACGCCCCAGCGATCTGCTGCCGGACCTGTTGCACCTCCACCAGGTCCGGGTGCACGCGCCGGACCTGCCTGAGGAGCGCACACACCTGCACCTGGCCAGAGCCGCCGCCCTGAGCTGGACGGCACGAACAAGGAGGACACCGTGACCACGACCGCTCCCGCCTCCACCGCGCTGTCCGCCGCCGACCAACTGGCCCACGTACTGGCCGATCCGCACACCGTGTGGCCCGGCGGCCGGCCCGAGGGCGGCCGGGCCTGGCCGCAGTCGCTCGCCGGAGGAGCCTCGGGCATCGCCCTGCTGCACATCGAGCGAGCCCGGACCGGTCACGGCGACTGGGACACCGCGCACACCTGGCTGGCCACAGCCCTGCACGGCGACATCAGCGCGGCGACCAACGCAAACCTCTACTTCGGCGCCCCGGCCCTCGCGTTCATCACGTACGGCGCGGCCAGCGCATCGAGCCGGTACCTCCGAGTCCTTGAACGCCTAGACACAGCGACCATCACCGTCACCCGGAAACGCCTGGCCACAGCCCACCAGCGCATCACCCGCGCCGAGCGGCCTCCGATGGAGGAATTCGACCTCATCCAGGGCCTCTCCGGGCTGGGCGCCTACCACCTGAGCCGCCACCCCCACCACGAGATCACGCGTGATGTCCTGGCCTACCTGGTACGCCTGACCGAGCCCCTGCCCGAAGCTGCCGGGCTGCCGCCCTGGTGGATGAACGTCGCGCCCACCGGCGCACCCCACGCCGACTACCCGGGCGGCCACGGGAACTTCGGGCTCGCACACGGCATCGGCTCCACCCTGTCCGTGCTGTCCAAGGCCCTGCTCAATGGTCTGCCCGTGCCCGGCATGGCCGACGCCGTCGAGCGGATCTGCGCCTGGACCGACCACTGGCGTCAAGGCGACGAGACCGCCCCCTGGTGGCCGGGCTATATCTCGATGCAGCAGGCAACCGACAACCACGTCCACTCCGACCTTCGCCCCCGCCCCTCCTGGTGCTACGGAATCAGCGGCACCGCCCGCGCCCAGCAGTTGGCCGGGCTCGCTCTTGGCGACGCGGCACGCGTACAGGCCGCCGAGAACGCGCTCCTCGCGACCCTGCGCGACCCACTGCAACTGGCCAAGCTGCCCGAGATCGGGCTGTGCCACGGCATAGCCGGACTGCTGCACGCCGCGTGGCGGATGGCCACCGAGACGGACAACACGGAGATCACCGCCGAGCTATCGCGCCTGGCCAACCGTCTGATTGCCGCGCTCAACCGGCACAACTACGAACCCGAACTCCTCGACGGAGCCGCCGGGGCGGCTCTCGCCCTGCACACCCTCGGCACGGGCCACACGCCCGCACCGCACTGGGACACCTTCCTCGCCCTGGCGTGAACTCTGGAGGCCGCACCATGAACCCACCCACCTGGCGCCAGGTGAACGTCGCCTTCCGGAACTGGGAACGCGCCGAGATCACCGCCTTGGCCAAACTCGCCCCGCTTCTACGCGCCGCAGAGGACGAAGGCGCCCTCACCGCGTGGTTCATCGTCCGCAAGCAACCCTGCTGGCGCGTGCGCTACCAGCCCACTACCGACGGGCAGAGCCGCATCGGCCAGGGCCTCGACGGGCTGAAGACCGAGGGGCATATCGAAAGATGGACGGAGATCATCTACGAACCCGAGGTCCACGCCTTCGGCGGTCCCGAAGCCATGGCGTCCGCACACCGCCTCTTCCACCGCGACAGTCGCAGCATCATCGACTTCCTCCAGAGCGAAGTTGGCCAACACCGCCGCGAGACATCCCTCATGCTGTGCAGCCTCATGATGCGCTCCGCGGGACTGGACTGGTACGAGCAGGGCGACGTCTGGGCCCGCGTCGCCAACCACCGCCCCCTACCCCCCGGCACCGAACGGGACAACCACGACCAGTTGCACACCGCCGTACGCCGCCTGCTCTCCGTGGACCCGCGGTACGCGATGCAGCCCGGCGGACCGCTTGCTCGCCCTGCCGGTTGGGCCCGCGCCTACGTCGACGCGGGAAGTGAACTGGCCGACCTCACAGCATCCGGGCAACTCCACCGTGGCCTGCGGGACGTCCTGGCCCACCACGTGATCTTCGCCTGGAACCGAATCGGCCTGCCCTACACCACACAAGCCACACTCACGGCCGCCGCCAAGACGGTCATCTTCGGCCCGGACCCGACCGCCGAGAGGGGAACCGCAGACCGTGTGGAAGCTCCCTGACTCCGTAGCCCAGCGCTTCCCACTCGTCGCTCGCCCCCGCCCCACCTGCCTCCCCCTGCCCCAGCGCGTGCAAGCGCTGACCGAACTCGCCAACACCGCAGTGAAGCAGGGCGACGCGATCGTGGCCTCCACGGTCTACAACCAGGCCGCCCTCGTCGCGTCCGACATTGGTGCGCCGGAGCTGGCACGCACAATGTGCTACCAACACGCCGTGGCCTACCTCCGCTACTGCCCCCTGCCGGGCGTGACCGCGGTCCGAGCCCTCGAACCCGTCGTCAACCTCGCGCGCCTCCAGATCCGAGCCGGGCACGCCGACGACGGCCGCCGTCATCTCCTCGCCCTCTACAACAGCGTCAGCACCGGCACCAGCACCTACGTCGAGGACATCCACGTCCCGGCCGATCTCACCGCCGCGCCGGAGGACCGGCACGAGATCCGCGCCTGGCTATGGCGGGTCCTCCTCGCCGACGGCACACGCGCCCTGACCACCACCGGCCGCTGGGCCGAAGCGCTCGTCCACGTCAAGGAACACCGCGGCGTCGGACAGCGGATGCTCGACGGCCGCCAAGTCGCCGTCCTCGCCGCTCTCACCGCCGGCGACGCTCCCGCCGCCGAGGACCTCCTGGCCCGCACAGAGCCCGGGGAGCCATGGGAGGACGCCGTCACGAACTGCCTGACCGCACTGACCCACCGGGCCGCCGGCCGACCACTCCACCATCATCTGCACGACCTGGTGGCCACCTACCTCAACCGCGCGGACGATCCGGACATGACCGTCTTCAACACCCGGCTCGGCCTCACGGTGCTGGACACGATCGCCTCCCCCGAGCACCCGGCCACACGCTCGGTAGTCGCGGATCTCCACCGCCGGGCAACGAAGACGACCGACGGATACGCCGCCCGCGAGCTCCTCGCGCACCCCCCGTTCACCGCCCTCGCGACCAATCGAGAGACGCAGGACTGCCGTGCCCTCGTCCGTGCCTGCGCCCTCGGCGCCGGCGCCTTCCCCGCCGATCTACAGGACGAGGTGGCGGCCGCGATACGCGCCAGCGACCGCGTCCTCCGAAGCAACGACGCAGCCCCCAGGGAACAGCCGGCCGTGCCGTACGTGCAACAGAACAATGCCTGGGCAGAACCTTGGAGGGCAGCCACTCGATTGGGCAGAGGATCGTAGCCATCGTGCGGGTGCAAAGTGCTCAGGCTAGACGCCTGGACAACCAACGCCGCCTTGCAGTCGTACTATCTGCGCCAGGGCTTCCAGCACGTCCGGACCGTCCGTCAGGGCGTTGCGGTCAACGGTGGCCCGAGGGCCTCAGAGTGGCTTGCGCAGCGACACACACATGCCGCAAAACGTAGCTTTACATAGCCGACGCCCCCGAACGGGTCGCCTGACGTCGAAAATTCGAGGTCAGCAAGCATAAACGATCCGCTTAGAACACCCCCAAAGCGGTAACGCCAGCAAAAGCTCATTCGGGCATGTACGGTATCGGCACTGTATGCCTTAGGAGGGGGAGGCACGTGTCCGAGATCAGCCCAGAAGGATTTTCGATTGACGGGGAAACTCACGAATGGCAGATGGGGAGGGCACCTAAATCCAATCAGGACTGGATTACCGAGTATCGCCTTTTGCTCAAGAAGCAAGAAAGTAGTTTCCGCCTATACGTACACCAGAAAGATGAGATAGAGGCACTCACTGAACGCGTGACTGCCCTAACGGAAGAGAAGCAGCGGTTCGCGGATGAGAGCAAAGGGCACACTTTTCATTTGGGTAAGCGCCCAGAGACCCCCGAGGAGTTCGACGCCGAATTTCGTTTTCGAGAAATCGAGCGTCGCTGGGAAGTTGAACTCGCAGATCGAAAGCACCGGGCGGATCTCACCTTCGAACAGTCCGGACTGATCCGGCGCGCGGAAGGCGTTCGGGGCTGGGCGCTGGTTGCCGTGGTGTTTGCGATCATTGCCTCCCCCTGGGTCGCCATGATTGCTGGCGTTGCCGCGAAGGACTTCAGCCTCTATGTGACCCCCGTCACAGGGATTGCTGGGGCCATCATCGGCTACTGGTTCGGCCAAGGGCAGCAGAACGAACTGCGCCCTCCAACAATTGCCAACTCTCCAACATCAGCACCTCGATCAGAGTCACAGTAACCGGGGCGCCAGTCCTCCCAAGTGACATCAGTAGCGGACATCACAGAGGCGCACAGCGACACGCCGCAGCAGACTCGCAGGGGCACCTCGCAGGCTCGGCCTTCTCGCGCTTAAGAGATCGGTCGCGCCAGTGCACCCGCCTACGGATCAGAAGGTTCGTGTTCGAATTTTGCCGAATGTACAGTCGACTAGAGGCCCCCAGGGAGATCTTGGGGGCTTCACCGCCTTGCCACCGCACCCGGCAGAGCCAGCACCGAAGTTCTTGACCGGCGGGGATATAGTAGGCACTTACACAGTTTTCGCCCCACTGAGCAGAAAACCAGGGTCATCCCAGCCCTCGAGCACTCCCACGGTCTGCAATATCTCGCTAGCGATGGAATCGGCTCGGCTGGGATTAGCCATGCACGCTCGCACCATGGCAAGAAGCTGGCCGCCAGTCATCAGACAGTGCTCGCGCCTGACGCTAAAATCGACCATTTGCGAAGGGAATGCTGGCTCACTCCTGACATCCGGCGCAATCTCTCGCCATGCGTTCACCAACAGTATCCCTTTCACCTTCGATTCACCGTCGACGATTTCTTCGGATACCCATTTCTCTAGTTGAGCCGCGTTCTTCTCCGCTGCACTCTTCGAAACCCCTTTGACTTCAACTACCGCACGAACCCCATTCTTGCGCAGAAGTATATCGGCCCTTCCTTCGGGTCCTTGCTGGGACTCGAAACCGATAGCTTCAAAAGCCTGCATGGCTTGTCTCTCCAAGGGGACGCCTTGGGCGTAAATCAATTGCTTCCACTGCCTGGAGTTATCACTCTCCACCTCCAGCTCCTCAAGCCTTTGCTTGAGGGCAAGAATATCTTCCTTGATTCTTTTAACGTGTTCTGCATTCTCGACATCTTCTGGAAACTCACATCTTTCCAGCCAGGGCGGAATACTTTGCCCATGCAGAACACCCAGTGACTTTACCCAGGAAATTAGATCCACCGCGGCAGGGTCAATCAATTCCTCAATCACCTCTGCGGCGGAAGTCGATTGACTCTCCGAAGTTTCAGAAGCTGGATCGACCTTGACGTCCCCGTCCACAACCTCCGGCGAATCCAACTCCTCAAGATCCGGCAGGAAAAGGAGGATCCCTCCTGCGTCATATCTCAAAATGGAAGCGATGCACTTATTCGTGCCCTCAACTACAGCAATCGAGTCCCCGGCATACTTGTCAAAAACGACCCTGTATCGCCAGCGGTCCTTGTGTGCCCTCCAAATAGAGCGGAACCCACTATGTTTAGGAGAAATCCCCTGACCGCGCGCAGCGGACATCTCGATCTCGACAGGCAGCGCCTCAAGTAGGCTGCTGGAATCTAGAAGCACAGTGACTTGTTGATTCCTGCCCGTCCCGCTCTTCTCCCGCTTTCCGGTGTCATAATAGAACTCTTGAGGCGGGGCGCCGAAAATTACCAGAGTTCGCCCCATCGCGAGAAACTCTGAAAACTCCTTACGTCGCCGCTGAATATCTTTCAAGATCCTCACAGAGTCATGACTATCGAGCCTTGGGGCTCCCTTATAGTGGGTTTTCCCAGGTTCAAAATTGTATGTTTCCAGCGTATTCGCTGGATCCCAGAAAACGATATCGTACTCAAAAATTGAATCCATTGAACCGAAGTCGCTGTAGTCAACGCCAGGAGCATCAAGCCAGAGGTCCAACGTAAGTGTGCGCATGAAGAGAGTCTGATCTACCTGCAGCCGTTCCCGCAGAGGTTTTCTCGGATTGTCTGGGACAGATGCGGGGCGGCAGGACCTACACCGGTGCACGTAGAGGTGTCACGAGCCCTCCCCTCCCTCCGAGCCACAGATGGAGGGGAGGGTGACTAACCAAGCTCCTCTTCAAGCAGCCGCTTGGCCGCATAGATCGTTGTCCTGCTTCTTTGCCCAGTTCACTCGCGGACGCCGTGGTTCGGCTGCGTGAACAAGCAGAAGGCCAGGACCTGGTCCAACCAGCTGGCAGAAGGAGCGGAGTGAACGACGATCAGCCTTTGCAGCACTGGGTCGCGCAAGCCTTGGAGCGGCGGCGCCGTTCTCTCCGCGAGACCGGCCTTCGTCCGGCACGTGTTGTCACCTCGTCCTGCAGGACTGCCCACGCCGATATGCCTCCTGGAAGACAGCCAACTGAGTCGGCTGTGCAGTCATGGCTGGTGCCGCACCAACAACCGTCGCTCGCGCCGGTCCACATCGACGAGTGTCGTGTCACCGACGAGAATCCACTTGCGCCAGTAGGCGGCACCACCATGATTCACGCCGAGGCAGGAGCACTCGCAGTCATCCCCCGTCGCCTCCTGGCAACGGGTGTCGCAGCGTTCCGTCGTAACGAACTGAAGGATCACCTCGACCTCACCGAACCGGTCAGCCAGGGCCTCCACAATCGTCCGAAGGTGCGGACGGGCGATCTCCCAGCGCCGCGGGCTCGCGTCGCCATTCCACTCGGGACGTACACGCGCCCCGAGTTCTTCCTTGATCCACCGCCGGTTTGAGCCACCCTGGAAGGGCATCCACACCCACAAACGCTGCTCACCGATGTTACGGCGCACCCACGGACGAGTCACTCGTACCACCCCCAGAGCATGGTCATCCCGAGGGAGCTGTCGTGCCAGAGGACCTATCTGGCCATCAGGAGGAAGGCCGTCGCGCAAATCCTTGAAGAGGGTCAAGGTCCGGTCTCGGGGGACCGTCGCGCCCTGGTGGGTGGGTTTCCAGTCTGAAGGGCGCCCCGTCTCTGCTGCTGGCACGCAATGACCATCGGGCGTTCTGCGCATGGTGGCGCGCGCCACGCCGTCGCTCACCTACAACCTGCCTTGTCGATCATGTGACTAGTTGTTGCCCGACTCGTTGGTGTGGTCATGAGGCGGGTGATCTGACGGATGCCGAGCGGGAGCGGTCGCGGCCATTCCTGCTGGCCAACAACGGGCGTTGTGGGTGGCGGCGGAAACATCAGCCGGTGATCGACAGGAAGCAGGAGTCTGCGTGCCCAGCCCAGCAGCGCTGACGATCGCAGGTATTCGCGGATTGCCGTCCGTGGCCCGGCTCTGGTCGACCGTCGGAGGGGCATTCCCTCTCGCCGAACTCGCCACCCACCACTTCTCTGCCGAGAGCCAGCCGCCGGTAGGGGTATCCGGCTTGGCCACCGCCGTACCCCTCATACAACCGGCCTTCACCGCTTCCTCGGGCTGCTTCCCGAAGGGTCCGCCGCTCCCGGAGTCCGGCCGGGGGCGTCTGTCCAGCAGCACGCCAATACGTCCACGACCGAGTAGAAACGAGTACCACTATGCATAGCATCGCCCAGGAGTTAACGGCGACGCCCGCTGAGCACACCACCGTCCTGACGGCGGCTGAGCGCGGCCCGGAGTGGATGGCCACCTACTGCTGCATGCCGTGGTGCACCATGGACCACAGCGGCCCCGGCGCAACCGCCGAGTGGCACCAGGCAGCCCCGGCGATCATCCCGTCGCTGGAGACCCAGAACCACGACGGCAATACCGAGCCGTTCCTCACCGCCCACGTCACCACCTCCAATGGCGAGCCCGACGTGTTCGGCATTCACACCGAGCTATGGATCTGGACCGGCGGTGATTCCTACGAGCTGGATCAGGAGCAGACCGACCGGTTCATTGCGGACATCGAGGCGTTCTTACCGCAGCTCCGCGCGGCGCGCACCCTGCTCGCCGAGGCCCGCAAGGGCGACCGCCCCCACGACCCAGCGGCCAAGGCGAAGGCAGACGCAGACTGGGAGGAACGCCTAGCTGCACGGCGGGAAGTCGAGGCTGCCAAGGCGGAACGCACGCCGCCCCCGGCTCCCACTTTCTCCGTTGAGACGTGCAGCGAGATGGTGCAGGTGTCGGTGCGGGTGGCACTCCAACACGCGCAGGACGTGCCGGCCATGGCCCGCAGTGTGTCGGCAGCAGCCCACGCAGCCATCCGCGAGGCGGGCGCCGAGCCGTACCTCTACGGATGCGGTGAAGGGAACCCGGCCTACAGCGGGATGCTGCCGTGCGTCCTGCCGTATGGCCACGGTGGGGACCACCGGTCGAGCACGGGAGAGGCGTTCGCACCTGGCACAGACGAGTCAGAGCCGTACGCCTTGGCCAAGCAGTCCGGGGCGTGAAGTGAGGTCACGCCCCGGGCCGCGCTGACAGAGGTGGCATACGTGCCGTTCCATGGGACCTTCCCTCATACCGGCATAGAACTGTCCAGCAGACAATGGGACCACTCCGTGCTCGGCGTCGTTGATGCGGGCACGGGCAGAGTGATCTGACTGATACGAAGCGGGAACCGCTGCATCCGCTCATTCCGGTCGGCGACACGCGTTGCAGCCCGTGGCCTCATTACCGGCGCGCGATCGACGGGATTCTGCATCAGGTACGGAGCCGCGTGCGGTGACGTACTTGCCCGAGCGGCTCAAGCCCTGGAAGACAGTCTGCGAACACCATCGGAAGCTGTCCAACGATTGTGGAGGCAGCCTTCGTCTGGTCTCGTCCTCCGCCCAAGGTGCGCGTGACCCCAACGATGGCCGTGATCAGGGAGAACGTGCTGTTCGGCAGTTGCAGTTCCAGTTGCATTCACCCCCGTTCAGTACCGTCCGAATCCTGGCAATCGAACCGTCGGCCCCAGGTCAGGACGCCCGCGAACCACCGTGAACCGCCGGACGAACAGTTGGAAAGCGTGTTGGGGGCAACCCCTCACGAGTTCGAATCTCGTATCCTCCGCCATTGCTCTCACCGGGCAATACGTTGAAGGGCTCCGCTGCCTGCAGCGGAGCCCTTCAACGTTTGGGGTTGCAGTTGCCGAGACCAGTCGGCGGGCGGCTGCTGGTCCGCCCTGATCCCGAGCAGTCCGCCGACCTTGTCGGCCGTGTCCCTGAGGACGCGGTTGGTCAGCGGTGCTGGTACCGGCGGCGCATCCGGGCCGACTGGCCAGGCTCCCGGACCATGATCGCGTCCACGACGGTGCCTGAGCCCCGAAGGATCAGCAGAAGAGCGCTGGCAGTGCGACGGACGTCGTGCAGTCGGCCGACCCTCAGCCCGGCCGCCTCCAGCAGCGCCTCCTACATGTGGTGGCGGGTGTTCGGGTTGAGCCGTTCACCGGTCGGCGAGGCGAAGGCGCTGGATTCCTGTACTCCTACGACGAGGGTCGGTACGGGGAGGACCGACCAACGGTTCACTGCTGAAGCCACCTGCTACACCGCACTGCGCCACGAACACGCTACGGAAGGACGCCTCATGAGGTCGGGTTGAACAGCTTCCAGTGGCCCTCGGAAACCACCTCGGCGGCGTCGTCGACCACCTTGATGGCGGTCTGCTCGTCAATCGCGTACGCCGGACCCGCCATCCCGGCCGCCCATCGTTCTGCCTCGGCCATGGTGTTCTCCGGACAAGCCGGATGATCCAGGTGCGGGAAGATCGAAAAATCAACCAGGCCCAGCGCGCCGTCGCCGCCGGTGGGCGGCTTCCAGCCCACGAAGTTCCTCCCCGATACGGGGGGTCATCACCAAGCTCCCGGCACTGAGCCCCTCATAAACCGTGTCGGGCAGCGACGGCAGGAGTTCAGCCAGCCCTGATTCCCGCATCCAGTGGCCCAGGTACAGCGCGTCGCCGCCATTGACCAGCAGGACGTCGGCTTCCCGGACCCAGGAAACCCAGCGCGCTTCGTCGATGCTGGGCAGCGCGGTGAGTTCCAGCACGCCCACCGACTTCCACCCCAGCTCGGTCATGGGGCTGGGGGATCGTCCGCTGATGAATCGCCATGGCCCGCCCGGATCGGCGTCGGGGGCCCCGTACCCCGCAGTGGGGATGCAGAGGGCGCTGGAATCGGCGATCGGCTTGCAGGAGGTCGAGCAGCGTGCAGCAGCCCCGCCAGGACGCACCTGACGGGGCTGCTTTTTGCAATCGCTAGCAACTACTAGACCCGATTCAGCGATTCAAGAACTCTGGACGCCAAACGACTTATATTGTCATCTGATTCGAGGCCGGATAGGTCGCGCAACCTTACCGAGATGTCACGGCCCACCTCTGATGCAGTCGCCTCGGAAATGTCATCACGCAGCCACCGCAGCCATTCGACAACCATGCGAATTCCGAAATTGCGGAGGTATTCCCTGCTGCCTACTTCCCCTTCTTTGTGTGCGATCAGGACAATCTTCAAGGCTGCAGATAGGCGGCCGAGCGGAAGGTCATGCGAAGACAGCACCAGCCCCAACTCGTCGAATCTCCCGATCGCTGCTTCACCAGCTGTCCACTCATACGGAATCGCGTGGCCATCAACACTCATCAGGGAAATAAGACTCCCGCCAGGATTCAGGATCACATCAACACGCGACGCATTTCCCGGATCGTCGACCGAGACTCGCATGCGATGCAACCCGGCAGACCCGAAATTCTGGACGAAGCTGGACACATTGAGGATGTCTCCAACCGCGATGCAACCATCAGCAAGCGAGATCTCTCCGTCAAAGACGACTGCGCCCCTCACCGGCCCGATCTTGTTCCACAATTTGACGCGCACCAGCCCGGCCTGCGCCCTCGCCGCCACGTGGATATGGCTGTCAGATACCGCCACGGGTGCGCCGCCAAGCGGGGAAGCCGCTGCCGGAACCTCGTTGGATCCGATGCGAACTACGCGATGGTTTAGATAGATATCCGCGCTACCAATCAGCACCTGCCACCTCCTTGACATAGAGCGCGCCTGGCCGACATGTAGCCGACCAGTCGCAGATTCCAACTAAACCGTGTGGCCAGGAAGAAGCTCCGCCAACTTTTCTACGGCACTGGGTATGCCGGGCAGCCCCGGGAAGGTCGGATCATGATATCCGTGATTCCGGAGTATCTGCTGAGCCTTCTGTACCGCGACAGACTGCGTGTCGCTGCAAACCTGACAATGCGGGAACAGGTTCCTCGGCAGACTGGTGGGTCCAATCCCGGACTGCGGCTGGTGATCTCCGATCATCGTCGGAGTCCTTCCGCCACATGTGTGGCAAACCTTCCCCTGCATCGCCGCACTCTGTTCAGGTGTTACCACAGGTCCCGTCGCAGGAACGGACTCATTAGCGTGGGGCCCTATTTGCAGGGTATCGGCTTCCTCCTGAGTCAGTCTGACATTGCAGTTGTGAACCAGGACGGGCGTAGCCCCTGCCAGCACATAGTACGTGTGCAGATCGCTGACGGTGAGGTTGTGAACAGTGGCCTGCTGCGTCGTCCAGCGCTCAAGCGCGGTGACCTGGACGTGGGTGCCGGCGCTGGTGCGGAGCCATTGGCCCGGCCTCAGGGCGGTGGCATCGACCCACTCGTTCAGTTCGGGGACCCAGAAGGGGTGGCCCTCGGTCGCGGTGATCGTCGCTGTCTGATCACCCTGGTCGCCGTCGGTGTCGACGCTCACCTTGACGAGGTGCTTGACGCCCTCCCCGCTGATCTCCGCCGTGACCGTCTCCACCGCGGTCTCGCCGGTTTCGGGGTCGGTGGCCAGGACCTTTGTCGCCGTTCTCGACGTCCTCGATCGGCTTGGTGGTGCCGTCGGCCATCAGGACCAACGTGCCGGGCGTGAAGCTGTTGTTGATCGGGCAGCCCGCGCCGCCGCCGGGCGACTGTTTGCTTGCCTGCGGTTTGGCGGCAGGCTTCGCGGCCGCCGCCTTCTTCGTCTTCTGGACCGCGTTGCCTGTCTTCTGCGCGGCCTTCTTCGTCTGTCTCGTGGCGGCCTGCTGCGCCTTCTTCCTTATCTGTGCGGCCAGAGCTGCCGCCCGCTTCTTCGCCTCCTTGGCCTTCTGGGCCAGCTCCCGGGCCTTCCGCGCCAACTCGATGATCTTGCGGGCCTTCTCCTTGGCCTTCATCCAGGCGTTGACGGCCCCGGCGATCCGGGCAGCCGCCTTGAGGATCGAGGGGATCTTGAAGACCTTGGTCCACGGGATGGCCTGGACGAACAGGCTGCCGCACGCCCACAGATCACCCCGGGAGAAGCAGCCCACCACGTCGTTCCAGCCGACGAACTCCTTCAGCGCGGCCCAGCCGACGGACAGGATGATGTCCGACAGAGACGTGTTCAACTGCTGCTTCGCCCACGCCTCGTCGCCCGCCGACGGGCCGCCGTCACCCCCGCCGCCGGCACTCTCCGAGGCCAGACCCGACGGGTCCGCGAAGGTCACCGGATTGTTCTCGCAGTACACGTACCCGTTCATCTGCACCGGATCGGCCAGGTCCAGCACCGGATCCGCGGACAGGAACCGGCCCGTGACCGGGTCGTACTCCCGCGCCCCCAGATGCACCAGGCCGCTGCCGCTGTCGTCGTCGCCGCCCACGTAGGAGCGGTCCGAGCGCCAAGTGCCGCTCTCAGCACGCTCGTTGCCGAACGGATCGGTCCTGGAAAACTGGACCTTGTTGCCCGCGGCGAGCGTCACGTTGATGTACGCCGTACCGTTCTGGTCCGCGATCTGGACCGACTGCGTCGCCGCACCGTTGCCGGTCGCGTGCCGCATCACCGTGGGCGCGCCCGGCTGCGCGTAGTAACGCTCGACCGAGGCCTGCGACTTGTCCGCGTTCATCGTGACCGTCGCGTCGCCCAGGTACAGGGTGCGCTCGTTCGCGCCGATCGCCATCAGCCGCTGGCCGGAGGCGTCGTACACGTACTTTGTCCGCTCGTCCGGCGTCCACGTCTGCGAATCGGCGGAGTTGCAGGTGTAGAGCTGGAGATCGGTGCCGTTCGCCGAGTTGGAGCCGGGTACGTCCAGGCACTTGTCGGACGACTTGTGCTTCAGCACACCGTCGGACGTGGCCGTCCACTGCTGATTGGCCGCCCCGGTGCAGTCGGCGATCACCACCGCCGTCCCGACAGCGGTGCCCCCGCCGTTCGGCATCGCGCACTTGCCCAGGACCTTCAGCGCACCCGTGGCCGGATCGCCCGAGGAACCGGAGGACGAGCGGTCGATGCGCAGTTGCTGCGCCTTCGTCCCGTTGCACTCCCACAACTGCAGCGCGGTGCCGGCGGTCGTGGACGAGGACGACAGGTCCAGGCACTTGCCCGCCAGACCGATCCAGGCCCCCGCCCCGTTCTCGCCGAAGCCGGTGACCTGTGCGACCTGCCCGTCCCATGTCCACTCCAGCGCCTGTTCGTCGCCGTCCCAGGTACGGGTCTCGGTGTCGCCCGAGGCGTTGTAGGTCAGCTTCGCCGCCTTCGTGACCCGCGCACCGCTGTCGGCCGTGTACGTGGTCGACATCCCGATGAGGGTGTGCGGCTGGGAGCCGTCCTCGGCCCCGTACGCGTAGGTCGTCGTGGCGTCCTTCCCCTCGACGAGCCCGGGGTCGTGCTCGACAAGCTTCTTCCTGTTGCCCATCGCGTCGTACTCGTACGACTGCCAGTAACCGTCCGCCGTGGCCGTGACGTTGGCCGTGCCGTCCGGGTACTCCGGCGCCGCGACCGTCTTGCCCGGCGCGGTGCACGCCGACGGTGCCGTCCAGGCCTCGGCCAGTTGTCCCAGCGCGTCGTAGGTGAAGCACTGACGGTCCGTCACCCCGTCCACGCGGTCCGCGATCGAGGTGACGTTGCCGGCCGGGTCGTAGGCGTAGGAACGGGCGTTGACCCGGTGATCGGGCACCGTCGTCGTGTCGCTGATCGACTCCCGGTCGACGATGCTCTGCTGCAGCTCACCGCTCGACTCGTCGAACAGGTTCGTCGTCCACACCCGGTTCGGCTGCTCGCCGCTGGTCGTGCGCAGCACCTCGCCGTAGGGCGAGTAGGTGGTCTCCGCCGCGTACCAGTCGTCCCCGGACGTCGAGACCGGCAGGCCGTCCTCGTTGTAACGGACCACCAGTCGCTCGCTGTCCAGCGTGCCCACCGCCGGCAGCGTCGCGGATGTCAGCAGACCCGTCTTCGAGTAGTCGTAGCTGTAGGTGTACGACTCCTTCAGCCCGTACTCGGCCGCCAGCGGCGTCGGCAGCGTGACCGTCTTGCCGGTCGGCTGGTAGTCGGCCGTGTAACCGGTCACGGACGTCGTGTAGCCCTGCTTGTCCGTGTACCGGGTCGACTCGGTCGGCAGCCCGAGACCGCCCGGCAGCCTGTCGTACAGGGTGGTCGTCAGGAGCTCGCCGGCGGCGTCGTCCTCGTGCTGCTCGATGACGCGGGACAGTACGTCGTACTTGTTCCACACCGTCACACCGCGCCCGTTCTCCACGGTCACGGGGCGGTCCGCCACGTCGTACGTCGTCCTCGTCGTCCCGGTGTCGGGGTCGGTGGCCACGGTCTGGCGGCCACGCGCGTCGTACTCCCAGGTCCACCGGTTGCCCTCGGAGTCCTCCGCCAGGACCCTGTCCCCGCGTGCGTCGTACGTGTACTTCGTGCTGCGGAAGGTCTTGCGGGCCGCGTCCGTGAAAGTGTCCACCCGGACCGTGCGGCCCAGCGCGTCGGAGTAACTGCGCTGCGCCGCCGCGCCCTCGGGTTCGATCACCGTCGAGTTGTCGTAGCCGTACTCGTTCCTCGACGCCTTCTGGGGCTTCGCCACGCCCGCCTCGTACGGCGTCTCCGTCAGCACCCGGCCCAGTCCGTCGTACGCGTACAGCGTCGCGTTCGGCACCTGGGAGTCCGAGTCCAACTCGAAGGGTATGGAGGACGGCTCGCCGGTGGCGTAGTAGGCGTTGTTGGTCTGCGCGATCGTGCCGTTCCTGGTGTAGAGCACGTCCGTGATGAGCCGGCCGTCGCCGACCGCCGGCTCCTGTTTCTGCCGCTCCCGGCCCAGACCGTCGTAGATCACCACGCTGTCCGCGTAGATGCCCTCGCTGGTCAGCGCCGACGTCACCACCGACACCGGTTGGCCGATCGTGGTGTTGTAGGCGACCTTCACCGCCGGAGTGGTGGCGGTGGTCCCGGTGGCGGCGCCCCAGGTGGCCGTCGTACGGCCCAGCGCGTCGTAGGCGTACTCGGTGGTACGGCCGTTGGCGTCGGCCTCCTTCAGCGAGGTGCCGCGTCCCGGCTCCACGTATGTCGTGGCGGTGTGCCCGAGCTCGTTGGTCGTCTCGATCGAGTACACCTGCCCCGAGTCGGGCACGTACGTGGTGGTGTCGGTCGTCCCCACGGGGTCGTCGGCGGTCTTGACCCGCCCGTAGTCGTCGTAGGTGATCGTGCCGCTGACCGTCCAGCCGCCGCCGGTGCCGCTGACGTCCCAGGTCTTGGTGGCCTGCCCGATCACGGGTGTGTCGGTGAACTCCCCTCCGTCGTACGCGACACGGGAACCCGAGATCCAGTCCTCGGCCTTCGCCGACGCCGCCTGGGCGCACGTGCCCGCCGTGGTCAGCGTCTGCTTGTCCAGGCCGATCAGATGCTTGGCCGTGTTGTGGACGTACGACATGACGGTGCACGACTGGTCGTCCGGATCCGCGGTGTCGCCCTGCGACTCGACCTGGACCGGCAGACCGTAGTCGTCCTCGTACTCGGTGACGGTCTTCGTGGTCCGCCACGTCGCGTTCCCGCTCGGGGAGTCCGAGGCACGGGTGACGGAGATGCTTTCGGCGTCCTGGACGCGGTAGGCCTCCAGCGGCGGGATTCCGTCGCCGCGGGTGCGCGAGGCGAGCAGCGTGGCCTTCGGTTTGTCGACGGAGCGGGTGAGGAGTTCGCCGCCGTTCCCCGTGTATGTGAGGGTCTCGGCGACCCGGCCCTGGAAGGCCTCCTCGTCCTTGGCTATGGCTTGGCCTGCGGAGTCCTCGACGGTCACCGAGCGGGTGGAGCCGTCCGGCAGCAGGTCGCCGTTCATCCCGCGGAAGTAGCGGGTCGCCGACAGGGACTGCCGGGTGCTCGTGTACGGGGTGGCGGAGTTCTCCCCGGTGACCGTCTTGACCAGGGAGAAGCCTCGCCACTGGTCGTAGGTACGGGTCTTCACCTTCGGCTGACGACGTGAACGGGACGATGCTCCCGTTCACCGGACACCAAAGAAACAGCGGGCCCCGGCGAAAGGAATCCGCCGGGGCCCGCCCAGGTACCTACGACCGGACCCGGTAACCAGTGACCGGTTCCCGGTCTCAGTCCGTGCCCGACTCCATCGCGGCAGATCCAGCATCGTCTTCTCGTCCGGGGCCTCGCCGCGTGAGGCGATGGCCTCGACGCCGTCCCCGTCCATGGCGTCGGGATCCACGGGCCCGAGGGTGATGCGTCCTGCCCTCTCCTGTGTCGTCGGGATGGTGACCGGCCGTCAGGCGCGGGCCGGAAGCTCGGTGGCGCGTCGCCAGGCGCTGGCGCGCGTCCACCTGCCTGCTCCAGCGCGGCCTTCCTCGGGGCCCCTATTCGCCCATCCCGCTCCGGCACGGCCGGCACCGAGTCCCCGGGGTCAGCGCTGGTGTCCGGCCGGACGGCGGTCACGTAGTCCAGGCCGCGCTCAGCCGGCCCTGCACGGAAGGCGTGCATCTTGCCCGTATCCCGCATCAGCCACGCCTCCGGCACGACCACCCACGGACCGCCCCGCCGTGGAACCCCGGCGCAGCCACAGCGGTACGCGAAGGCCCGGCCCGCCATCACGTGGGACAAACAGGGTGAACCGGCAACCCACCCGTGCACTCATGGCCGTTGATGAATCGAGGTTAAGCGCCCGGTCACACTGCCGCCGTGGCGGCGCAAACTCGCCCTCGTACGACTTAGTCCGACACAGCGGACAGCTCGTCCGTCGGCAGATCAGATGGAGTCATCATGGGAAGTTTCACCAGAAGGAATTTCATCGGCGGACTCGCCGTGGTCGGCGCGGCCGTGGTGGCGGGACCGGTGGCGGCAGCGCCCGTGGCAGCGGCACCCGCGCAGGAGGTCGAGACGTGGGAGCTCATCGGCAAGGACGTGTTCACCGGCGAGGCCGAGGGCTCGCGCGGCCAGGGCGTCACTACTGACGGCACTCACTGGTACTTCTCCAGCAGCAACGGGCTGGAGATCACGGACATGCGGTACAACACCATCTTCAAGAGCTCGCCGGCCATTCCGGCCGAATTGGCCAACCCCTCGCCGCTCGCCTACAAGGGTCTGAACCACATCGGCGACATCGACTACGCCAACGGCAAGCTCTACATCTCGCTCGACACCAGCACGCGCGATTCGGTTACCGGCAGCAGATACGACACGCCGGTGTTCGCCGTCTACAACGCCGCCCATCTGAGCTTCACCGGCCAGGCCGTTGCCCTGAACCCGCCGCACGGCGTGCAGGACATAGCGAGCTGGGTGGCCGTCGACGCGCACAAGGGCCTCGCTTACGGCATGGCCTATAACAACGCAACAGAGATCGCCGTCTACAACCTGCGCGACTGGACGTTCAAGAAATACATCCCGCTGTCGCAGACGATCGACCAGGCCCAGGGCGGCAAAATCCATGACGGCTGGATGTACTTCGCCTCGAACGACGCCGGGAAGAACATCTCCCGCGCCAACCTGACGACCGGCGAGGTCCAGGTCCTCTTCAATCTCAAGGTTCCCTACGCCCAAGAGGTCGAAGGCCTGTCGTTCCTGGAGACACGGAACGGTCTGACCCTCAACATCCTCAACCGGGAGCAGCCGGACCCGAACGGTCCCAGCAACGTCACCTTCTATCACTATCGGCTGAAGGTGACGGGCACACCGGTCATCAAGGGCTCGCCGAAGGTCGGCGGGTACGTGACTGCCGACCCGGGCAAGTGGGTCCCGGATGCGAAGTTCAGCTACCAGTGGCTCGTGAACGGCAAGCCGGTGGCGGGCGCGACCAGGTCGCGGTTCCACCTCGCGGGAAAGTATCTCGGCGACAAGGTGAGTGTTCGGGTGACCGGCACATGGGCCAACGGGACGTCGAGCACAGTCGAGTCCGCGCCGGTCACGGTCGGTCGTGTCCGGCACCGGCACGAAGAGGTGAGGGGTCACGACGCACACTGACCCTCGTCCCCCGGATCTGCTGCTCGGCTGAACCACGGAGCGCGGAACGCGGAGCCCGGACCAGCACGAGGGGTCCCGCGTCGGCCGCTATGTCCCATCGGCGCGGGACCCCGGGACCCCGGGGCGACGCGCCGCCCAGGGAACGTCAGGCCGCGGACTCGTGCGAACCGGCCGGTTCGGACAGCAGTCGGGCGCTGAGACGGTCCGCACTCGGCCAGCGAACGTCGTGGGCCCAGCCCAGCTTCTCGAATACCCGGATCAGGCGTGCCGCCGGGTCGATCTGGCCCGGCAGCACGCCGTGGCGCGCGCCCGTGGGGTCGGCGTGATGTGAGTTGTGCCAGCTCTCGCCGAAGGACAGCAGTGCGAGCGGCCAGAAGTTGGTGGCCTTGTCCCGGCTGGCGAACGGGCGTCGGCCCGCGACGTGGCAGACCGAGTTCACCGACCAGGTGACATGGTGCAGCAGCGCCATCCGCATCACGCCGGCCCAGAAGAACCCGCTCAGCGCACCGGTCCAGGTGCCGGTGACGAGCCCGCCGACCAGCGCGGGGGCCAGCAGCGAGACGGCGGTCAGCAGCCCGAAGAGCCGGCCGATGAGTCGCAGATCGGAATCGGCCGCGATGTCGGGCGCGAACCTGGCCCGGTTGCTCAGTTCACGCTTCAGCATCCAGCCGACGTGCGCGTGGAGAAGCCCCTTGAGCAGCGCGCGCGTGTCGGTTCCGAAGCGCCAGGGCGAGTGCGGGTCACCCTCGCGGTCGGCGAAGGCGTGGTGGCGGCGGTGGTTCGCCACCCATTGGACCGGCGAGCCCTCGACCCCCAGCGAGCCCGCGACGGCCAGGGCGATACGCAGGCCCCGCTTTGCCTTGAACGAGCGGTGCGTGAAGAGGCGGTGATAGCCGACCGTGAGGCCGGCTATGGACACGAGGTAGGCAACCACGGCCATGCCGACGTCCAGCGCGGACAGGCCCCATCCCCACGCCAACGGCACCACGACGATCAGGCAGATCACCGGGCCGACGACGAAAATCCACATCGCCACCGCAGCCGCGGGCGTCTGCGGTGCGTCGAGCAGCGGCTTGACCTCGGCTGCGGTGCCGGCGTCACCTTCGGCGGCGGCCTGTTCGGGTCGGCCGGTGTCGCTCGGGTTCATCGGTTCCTCGCCGTTGCTCGAGCTTTTTCGGACGGGGTGCCGGACCCACCCGGATCACGCGCGCGTGCGCGCGCTTTCGAGCGCACTCGGCGGCCCACGGCACACGATCGCACCGGACCGGCATCCACGCAGGTCGTCGCTCATGTCCAGCATGTGAACGTCGCGGGGCTAAATCTCCTTCACGTTCCGGCGGGAACTCCGGTCCCCCGTCGGGTCCGGGGCCGACGAGGAAAAGCCGGCCGGGCACCCATGGCGGTGGCAGCGAGTCAGAACCAGGGATGCGAATCCACGGACCGTCAGCCGCCGACGACCACTTGCCGGTCGCTTCGCCGACCACCACTTCCTGGTCGCTTGAAGCCCGTTGCACAACACCGGACGGCCACATAGGCCGAGGGGTGCCCGGAACGCGAAGTTCCGGACACCCCTCGCCATCGGGCACCCCTCGCCATCGGGCACCCCTCGGTCTCGGGCACCCCTCGCAGTCGGGCACCCCTCGGTACCAGCCGGTCAGTACAGGGCCTTGTAGCCCTGCCAGCCAGTGGCGATCTCGGCGCGGGGACCGAAGGAGCCCTTGCCGTTGCCGTTGCTGCGCCACAGCTTGCCGGAGGTGTCACGGGAGACGATGTCCGCCTTCCCGTCCCCGGTGATGTCGCCGACGCCCACCACGACGTTGTAGGAGGCACCCCAGTTGTCGGCCACCTTGGCGCGCGCCTTGAAGCCGCCGGTCGCGGTGCCCGCGTACCGCCACAGTTTGTTCGACGTGTCCTGCGCCAGCAGGTCTCCGTACCCGTCACCGTTGAGGTCGCCGACGCCAATGATCTTCTTGTAGCCGGACCACTTGGAGAAGATCTTCACCCGTGCCGCGAGCTTTCCGCTGCTTGTGGCTTTGTACAGGTAGATGTCACCAGTGGAAGCCTGGCGAGCGATCAGGTCCGCCCGGCCGTCACCGCTCAGGTCACCCGGTGAGGTCAGCACGTTGTACTGGTTCCAGCCCGACGTTCCCAGCGTGGTGTACGGCGTGGATGTTGTCAGGGCCTTGCCGCACCCCGGCCGGTACGCCCGCAGCGCACCGCTGCTGAGCCGCACGAGCACGTCATTGCAGCGGTCACCGTTCAGGTCTCCGAACGGCACTGCCGTGATCGAGGCCGGCCAGCCCGAGGCCGTCGTCTTCGTCGGGAACTTCCCGGCGCCGTTGCCCTGGTGGAAGGTGAGTGCGCCCGAAGAGTTGAGCGTGAACAGGTCACCGATGCCGTCGGACCCGACGTGGTCGCGTCTCACGGCAGCACCACCGGTCAGCTTCAGCGAGCCGGACGCCGTCGCCGACGTGCCCTGCCCGTCCGCCGGGGCCGCGGTCAGTGTCCAGGTGTACGTGCCGTTCGGCACATACGCGCCCGTCGACGTCCTGCCGTTCCAGGACGCGTGGACCGCGTCGTGCGCGGCACCGCCGGACAGGGTGCGCACGGTGGCGCCGGTCGCCTTGTTCTTGAGCACCAGCGTCCACGACGCGGCCGGCTTCGACAGCCACCATGTGCCGTCCCACAAGGACGACGAGCTCACCAGGCTGACCGAAGGTTCCGTCTTCGCTCCGAGGACCGCGATGTCCGTGGCGGGCGTGCCGCTCCGTACGACGTGGATGTCCTGGGAGGCGGGGTCCACGTAACCGATCAGGCCGGTGTACGGATCGACGTCCCACTTTCCGGTCTTGGCGGCCAGGGACCGGCTCACCGCGGAGCCGCTTCTGACATCCGTGAGGGTCAGCGCCCCGGACGTGGAGTCACGCGTGACCAGGAAGCCGTCACCCAGGCGCTTCTCTCCTCCGGTCGGAGCGGCGATGAGCGTCTTCCTGCGGGTGTCGTACACGAAGGCCTTCGACTCGCTCCCCTGGGGAAGATCGCACGAGCCGGACCAGTACACCCAGCGCCCCACCGCCTGGAAGTCTCCCGTACCGCAGTTGCCGCCTACCTGGAACGACGTGATCGCGTCGCCCGAACGCACCTCCGTGGCCGTCACACCGCCGCCGGTGGACCGCGTCCACAGCGTTTCCCCCCACAAGGCGGTGGCTGCCGCACCGGCTGAGCCCGTGCGGGTGAGCACGGCTTTCCGCGTGCCCAGATCCGCCACCGTCAGGCCGTCTCCCGAGGACAAGGGTCCCCGCCAGGCCGCATACCGGCCCTCGACGTCCACGAGACCATGGTTGTCCCGGAGGCCGGAGGCGAACTTGGTGCCGGGGAGGTACTGACCCCGGTCCAGGACATAGAGCTCCCCGACCTGGTTGTGGTAGACCGCCCGCCCGTCTCCCGTACCCAGGAGCCGGGGACACGACCCGTTATCCCCGTTCATGGTCCCGCACCTCTGGGTTGGTCCCCGGTCCGTGCGCGTGCCCGCCGTCAGGGTCCCGTTCGCGATCAGCGAGCGGCTGTACAGGTGCGTCGCCCCATCGCCGGACTCGTACGTCATCAACTCGCCGCCGCTCAGATCGAGCGACTCGATCCCCGTCGGCACGGCCGGAAGGTCCACGATCCGGTGCACCCGGGGCAGACCGTCGGCCCCGGCCTCGACCTTGGCGATGCCGTAGTCCAGAGAGGACTCTCCGCCGGCGAGGACCAGGCCACCGTCGGGGGTGACGAGGGTCTCGGGGTCCGCCCGCTCGGCCAGGGGCAGTTCCGCGGAGCCGTCGAAGGGCAGCGCGGACACGCTCCAGACGGAGGAGTCGCTGCGCCGCGCGACGACGAGAGCGTCACCGACGACGCCGAGGATCTTGTTCGCGGCGTTGCGGGGGAACAGGACCTCGTGCGTGGGAGCGTCGTAGGCCCCCTTCGCGTACACCCGCACCCGGGACGTGGTGTACCAACTGGCCAGGTAATCGGAGCCCACCACGGTGTCCATGTTCGCCACCTGCGGAGGCAAGAACGTGGCGGCGCCGGTCTCCGGATCCACCCAGGCGTACTGGAGGACCCGGTCCGGGCCGTAGAAGTTGACGAGGATGCCGGAGGCGGTACCCGTGGGGTAAAGAGGAAAGACCGTCCCGTCCGGGAATCCGGTGACGGGCTTCTGCACCGTGCTGCCGTTCTCGTTGTGCAGCAGGAACAGCCGAGTCCGTTCCCCACCCGTCGAAGTGTCGGTCAGGACAGTGCGCCCGTACGTCTGTACATAGCTCTGCTCCGCCGGAATCGTCACGGTCTCCGTCGTACCGGTTCCCATGTCCCGGAGCAGGACTTGCCCACCGCTGCTCTGGGACGGGCGAAGGGCGACGACGTCCGAACCGGTGCCGTACGCACCCGGAGTGCGCGGGCTGAGTCGCTCGCCTCCCTCCACCGGCTTCCGGCTGCCGTCGTAGCCGGTCCACCAGAGGCCGGAGCCCTCGGCGGTGGAACGGTACTCAAGGAAGCCGGAGGCCCCCGCACTCTGCAGATACGCCGTGCGCGGAGTCGTACGCATGGCGGCCGGGACGATGATCTCCGTCGCGGTCTCCGCGTGCGCGGGCGCTACCAGCGGCACGGCGGACACAGAGAGCGCCAACCCGGTGATGGTGGCAAGAGAGCCACGCACGAAAATATGACGAGTCACTTGGTTCCCCTCCCTGCGGAGGGCCCCACCCCCCGAACAAGTGAGCAGAATCTAGCAGCTGCTCCAAACGGATGACCTTGCGGAGCCGGTTGGCCCAGCGATCTCGCCGGAGGTCCGTCAAAGCCCTCTGACCTGCTGATCTGCGCCCGCGCACACGTCATCCGCGTCATCCACGTCTGCGAGGCAACACGCAGACTGCCGAGACTGAGCGCGATGTTTCCCCTGCGATCACTCACTTGACCCCTTGGGCGGGTGACCATGCTGTCGGCCATGCCCTGGGCTGCGTCAGTCAGCCCAGCACGGGGTTGCCCAGGAGATTCGCATCCCCGCACGGCCAGGGCCCCTCGGCCAGTGGCCCCAGCGCACTGCGGAAGGAGAGAACCTCACTGCCCAAGGACACAACGACGCGGCCGTCACCCAACAGCAGCGTGCGGCCCATTACGTTCCGGCTGTCGTCCATAGCGAACAACTCATGCGAAGCCAGGTCCGCGTCGACGGCGAGGAGTTTGCCGTCGCGCCAGAACACCGTGGTGCCCTCGCGGTCCATCGCGGGACACGACGTGTAGTAGCCCGTCAGCGAAGGTCCGTCCACGAGGGTGTTGCCCTGGGCCAGTCGCCGGAACCGCGACGTCGACGGCAGCCTGTTCTCCAGCTCAGGTCCACAGATGGTGCCCTGTCCGTTGACGAGCATCGCCCCATGACTGGCCCACCGGGCCGTTTCGCCGCCATCCCGGCCATAGCGGCCCGTTGTGAACGCCCCATATCCCTGGGAACCGATCAAGAACTCGCCCGGACCCGCTATCGCCTTCCGGCCCGTGGGAGCAGGGGAGGTGGCCGAGACGATCTCGCCACTGTCCAGGTCGAGGAAGAAGGTCCTTCCGATCCCGCCTCGTGTGTCGGTGAAGCTGGCCGCAACCCTGTCGCCCGACACAAGAAGCGGTTCCCAGTAGTCGACACCGACCTCTTTCGGCACCCAAGGCCGGAGCGGGCGCACCTCCCAGCCGGTCTCCACACTCATCCCGACCACACCCGGATACGACACGGCGCCAAGCACGATCGGCGTCGACCACAGACACGTTCCCTCCCGCGTATACCGGGCAACGCGAGGCTGCGGCAGGGGAGCCTGCTGGGTTCGCGAACTCCGCAGCAGGCGGGAGGCGCCGGCCCAGGCGACGCAGAACCCGTCGTCGAGCAGGACGAACGCGTCGACCTCCTCGTCGGGCCCGTACTCCGGGACGACCGTCCGGCCAGTGGATCCGTCCGGGAGGACGCCCTCCAGGACCCGGCCGGCCTGATCCGGGTGCGCGACCCAGAGCATGCCATCGGCGGACAGGCGCGATCGCGGCCGTCCCGTCCCGGCAAACGTCCGCTGCCAAGCCACCGAGCCCGACAGGTCGACCACCGTCACGACCGTCTCCAGCGGGGTTGCCCCGTAGCTGGTCACGTACAGCGGGCCGGACGGATCGGGCGCGGCCACAGACCAGACCTGACCCGGCATGGTGACGCGTGACGAGAGAGTCATGCGTTCGCATCCTGCCGCATGGCACCGACCCTGTCAGCGGTGTCCTCCGCCATTGCTCTCACCGGGCAATACGTCGAAGGCCCTAGCCGCAGGACGGACACAGGCCGCGGTAGGTGACCTCCGCCTCGGACACCGTGAAACCGAAGCGTTCCTCCGGCGGGAGGTCGGCCAGTGGGTTGCCGGTCGGGTGGACGTCGCGGATGGTGCCGCAGTTGGAGCAGACCAAGTGCTGGTGCGGGTGGTGGGCGTTGGGGTCGTAGCGCTTGGCGCGGCCCTCGGTGGAGACCTCCAGGACCTCGCCGAGAGAGACCAGTTCGCCCAGGGTGTTGTAGACGGTCGCCCGGGAGATCTCGGGCAGCCGTTGGGCGGCGAGGGCGTGCACCTCGTCGGCCGTGAGATGTACATGGTCGCCGTCGAGGACCTGCGCGACGACACGCCGCTGGGCGGTCATCCGCCAGCCACGCCCCCGCAGTCGCTCCAGCAGGTCACTCATATCGGTTCACCTATCAGATTTGTGGGATATCCGAAGTTTATCAGCAGACGTCCGGATTATGATTACATATACATTTGGTGCACTTCTTGACTTGGACTCCGTCCATCGTAAGATCGGTTCCGGCGATAGCCAAGGGACGGGAAGACTCCAGTACGGCAGGAGACACAGACGTGCACGTCGCGTGTGACGCGTTCCACGCGCTCACCGCCGCAGGACTCGTACGCCGACGTGTCCCTCGAACTGGGCCGGGCTGCCGACCAGTTCGATGCGGGCGGACAACCACCACCGTGTCCGTACGCCGGTCCTGCGGTGTCCTCGCCGACGTCGACCGCGCGGCCGGCGAGGTGCCTGCCGACCGCATCCGACGGCCACGACTCCTCTGCCGACGAAGCCGAGGAAGCCGACGAAGCCGAGGCCGTCCACCGGGGCCCGTGCCCCGGCCGTTCCACCGCCCGCTGTTGCCGAGCACCGTGATCCGCCTGGTCCGGAAGGATTCCCATGTCTGAGAACCAAGATGCAATCGTCGTAGACGCGAAGACGGAGAGCGGAGGTGGCTGCCCGGTCGCGCACGGGCGTGCCCCGCACCCGACCCAGGGCGGCGGAAACCGCGAGTGGTGGCCGGAACGGCTCAACCTGAAGATCCTCGCCAAGAACCCGGCCGTGGCCAACCCTCTCGGCGAGGAGTTCGACTACGCCGAGGCGTTCGCGTCCCTCGACCTCCCGGCCGTGAAGCAGGACATCGCGGAGGTGCTGACGACCTCGCAGGACTGGTGGCCGGCCGACTTCGGCCACTACGGCCCGTTCATCATCCGGATGGCGTGGCACAGCGCGGGCACCTACCGGATCAGCGACGGCCGCGGCGGCGCCGGAGCCGGCCAGCAGCGCTTCGCACCTCTCAACAGCTGGCCGGACAACGGGAACCTCGACAAGGCCCGCCGTCTGCTGTGGCCGGTCAAGAAGAAGTACGGTCAGAGTCTCTCCTGGGCCGACCTCATGATTCTCGCCGGCAACGTCGCCCTGGAATCGATGGGCTTCGAGACCTTCGGCTTCGCCGGCGGTCGTGCGGATGTCTGGGAGCCCGAGGAGGACGTCTACTGGGGTCCCGAGTCCACCTGGCTCGGCGACGAGCGTTACACCGGTGACCGGGAGCTGGAAAACCCTCTCGGCGCGGTGCAGATGGGCCTCATCTACGTCAACCCGGAGGGCCCCAACGGCACTCCGGACCCGCTCGCCGCGGCCCGCGACATACGGGAGACGTTCCGCCGGATGGCGATGAACGACGAGGAGACGGTCGCGCTCATCGCGGGCGGCCACACCTTCGGCAAGACGCACGGCGCGGGCCCGGCGGACAACGTCGGCCCCGACCCGGAGGCCGCCTCGATCGAGGAGCAGGGCTTCGGCTGGAAGAACAGCTTCGGTACGGGCAAGGGCGCGGACACCATCACCTCCGGCCTTGAGGTGACGTGGACCAGCACGCCCACCCAGTGGGGCAACGGCTTCTTCAACAACCTCTTCGGCTACGAGTGGGAGCTGACCAAGAGCCCGGCCGGCGCCAACCAGTGGAAGCCGAAGGACGGCGCTGGTGAGGGCACCGTCCCGCACGCGCACGACGCCTCGAAGAAGATCGCGCCGTCCATGCTCACCACCGACCTGGCGCTGCGCTTCGACCCGGTCTACGAGCAGATCTCCCGCCGCTTCCACCAGAACCCCGAGGAGTTCGCGGACGCGTTCGCCCGGGCCTGGTACAAGCTGACGCACCGCGACATGGGCCCGAAGTCGCTGCTGCTGGGCCCCGAGGTACCGACGGAGACCCTGCTGTGGCAGGACCCGCTGCCCGAGGCGGAGTACGAGGCGATCGACGCCGCGGACATCACCGCACTCAAGGCGAAGATCCTCGGCTCGGGCCTGAGCGTCGCCCAGCTGGTCAGCACCGCGTGGGCGTCGGCCTCGACCTTCCGCGGCAGCGACAAGCGCGGCGGCGCCAACGGTGCCCGTATCCGCCTGGAGCCGCAGCGCGGCTGGGAGGTCAACAACCCCAGCGAGCTGGCGACCGTGCTGAGCAGCCTTGAGGGCATCCAGCAGGAGTTCAACTCCGGTACGGGCGCGGGCGCAGGTGCGGGCGCGGGCGCGGGCGGCAAGAAGGTCTCGCTGGCCGACCTGATCGTGCTCGGCGGCGCCGCCGCGGTCGAGAAGGCCGCCAAGGACGCGGGTTACGACATCGAGGTGCCCTTCACCGCGGGCCGCGTCGACGCCACGGACGAGCACACCGACGCGGAGTCGTTCGCCGCGCTCGAACCGTCCTCGGACGGCTTCCGCAACTACACCGGCAAGGGCAACCGGCTGCCGGCCGAGTATCTGCTGATCGACCGGGCGAATCTGCTGACCCTGAGCGCGCCCGAGCTGACCGTCCTGGTCGGCGGCCTGCGCGTACTGGGTGCGAACTACGACGGCTCGAAGCTGGGCGTCCTCACCGAGACCCCGGGCACGCTGACCAACGACTTCTTCGTCAACCTGCTCGACCTGGGCACGACGTGGAAGGCGACGTCCGAGGACGCGAATACGTTCGAGGGCCGCGACGCCGCCACCGGCGAGGCCAAGTGGACGGCCAGCCGCGCCGACCTCGTCTTCGGCTCGAACTCCGAGCTGCGCGCGCTCGCGGAGGTCTACGCGAGCGATGACGCGAAGGAGAAGTTCGTGAGCGACTTCGTCGCGGCGTGGAACAAGGTCGCGAACCTCGACCGGTTCGACCTCGTCTGATCAGTCTGACCATCACGTCCAGGCCGGCCCGTACGTACGGGCCGGCCTGGACGTTTTCAGTCGCGAGTACGAGTCTCGGATGGCATCCGGCAGGCGTGGGTCAGGTGGTCCTGAAGCCGGGCGTGACGGAACTGGTAGACCGCGCCGACCTGGCGCAGCACGCCTCGCCGGTGGGCGTCCTGCAGAAAGGCGCTCACCGCCCAGGGCAGCCGCCCGGTCAGAGGCAGCCAGATGCGCGACAAGGTCACCCACTGGCCCCACGGCGTCAGGCTGAGTCCGTATGCGAGCGCGCCGCCCAGCCCGCCCACCGCCCCGAACACGATCCAGTCGATGATCCTGAACTCCTCGATCCAGTACAGGATCCCGCCCGCGAGTCCGATCGCCAGCCTGCGCAGAAACTCCTTGCGCATCTAGTCCGTCTCCTTGTGCGTCTCCTTCGTGCCGCCCAAGAGCTGCACCCGTACACGCGAGGGCTCGCGTGCGCCGTTCCCGTATATGAGCCCGTACACAAGACCGAAGCCCAGACCGGCCACGAGCCCGATCACGCACATACGCGACGAGCGGCGCATGGTGTCGCCGAGTTGCCACCAGGCGAGGTCGCGGGTGCCGAGCCGGTCCAGGTGCTGGGCGAGATAGCCGTGCCAGTGCGGGACACGTTCGCGCTGGGCGAGAGGCCAGTCGCGGTAGACCGTGGGGATGAACTCGTCCAGGAGATGATCTTCGAGAGCCTCGGAAGTGCTGAAGCGGCCGGTGTCCAGCAGCGCCGACGGATCGCGGTCCGGAGTGTCGCCGTAGATGGTGCGGGCGAGCCCGACCATCAGCGGAGTCGTCAGCACCGTGGTGAGACGGACGCCGGCCGGGTCCTGAGGATGCTCGCGCAGGTGCTTCAGGACGGGATCCCACGCGGTCCCGGTGGGAGTCGCCTTGCGCGTGGTGCGCGGCAGATAGTGGTCCAGGTCGGCCTGCAAGCAGGCTTGCTGGCTGTGCTTGCCGTTGCAGCCCTCGGCCCATGTGCTGCCGTCGCGGTAGCCGACAGAGCGGTACGGGATGCCTTCGGCGGTCAGGTTGGCCGCGGTCGCCAGGACCGTCTCCCTGACTCGGTTCTCGGCCACGGCCAGGATCGGGTCGACCGTCCAGGATCGGGTCGACCGTCAGATCGCCGCCGTCGCCGGTGTACATCGCGACGCCCATGCCGCGCAACGCCCTGACGTGCTGGGCGGGGCTCTGCTCGTTCCAGACACCGTCGAAGGGCCACACCGGCAGTCCGAAGATGGCGTCGGCCGCGACGGTCGGCGTGCCGTAATCCGGCAACAGCGCGCTGCCGACAATGGCAGCGCGCATTTCCGGGTTCAGGTCGAGGTCGCCGGAAAAGCTGCCCACGTAGCTGAAGAGATCCGGCCGCTGTTCGGCGTAGTGGAACGCGCCGAAGCCGCCCATCGAGTGGCCGGAGATCGCCCGGCCCTCCCTGTCGGGGATCGTCTTCAGGTTGGCGTCGACCAGCGGGATGAGCTGGTCGAGATGGAAGGTCTCCCAGTTCTGGCGGCCGAGCTCACCGGGATTGACCCAGTTCGAGTACCAGCCGCGACCGCCGCCGTTCGGCGTCACCGTGATCAGCGGAACGCCCTCGGTCGCCTGCTCGGTGATGATCTGGTTCCGGGGCGCTTCCAGGTACTCCGGCGCGCCGTGCAGGGTGTAGTGCCGTACCCGCCGCGCATGCTGAGACCGCTGCACAAGTCACGCCCGCCGCGACCGCGGCACCGTCAGCGCTGTGCGGTGCCGCGTTGACCGGCCAGACGTGGTCTCAGATGGTGAAGCAACCGCCCGGTGCTGTCAACTCAGCGTTGCTGCAGGGGAGTTGAGGTGGTGATACGGGATTTGAGGTGATACGAGGTTACGGTATGCCCGGTCGCCGGGGAGTTCCCCAATGTCCAGGGTGCCGGTCGGCACGGGCCCGCAGTTACTCCTTGTTCCGGGGGCACCTCGAACCCACATGCGCTCCCGTCCGGATACGGAGCAGCCGGACGGGAATTGCGGTCAACAGCGGTTTCGCACCCTCCGGAGCGGCTGCCCTCACGGTAAGTGCCGGATCAACCGGAACCACGCACGGCGGAAACCGGTCTCATATACGCACGGATCAGCCGAAAATTGCCGATGGTCGGACGTGGCGCGTGCCAGTCCGGTGCGATGTGTCCGACAAGTCCTTCAACAGGGCTGAGGAGGACGTATGGGCAAGCAGGCCAAGTGCGGATACATGAGGACCAAGACCGGGAAGCCCTGCCAGAACCCAGCGATGATCGGCTATTCGCGCTGCCAGCTCCACAGGGGCGAGTGGACTCCCCTGCAGAAAAGGAAGAGGAAGAAGCGCTGACGTCTTCGCCCACCAGACTGGTGCGGTAAATGTCTTCCACCGCTTGCGGTGGGTGCCGTCGCCCTGACCGGCGCCGTTGAGCGACGTCATGACCTGCGGCCGCCGCACATTCTTCGGGCGTCCCCCAACCCCCGGGTGATCACGCGGTGGCCCTGCCCGCTCCTAGCCAGGATCTGCCGCAGGATTGCGGGACCTGACCAGAACAAGGAAGCGCCTGTCCTACGGTCCTGTCCTCTGGTCCTGTCCTTGTGGCGACCCCTGTCGAGTAGTCCGGGTCCTCCTACGCCTCGGCGAGCAGCGGGTCATAGGCGCTTGAGCGCTGACGGCCCGACATAAACGAAAGGAAGTCCTTCACGAACGCGCTCCGGGAGTACCTTTCTTCGGCGCCGACGCCGGCCAAGGTGCGCCGGAATCCGGTCCGGAACAGGGCTCGGTACTCGTCCGCGTCGATGAACTGGTTGCCGTCCGTGTCGGTGACCTCGAAGAGAACCTCGGCGGCTCTGATCAGAGCGGGCCCGGCGAGGGAGGGAACAGCGGCGGCGTACTCCTCCTTGCTGATGCGGCCATCGCCGTCGATGTCGAGGGCCGCCTGGAGTTCCCGCCACCACTCCGCGTACGCGTTGTAGAGCCTGGTCTCCTCCGGTTCGTCCAGATCCAGACGGGAGGACAACTCCCGTGCCATGGCGGCGAGATCGGGCCAGTCCAGATAGCCGTCGCCGGTCTGGTCCAGCACCGCGTCGAAGAACTCCTCGGCGCTCCGCTGCGGCCCGTTCCTCTCGGCCGCCTCGGCTTCCTCGGCGGGACCAGGCTGTACGGAAAAGGGCGTGACCAGCCTGAACAGGGCGCCGGCCCGCTTCATCCGGCCGCGCAGCGCGGCGATCGTCGCGGCTCGCGGGTCATCGCTGTCGGGGGACAGATAGAGCAGGCTGGTGATGCCTTCCGCCTGGATCCAGCTTTCGGGCAGGAAACGCGCCAGGCCGGCGGCCATATAGGCGCCTTGCATCATCGTCTGAGCACCCGGGATTTCGGGCAGACCTGCCCGCCGACGAAACGGTTCCGGCAAGGACGCCACGGTGATCGTGCCGATGACCGGGCCGGCGAGCGCGCGGCCGGCCGCCCATACGGTGGGCAGGCCGTCCAGCAGAGGCGGCGCCGGGAGATGGTCGAAGAGCTTGTAGAGGATGATGCGCAGCGCCTCCGTGTTCTCCAGCTCCGTCTCAACCGTATGGTCGTAGTACTCCCAGAACTCCCGCAGAGTGGGCGGCAGATGGCCGGCTTGATCTCCCAGGACCGCCAGGAAGGCCTGAAATTCGGCGTACAGCTGTTCCATGGTGGTCTGGTCGAGCGGCTGCCCGCCCAGTCGGCACATGGTGACGGAACTCTCGAACAGTGTCGCGACCACCCAGGCGCGGACCTGTGGGTCCATCGCGTCGTAGGCCCGGTTCTGTGCGTCCGCACCGCTCAGCCGCGCGTGCAGGCGGTTGAGCCGCGCCGCCTCCCTCTGTCGCGCGTCGTCGTCGGCGCCGAACATGCGCTGAAGGCTCACGAGGGTGTTACGCAGCCGTCGCCACGGGTGCGTAACAAACGTCGAGTTGTCGATCAGGGCCGCGCCGATCTGTGGGTGGGCGGCTTCCAGGACCGTGGCCCGGACCATGGCCAGTGCCCAGCGCGGATCGTTGAAGAACCGGTGGAACTGGGAGTCAGGGCCGAACAGCGGGCCGGGCTGTGTCTGGTGGGTCGGCCGTGCGGCATCGCCGTCGCGATCAGTGGCACTGCTGCTGTCTGTGTTGGTCACTGGTGAGGTTCTCCTTTCGCCTTCGGCGTCACACCGCCGAAGCGGCGATTGCGTTGCTGGTACGTGTGCAGGCACTCCAGGAAGTGCGGCGCGCGGAAGTCGGGCCAGAGCACCGGCGGGAAGATCCATTCGGCGTAGGCCACTTGCCAGAGCATGAAGTTGGAGATGCGCTGTTCGCCGGAGGTCCGGATGACGAGATCCACATCAGGCGTGTCGGGAAAGGGCAGATGAGCGGCGAAGTGCTGCTCGTCGACGGCATCGGCCGACACTCCGCTGCGGATGAGGGACCGTGCCGCTTCGACGATGTCCCTGCGTCCGCCGTGATCGAACGCCACGGTCAGCGTCATGCCTCGATTCATGCTGGTCAGCGTCATCAGGTCGGCGAAGTCGCGGGCCAGCGCCGCGGGGATCCTCGGGTCCGCCACGCCGAGGAACCGGCAGCGGATACCGCGCGCATGCAGCAGCGCGGCGTGTTTGCGTACGACGCGGCGCACCAGTCGCATGAGGAAGTCGACCTCGTTGCCCGGGCGTTGCCAGTTCTCGGTGGAGAACGCGTACAGGCTCAGCCACTCCACTCCCGCCGTGCGCGCCGCCTCGATGACGTCGATCACCGTTGCCTCTGCCGCCCGGTGACCCGACGTACGCGGTAACGACCGCTGCGCCGCCCACCGGCCGTTCCCGTCCATCACGCACGCGACATGACGCGGCACACTCCTCCGCCCGCCCTCGGTGTCCGCCCGCCGCGCATACGTATGGGCCGACGCCGAGGCAGAAGCGCCAATGGCTCGTTCAACCGTCACATGTGCTCCCCCCGTGCTCCCCCGACTGCCACAACACAGTCCCCCGTCGCAAGCGCCACCCAGATCGCCCTTCAGCAGAGTGCCGGTACCTCACCCCGGGCGCACCACAATCTCCGCGCATTCACCCGCAGCACAACCGTCCGATTTCGCGACCTCGCAGCGGAGGCACGCACGACGTCCTCGGGAGCAACCGGCGCATCAACGCACCGGCAGGATTCCGCCCAGGATCTGCAAGGCGTTCCCGGTGCCAGTAGCCGAGCAGGCCGTAGTCCCAGACGGCGAATCCACGGGCCTCCACGCTTTTCTGGCCCTCCTGTCGGCCCAGCCAGGCCGCGGTCATGCGGTCGGTGAAGAGCGGCAGCGTGGATTGGTCGAGGGTGTCGGCGGCCGCCAGCGCTTTGCGTACGTCGAAGAACTCGGCCCAGGATTCCTCGGACGTCCTGACGCTCGCGGCGTGGTCGGGAGAGTGCCGAGCCGCATTACGTTCAGCGCCGGTGAGCCGGTCCCAGTCGTACGTCACGTTCCCCTGCTCGGAGACGTTCGTCCCGGCCTTGACGGCGTCGGCGGGCGCTTTCGAGCTGCTTCTTGAGGTCGACGAACTGCTGGCGGGCGTTGCGTAACAGAAGGACGGTCGCCTTGGCCTGGATCTGCGCGGCCTGGCACTCGTAACGGGTCGCGGCGAAGTTCGTGTGGGCCGCACTCGCGCTCTCGCCGAGCCAGGTCTGATCCATCGTGTTCTTCTGGACGCTGCCCCGGTAACACTTCTCGACCTTGTGGAACTCGTCCGCCATTTCCTGCCAGTAGGACTGGCGGCGGCCAGAGTGCGTCAATGCCCAGCGCTCCGACGGTTCTGATGCGCGGACGCAGGTCGAGTTCGTACCCATTGACGGTCCTGGCGGTGTCCCTCAGAGCGCTCTTCTCTCCGGCGAGTCACCCAATGAGCGTCTTGACCTGACTCTCCCAGGTGGTCCGCACCGTCTTGAGACCGTCAGCCGCGGCCTATCCGGCGAAGCCGGAGGCGGCCTCGCCGGGCGCCGCGTCGGCTGAGTGTCCGGCCTTCTTGGTGTTCGGCTCCAGCTCGATCTCGATGATGTTGGCAGCGGATTGCCTCATGGCCGGTGTGGACGCGACATCCGGGGCGCCATTCGCTCCCGGCACCGCACCGTTATCGGCACCGTCGAACCTGTTGAGCCACACACCCACAGCCTGCCGCTCGGCCAGGCCTCCGTGGCCCGCACCTCGGCCCACCGCTCGTCGAACTCCATAGCCCGTCCCCGCCCCCGCTGCTCTCGGCATGGGGCGCTCGCTCTACGGCGTCTTCAGGTAGTAGTGAGCAAGACTTCACCATCGGACCGTATGCACGCGGGCGCACGGTTGTACGCGTGTGCGCATCGACCCCGCGCACGAGTCCTTGACGCGCCCAAGTCGATCGGCCAGGGCGCCGAGGACGTCCGCGGTCTCAGGCGGTTCCGCAAGTTGGATGGGTGTGCTGTCCCCAGTCTGTGTTCCTGCCGCCATCGCTCCAAACATGTAGCCCAAGGGTCCGAATTGTGCTTCGCCCCGCCCTCAGAGGCCGCTGCCTCTCTCCGAGACCGCCTCGGCCACAATCTCGTATCCTCCGCCAGCTCAGAGGGCCGGCCCACTTCAGCGGACCGGCCCTCTGGCGTTTCCCTCGCCTGCACACCGGGGCACGATGGCAGCCACTTGGCCGCGTTATATGCATCACAGGAGTCACCGGCTTGGGCCTGGCATGCCTGGAAACGAAGCAGGGTCAATCCCACCGCTGCGCGAACTCAGCTCCGGCCAGCAGGTCATCGGCCCGCACCACGGCGTCCTCGATCCCCATCACCTCCATCACGTCCACGACAGAAGCCACGTACTTTCCTCGCACCTTCCTGACACAGCAGGGAAATCGGCCCGATCTGATCAGACCGGAAGCCTTCGATGCGTCAAGGCCAAGAAGATCGGCGACCATGCGCAGCGGTATGGTCGCAGGGAGCCACTCCGAGAACCGGAGCTCGTTCGCACTCATCTCGAGTCCTCCTCTGATGCGTCGGGCTCGCTTTCGGATGATGCGTCAGGGTCGCTTTCGGACGCTTGCTCCGAATTCGAGGAAAGGAACTCTTCCAGGACTCCCAAGCCGTGCAGGGTCGCGCCGAGGCGTTCACCACTGATCCGCTTCCGCAATGGAGGATCCACCTCACCGACAACATGGACGTCTGACTCGTCCCGGGCGAACTCATGGTCATCGTCGTGCCGGTGCCTGCGATCAACAAGACTACGAGGATCTGTTGTGCGTTCCGCGGTGTTCATCCTCGCGGCCTCCCACCCGGCGGAGTTGGCGGCTCGCATGACCTCCTCGCGGACGTCACCACCGGCGTCGACAACAGCCAGTTCACACAAGGCTCCGTAGATCATGGCGGACCTCACATCAGCCACGTCGACGTAGAACGCATTCGATACTCTCGCCACCGATTTCCGCAGATAGGGGATGGCGAACCATAGCGCGAGCAATTGACCACGATGTGCCATGTCCGGGTTGTCGCTGTGGGCGTAGCGCCCCACACACCGCCACACGGCATCACGCAGGGCCGCGTCGGAGGCGTGCCGTGCCGCTGCTTCCTTCGCCTCCGAGAGTGTGAGGTGCTCACTCGTCGAGCATTTCTCGCCGGGCTCATGCGGACAGATCAATTGTCTGTAGAAGAGTTGCGAAACCTGCGACTCGATGGCCTTGAACACATCGGCCGAACGCAGTAATGACATGGGCTCGCCTTCTGTCGAAACGATCTCGGCAGGAGGTTCCCCGACACAAAGGAAGATTATCCGCATCCGCATGTGCATGCGCTGGCAAGCATGAACGGCACGAGATCACCGAATGGAGCAAGGTCATCCCTCCACCCTGGGCAAAGGCGACCTCGAGCACTCACAGATTAGATGCTCGACCTCGGAAGAATAAACGATTCTCCTAGGTCGGAGCTGCCATGGAGAAGGAGGTCAACATAGCGCCGGGACCTATGGGGCACCGCACGTGCCGATTGACCGCCAGGATGACCTGACACATCAAGATAAATGCACGTAAAGTTACTATACATAAACGGAAGGTAGCGATGGGCTGAACATGATCGATCTGGACGACGAACTGCTCGCCGATGTCGCCCGGCCCTCGGCACGTTCGCCCGAAAAGGAGACGGCCAATACCCCCGGCACCATCAGCAACACCTTCACCAGAGAGATCTGTGGAATCGGCCGGGATCACTGTGACACTCTTCTTCGCCAAGCGCGCACTGGATCAATTCTCTGCCGTTTTGGATCCCTGGCGCCGCGCTGAATGCACGTTGCGCGAAGCAAATTCCAGAGATGAAGGCAAGGACGAGGCCCCGCGTCTTCTGCTGGCCCATGTCGGCGACCGTAGCCCCTCGGAACCGGCTATGTCATTGCCGCCGGCCTGGCTGGAGTGGTGGATCCCGACGTGCAGGCCAGGCCGGGTTCGAGCTCAGCCTGTGAGATATCGGCTTCTCTATTGCTCCGGTCGGTATTCGGCCCAGGTTTTGGGCGTTTCGGAGATCCTTATCGCCATCAGCTCAGGAAATCGTTCTTTCCAGAGATCGAAGATCCACACGGCAAGATTCTCCGCCGACGGCGAGATACCCCCCCCCCCATCGCCTCATTCAAGTGGCGGTGATCGAGGGTTTCGTCCATCCATTTCTTGAACGCGTCGAGGTCGCGGTAGTCGCGGACGAAGCCCGGCTCGGTGAGGTCTTCGCGGCGGGCGGAGAGTTCCAGTACGACGATGTAGTTGTGGCCGTGCATGCGGGCGCAGGGGTGCCAGCTCGGGAGCCGGTCCAGGACGTGGCTGGCCGAGAAGTGGAACTCCTTGGTGATCGTCAGCATGGCGGTTCCAGTCTGCCACCCGGCCGCCGAGCCCTTCGCGGGCTGTCCGTCCCGGTCATCGGCCGATTCCCTCGCCCTCGGTGATCGAGCGGTTCAGGGGAACTTCCGTGAGGAAGCGGTCCCGCAGTGAGTCGTCCGCCACCAGGCCCGCCTTGCGGGAGACCTCGCGTCGGGCCTGTTCCAGCAGGGCCCGGGCCTCCTCCTGCGCGCCCGCGGCGGCGAGGGCGACCGCCGAGTGGTAGCGGACTTCCTCCGTCCGCAGGGCCGGCATGTCCCCGACCTCGTCCAGGATGCGCACGGCCTCACGGGCCTGCTCCTGGGCAGCGGCCGTGTCACCTTGCCGCAGCAGGATGCGGCTGCGCAGGGAGTGCGCGGCGATCTCGCTGCGGATCATGCCGCTCCGTCGGGTCTCGACGCAGGTGGTGACGGCCAGACGAGCCGCCTGGTCCAGGAGCTCCCCGGATCCGCCCATGGCGAGGACGCCCGTGGCGAGGAGCAGGATCTCGGCGTACAGATTGCGGACGATGGGAACGAGGTTGGCCAGCCAGGTCCGTTCGGTCTCCGCCCACGCTTCGGCGATCAGTTCAAGGGCCTGAGCTCGTCGTTCCCGTTCCGGCCGCTGGACGAGGAGGCGGGCGAGCAGGGCCACGTTGTAGGCGTGCCAGCCGCTGTCGCCTCCGCGGTCCGCCTCGAAGTCGAGGGCCTCACGCAAGGCCGCCTCGGCATCCCCGTAGGCGCCGAGGCCGGTGTACACCTGGGCCAGGTAGTTGAGCGCCATGGGCAGCTCGGCCTTCAGCGGTTCGTCACGCAGCCGCTCGACACAGCGGCGCAGCCTGGTGAGCGCCTCGCTGAGGTGTCCGCTGTCGAAGAGCGTGATGCCGAGCTGCATCTCTCCGAGGTTGCGGGCGTGCTGGAGTACGGGATCCCGGCTGTCGCCGAGGCGCGGGTCCGAGGCGTACAGGCGCTCGGCCTCCCGAAGCTGGGCCAGCCCGTCGGCGAGCCGCCGCTTGGAGACCTGGCGTCCGTACTCGACGCGGGCCACGAAAAGCGCGACCGGATCGTCATGCTGTTCGGCCAGTTCGACGGCGGAGCGGAGCTTGGCCAGTGACGGCACCAGTCCCTGGGTGACGAGCAGTGTCTTACCGCGCAGCAGCGTGGTACGGATCACGAGCTCGGGCGTTCCGCACCGGGCCGCCGCCTCTTCGGCTTCGGCGGCCAGGGCGTCGATGTCGGGTCCGCCGGCCGGCTGATGCCGACCGCGCCAGCGCATCTCGGTCAGGGCCAACAGCAGCTCCACGGCCTCGACAAATCGCCGGTCCCGGCTCTCCTCGTACTCCGGCAGATTCCGGACCGCGTCGATCACTTCTTCGCAGTGCAGCTCCGCCTCGGCGAAGGACAGCCCCTCCACGGCGGCGTCACGGGCGAGCTCGTAGTGGATGTCGGCCGACGCGACCAGGCACTCCGAGCCGCCGCGCCGAAGATGCTGGGCGATCTCCAGACGGCGTTCGAGCGGCGCGGCGTTCAGGGGACCGGTGTTCAGGGGACCGGCGTTCAAGGGACCGCTGCTCAAGGCGCCGGCATCCACGGGACCGGTGTTCACGGAACCGGTGGTGAGCGCTGTCGCGATACGGGCGTGCCGGGAACGCATCTGCTGAGCGCTCTGCTGAGCGTATACGACGCCCCACAGGGCACGGTGCTCGAACCGGTAGCAGTCCGACGCCTCCAGACGGGCCCAGCGAGGAAGCGTCTCGGGCAGGATCAGCCGATGGCGGACCGCGATGCGCCTCAGCCGCTCCATCACCTCGTCGTGCGGCGCTCCCTTGGCCGCGGCAACGGTGCGCGAGAAGAACGTCTCACCCTGAGTCGCGCCGATCACGAGCAGTTCACGGTCCTGCTCGCTGAGCGTTCCGAGACGGTCTTCCACCACGCGCGAGAGGCTGGCGGGCAACTCGACCCGTGCGCCGTCCCCGGGGCTCCACTCGTCCAGGCAGAGAGTGACGAAGATCGCGTGACCGGAGGTCAGCCGGCTCAGTTGCTCCGACAGGGCCGGCGGCGCGTCGGGATGCCTGGAGTGGACCAGCTCGGCCACCGCCTCATGCGGCAGGCCCGCCAGCGCGTGCCGCCGCAGCAGGCCCTCCGTCGCCCACCGGTGGAGCAACTCCTCGACCATGGAACCGGGGCCGTCGCCGTACGCGCCGTCGGTGGTGTGGCTGAGCACGACGGCGAGCGGCTCACCGGGCAGTCTGCGCAGCAGTTGGTCGAGGACCAGCAGGCTGCTGGGATCGCTGTGCTGTACGTCATCGATGAGCACGACAGTCGGCGGTCCCTGTCGGACCAGGTCCAGCAGCGCCTCCACAATCTGTACGGCGGCTCCCTGCTGAAAGGGCAACAGACTGTCGAAGGGCATCGAGCCGGAGGCGAGCGAGGCTTCCGTGACTTCCTTGCCCAGGGCGAACAGAGCTCCCAGCCCCGGCACGATCGCGGAGAGCACCTCCGGCGCGGACCGGACGACACCCTGACCGGTGAGCTTCAGCATCCTGCGGAAGACGCCGGGCTGCTTGACCTCCCGGTCCTGAGCCAGCCGTACAAGAAGGTCGACCACCGGCCCGTAACGCAGTCCTGACCCGATTGCCGGATGGCACCGAGCGGATACGACCCGACAGGCACCCGGCTCGGGAAGGGCTGCGGCCTCGGCCGCGAACGCCCTCAGCAGCGCCGACTTCCCCATCCCCGAGACGCTGTCGACCACAATCGCCCGGCCGCCGCGCCCTTCGGTCACATCCGCCAGCAGCGAGCGCAGCTCGACCATGTGCTCCACGCGATCGACGAACCCGGTCCGCACCACAGTCCCCTGTCCCCGTCCCAGTCCTCGTCCTCTGCCACGGACTTTCCGTACCCATGTCACGAATCACGGAACTTCCGTACGCACACCGTTACTTGCCGTCCACGGTAGATCATGCGGCTCCGGCAGAGGGCCCGGTTGCGGTGCTCCGCGCTGTCGGCGGTCAAAGGCCGGCGGTCGCCGGACAGTGGTCAGTGGCTGTGGGTGGTGTGGCTCTGGTAGTCGGTGTAGGTGTACGGGTTGTCGAGGATCTTCGTTTCGGGTATGTCCGGGTTCATTCCCTGCTGCCAGGCTTCCCGGCCGAGCTTTTCCTGGAGGTATTCGACGGTCCGGTCGACGGTGCGGCGGATCGTGGGGAGGCTGGCGTCGACTAGGCGGCCGTCCCTCTTTACGATGCGGCCGTTCACCAGCACGGTGTGGACATCGCCGCGCTGTGCCTGGAAGGCGACGTGGCCGTGTGGGTTGAGCAGTGGGAACGACACCGGGGACGCGTCGTTCTTGATCAGTACGAGGTCGGCCTTCTTGCCCACCTCGATGCTTCCGAGGTCGCTCTCGCGGCCCAGCGCCCGTGCTCCGCCGCGCGTGGCCCACTCCACGACCTGGTCGGCCCGTAGCGCGGTATGTGTGACGGTCTCGCCACGGGCGTGCGCCTCCATGTGCTCGCGCGAGCGGTCGGCGCCCAGCGTGGTCCGCATGGCGGAGAACAGATCGCCGCTCCACCAGACCGAGGTGTCCATGGACAGCGAGACCGGAATGCCATGGGCACGCAGCGCCCAGGTGGGCGGATAGCCCTGGCCCGCGCTCTGCTCGCTCTCGGTGGACACGGACACGGATCCGCCGGTCGCGGCGATCCGGTGGTACGAGTCGGCCGACAGCGACGCGCCGTGCACGTAGACGGTTTCGGGAGTCATGAACCCGTGCTCGTGCATCAGCCGGATGCCGTCGTCGCCGGTCGCGCCCCAGACGCCGGCGTGCGTCGTCACCGCCACGCCGAGTTCGCGGGCGACCTCGAAGGCGGGCTTCTCCGGGAAGGCGGGATCGCCGGTGACATCGAAGGCGATCTGGAAGCCGAGCATGTCGTCGCCCGTGACACGGCGGGACACGAAGTCGCGGAACTCCGGTGTGCCGGTCCACGTGGCGGGCGCGTCCTGGATGTTGCCGTACGCCAGCACGAACCGGCCCGGCACGGCCTCCAGGGCGTCGACGGCCGCGTCGGCGTGTTGCGGCGTCCGCAGCCCGTGCGACCAGTCGACGGTGGTGGTGACACCGGCGTCGAGCGCCTCCCAGGCACCGAGCAGATTGCCCGCGTACACATCCTCCGGGCGGAAGACCTTGCCCCATTCGAGGTAGTACCAGACGAAGTACTGCGTCAGCGTCCAGTCGGCTCCGTAACCGCGCATGGCCGTCTGCCACAGATGCCGGTGAGTGTCGATCATTCCCGGCATGACGATGCCGTCGCTCGCGTCGATCTCGACCGTGCCGTCCGGGACGGTCAGCCCGGGACCGACGGCGGCTATCCGGTCGCCGACGACCAGGACGTCATGTCCGGCGAGGACCTGCCGGGTGGCGTCGACCGTCAGGACGGTGCCGCCCCGGAGGACGACCGGACGGCCCTCGGTTTCGTCGGGGGTTTCGTCGGGGCTCCTGGTGCCGTCGGGGCTCCCGGTGCCGTCGGGGCTGCCACTGCCGTCGATGATGGGCCGGCTCATCGCCTCACGCTCCTTCGCGCGTCGCGCGTACACTCGTCCGCTCTGCGGACACATGCTCATTCCGGTCACCATCGCGCAGCCCATCTTCGGTGTCAATGCACCTGCCGGACCCGCTGTGCGGCGGTCCGTGCCTGATGCCGTCCGCCTCGCGGACAGCGGCGGCTACCCTTCAAGTGAGTCAGCCAAGTGAGTCAGCCAAGTGAGTCAGCCCATGCGGGTCGCGAGGAGGTCGTGTCATGCCACGTGCGGGAACCGGTCCCGACTTCATCGAGGCGCTGGCGCGCGGGCTGGAGGTCATCACGGCGTTCGGGCCGAACCGTCCGGCGATGACGCTCGCCGAGGTCGCCACGGCCACCTCGCTCGCCCGCCCCACCGCCCGGCGGATCCTGCTGACCCTGGAGGAGCTGGGTTACGTACGTACGGTCGAGCGCGGCTACTCCCTGACGCCGCGCGTGCTCGAACTCGGCGTGGCGTACGTGCAGTCCATGGGCCTGTGGGAGGTCGCCCGGCCGCATCTGGAGCGGCTGGTGGCGCGTACGAACGAGTCCTGCTCGATCGCGCAGCTCGACGGCTCGGACATCGTCTATGTGGCGCGGGTGTCCGTGCCGAAGATCGTGTCGCTGGCCGTGCAGATCGGCACCCGGTTCCCGGCGCTGGCGACCTCGCTGGGAAAGGTGCAGCTCGCGGCCCTGCCGCCCGGCGAACTGGACGCGGTACTGGCCCAGCCGACCCGTTCCGGGCTGGTGGCCCGCTGGCAGCCCGACCGCGCCGAGCGCGACGCCGAGCTACGGGACGTACGGGCGCGCGGCTGGGCGCTGACCGACGAGCAGCTCACCTTGGGCATCCGGTCGGTGGCGGCGCCGCTGCGGGACGGATCTGGCCGGGTGATCGCCGGGATCAATGTCAACTGCCATGCCGCCGAGACGACGGTGGAGTATCTGCTCGACCACCATCTGCCGCTGCTGCTCCAGGCCGCAGGTGACATCAGCGCCGACTTCGCCCGCGTACAGGACGTACCGCATGTCAGCGCGCCGGCCGGCGCCGAGTCGGCGCCGGCCGTCTCTCCTGTCGTTCCCGCTGCTCCTGCCCCTGCCCTTGACCGTCAGCCGTCTCTGGCGGCAGACTCGAAAAGCGGACACTAGTCCGCTGTACGAACGGGCGAGGCCGAACAGGTGAGGTGAGGCGGATGGCGGACGACGCCACGGCGGGTGCGGCTCCCGCGTCCGGTCGGCCGGATCTGCCAGGTCCGCTCGGTCCGCCGGGCCGACCGGATCCGCTCCCGTCGAGCCTGCCGGGTCCGCTCGGCCCATCGAGCCAGCCAGGACCGCTGTCCGGCGTGCTGGTCGCGGACTTCTCCCGGGTCCTCGCCGGCCCGTACGCCACGATGCTGCTCGCCGACATGGGCGCCGAGGTCGTCAAGGTCGAAGGCCCTCAGGGCGACGAGACCCGCTCCTGGATGCCTCCTGTGCGCGACGAGGTCTCCACGTACTACCTCGGAGTCAACCGAGGAAAGCGCTCGATCGCCCTCGATCTGCACGACGACGCCGACGCCGCGGTCGCGCGCGAGCTCGCGCGCCGCGCGGACGTGGTCATCGAGAACTTCAAGCCCGGCGGCCTCGCCAAGTACGGCCTCGACTACGACACCGTGAGCGCCGCCAACCCGGGCGCCGTCTACGCGTCGATCAGCGGATTCGGCACCGGCGCGGGCAAGCACGTCCCCGGCTACGACCTGATGGTGCAGGCCATCTCCGGGCTGATGAGCCTGACCGGCGATCCGGACGGGCCGCCCTACCGGGCCGGTATCTCGGTGTTCGACGTCATGGCCGGCAACCACGCCGTCATCGGCATCCTCGCCGCGCTGCGCCACCGCGACGCGACCGGCCAGGGCCAGCACGTCGAGGTCAATCTGCTGTCCTCGGCCCTTACCGGGCTGGTCAACCACAGTTCCGCGTACGCCGCCGGTGGCGTGGTGCCGTACCGGATGGGCAACGCCCACCCCAGCGTCTTCCCGTACGAGCCGCTGCCCACCGCCGACAACGATCTGATCGTCGCGGCGGCGAACGACGGGCAGTTCCGCAGGCTGTGCGACGTCCTCGAACTCCCGCACCTCCCGGACGACCCGCGCTTCGCGCACAACTCCGACCGCACCAGGAACCGGGAGGAACTGCGTCCACTGCTGGAGGACCGGCTGGCCACCCGTGGCGCGGTGGAGTGGTTCGAGGCCCTGACCGCGGTCGGAGTGCCCTGCGGGCCCATCAACACCATCGACGGCGGCTTCGCCATGGCGGAACGCTTCGGGCTCGAACCGGTGGTGGAGGTCGGCGAAGGCGAGCGGGCGGTGCCGACCACACGTAACCCCATACGCTTCTCCGCCACGCCCGTCGGCTATCTGCGGCCTCCGCCCGAACTCGACGAGCACGGTGTCGAGTTGCGCAAGTGGCTGACCACGCCTCAGGAGGCGGACCGGCAGGCGGACCAGGAGGCGGACGGTGACTGACCATCCTGATCCTGAACCCGGCGCTCAGAACCGGCCTGTGTACGAGCCCCGGCCCGAGTCCGATCAGCCCCGGTCCCAGCCCCAGCCCTCGACCCGGCCCGTGTACGAGACGGCCCTCGGCGCGTCCTCGCTGGAGACGATCACGCTCCTCGGCCATGACCTGGCCGAGGACATCATGGGCACGGTCGGCTTCGGCGAGCTCGCGTTCTGGCTGGCCGCGCAGCGCCGTCCGACCAAGGGCGAGACCCGGGTGTTCGAGGCCGTCCTGGCGGCGCTGGCCGACCACGGCTTCACGCCGACCGCCATCGTCACGCGGCTGACGTATCTGTCCGCGCCCGACTCGGTCCAGGGCGCGCTCGCGGCCGGTCTGCTCGGCGGCGGCTCGCGGTTCCTGGGCGTCACCGAGGACTGCGGCCGGTTCCTGGACGACGTGCTGAAGTCGGTCGAGGGCCCGCTGCCGGACGACGACGCCGGCTGGGACGCGCTGGCCCTGACGACCGTAACGGCGCGGCGGGCGGCGCGCGCCTTCCTCCCCGGCCTCGGACACCACGTACACAAGCAGGGCGATCCGCGCACGCCGAGGCTGCTGCGGATCGCCGCCGAGGAGAACCTCTACGGTCGGCATCTGTCCCTTTTCGCCGCCATCGGCCGCGTACACCCGCAGGTCCTCGGCAAGACTCTGCCGCTCAACGGCGCCGGTGTCTGCGGCGCCGCCCTGGCCGACCTCGGCCTGCCGCTGGAACTGCTGCGCGGCTTCGCACTGCTCGCCCGTACCGCCGGGCTGATCGGCCAGCTCGCCGAGGAGCTGCGGCGTCCCGTCGGCAACGACATCTTCCTGTCGGTGGACCTCAACAACCGGTCCGTCGCGCCGGATCCGTACCGGCCGGCCGAACCGTACGAGCAGACCGAGCCATACAAACCGAAGGAGGGCTGAGATGGCCGAGCTGGTCGCGGTGATCGCGTCCACCCACCATCCCTTCTACTACCGCGCCAGCACCTCCACCGGAGCGGACCGGCCGGTGGTCGCCGACGAGTGGGTACGGAAGATCGAGGCGTTCCGCGAAACCCTCACCCGGGCCCGGCCCGACGTACTGGTGATGGTCGGCTCCGACCACTTCCACCAGCTCTGGCTGGACAACATGCCGCAGTTCCTGGTCGGCAAGGCCCCGTTCTACGACGCGAACTTCTACAACGAGGAGCGCGAGTTCGGGCTGCCGAAGATGCTGCTCAAGGGACATGAGGACCTCTCGGCGCATGTGCTGCGCGAGGGCCTCGACGCCGGATTCGACCTGGCGTTCTCCAACGAGCTGCGGATCGACCACTCGATCACGTGCCCGATCATCACACTGCGTCCCGAGGCCGATCTGCCGATCGTGCCGATCTACACCAATATCTTCGCGCCGCCGCTGCCTCAGCCGAAGCGGTTCGTACAACTCGGCCGTACCATCCGGCAGGTGATCGAATCCTGGCCGTCGGACCAGCGGGTCGCGGTGATCGGGACCGGGCATCTGTCGCTGGAGCTGGGAGGTCCGCGGCAGTTCGGACCGAGCGGTCCTGATCCGCAGTTCGACCGGAAGGCCGTCGGCTGGATCGCGGGCGGTGACATCGAGGAGTGCCTCGGCGAGGTCAGTCTCGACAGCCTGCATCTGCCCGGCAACGCCACCCATGGATTCATGGACTTCATGCTGATGATGGGCGTCGCGGGCGAGGGCCGGAAGGCGGACTACGTGGACACGCTCGACCTGTTCCACACAATGGAGGCGTACTTCACCTGGTACCCGAACGGAGAACCGGCGATCGGAGAAGCGACGATCGGAGAAGCGACGATCGGAGAAGCGACGATCGGAGAACCGGTGAACGGAGAACCGGCGTGAGCAAGTACCTGCTGAACAAGTTCCTCTACACCGTCGACCGCGACCCGGACCTTGTCGAGCGCTACCGCGACGACCCGGCGGCCACCGTCGCCGAGTGGGAGGCCGAATACGCCAACCGCCTCCTCAACTGCGTCGACGGCGAGGCCACCACATGGCTGGCCTTCACCAACACCGAACGGACCGCGCTCGCCACCCACGACTACCCCAAACTCTTCGAACTCGGCGCCCACCCGTTCCTCACGCTGACCCTGTTCATCGGCCTGTTCGAACGCGACCACCCCGAGCCACTCGGCTTCCAACTCGAATACGCCCAACGCCTGTCCCACGTCCAGATGCCGTACCCCGACATCTCGACCTGACCTGCCCCGACCTGATTTGGCCTGCCCTGATCTGCCCGGCCTGACCGGCCTCGCTGGATATACATACTCGGCATACGAGTTGATATCAAAGGAGGCATCTGTCATGACCCGCACCGTGATCGATCTCGATGACAAGCTCGTGGCCGAGGTCGCGCAGGCGCTCGGCACCAGCACCAAGAGGGAGACGGTCAACACCGCTCTGCGCGAGGTGCTGGAGAACAGACGACGGGCGCTGGCCCTGACCCGGCTGATCGATACGAGCGCGGGTACAGCCGAGCCTGGGACGTCCAGGCGGCGCTGACCAAGCGCGGCCAGCACCACAGCGTCGGCGCGGAAGTCAGTGGGATGGTCTGGCATGGGCATTTGTCGCTGGATCGGGCACTACCGAAGTGGCCTGCGCGCCCTGCTCCTGGTTCTGGCCCCGCTTCCCGGGCTGTTGCCTGCCGCGCGTCAGGCCCACGCCGAGCAGTACCACCGTCATGCCCGCGATCACGCGGATCCCGAGCTGTTCGCCGAGGACGATCGCGCCCAGCACCACCGAGACCACCGGCAGCAGATAGCCGACGGTGGCGGCGGCCGTCGGGCCCTCGTCCGCGATCAGGCGGGAGTTGAGGTGGAATGTGATGCCCGTACCGAAGATGCCCAGTACGACGATGGCGATCCATGCCGTGAGCGTGGGAGCGCCCGCGTCCGCGTTCGAGGCGGTGCCGGCTGTGGGAAGGGCCGGTACGGTCAGGCCCGTCGCCATGAGGAGCTGGGCCGCCGAGAGCGCGAGTGGCGCGGTCCCGCGGCCGATGAGGTGGCGGGCCATATAGGCGAAGGCCACGGCGTAACTGACCGCCGCCGCTACGAGGGCCGCCGCGCCTCCGCCCGTCAGACCGGCCTGGTGCCAGGGCGCGAAGATGAGCAGGATGCCGGCGAAGCCGAGCAGCAGGCCGGTCAGACGGAGCGGGCGGAAGCCGCGTTCCGTGCCGAGCGCGATACCGATCACCAGGGACCACAAGGGCGTTGTGGCGTTGAGGACGCCAGCCACGCCCGAGTCGACGGTCTGTTCGCCGACGCTGAACAGAAAGAACGGCAGGGCGTTGCAGAAGAAGGCGGCCACGACGAGATGGCCCCATGTCCTGCGGTCGCGCGGCAGCGACTGACGGGCGGAGCGCGCCAGCACCAGCAGCACGAGCGCTCCCAGCGCGCAGCGGATGACGGTGATGTGGAGAGGCGCGAGGCCGCCCTCCAGCGCGAGTTTGATCCAGAGGAAGCCGGATCCCCACAGCAGGGCGAGGACGGCCATCCGTATCAGGGTGCCGCGTGAGCCGCTGAGCACGGTCCGCCTCCTGGCGTCTGGTCCGCGTACGAGTAGGCAGGTGTTCTGTTCTGGTCGTACGCGTACGGTCCCTCGGCATCTGCCATAAGGCAAGCGAAAAGATTCGAAGGAAGAGTTAAGCTCTCCTGCATGCTGGACAGACGACGTATGCAGTTGCTGCGGGCGGTGGTCACCAGTGGATCGCTCACCGCGGCGGCACGGAATCTCGGCTACACACCCTCCGCGATCAGCCAGCAGATGGCCGTACTGGAGAAGGAGGCCGGGATCGCGCTGCTGGAGCGGACCGGCCGTGGCGTACGGCCGACCGAGGCCGGACGGATGCTCACCGACTACGCGGCCGTCATCGACCGGCACTTCACCGAGGCGGAGGCCGAACTGGCCGAGCTACGGGCCGGGCGTACGGGCCGGGTGGCAGTCCGCTACTTCGCCACGGCGGGCGCAACGCTGGTGGCACCGGCCGTGGCGGCGCTCCGCCGCGAACAGCCCGGCATACAGGTCGAGTTGAAGCTGAGCGACCTCAAGGGTCCGCTGGCGGATCCACTGCCGGACGTACGGAGCCGGCTGGCCGACCTCGCCCTCGTGGTCCGGCCGCGGGACCAACTCTCCGTCGACGGCGTCCAGTTCGTCCATCTGCTTGACGACCGGTACTCCGCCGTACTGCCCGAGGGCCATCCGCTCGCCGCCAAGCGGGAGTTGGATCTGACCGATCTCGCCGACGAGCCATGGGTCGGCAGCGACCAGTCCGGCCCCTGTCTGGAGCCCGTACTCGACGCCTGCGGCTCGGCCGGTTTCAGCCCCAACTTCGTGGTGGAGAGCGGTGATTACGACACCGCACAGGGATTCGTCGCCGCCGGGCTCGGTGTCAGCCTGATCCCGGAAATGGGCCTCGGCAACCGCCATCCCGCCGTCGTCGTACGCCCGGTCCGCAACCCCGAGCCCATCCGCACGATCTACGCGGCAATACGCGCCCCGTCCCCCGCCCAACCCGCCGCCGTACACAAACTGCTGGACGCCCTGGTAGCTCAGGCAGCTCAAGCCGCTGAGGCGTTCACTCTTTCTAGTGAATGGGCATGAGGTCGCGGACGTATGGGCCGGCGGCTCGCATAGTGAGAAACGCGGCCTCTCTCTGGCCATAGCCTGATGAAAGGTGAGGGACCATGCGTACGGAAGCACTCGACCGGGTCAAGCTCGTTTTCACTCTGTTCGATGTCAATGGCAATGGATACCTTGAGGGCGATGATTTCGACCTCATGGCGACGCGCGTTCTCCAAGCGGTTCCCGGGGCCGATGATGCGGCGAAAAGCGCGATGGTGGCTGCTTTTCGGACGTACTGGACGACCTTGGTCGGGGAGCTGGACTCCGACCACGACGGCAAGGTCAGCTTCGACGAGTACACCGCCTGTGTGCTTTCTCCGGAGCGCTTTGACGAGGCGATCGGCGAGTTCGCCGAATCGCTTGCCAGGCTGGGCGATCTGGATGGGGACGGATTCATCCGGCGGCCCGTCTTTGTCGCGCTGATGACGGCCATCGGATTCCGGCTCCCCAATATCCATGTCCTCTTCGACGCGTTCGGGCCGACGGATTCGGACCGGATCGCACGGGAAACCTGGGTCACCGGTATCAAGGAGTATTACGGTCCCGATTTGGCGGGTATCCCGGGCGACCATCTGGTCGGGAATTCGGTGGCCTGAGCTCCGGAACGCCTCAACGCCGGCAAGACCTCAGACCGCCCTGCGCCGGCCCCACGCCGTAAAGACGGCGAGCGAGAGGTCATGAAAGGAAGGCGAGGCCAGTTCACGGTACGCGGCGTCGAAATCGGTGTCGTCCGCGAGTCCGGCGGCCACGATCGCCTGTCGTGACTGCTCCAGATTCAGCCGCCACCACTCCGCCTCGTCATCACCGCCGTTGACGAGTTGGATCCGGGCGTCGAGTCCGATGTCGACAAGGCCCGCGCTCTCCAGCGGCACCGGCAGTGTGCGGGCCCAGCCGGTGTCCGAGCCCACCGAGCGTTCGAGGTGGGTACGGAAGGCACGCATGATGGTGCGATAGGCCGGGTGTGGCGAGTCCAGCACCGGGAAGGACGCCGGTTCCTCCACCAGCAGGACACCGCCCGGCCTCAGCCATTCGGCGAGCCGGGCTACCGCCTTGTCGGGATCGGGCAGATGCAGCACCACATATCGGGCGTGGATGAGGTCGAAGGATCCCGGCGGAAAGTCCTCCGTGTACAGGTCGTGGCACAGCACCCGCACACCGTGATCCGTCAGGTCTTCGAGGAACGTGGTGTCCAGATCCGTCACCGTCACCCGGGCGCCCTGCTCCGCCAACCACCGCGCCACCGACCCTCCGCCACCACCGACTTCGAGGACCTCGTCCCCGGGCTTCAGCCCGAGCGCCGTGATACGCGAGCGCGTCCGCCCGTCCAGCAGGGACTCCAGCAGCCCGAGCCGCCGCCGCTCACTGCTGATCCCGTGGCTGAACATCCCGTCCCGGTAGCGCTCCTGAGTCCACTCCCAGCGCTCTCCCGACCCCGACCCCGACTCCGCCCCCGACGTCTCTTCCACGGGAGGGACATATGCGTCCACGATGCGCTCTCCTCTATATAGGGGCCGAGGCCGATCGCACCGACGGTGGCAGTTCCCGGGCGGCGAACGCGTACTTTTCCCGTGCGAATGGCTCGATAGAGCGAATCAGTGGCCACGGACGCCGTCTTGCCACGCCTGGCGCCCCGCGCCCCGCGCCCCGCGCCCCGCGCCCCGCGCCTCGCACCTCGCGCCCCGCGCCCCGCGCCTGGGCGTGTACAACCATCCGCGCGCACTGGCCGTCAACCTTCACACGGCTGATTCGTACGCGCGCTTCCTCGGAGGACACCATGAGATCTGCGTCAACGGCCCGCGCGCTGAAGGTGGCGGCGGCCGGCGCGATCGCCGTCGTGGGACTGAGCTGGGGACCGACCGCATCGCCCGCTGCGGCAGAACCAACGTCTGAGCCGACGCCCAAGCCAACGTCCGAGCTGGCATTCGGGCGGACCGCTCCGATCGACGGCGTACGGCCCGGAAGCGCGACCGGCATCCCGTTCTCGGTGACGAACAAGGGAGACGGGCCCGCCACCCGTGTGGCGCTCTTCCTCACCGGCACACAAGGGCTGTCCTTCGCCGAGAAGTACTCGAACTGCGTGTACGAGGAGATCCCGGCCCAGGACGAGGGACCGGCGCAGGTGACCGCGGTCTGCGACATCGAGCAGACCTTGGAACCGGGCATCGTGTACGTGCCCGAGAAGCCGCTGGGTGTCGCCGTCCTGGACCATGCGCTGTACGAACACCTCAGCCTCGACATCCAGGCGGACGCGCCTGTCTTCCCCGACGGAATCCAGCACGGCGGCGGCGCGGATCCGGTGCTGCGGCTCGTCGCGCAGCAGCCGCCGGGCGATCCTGACGCCATCAACGGCTACGAGCGGCTCGATGTCGCCGTCACCGCGCGGAACACCGCGGACTTCGCGCTCACCGGCGCGGATCTCAAGGGCGCAGTGGGCGAGACCGTCACCGCTGAGGTGACGTTCGCCAACAAGGGACCGGCCTGGGTGGCCAATGATGTCGCCTCGCCCATCGGTGTGTTCGAGGTCGGGATCCCGACGGGCACCACGGTCACCAAGGCCCCCGACTTCTGCGCGCCGGTCGGCCCGGACGGGAAGCCCCGCGAAGAAGCGGCCGAAGCCTCGGCCTATCGCTGTACGACTCCGTACGGCTACGTCGACGCGCACACCGAGCTTCCGTACGCCTTCCGGCTACGGATCGACAAGGCTGTCCGGAACGCCACGGGCAAGGTGACATTCGTCAAGGGCGATCACCGTTGGGGCACACTCCCGTTCGACAAGAACCGGGAGAACAACACGGCCGCCGTCGTCGTCAACACAGCAGGCAGCGGCACCGCTACGGGCGGTACGAGCACGGGCGGTACGAGCACGGGCGGCACCGACACCCAAGGCACAAGCACCCAAGGCACCGACACCCAAAGCACCGGCGCCCAGGACGACAGCGCCCTGGCCGACACCGGAAGCGGCATCATCCCGCTCATCGGCGGCGCAGCAGCGGCCCTCGTGATGTCCGGCGGATTCCTCCTCGCCTCGCGACAACCGCCCCGACGGCAGCCCCGCCAACCGTCCCGACGACACCCCGACCGCCCGTCCTCGTAACAACGCCCGTCGAACGACACCCGTCAGCCGAAGCCCGTCAGTCGAAGGCCTGCGCCACCCAGCGCACCTCGGAGCGGAGGGCGGGCGCGCTCAGCGGCTCACGAAGGGCACCTGTGCGCTGTCGGGCCGGGCATCCGCCGTGCCAGGGTGCTGCCACAGGCCCTGCTCCGTCAGCAGCGGGAGGACTCCCTCGCCGAACCAGTACGCCTCCTCGACATGGGGATGGCCCGACATGATGAACTCGTCGATACCGAGCCGGTGGTACTCGGCGATCCGCTCCGCCACCTCGCCATGGCTGCCGACCAGTGCGGTGCCCGCGCCGCCGCGTACCAGGCCGATGCCCGCCCACAGATTCGGCGAGACCTCCAGATTCGCGGTGCTGCCGCCGTGCAGTTCGAGCATCCGGCGCTGGCCCTCGGACTCGCTGCGCGCCAGGCCCGCCTGTACGGCCCGTACCGCGTCCTCGGAGAAGCCGTCCAGCAGCCGCCGCGCCTCGGCCCATGCCTGCTCCGAGGTGTCGCGGGTGATCACATGCAGCCGGATGCCGAAGCGTACGGACCGTCCCTCGCGGGCCGCCAGTTCGCGGATCCAGGCGATCTTCGCGGCGACCTGCGCGGGCGGTTCGCCCCAGGTCAGATAGACATCGCTGTGCCGGGCCGCGACCTCGCCGGCCGCCGGTGACGAGCCGCCGAAGTAGATCGGCGGCACCGGGTCGGGCACCCTGGCCAGTTGGGCGTCCTCGATCTGGATGTGCTTGCCGTCCAGCGTCACCGACTCGCCGCGCCACAAGGCTCTGACGACCTCCAGGAACTCTCCCGTACGCGCGTAACGGGCGTCCTTGTCGAGGAAGTCGCCGTACGCGCGCTGCTCATGGCTCTCGCCTCCGGTGACCACATTGAGCAGCAGCCGCCCGGGAGCGTGCCGCTGGAAGGTGGCCGCCATCTGCGCGGCGAGCGTCGGCGAGAGAATGCCGGGCCTGAACGCGACCAGGAACTTCAGCCGTTCGGTCTCACGGGCCAGCATGGCGGTGGTGAGCCAGGCGTCCTCGCACCAGGCGCCGGTGGGCGTGAGCGCGCCCTCGAATCCCAACTGCTCGGCCGCTCTGGCGATCTGAGTGAGATAGCCGAGCGTGGCGGGCCGCTGGCCGCCGGCCGCGCCGGCCGGGAGACCGTGACCGCCGCCCACGACATGGCGGCTGTCGCCGTAGGTGGGCAGGAACCAGTGGAAGGTGAGGTTCACGAGCGTCTCCGATGGTGGGATGACCAGATGAGGGAGAGAAGGGGAAGGGAAGGGGGAGGGAAGAGTGAAACCGGGCGGACCGGCTGGCTCGCGGTCAGAGCAGCCCGTGGCGCGGCGGCCTCGTGCCGCTCAGTACGTAACGGCCGATGTGCTGCACCTTCCAGCGGACCGGATCGTGCAGCGTGTGCGTACGCGCGTCGCGCCAGTGCCGGTTCAGATTGAGGCTGTCCAGGGCCGCGCGCGTGCCCGCCACCTCGAACAGCGCGCTGCTCGTCCCGACCGCCGCCTCGGCCGCCTGGACCTTCGCCGCGGCGACCGCGATCGACGCCTCCGCCGCACTGTCGTCGGTGAGATCGGCAGAAGCCGCGTCCACCGCGTCCGCGGCGGCGTTGAGCAGCGCCTCCGCCGCCCGTACCTGAAGGGCGAGTTCACCGAACCGCTGGATCAGCAGCGGGTCCTCGGCGGCCGTCTCGTAACCGCTCTCGAACCACGGACGGCTCTTCGTACGGACGAACGCGACGGCCTCCGCCAGCGCCGCCGACGCGATGCCCGCGTCGATCGCCGCGTGCAGGAGCTGCGCCACGGCGCCGTGCAACTGCGGTCCCTGGAAGGTGAGATGGTGCGGTACGACACGGTCGGCCGGGACCACCACATCCACCAGCTTCACCGTCCCGCTGGCGGTGGTGCGCTGGCCCATGCCGTCCCAGTCGTCCAGGACAGTCACGCCCGGAGCGTCGCGCGGTACGTACGCGACATGCAGCGCGTCGTCCTCGGCCCGCGCCAGGACCGGGATCCAGTCGGCGAACAGCGCGCCGGTGGAGTAGTGCTTCTCACCGCTGAGCAAATACGAACCGTACGGACTCCCCGAGCCGGCCGCGACCAGCTCGTCCGCCTCGCCCGCCTCCTCCGTCCCGTCCGCCTCGTCCGTCCCGTCCCGTACCGGCGTCAGCCGCGTACGGATGTCCTGGACGTGCTTCGTGCCCGCCTCCGACTGCGCGTTGCCGAACCGGCGCCCGGCCAGCACCTCACCGAAGAAGAACTCCCGCTGCGCCGGGCTGCCCTGGCGCCGCAGCACATTGATGTACACGAAGTGGCTCTGCGGTATCTGCGCCAGACTCGCGTCACCGGTGGCCAGCAGACGGAAGATCTCGGCGAGCGTGCGCGCGGAGACATCCGCGCCGCCATGGTCGCGCGGCACGGTGACACCGAGCAGTCCGCTGGCGGAGAGCCGGTCGAGCTCGGCGCGCGGCAGTCTGCGCTCCCTGTCCCGCTCGGCGGCCTCCGCCCGGAACTCGTCGGCCAGTTCGCGGGCCAGGACGAGCGCCTCCGCGTCGTCGGCCACCGTACGGACGGGAGCGCGGCCTGCGGAGGAGTCATTACGGGCGGGTGCGGCGGTCACGGTACGGCCTCCAAGGAGGTACGGAAGGTACGGGAAGGTACGGGACTGACGGGGGGAGGATCCATCGTGGAATCGGCCGTGCACGGGCACATGGCGATTCCGGGAAATCGGGAAATCAGCAAGGAGGAAGACCGGGAAGATCGGAAAGACCCGGAGGAACAGCTCGCCGAGGCGGAGCGAATCCGTCAGGTGAATCTCCTGAATCTCCGGCATTCGGATTCGCCGCACAAAGCAGACGCAGGCATTACGCGAGCGGTCGCGAGCAGTCCACGCAAGCGGCGCCCGACCACCGCTGACCTGGGAGTACCTGGAAGTACCCTCAGCGGCCCGGTCGACAGAGAGCGCTGGAAACGCGTACGAGATCGACGTGCCGACGCCGGGTGAGATCTTGCTGCCCTGGCCTCAAGACGTCACCTCTTCCGGTCTTCCGGACGTTCCGAACGGTCGTCGCCGTACCGGCGGCTCTTTCGCCGCAACCTTACCGGCGGCCTCCTCCAGGCGTCCATCAGGCATCTTCGAGCCGGTGATAGGGTTTCCCTACCATCGAGTACAGAACGAGTACCGAACGAATTCAGCGGGATCTCCGTGCGAATCGAGCAACTCGAATACGTAGCCGCCGTCACCCGCCTCGGCTCGCTCCGCAGAGCCGCCGAATCACTGCATCTGTCGCAGCCGGCCCTCAGCGAGACGATCCGCAATCTGGAGCGCGAACTGGGCGTGGACATCCTGGACCGCAGACGGTCCGGCGCCAAGATCAGCGACGAGGGCCGCGAGCTGCTGCCGCACATCATCGGAGTCCTCGACGCCGTCGACAAACTGCGCCGTGCCGCCGACGACCAGCACCACACCAGCCGGATGATCAGGCTCGGTACGGTCAACGCCGCGACCGTACCGCTGCTCGTACCGACCATCCGCGAATTCCGGGCCTCCCATCCGGAGACCCAGGTCGAGGTCGTCGCGGCACAGCAGGAGCGGATCCAGCGCGAGCTGATGGAGGGCGGACTCGATCTCGGGCTCGTCAACTATCTCCAGGGCGACGACCGGCCACCGGGCTTCGACTCCACCGAGCTGCTGCGCGGCCGTCCCGTCGTATGCGTACGCGCGGACAGCCCGCTCACCGCACTGTCCGCCGTCGGCGTGGACGATCTGCTCGGCGAGTCGCTGATCATCATGCGTTCCGGCTATGTCATGCACCGGTTCGTCCACCGCATCCTCGAAGGACGCAATCCCGCCTTCTCGTACTCCACCGACGGAGCGGAGATGGGCAAGCTGATGGTGGCCGAGGGCCTCGGCGCCACGGTCCTGCCCGACTTCAGTGTGATCGGCGATCCGCTGGAGCGGTGCGGCGCGATCACCTACCGGCCGCTGGCCGGCGACAAGACCGAGGTGCTCCTGCTGCTGCAACGCCCTTCGGCGAACTCCGTACCCAGGGCCACACAGGACCTGTACCAGACCTTCGTACGGAGCGCCGACGCGTACCGCGCCGCACACGCCCCGACCGAGCCGAGCTGAGCCCTTGACCGAGGTCCGGGAGCCGCGCCCTGACCGAGGTCCGGGAGCCGCACCGAAAAAAATCTCCGCGCGATGTCGAGAACGTGTCATCGGCTCCGACGTCTCCTGTGAGAGTTGCCCACGACGGGCGACGACGCGAAGCGTGAAGAACGAAGAACGCGAAGAAGGAGCGACGTCATGAAGTATCTGGTGATGGTGCAGGGCTCGCAGGCCGACTACGAGGCGATGACCGGCAAGGCGTCCGCACACAGCCCGGCCTGGAGCGAGCAGGACCTCCAGGCGATGTACGCCTTCATGGGCGAGCTCAACAACGATCTGGCCGAGTCCGGTGAGCTGGTGGACGCCAACGGACTGGCGGAGCCCGCGCGGACACGCCATGTGAGCCTGGACGGCGACGGCCGCCCGGTGATCACGGACGGTCCGTACGGCGAGACCAAGGAGCTGCTCGCCGGATACTGGGTGCTGGACTGCGAGAGCCTGGAACGGGTCACCGAGATCGCCGTGCGCGTCGCACGGTGCCCCGAGCCCGCGGGCATCCCCTCCTACCCCGTGGTCATCCGTCCCATTCCCGACATCGGCGGGGGCGATGTGTGAGACATACGAACGAGACCGAGGACCTGCTGCGCCTCCACGCGCCGCAGGTCCTCGGGGCCCTGGTACGGCGGTACGGGCATTTCGGCGCCGCCGAGGACTCCGTACAGGAGGCGCTGCTCGCCGCCGCCGCGCAGTGGCCTGAACAGGGCGTGCCCGCCAATCCGCGCGGCTGGCTGATCAAGGTGGCCTCCCGCCGCCTCATGGACCAGTTGCGCGCGGACGCGGCACGGCGCGGGCGAGAGGAGACGGCCGCCGCACTGCTGCCACGGGACGCCTTCGTGGTGGCGCCGCCCGGCGAGAGCCGTGCGCCGTCCGAGGACGACACGCTCAGCCTGCTCTTCCTCTGCTGTCACCCGGCGCTGACACCGGCGGCGCAGATCGCGCTCACTCTGCGGGCGGTCGGCGGTCTGACCACGGCCGAGATCGCCCGCGCGCATCTGGTGCCCGAGGCGACGATGGCGCAGAGGATCAGCAGGGCCAAACAGAAAGTCAAGGGAGTTCCCTTCGGACAGCCGGGACCCGAGGACCGCGATCTGCGGCTGGCCGTCGTTCTCCAGGTGCTCTATCTGATCTTCAACGAGGGATATACGGCGACCTCCGGCAGCGATCTGCACCGCGCCGATCTCGCGCGCGAGGCGATCCGGCTGACTCGTGCCGTACGCCGGCTTCTGCCCAAGGAGGGCGCGGTGACCGGGCTGCTGGCGCTGATGCTGCTCACCGACGCCCGCAGCGCGGCGCGTACGGGCCCGCTCGGCGAGCTGATCCCGCTCGACGAGCAGGACCGCACCCGCTGGGACCGGCGCACGATCGCCGAGGGCACCGCTCTGGTGGAGGAGGCCCTGGCGCAGGGCCCGGCCGGTCCGTACCAGGTGCAGGCGGCGATCGCGGCGCTGCACGGCGAGGCGGCGTGCGCCGAGGACACCGACTGGCCGCAGATCCTCGCGCTGTACGACGTCCTCGTACACCGCGCGCCCGAGCCGATGGCCGAGCTGGGCAGGGCCGTCGCCGTCGCCATGGTGCGCGGTCCCCGGGCGGGCCTCGCCGAAGTGGCGGAGCTGGAGGGCCGGTTGGCGGGCCACCACCGGCTCGACGCGGTCCGGGCGCATCTGCTGGAGAAGGCGGGAGACGCCGAAGGCGCGCGAACCGCCTACCAGTTGGCGGCCCAGCGCACGCTGAGCGCGCCGGAGGCGCAGTATCTCAGGATGCGTGCCGCGCGGCTGCCGCACTGAAGTCCGCTGAAGTCCACACATTGGAGACCACATGGGACAGGGACAAGGACCTGGGCAGGGACAGGGTCGGCTCGAAGGCAGGACCGCCCTCGTGACCGGCGGTTCGGCCGGTATCGGTCTCGCCGTCGCCGGCCGGTTCGCCGCCGAGGGCGCGACGGTGTACGTCACCGGCCGCCGCAAGCCCGAACTGGACGCGGCCGTGGCGGAGATCAACGGCCGGGCGGGCGGCGAGCGGGCCATCGGCGTACCGGGCGATGTCTCGGACCTGGACGGTCTCGACCGGCTCTACGCCATGATCCAGCAGCGCAGTGGCCGGCTGGATGTCCTGGTCGCCAACGCGGGCGGCGGTGAGTTCGCCAAGCTCGGCGAGATCACCGAGGAACACTACGACCGGACCTTCGGCGTCAACGTCAAAGGACTCGTCTTCACCGCACAGAAGGCGCTGCCGCTGTTACCCGACGGCGCCTCCGTGATTCTGCTCTCCTCCACCAATGGCTCGCGCGGTGTGGAGGCGATGGGCGTCTACAGCGCCACCAAGGCCGCGATCCGCAGTCTGGCCCGTACCTGGGCGGCCGAACTGGCCGAGCGAGGCATACGGGTGAACGCGATCAGTCCCGGTCCCGTCGACACGCCGGGCATAGAAGGGCTGGCCGGGCCCGCCGGCCGCAGTCCTCGGCTCCAGCGGCGGCTGAAGGACAGCTTCGCGGCCGGGATACCGCTGGGCAGGATGGGCCGGCCGGAGGAGGTCGCCGCCATGGCCCTCTTCCTCGCCTCCGACGAGAGCTCCTTCACCACCGGAGCGGAACTGTTCGTGGACGGCGGCCTCGCCCAGACCTGACGCCGCCCACGCCTGAGGCCACCCGGCCCCGGCACCACCCGGCCCCGGCACCGCTCAGATCTGCTCCCGAGTGCCGTCCAGACGGCGGCGCAGACCGTACGGATTCTCGTCGGAGAGGGCGGCGGGCAGCAGATCGGCGGGTACGTCCTGGTAGCAGACGGGACGCAGAAAGCGGCGGATCGCCAGCGTGCCCACGGATGTGGAGCGGCCGTCCGAGGTGGCCGGGAACGGGCCGCCGTGGACCATGGCGTGCCCGACCTCGACACCGGTCGGCCAGCCGTCGAAGACGATCCGTCCGGCCTTGGTCTCCAGGATCGGCAGCAGCGCGCGTGCGGTCTCCTCGTCACCCGTACGCGACTCACCTGCACGCGACTCTCCCGCACGCACTTCGCCCGTACGCGCTTCACCCGTACGCGGCTCTCCCGCGCCGTGGTGCACCGTGGCCGTGAGCTGACCTCGCAACGCCCGGGCGACCTCGACGAGTTGGCCGGGATCACGGCAGACCACCAACGTCGCGGCGGCACCGAACACCTCGTCATGCAGTCCCGGCCGCGCGAGAAACACCTCGGCCGGAGCCGTGAACAGCCGGGCCACACACGTGTTGGCGCCCTCGCCCGGCCGGCCCGCGGCCCTCTCCCGTACGCCCTCGACCGCCGCGAGCACCGCCACCGCGCGTTCGTACGCGTCATGGACACCACGGCTGAGCATCGTCTCACCGGTGTACGCGGACACCTCCTCGGCCGCGGCCGTCAGGAACTCCGTCAGCTCCGGCCCTTCGACCGCCACCAGCAGTCCCGGTTTCGTACGGAGCTGTCCCGCGCCCGTCGTCAGCGAGGCGGCAAAGCCCCGGGCGAGCGCGGCGGCCCGGTCGCGCAGCGCGGAAGGAAGCAGAAAGACCGGATTGACGCTGCCCATCTCGGCGTACACCGGGATCGGTACGGCCCGGGCGGCGGCCGTACGCAGCAGCGCCAGGCCGCTCGCCCGCGAGCCCGTGAAGCCGACCGCCCTGATACGGGGATCGGCGACCAGCGCGCGGCCGATCTCGACGGCGGAGCCGAAGAGCAGCGAGAAGATGCCCGCGGGCAGCTCGCTCTCGCGTACCGCGGCGGCCACCGCCGAGCCGACCAGTTCCGAGGTGCCCAGATCGGCACTGTGCGCCTTGACCACCACGGGACAGCCCGCGGCGAGCGCCGCCGCCGTGTCACCGCCCGCCACCGAGAAGGCGAGCGGAAAGTTGCTCGCGCCGAACACCGCCACCGGCCCGAGCCCTACCTGACGCTCCCTCAGATCGGGCCGTGGGCGTGGTGTGCGGTACGGCAGCGCCCGGTCGATCCGCGCCTCCACCCAGCCGCCGTCCCGTACCTCCGCCGCCAGGAGCCGCAACTGATCGGTCGTACGGTCCCGTTCGGCGCGGATACGGCCGGACGGCAGGCCGCTCTCCGTCACGGCCCGCACGATCAGCTCCTCGCCGAGCGCCTCCACCCGGTCCGCGACCCGCTCCAGAAAGGTCGCGCGCCGCTCCGGCGAGGTCGCCCGGTAGCCCGGAGCGGCCTGTTCCGCCAGCTCACAGGCGCGGGCGACATCCTCGGGGGCCGCGGAGCCGTAACCGGGTCCGAGCACCGTGTCCGTACGGGGATCGACCGAGGCGATGACCGGCTCCCGGCCGGTGCGCCGCTCGGCGCCGAGGAACATCGCTCCTGTGAGAGGCATGGCTCGCTTCCTTCATGGACTTCGCCGGGCTTGCTGCGGGCTTTCCCTGCGCTTGCTCTGGGCTTCCTCTGCCTCGCGAACTTGTTCTGGGCTTGCTCCGCCTCGCGCGCGGGCGGGCGTCAGCGGGCGGGCGGTCGTCAGCGGGCGAGCGGTCGTCAGCGGGCAGGCGGGTGTCCGTCGCCCTTCGCTTCCGTCCCGCCGCCCTTCCCCGGTATCCCGCCTCTCTCACCTCCCGTCCCTCGCCCTCCCTTCTCCGTACTGCCTCCCTCCGGCCGCCATCGCGCCACCTTCTCCCCCGGCACGAGCCGCTCCACCACCTCGGCCAGCGCGTCACAGGCCTGCTCGATCCTCAGCCGGATGTTCCGCTGCTCGGTGATGATCGCCGCCAGCAGCAGCGAGGTCAGCGCCGCGGCCCCGTTGAGCGCCTGAAGGCTGATCATCCGCTCGATCAGGTTGTGATGGGCGAATCCGCCGACACGGTCGGTCACCTCCGAGATCGCCAGCACGGAGACGAACAGCACATACGGCGCGCTCCCGGGCAGTTCGAAGCGGAGCGCGGCCCAGATCAGCACCGGGAAGACAAGGAACAGCAGAGTCAGCGAACTCATGGTGGCCAGCGGTGTGATCACGGCGGCGGTGATCACCAGGGCCGTCACCTCGGGCCAGCGGTGCGTCGGTACGGGCAGCCGGAACCTGCGCAGCACGAGCAGGAAGGGAGTGACCACCAGCACGCCCATGGCATCGCCCGCCCACCACGCCGACCAGATGGGCCAGAAGCCTCCCGGCGCCAGTCTGCCGGCGAGGACCATCGCTCCCGCGCCCGCCGTCGCACTGATCAGCATCCCTGCGAAGGCGCCCAGGAACACCAGGGCCACTCCGTCCCGCAGCCGGTCCAGCTCCGGCCGGAACCCGACACGCCGCAGCAGCAGAACGGCGCAGACCGGCGCGAGCGTGTTCCCCGCCAGGATCGCGACATCGGCGGGCAGGAACGGGCCGACCGTCACGACGCTGAAGAGCGTGCCCAGAGTGATTCCCGGCCAGACGCCGAGGCCGAACAGGAGCAGCGCGGTCAGGGCGATACCGGTGGACGGCCAGAGCGGAGTGACGATCGCGCCCTCGATCCGTACCTCCTTCAGCAGACCGAGCTGCCCGCCCGCGTAGTAGGCGACGGCGACGCCAAGGATCCGAAGAGCGGCCAGGGACAGTCGTCGGATTTCCTCACTGCGCACCACACCAGCCATCAGACAATGCCTCCTGCCCGGGTCGGCCGTGACACGCACTGCCGGCCCGGCACATCACCCGGTCCTGTGCGCCGCGCCGCCGCCGTCGGGCACCGGCCCGCAAGGCGCGCCGGACTCACCGGCCGGCTCTGGTGCATCGGGTGGCCCAGGCGCACCCGGCGGCCCGTCGTAGCGCAGGACGAGTACGGCGGCGTCGTCCGTGTGCCCGGTCAGCTCGGCCACCTTCATCACCTCCGCCGCCAGCTCGCCGGGATCGGAGCCGGCGCCGGCGGCGACCATCTTGCCCACCCGGGCCATTCCCTCCTCTATCGGAAAGGACGGACCTTCGATGACGCCATCCGTGAGCAGCACGTACGCTCCCGCGCTCGTCAGCCTGCGGCGCGTCACCGGATATCTCTCGCCCGCCACGATGCCCAGCGGAGGACCGCCCGCGTCCTCCGCGTATCCGGACCAGCCGTCGACCGTGCCCCATACCGCGGCCACATGGCCCGCGCGGGCGCTCTGGATCTCCCAGCGGACCGGATCGAAGCGGAGGAACGTACAGGTCGCGAAGAGAGTGGAGTCCACCGACAGCAGCAGATCGTTGGCCAGGCTCAGCACCTCGCCCGGATCGCGCGCGGTGCTGGCGACCGCCCGCAGTCCGATCCGTACCTGTCCCATGAACGCCGCCGCCTCGACGTCGTGGCCCTGCACATCGCCGACGCAGAACGCGAGCGAGCCGTCGGAGAGCGTGAAGCCGTCGTACCAGTCACCGCCGATGTCCAGGCCGTCACGGGAGGGCGCGTACCGGGCGGCGGTCCGCAGTCCGGGCACCGCGGGCAGCCGCGCGGGCAGCATCTCCCGCTGCAGCGCCTCGGCCAGCTCCACCCGGGCGTGCTGAAGCTCCGCGCCTTCCCGCGCCTGGGCCGTGAGGCGCCCAAGTGTGGTCAGCAGATCCTCGGCGCTCGTCGAGCGCGGGGGACGACGCCGGGTCATGCACCGCCTCGCTGCGAAGTAGCCCTGCGTGGTCCGTGCGACTGCACAAACCATCGCATTCATCATATTTCCGGTACGGGACTTGCGCCGGACAGCGGATGCGGAACGGTCGGAGCCGCGGGACCTGCCGGGGCCGCAGGAGCTGCGGGCGCCGCAGGCCCTGCCGGAGCCGCAGAGGCCGTCTGAGTCGGCGGACGACTCGTACTGTCCGCCGCGCCTCCCGCGCCCAGCAGCGTCGCGGGAGCGTCGGCGGCCCGTGGTTCGAGCTCGGGCATGAGCGCGCGGGTGTGACGGCCGACGAGGAAGGGCAGGGCGGTACGTACGAACCGGGCCGCCCGCAGCCACGGCTGTCCGTAGACATGGCCGGCCCGGCGCTCGACACCGTCCGCGAGCCGGTCCACCGCCGGACCCAGCGGATAGGTGCGCCCGGCCGGCCAGGGCAGCCGGGAGCGCAGCTCGCGCAGCGCGGCCACCTGTTCGCCGCCTCGGACCATGTCGGTGTCGGTCCAGCTCAGATAGCCGACACCGATCCGTACGCCATGGTGCGCGACCTCCGTCCGCAAGGTCTGCGCGAAGGCCTCCACACCGGCCTTCGACGCGCAGTACGCCGTCATCATCGGCGCGGGAGCGAGGGCCGCGAGCGAGGCGATCTGGAGGAAGTAGCCGCGCGAGTCCAGCAGCGCCGGGAGGAAGGCGTGCGCGGTGTTGGCGCTGCCGATGAGATTGACCTCGATGACGCGCCGCCATACGTCCGGGTCGCGGTGGCGGAAGAGACCGCTCGCGGCCACTCCGGCGTTGGCGACCACCACATCGATCGTGCCAAAACGTTCCTGGACGCTCCGTGCCGTACGGACCATCGCGTCCGCGTCGGTCACATCCGTGTACCAGTGTGCCGCCTCGCCGGTCAACGACGCCGCGACACGGGCGAGTTCGGCCTCCTCGAGACCGACGAGGGCCAGCCGCGCGCCGCGCGCGGAGAGGGTGCGGGCGAGCTGCTCGCCGACACCGCGCGCGGCGCCGGTGACGACGGCGGTACGGCCGAGGAGCGGCGGGTGTCCGGGCATGGGTGAGCGTTCTCCAGTCGGGGTCGGTGGACCGTCCCCCGGCGCCGGGGGGACCGGTGGTGGGGGACGGCGTTCCGTACGGCGGTATGTACGAAGGACGGCGGTACGTACGAAGGCAGCACGGGAGCGTTCCGTACAGCGGCGGGTACGGGAGCGTTCCGTACGTTCCGTACAGCGGTACGGGGGCGTTCCGTACAGCGGTACGGAGAAACGGTCAGGCGCGTTGCAGCGCCAGGACCGCGTTGTGACCGCCGAAGCCGAAGGAGTGGCTGACGGCCCGGTCGATCCGCCGGAGCAGCGGCTGCTTGGTCACACAGTCGATGTCGAACTCGTCCGCCGGCGCGTCCAGATTGGCGATCGGCGGGATCACTCCGTGCTGGAGCGTCAGTACGGTCAGCCCGGCCTCGATCGCGCCGGCCGCGCCCATGCAGTGCCCGAGCACGCCCTTGGGAGCCGTGACCGAGGGCCGGTGCGGAAAGACCCGGCTGATCAGCGCCGCCTCGGTCGCGTCGTTGAGCGGTGTCGACGTGCCGTGCGCGTTGACGTGCTCGACCTCGCCGGCGTGCCATCCCGCGTCCCGCAGCGCCGCCTCGACCGCACGCTGGGCGACGGCGCCCGAGGGATGCGGGCTCGTGGGGTGATGGGCGTCGGTGGTCGCTCCGGCGCCCGCCACCAGCGCCCGTGGCCGCGCGCCGCGCGCCCGCGCGTCCTTCTCCCGCTCCAGCACCATGATCGCGGCGCCCTCGCCCATGACCAGCCCGGCGCGGTCCGCCGCGAAGGGCCGGCACAGCACGGCCGGATCGACACCGGGACCGGCCAGGGCGGCCACGCCCGAGCGCGCGAATCCGGTCATGGCGAGCGGGCAGATCATCGCCTCGGTGGCGCCCGCCACCGCGATGTCGCACTGTCCGGCGGCCAGCAGATCACGCGCCACGGAGAGCGCCGTCACTCCCGAGGAGCAGGCCGTGCACGGCGCCATGCTCGGCCCGGTGGCCCGCATTCTGACGGCGATCTCGGCGGCCGGCATATTGGGGATCGTGAGCAGCACACCCGACGGCGAGGTGGCCTCGGGACCGCGCCGGTCGAGCGCCACGGCCTGGTCCGCCACGCTCGCGGAGCCTCCGCTGCTGGTCCCGACCACGACAGCGACCCGGGTGCCGTCCCAGGACTCCGGATCGAGCCCGGCGTCCGCGACCGCCTCGCGCGCGGCGATCAGCGCGAGTTTCACATATCTGCCCATACGGAAGGCCGTACGTCCGCCGACCGCGGCGGAGAGGTCGATGCCGTCGACCGTACAGGCGAAGTCGACGGCGCAGCCGCTCAGTTCCGGGAGCGTACGGGCGGGCGAGACTCCGGCGCACACGCCGTGCCAGGTGGACTCGGTGTCGTTCCCGACCGGCGTGATCATGCCCAGACCGGTGACGGCGACTGCGATGGCGGGTCCGGTCATCGGCCGACGCTCACGGCCGCATCGTCGAGGAACGCGGTGATCTCGGCCAGGGTGGCGCCCTTGAGGAGCGTGTCCGAGTCGGTGTCGATACCCAGCGTCTCCTTGATGATCACGGCGAACTCGGCGACGGCGAGAGAGTCCATCTCCAGGCTGTCCATGGTGGCCTCGGGGACGATCTCGGCGGCGGGCACCTTGAAGGTCTCGGTGAGTACCTCGTTGATCCGCGGGTGGATCTCGCTCATGGCATGTCCTTGCGTTGTTGGTGGGTGGGATCGCGTGGTCGGCGGGTGGAACCGGTTCCCGGGGCCGGTGGATTCAAGCGGGTACGGAGTGCCAGGAGGCCTCCGCGTCGTCGTACGCGTCGACATAACCGGCCCCGGCGATGGGCCGGTCGGCGAGCATCTCCTCGGGCAGGGCGAAGGCGTCGACCAAGGCGGGCGCGTGCGCGGCCAGTTCGGCGATGAGTTGTTCGACGGCCTCGGGAAGCCCGTCGACATGTCGTGGGGCCAGCCGGCCGGCGGCCAGCAGATCGCCGCTGTTGCGGTCGATCCACTGGAGCGCGAACAGCCGTTGCAGCGAGCGCAGCAGCTCATGGGCGGTGGTGCCGGGCACCAGCTCGGCCACCGCCGCGGCGAAGGCCTCGGCCGCGCGGCGGTGGGCATGGGCCTCGACGGCCCGCAGCGCGGCGCCGGAGGCGGTGTTCCAGCGCGCGAGTGAATCGCCGCGCGGCGCCTGGCTCATCCGGCGGCGGGCACGGGCGAGCCATACGTCCTCGACGCCCGCGAGAAGAGCGCACAGAAAGCGGGGATCGGAGAGCTCACGGGCCGCCACCGGTCCGTCCTCGTCGTCACGGCCGACACGGTCGGCACGGTCAGCGCCTTCCCGGTCGGGGCCTTCCCGGTCACCCCGTCCCGAACCACCGTGCCCGGAACCGTCCGCACTGTCCGTACCGTCCGCCTCCGGTGATCCGGCCGAGAACAGCATCTCGGCCGCCGCCTTCGCGTAGATCGCGAGATTGTCGCCCTCCGCCGTGATGGCGCCCTCGGCTCCGGCCATCAGCTCCGCCAGCCCGTTGCTCTCCAACAGCCCTTGCGCACCGCACCGTTCCCGGCACTCCAGGATGACCGCGCGCGCCTGCCAGGTGATCCAGCCCTTGGCGACGGCCACCGTCCGCTCCGTCTCTCCCTTGTTCTCCTCGGTGTGCGCCATCCACGCGTCGAGCGCCGCCCGGTGCAGCAGGCTCATCGCGTAGACCGTGGCCAGGGCCGAGACCAGCGGGCCGTGGTGGCTGCGATGGGCGAACACCGGTACGCGGTCCACCGCCCTGGCGCCCGAGATCAGCCGGTGTCCGCCGTACCGCACGGCGAGCGCCAGCGCGACCCGCGCGCCGCCGAGGGCGCCCGCGCTCATCGAGAGCTTGCCCGTGGTCACGCGGCCGATCGACGTCAGAAAGCGCCGACGGCGGTTGCTCTGCTCACTGGTGAACACACCGTCCGCGCCGAGCCGGCCCTGCGCGCCGCCCAACAGCGCGTCCCGTGCCACGAAGACCTGGTCGAACGAGGTCAGGGAGTGGTCGACCGGGCTGCCGAGGAGGGCGGGCAGTTCGCGCACCCGTACGCCGGGCAGGGCGCGCTCGCCGTCGGTCAGCGGCGTCAGAAAGAGAAAGACACCGTGGTCGGCGCCGTCCACGAGCAGCCGGGCCGCCACCACGCCCGACTTGGGGCCGCCGACCGGGCTGGTGTTGGGCATGAACTTCTGCGCGCCGGCGTGCGGAGTGTGCAGGACGAAGCCGTCCCTGGCGCGGTCGTAGACGGCCGTCGTCTCCAGGGCCGCCGCGTCATTACCGTGCGCCAGCTCCGTACAGAGGAAGGTGCCCACCCGGCGCAGCGCCAGGAAGTCCGCCAGATCTCGGACCGGCTCGGGGTCGCGCCCGTCCGCGTCGGCCGGGGAGGCCGGGGAGGCAGCCGAGGCGTGGTCGAGCAGGCTGCCGAGAAAGAGGTTGTAGTGAATGCCGGCCACGGTCGTGAGGCAGGAGTCGACCGGGCCCAGCCATTCGTACAGCGCCGCCAGCCGGCGCGGATCGGCCGCCAGCGCCAGCGGACTGTCGAGCGAGTCGTTGAGCGTACGCAGCCGCGCGTACGCCAGGGCGACCCGCTCCCGGGGCGAGGCGTCCGCCGGGCGGCGGAACGGTTCCGCCGCCACCAGCCGTCGCCAGGGTCCGTGCACGCGGGAGAACTCCTCTCCGAACAGCACACGCGTCAGCCGGGCCGCCGTGGTGTCCGTCGAGTCCGCCGGGGCCGCCTGGTCCACGGCGCCCGTGGACTCCACACCGTCATGGTCGATCAGTACGCTCACGCGAAAAGAACGATCAAGGAGTGGCGAAGAAACGACTCTTCCCCACCCCGAACCTCAAAACATTCATTCGAAAGGCCCCCCGGGGGCGCCTGCGCTGCCCTCATGCGCCGCTCCATACGCCGCCTCATGCGCGGCAGAACGCCAGCGCCACGTTGTGGCCGCCGAAGCCGAAGGAGTGGCTGATCGCGGTCTCCACCGACTGCCGCCGGCACTCCTTGGTCACACAGTCGATGTCGAACTCGACGGCGGGCGCGTCCAGATTGGCAACCGGTGGAATCACGCCGTGTTCGAGCGTCAGCACCGTCGCCACCGCCTCGATCGCTCCGGCGGCGCCCAGCGTGTGCCCGACCACGCCCTTGGGCGCGGTGACCGGCGGCCGGTGCGGATAGACACGCTCGATCAGCGTGGCCTCCATGGCGTCGTTGAGCTGTGTGGACGTCCCGTGCGCGTTGACGTGCTGTACGTCGTACGCGCTCCAGCCCGCGTCCCGCAGCGCCGCCTCGACCGCCGCCTGCGCGCCTCTGCCGTGCGGTTCCGGCGCCGTCGGGTGGTACGCGTCCGTACTGGCGCCCGCTCCGGCCAGCAGCGCGCGCGGCGCCCGGCCGCGGGCCCGCGCGTCCGTCTCCCGTTCCAGTACGACCATGGCGGCGCCCTCACCGGGGACGAAGCCGTCCCGGTCCGCGGCGAACGGCCGGGACGCCGAGGCCGGATCGTCCATCCGCGTCGACAGCGCGCCCATCCGCGCGAAGGCCGTCACCACCAGCGGAGTCAGTACGGATTCGGCGCCGCCGGCCACCACCACGTCGCACTGGCCGCCGACCAGCAGATCGCGTCCGAGCGCGATCGCGGTGGCACCGGAGGCACAGGCCGTCACCGGTGCCAGGCTGGGTCCCTGTGCCTTGAGCGCGATGGCGACCTCTCCGGCGGCGGCGTTCGGGATCATCATCGGCACCAGCAGCGGAGAGACCGACTGCGGTCCCTGCTCGCGCAGTTTCAGCGCGCCGTCGACGAGTACGGAGACACCGCCGACGCCCACGCCGAGCACCACGCCCACCCGGCCGGGCTCCCAGACCGCCGGATCGAGTCCGGCGTCGGCGACCGCCTGTCTGGCGGCGATCAGCGCCAGCTTCACAAACCGCGCCATCCGCCACACCGAGCGCCCGCCGACCGCGGCGTCCACATCCAGTCCGTCGATCGCGCAGGCGAAGTCGACCGGGATACCGGTCAGTTCCTCCCGCCGCCGGGCGACGGACCGCCCGGCGCAGAGCCCGGCCCAGAAGGCCCGCTCGTCGCCGCCGGCCGGAGTCACCACTCCGAGTCCGGTCACCGCGACCGGGCCGACGCCCTGTCCGGGCTCCCGGCCGGGAGCCGTCCCGTTCCGCTGCGTCATGATTCGTTCCTTCCGTCGTGGGCCGCGGCCCGTGGAGTACCGGGCCAGCGGAGCGCCGCCGTGCCCCAGGTGAGACCGCCGCCGAAGGCGGTCAGCAGCACGCGGTCGCCCGCGCGCAGACGCCCTCGGGCCTCCGCGTCGGCGAGGGCCAGCGGGATGGAGGCCGCGCCCGTGTTGCCCACCCGGTCGAGATGTATGACACAGCGGTCCGCGCCGATGCCCAGCCGCCCGGCGACCGCCCGCAGGATCCGTGCGTTGGCCTGGTGCGGTACGAAGTGGTCGACCTGGGCCGGCTCCCAGCCCACCGTGGCCAGCAGGGAGCGGCACGAAGCGGTCATCCGCTCGACCGCGTGCTGATAGACGGCCCGGCCCCGCATCCGGAAGAACTCGTCGCCTTCGGCGGGTTCGGCGGGCGGGCGGCCGGTGGCACGGGCCCGCGAGCCGCCTCCGGCCACGGTGATCAGGTCGTATCCGGCGCCGTCGCTGCCCAGGTCGAAGGCGAGCAGCTCACCGGGCGCGCCCGCCCGGCCCGCGCCGATGAGCGCGGCTCCCGCGCCGTCGCCGAACACTACGCCCGACGAGCGGTCCCTCGGGTCCAGCCAGGTCGAGTACACATCGGCGCCGACCAGCAGCACGCGGTCGTACAGCCCGGACACCACCAGGCCCCGGCAGACCGCGAGGCCGTAGACGAAGCCGCTGCACACCGCGCCGATGTCGAACGCGGGCACCGGCCCGAGCCCCAGCCGCGCCGCCAGCGCCGGAGCCGTACCGGGACAGGGATGGTCCGGAGTGGCCGTGGCCAGCACGACGGCATCCACGGCCGCGCCGACGCCCGAGCCGGTCACGGGACCGGTGCTCGGCCCGGATCCGGCACCGATCCCCGATCCGACACCGGGACCGATCCCCAGCCCCGTCCCAGGCCCGGCCCCGGGACCGATCCCCAAACCGGTCGCCAGCCCACTCACCGACCTGGACTCCGCGCCCGGCTCGGCCGCCGCTCCCGGACCCGGGCGCTGGCCCGGGCCCGCTCCCGCGCCCGGGCCAGCGCCGCCGAGCAGCCGTCGGGCCGCCTCGTACGCGAGATCTCCCGTCGACACGCCCGCGCCCGCCCGGTGTCTGCTCGCGATACCGGTGCGCGTACGCACCCACGCGTCATCCACTCCCCAGGCCGCGGGCAGCGCCTCATTGGGGACCGGCTCCCCGGGAACCCATCCGGCGACGCCCTCCAGCACCGCCGTACGCACCCGCTGGGCCTCCCGGGGCTCCGGGGCGCGCGGCGCCAGCCGCTCCGCGCGCCCGTACAGTGCGTATCCGCTCGCCACCCACGGCCCCCGTCCGGTAGACACTCACATTGACCGGATGCCAAACGCCGTGGTGCACAAGCGAGTTACTGCACCATATGGGGGACCGGTCGCACAGATTCCCAGCCGGGCAGCGAAATCCGCACCGCCGAGGTACCGATTCCATTCGGTACGGGCGGGATCCAGCGGGCGATACCGGCCCGGTCGTGGAGCAGATCGGACTCCTTGTAACGATGACAGTCCCGGTGCCAGACGAGAATGCCGGAGAGCCAGTTCTCCAGCTCCTTCACATAACCGTCGAGCACTCGGCGTGCGTCGTCGTCCAGACCGAAGTCGTCATACAGCGTGGGCAGTTCATGGGCGACGACATGCTGGAACTGGCTCATGCGCGACTTCATCAAATCGTCGACGACGGCGAGGGCGGTCGGGTAGTCGCAGTCGAAGAAGTTCTGCACGACCAGGACACCATTGTGGATCTCGCCCTCGAACTCGATCTCCTTCTGGTAAGAGAACACATCGTTCATGAGACAGGCGTAATCCTGCGCCGCGTTCTCCAGGGACTTCATCGGCCCGGTCCGGTAGATCTCCGGCGGCACCACCCGGCCATGGCCGATCCGGGACAGACTCATCGTCATGTTCGAACCGAAGGTCCGCCGCCGCATCTCCATGTAGTCGACGGGATCGGGGATCCGGTGCTGCGCCTGGTTGACCAGCTCCCAGTACCAGCTTCCGATCATCTCCTCGACGGCGTCCCGGAAGGTGCGCCGGGCATCGGGCTCCATCGGACCGGCCGTACGGATCCAGAGATCGGCGAGCCCGCGCTCCAGAGCGGTCGTCGGCACCGGCATCGCGTCGGTGTCGGCCGGCATGAAGAGCAGCAGCCGTTCGTTGCAGGCCTTCGCGCCCGCCACATCGCGGGCGGTGCCGTAGACCACCGGGTAGTAGTCGTCACCGTAGGTGCCCCAGGTCAGCCAGTCCGAGGTCAGATCGAGCGCCTCCGGGGTGGCGTCCGGATGGATACCGGCGGCGCAGAGCGGCAGATCGATACGCCGCAGCCGCTCCTCGTCCCAGACGTCCGAGCCCGGGACGCCGGGCTGCGCCTCCAGAATGCCCATCCGGTGGGACCACTCGACGACATGCTCGCGCGAGTGGTCGAGATGCGGGCTCAGGGCGGCCTCGAACGGCATATGGAAATCGGGCAGCCTGGACGGACCGACCTTCTGGAACAGCAGATGGCTGTACCCACGCAGCCGCGCCGGAACGCTCGCGCCGATCGTCCTCGCGATATCGGCCGCGGCCGTGCCCAGACCGACCGGAGTCATCGAGAACGACGTGGCGGACGACGGAGCGCCACCGGGCAGCGGGTCGGCCGGTCCGGCACCTCCGCCGTTCATATAGCGGCTGGAGCGCATATGCCACTCATGGCCGCCCGACTGCCAGTCCTGAAGGCCCTTCACATAGGCCAGGGTGTCCGCGCAGAGCTGCGGCGCCAGGCCCTTCTCCGCGAAGAGCGGGCCCAGTTCGGTCAGCGCGGTGTGCTCGAACTGCTGGACGCGCGAGGTGAGCAGATCGTTGACGGCGTCCGCCGCCTCCTGGGTCGTACAGCCGAGGAAGGTCTCCAGGACGAGCACGCCGTTGCTCAGCTCGCCCTCCTCCTCGATCTCGCGCTGGTACGAGAAGAGGTCGTTGCGCAGATGGACACCGTCGGAGAACGTGTCCTTGAGGACCCGCAGCGGACGGGAGCCGGCGATCTCCGCGGGGACCTCGGCGCCCGCCGCGTACTCGATGAGCCCGGCCGACCACGGCGCTCCGCCGACCTTGCGGCGCATCTCGATGTACTCGACGGGATTGGCGATCCGCTCCGCGTTGATGTTCCCGAGTTCCCAGTCGGACTCGTTGAGCAGATTCTCGGTGCTCTCCGCGAACCGCTCGCGCCAGCTCATGGACATGCTCGGGACCGTACGGGCCCAGAGATCCGCGAGGCCCGCCTCGACCGGATTGGTCGGCTCGGGAAATCCGGCGGAGAGATCCATCGGCATGAACGCGGCCAGCCGCTCCAGATACGCCTTGCCGCCGGCCCGGTCCTGAGGCCGTTTGTAGACCTCCAGGAAATGGTCGTCGAAGAAGAACACCCACACATACCAGTCGGTCACCAGGGAAAGCGCCGGACCGTCGCAGTCCGGATGGGTGTACGAGCAGAGCAGGGCGTAGTCATGGGAATCGAGGTCGTGCTCCTCCCAGATCCCCGATCCCTCCAGCATCCCCATGTCCCTGGCCCATTTCTTGGAGTGCTCCCTCGCCTCCTCCAGATGGGGATTGAGCCGGGCCGGATAGGCCATATAGAAATCCGGCAGTTCAAAGGGCTGTGTCACGGGCGAGCGGCCTTTCCCGAAGGTTCCGGAATATGTCCCTGCACCGGAATGACCCGGTCAGGGAATGCCGACACCACTCGTACCGCCCCCCCTGCCGTCTCACCCGGTCGGCCCAGATCTACCCGTCCTCCGGTTGCTCCATCCGCACCACAAATTAGTCATATGAACACACGAGTGGTGCGTGTGTACGTGCGTCACACCGAGGGCAGGGTGATCATCGGGGAATGAGCACCAGAATTCGGCTCGCACAGCAGTCCGATGCCGACGAACTGCTCGGCCGCAGTCCGCTGGCCGCGCTGGTCGGCATGCTGCTGGACCAGCAAGTTCCCATGGAATGGGCGTTCTCCGGGCCCTACACCATCGCCGTACGCATGGGCGGTGACGATCTCGACGCACGGCAGATCGCCGCGTACGACCCGGAGGCGTTCGTGGCGCTGCTCTCGGAGAAGCCCGCCGTACACCGCTATCCGGGCTCCATGGCCGGACGCGTACAGCAGCTCTGCCAGTATCTGGTCGAGCACTACGACGGCGACGCCACCACGATCTGGCGTGATGTCGCCACCGGCACGGAGGTACGGGAGCGGCTCAACGCGCTGCCCGGCTTCGGGACACAGAAGTCCCAGATCTTTCTGGCCCTGCTGGGCAAGCAGTACGGCGTACGGCCCGAGGGCTGGCGGGAGGCCGCGGGCGCGTACGGCGACGAAGGGTCCTACCGCTCGGCGGCGGACATCACCGGACCCGAATCACTGGCCAAGGTCAGGGCGTTCAAGCAGGAGACCAAGCGGGCGGCGAAGGCGGCGAAGAGCGCCGGCCCTCCGGACAAACGCTGAACCCCATGCCACACGACCGGTCCGCGGCCGATCCGCAGCTGATCCGGAGCCGATCCGGAGCCGATGCGCCCTTGTACGGCGTGACCTGCGACACATCTGTTCACAGTTGGCGCACCGGTCGCTAGCTTTCCCTCACGTTCGCTCACATCCGTTCGCGCCGGAAGGACCCTTGTGAAGGCAACTCCCCGCAGGCTCATGGCCGTTGCGGCCGTCAGCGCGCTCGCCGCGCCGCTTCTGCTGTCCGCCTCGCCCGCCGTCGCACGAGCGCACAACCCGGGCAAGGAGGCGGCGAAACTCTCCCGGAAGCTGGTGCGCGAGGCATCCGCCAAGGACGCCTACAAGCACCTCAAGGCGTTCCAGGCCATCGCGGACTCCGCCGACGGCAACAGAGCCGCCGGCACACCCGGCCACGAGGCCTCGGCCACCTATGTGTACAACCAGCTCAAGAAGGCCGGCTACCGCGTCTCCTACGACACCTTCGACATCACCTATATCGAGACGCTCGCCGAGAAGCTCTCGGTCACCGCACCGGCGCCGCGCGATGTCGCCATAGTGGCCATGTCGTACACGAAGTCCACGCCGGAGGGCGGCACCCGGGCCGCGCTCGCCGCCGTACCGGTCGACACGACCACGGGCTGCGAGCCCGCCGACTACGCAGCCGGGGCCTTCACCGGCAAGATCGCGCTGATCCAGCGCGGCGGCTGCGACTTCGCCACCAAGCAGCGGGAGGCCGCGGCGGCGGGTGCGGTCGCGGCGGTCATCTACAACAACACCGCCGGCTCGCTCAACGGCACGCTCGGCGGTCCCGACGCCGGAGTGATTCCCACCGGCGGTATCACCCAGGCCGAGGGCCAGGCACTCGTCGCCGAGGCCGGAGCCGGCCCGGTGACCATCTCGCTGGAGCTCCGGCAGCTCCAGGAGGAGCGCACCACCCGCAATGTGATCGCCGAGACCAAGGGCGGCGACGCCGACCGTACGGTCATGCTCGGCGCGCATCTCGACTCGGTCACCGAGGGCGCCGGTATCAACGACAACGGCTCGGGCTCGGCCGGACTGCTGGAGGTGGCGCTCGAGCTCGCCAAGACCCATGACAGGCCCACGAACAAGGTGCGCTTCGCCTGGTGGTCGGCGGAGGAGCTGGGACTGCTCGGCGCCGAGTCCTATGTCACCCGGCTCACCGCGGAACAGCGCGCGGACATCGCGCTGTATCTGAACTTCGACATGATCGCCTCACCGAACGCCGCCCAGTTCGTCTACGACGGCGACGACTCGGACGCCACGGGCGCCGGACCGGGCCCGGAGGGCTCGGCCCAGCTGGAGAAGGGCATCACCGACTTCCTCGACCGCCAGGGCGTCCCGCACGAGGGCACGGACTTCGACGGCCGCTCCGACTACGGCCCGTTCATGGAGGCGGGCATCGCCTCCGGCGGCACCTTCACCGGCGCCGAGGGCATCAAGAGCGCGGCCCAGGCCAAGAAGTACGGCGGCGAGGCCGGTGTGGCGTTCGACAAGTGCTACCACTCCGCCTGCGACAACCTGTCCAACATCAACATGAAGGCCTTCGGCGTCAACATCGGCGTCATCGCCAACGCCGTCGGCACCTACGCGCACGACCTGCGCTCCCTCTCCACTCCGGCGCAGAAGCAGTCCGCGCCGGCGCGCGGCAAGGCCGAGAGCGCTCCGGCCGAGCACCGCACCCACGGCCGCGGCCACGCGCCCACGGCGTGACGGAGCACTGAACGTACGCCGTGGGCGCGGAGCCTCCGCGCCCACGGCGTACGGCTTCCGGGCATGCGGCCCGGATCGGCGGATCCGCCGGATCCGCCGGATCAGCCGGATCAGCCCGGATCCTCCGTGATCGGCCGTGATCGAGGCGGGAGACCGGGCGGACGAATGGGTTCCGTTCACGCTTTGCTCCCGATGCGACACGAAATGCCACTTTTGTCCTCCGGCGCCATGGCTGCGCCCGGAGCCGGTCGCCCGGTAGGCTTTCCGTGTGATCTTCAAGCGCATCGGTAACGGGCGGCCGTATCCCGACCACGGCCGGGAAAGCACCCGGCAGTGGGCGGATGTCGCGCCGCGCCCGGTCCGCCTCGATCAGCTCGTGACGACCAAGGGCCAATTGGACCTGGAGACGCTGCTCGCCGAGGACTCCACCTTCTACGGAGACCTGTTCGCGCATGTCGTGAAGTGGCAGGGCGATCTCTATCTGGAGGACGGGCTGCACCGCGCCGTCCGCGCCGCGCTCCAGCAGCGCCAGGTGCTGCACGCGCGTGTGCTGGAGCTGGATCTGGGCTGACGGCGGGTCCGTACGGGTGATGACTGCGCCTTTCGGGGCCTTTCGCACCTCGGACAGCTCAACCCATTGATCATTTAGTAGGACCTGACCATCGGCGCGCACTACGCTGCGCTCATGAGCATGCTCACTCCCCCTGGTCTGGGCGGTAAGTACCGCATCACGGGTGACAAGTACCCACGGATGCGCCGCCCCCGGCACCGCCGCAGGCTGGTACTCGCGGGCACCTCCGCAATCGTCGCCCTCGGCCTGGCCGGCTGGGGAACCATGCAGCTCATCGATGTCTTCTCGGGCGAAAGCGGCAAGAAACTCGCCGCCGCCGCAGGCCGGAAGCACGGCTGCAAGACCTCCTCGACGGCGGCCATGGCACTGCCCAAACCGGGCCAGATCACGGTCAACGTCTACAACGCGACGCCGCGCGGAGGTCTGGCCAAGACCACGGCCGACGAGCTGAAGAAGCGCGGCTTCCTCATCGGCAAGGTGGGCAACGCGCCGGCCAAGTACGACAAGAAGATCCAGGGCGCCGGGATACTGCTGGGCTCCCCGAGCGCCTGGAACACGGCGCTCACGGTGCTCGGCACACAGCTGAAGGGCGCCGCGACGAAGACCGACTCACGCAAGACGGCGGACGTCGATCTGCTCCTCGGCACGACCTTCACCAAACTGAACGTCCAGAAGGACGCGGACGAGGCGCTGGCGACGCTGGTGAGCGCGGCGGCCAAGAACTCCGCCTGCGCGACGGACCCGGCCCAACAGCCCCGCCCACCGTCGCCGCAGCCCCACTAGCCGCGGGGCGCGCCTGGCGGCACGGGGGTGGGTGCGGGTGCCGGGGCCTCCGGAGGTACATGTCCGGACGGCATGATTTACGCCGCGTGCGGGCCGGTTGCCTAGTGCGGGTTTCGCGTGCGGCACAAATCACGCTTTAGTGTCCGAACACGCACCTCCTACGACCCCGCCCCCCTCCCGCCGCACGTCAGGTTTCCGCCCACTCCGGGCCCACACCAAGCCCGTCCGGCGATTGAGGACGGAACCGCCAACCCCGGCCCCGGGCTCCCAGACGGTGGGGCAAAATCAAGCCCGTCCGGCGTTTGAGGACGGAACGGCCGGCCCCGGTGCCGGGTGCCCGCTCGGTAGGGGCAAGCCCCTCGCCGTACTCCGGCCGCAGGCCGAAAAACCCAGCCCGTCCGGCGTTTGAGGACGGAACGGCCCGCCCCGGCGCCGGGTTCCCAGACGGTGGGGGTACGTGGGACCCGTTCGCGCCCGGCCGCAGGCCGGAAAATCAAGCCCGTCCGGCGATTGAGGACGAACCGACCAGCCCGACGGGTCCGGGTTGCGGAGACGTTCCGGCCTCGCACGGCCGGAGGCGAACCGAGCCCTCAAAAAGAAGAGGCCGCCGTGCCGTAGAGGCGGTCGCCCGCGTCGCCCAGGCCTGGGACGATGTAGCCGTTTTCGTTCAGGCGTTCGTCGACCGCCGCCGTCACAATCGTCACCGGCGTCCCCGCGAGCTCCCGTTCCATCACCTCGACGCCCTCCGGCGCCGCGAGCAGCACCACGGCGGTCACATCGTCCGCGCCACGCTTGATCAGCTCACGTATCGCCGCCACCAGCGTGCCGCCGGTCGCCAGCATCGGGTCCAGGACGTACACCTGGCGGCCCGAGAGGTCCTCGGGCATCCGGCTGGCGTAGGTGGACGCCTGGAGCGTCTCCTCGTTGCGGATCATCCCGAGGAAGCCCACCTCGGCCGACGGCAGCAGCCGCACCATCCCGTCGAGCATGCCGAGCCCGGCCCGGAGGATCGGCACCACCAGCGGGCGCGGATAGGAGAGCTTCACTCCCGTGGTGGCCCGTACCGGGGTTTCGATGTCGACCTGTTCGGTCCGTACGTCCCGTGTGGCCTCGTACGCCAGCAGGGTGACCAGCTCGTCGGCGAGCCGCCGGAAGGTCGCTGAGTCGGTGCGCCGATCGCGCAGCGTGGTGAGTTTGTGCGCCACCAGCGGGTGGTCGACGACATGAATCCGCATGGCGACACAGTAACCGGGGGCCAAGGCCGTACGCGCTGCCACCAAGGCGTGGGCATCAACCCACGCTCACGAGGGAAGAGGAAGCTGAAGACCTGGGGTGGGGAGGCGTCGATGCCGGACCGGGATCAGCGGGGGCAGGGACAAGAGCAGGGCCGGGAGAAGGACCGGGAACAGGAACAGGGCGACGAGGACGCGACGGAGCGCCGGCGGCGGCGCGCGCAGTTCCTGCGGGAGCTGAACGAGGCCAAAGAGCTGCGCGAGCGGGTGAAGCCGCGACAGGCTCGCGCCGCGCGGATGCGCCAGCAGATGCGGATGCGTACCTTCCGCTGGTAGCCACGCCGGGCCGCTGAAGAGATGTGCGGGCCGCGTGCAAGGGGCCGAACAGGGTCCTAATAAAATGGCCGGACGACGCAACGGTGGAAGACCTCTCGCGAAGCGCTCGTTTCTGCCACGATTCCGAGTAGGCGGGGCAGAGCAGCGCACCGCCGGATCGTCACACCTCTGACCAGTGGGAGAGTCACGGTGTACTTCGCCGCACTGCTCGCGCGCACCGAAGACGGGTGGGAAGCGAGCGATACAGAGCTCGACGATGTGGAGACCCTGTCGGACCTCACCGACTTGGCCCGCGAAGCCTCGGTGGACGAGGACACGGTGCTCGTCTTCATCGAACAGGAGGACGCCTGGTTCGGCATCCTCCGTGTGGAGGGCGAGGAAGACCCTCGTATCTATGTCTCCGACGCGGCCGCGGCCGCACGCTCCTCGTACGGGGAGATCCTCATTGATGAACTGCTCGGCAGGGATGACGACGACCCGGCCGACGACCTCGACGCGCTGGACCTCGACGGTACGGAGGACGGCGAGCCGGACGAGAACGACGAGGAGGACGACGACAACGACAGCCCCGTGATCGACGGGGAGACCGTGCCGGCGGGAGCCGTCGGCGACCGTGAGATTCTCAGCGACCTCGGGCTGTCCGAGGCGGATCTGCTGGCGCTCGACACCGATGCGATGGCCGAGATCGCGGAGGCTCTGGGAGCCGCCGAGGTGCTGGAGACCGTCCGCTAGTGATCGGGTACGGCCCGTTGTCCGAGCCCGATCCGGTGCGTGATCCCGTGCGCGATCCGTGGCGGGCTTCCATGCGCCTCGCCCTGGACGAGGCGGCACGGGCGGCCCGCTCCGGTGATGTACCGGTGGGCGCCGTCGTGCTGTCACCGAACGGCACGGTGCTCGCCGCGGGCCACAACGAACGCGAGGCGACCGGCGACCCGACCGGCCATGCGGAGATCCTGGCGATCCGCAGGGCGGCCGGGAAGGTCGGTGCCTGGCGGCTGACCGGCTGCACGCTGGTGGTGACTCTGGAGCCGTGCACGATGTGCGCGGGAGCGCTCGTACTGTCCCGGGTGGACCGGGTGGTGTTCGGCGCGCTCGACGAGAAGGCCGGCGCGGTCGGCTCGCTCTGGGACGTCGTACGGGACAGACGGCTCAACCACCGGCCCGAGGTGATCCAGGGAGTGCTCGCCGACGAGTGCTCCGCAGTGCTGACGGCGTTCTTCCGCGAGCGCTGACCCGTCGTCCGTCCGAACCTCCGCGGCCTCTTCGATCGCCGTACCGCGATACCGATTTCGAACCTCGGCCCACTGTGGGCTAAGCTCTCTCCCGGTAGCGTGTCCGAGCGGCCGAAGGAGCTCGCCTCGAAAGCGAGTGTGGGGAAACTCACCGAGGGTTCAAATCCCTCCGCTACCGCTCTCACACCCTCCTGATCTGCGGAAACGCGGCCAGGAGGGTGTTCTGCGTGCGGAACGTACTGCACGGCCGCGCGGCACGGGAGCCGACAGGAGCACAACTGACCCGCACACGAGGCGCGTTGCACCACGGAGGAATCTGCCACCCGCAGTCCCTCCCCGAGACGTTCCCCCAGCCAGGTCACCAAAGACCAACCCCCGTCGGTTCAGTAATGTGATGGGACGGCCCAAATGCCAGCGCTGACACCATGCGAGGGATCGACCACATTGTTCTTTCCGGCCGCCCATCGACAGAGCCTCGATCAACGTCTCAGGCTGATCCCACTGATTGAAATCAAGGCTCCCCGCAGATAAAAGCCCAGGCCAACAAGCGTCGACCCCGCACCCGCGGGGATGTTCCCCTCGGATCCAGCGCCGATAACGAGCAGCGAGGGTCGACCCCGCACCCGCGGGGATGTTCCGACGGCATCGCGTCGTTCCCGGTCTGGGACTGAGTCGACCCCGCACCCGCGGGGATGTTCCTGCCTCTTGGAGCGTCGGCCGGTCCGGGTCGGCGTCGACCCCGCACCCGCGGGGATGTTCCGGTGATCGATGTCATACTCCGGCCGCTGGTGCCGTCGACCCCGCACCCGCGGGGATGTTCCAGCGTCCGGTGTGGACGGTCGACGTCCGTACGGGTCGACCCCGCACCCGCGGGGATGTTCCCGTACGCATCAGCGCGGTGTCGCGCTCAGCGAAGTCGACCCCGCACCCGCGGGGATGTTCCGTCCGCTCCACCGGCGGCACCGGAGGCACCGCGGTCGACCCCGCACCCGCGGGGATGTTCCCTCCAGCGCGGCCACGTCCGCCGAGTAGGTGGCGTCGACCCCGCACCCGCGGGGATGTTCCCAGGAACGGGCCGCGCGGCGGGTCCGGTGTCCCGTCGACCCCGCACCCGCGGGGATGTTCCGCGGCAGAGGCCGGCCAGACGGCGGAAGTTGCGGTCGACCCCGCACCCGCGGGGATGTTCCTGGGTGCGGTATGGCGGGCACGAACAGGAACGGGTCGACCCCGCACCCGCGGGGATGTTCCGTCGGACGGCACGCCGATCCCGCCGGATGGGAAGTCGACCCCGCACCCGCGGGGATGTTCCCCCCACCGCGCGCGCACCGAGCTGGTGCGCGCGGTCGACCCCGCACCCGCGGGGATGTTCCGTCTGGGTGCGGCTCGTCTTCCTCGCTCTCTTCGTCGTCCCCGCACCCGCGGGGATGTTCCGCGGCTGCCGCCCCAGATACCGGCCGAGAGCGCGTCGTCCCCGCACCTGCGGGGATGTTCCCGTATTGACCGTGTGGAGACGTGTCGACCCGTCGTCGGCCCCGCACCCGCGGGGATGTTCCGGCGAGTGGCTCGTCTGCACCGCGTGTAACAAGGTCGGCCCCGCACCCGCGGGGATGTTCCGGTCCGGAAGGCCCTCGGCAACCCGACCGGCGGGTCGGCCCCGCACCCGCGGGGATGTTCCCCGCTGCTTCGCCGTCGACGCCTGTTCCTTGTTGTCGGCCCCGCGCCTGCGGGGATGTTCCCCGCTTCCCGGTCGCCGTCTGCTCGGTGACGTTGTCGGCCCCGCACCTGCGGGGATGTTCCGATCCACCGGGTGGTGTACGGGGACAGCGCCGGATCGGCCCCGCGCCTGCGGGGATGTTCCGTGGGAGGAATCGGGGGGCGAGCACACGGCGCTGTCGGCCCCGCACCCGCAGGGGTGTTCCGCCACCGCTCCCACTGCCCTTCCGACCTGCGAAAACGCAACCAGGAGCCCTTTCCTTCGCTTCACAGGAGTGCCCGCTTCATGACAGAGGGGCCCACGGGAGGCTGTCGGAAGGCCGCACCCGACTGGACAGAAGTCCTACTTCCAGTGGGATAATGTCTGGCATGGCTATCGAGCACGCATCTCCGGACGAGACCACCGTCAAGAAGTCCGTCACCATCCCCAGATCGCTTGCCCGCCAGGTAGAAGCCCGCACCGGCGCCCGGGGTTTCTCGCGCTTCGTCTCCGACGCCGTCGAACACGCCCTCGCCCTGACCAAAACCAGGGAGATCGTCGAGGCGTACGAGGACGAGCACGGCTCCTTCACTCCCGAGGAGATCGAGGAGGCCCGCCGGACATGGCACGGCGAGTAACCCCGGCGTTCCCTCGCGCCCTCCTCGTCCTCGATGCCCAGCCGCTGTCCCTCCTGGCCGACCAGAACCGCAAAATGGCGCTGATACTCAAGGTCGCAGAAGCCGAGGGGTACGCAGCCGCAATCTCCACGGTCAGCATCGCCGAAGTCCGCCGCACCGGACAGGCCGCGAAGCACCTGCACTGGCTCCGCTCCCGGCTCACCGTCATCCCCGCAACCGAGATCATCGCCGACCGTGCGGCAGAACTACTGGAAGACGCCGGCCTGGACGGTCACGAAAACGTCGTGGCCGCGCTCGTTGTCGCCACTGCGGCCTGCTCGGGCGGACCCATGAAGGTCGCCTCCACCGACGGTTCCCACATTCCGAAGCTCTGTCACGCGGCATCCGTAGGCCGCAGAAGCCCCGTGGAATGGGTCCGCGTCTGACCCCTTCCCCGGCCGCCGCCCGCTCGATGTACTCGGCAGCGACGTGCGCACCGGGACACGCGAGCCGCACGGCGTCGGCGATTCGGCCGCACGGACATCGGTCTGGCCGAGACTCGGGTTCAGAGCGATACGGTGGCAGTGACCAGCAGGAAGCCCATCCGACCAGTGGTGATTCGGTTCAGCTGTCCCAACCGCGATTGGTGCGGATGCGACGTGGCCGTGCGCAAAGTGGGCCGCCTCGCACGGCGTGATGCCCAGCCTGCTTCCAAACCGGGCATCACGCCCCACAGACAGACGGGCTGGAAACTCCATACCCAGCCCCCGCACGACCATCGGGTGCCCCGGTCATACCCGGGGCAATGCTTCGGCCGCTCCCAGGGTGTGTAGAAAATCGTTTAGGAGGGCCCGCAGGGTACAGTTCTCGCGCTGGGCCGTGAGCGCCCGCCTGTGCAGCGCGCCCGCGAGGCGCGCGAAGCGCGCCAGCACCTCCTCCGGCGGCCAGGCCACCGTGGCCTGGATGAAGGCCCGCGCACTCAGCTCACGGCCCGCAGTACCCTGCGCCAGCTGCGACAACTCGCTGCTTCTGGAACGGATTTCGTGAAGCAACCACCAGGTGTCACCCTCCTGCTCCGGCCTCAGCGCAAGCACCCCACGGCTCACGATCAGGGGAGTCCGGCTGACCGCGGCGTGCACCTGCCCCGTCTTGGGGACCACGAGTACCGAGCCAGGGACACCCGACAGATCCGAGACATCCGTGGTGTCGATGTACGGCAGCGGACTACGCAGTACGTCAGCGGGTGCCACCCACGCATCGCCCCCTGAAAGTGCCGGCGGCCGTCCGGCTGTCCCCGTCCGGGCATCGCGGACGACATCCTTGAAGGTCCTTTCCGGCCAGCTCTTCCTGTCCGCAGCGAGCGCACCGAAGTGCGCGTCCGCAAGCGCGACCGCGGTGTGCGCGATCCGGTCGTTGACCTCGGCCCGGCTCTCGATGGCGCGGACCACACGTAGGGTCCGTTCACGGTCCGCCTGGGACGGCAGCGCGACGGGTAGCTGTCGGAGAGACCTCAGCCCGAGCGTGCGCTGCGCGGTGCCTGCGGCCTGCGTATCGCACCAGGCGCGGGCGGTGGGCATGGCGAGCCAGACCCGGAGCCACTGAGCGAGGCGCGGGTCGGCGCAGCGGACCAGGGCCACCGAGCGGGCCATGTTCCACCCCTCGTGCTCCGGCCGGGTCACAGCGGCTTCGCCGATCCGTCCTACGAGCACGATGAGCAGATCACCGGGGCGCAGCCGCGTCTTCGGATGGGCTTCTGCAACTTCGCGCCCCACACGCACCATTTCCTTGGTCTGAATGCGGCCGTCGGCGATGTCTCCGGCCCGGAGCATGGGGACGCCATCCAGGTCGGGGCGGCCAGGGCGGTTGATGCCATACCCGACCACCTCCACGCCGGGCAGGTCGGTGAGCGCCGCCCACTGCGGACGTTCGTTCACAACGCCCCCAAGACATCGCGGAGTTCACGCTCCATGCGCGCGGCTTCCGCGAAGTGTCCATAGAGTTCGTCGGTCAGCTCACGCACCCGCCGCTCGTCGTCGCCGGGTTCGGCTTCCGCGGCCACCGGCGCGACGTGGCGTGCGGGGAGGAAGTCGAAGTCCGCTGCCTCGATCTCGTCCAGGGTGACGGTCCGGCACCACCCCGGCTCGTCGGCCTCTCCGTGCTCCGACCCGCCCCTGAACGCACGGACGATCCGTGCGATGTCCTCGTCGGTCAGGGCGCGTCTGCCCCGGCTCACCTGGACGCCCACGTCCTGTGCGTTGATGAACAGGACGCGATTCTTGGCGTGGGCGCGCTTGGACTTGCTGAAGACCCACAGGCAGGCGGGGATGCGCGTGTGTGGAAAGAGTCCGGGCGGCAGCTGGATGACCGCGGCGAGTACGTCGTCGTGCACCAGTCCGGCGCGGATATGCCGCTCGGCGCCGCCCCGGAAGGCCGCGCCGTTCGCCAACAGGATCGCGGCACGGCCGCCGGTCTTGAGCGAACCCAACACATGTTGGACCCAGGCGAAGTCAGCGTTGCTCTTGGGTGGGGGACCGTAGCGCCAAGGCACGAACTGGCCGTCTATGCGGTCCTGCCAACGGGACATGCTGAAGGGCGGGTTCGCGAGGGCAATGTCGTACTTCTCGCCGGGTTCTGAGCCGTACAAAAGGCTGTCGTCTGAGTCGAGGTCCCGGTGCAGATCCTCGTCCAAGCCGTGGAGGATCAGGTTCATCGCCGCAATCCGGCGTGTGCGGGCATTGACGTCCCGGCCGAACAGCAGGAGCGTGGGCTCGGTGCGATCCATGGGTCGCCCATCGTGCATCTCTACGTAGCGCGCCGCCTCGGTCAGGAGTCCGGCCGAACCGCACGCCGGATCGTAGACTTCGTCGCCGGACGCTGGCGCCATGAGCCGCACCATCGTCCGTACGACATCGCGAGGCGTGTAGTACTCGCCACCTGCCCGGTCCTCCGAGAACCGCGCAAGGCACTGCTCGTACAAGTCCGCCATCGTGCGAGCCCGGCCCGCTTGGTCCAGGACAGCGATGAGGTCCCCCAGCGCCTGCTGCATCCTCCGGCTACCGAAGGGCAGCTGCCCGAGGACCGCCTCGTCGTCCAGGTCCAGGCGAAGTTGCCCGTAGTCACCGCTCCAGGCGTGCAGCGCCCTGTGTAGGACCGACTGGGCGAAGTCGGGTCCGGGCACCTGACGAACCAGGTCCTCCCAGGTAGGACGCCCCTGGGCCACGTCCTCGGGGACGTCCGAGACATGGCGCAGGAAGACCGCAGCCAGGACTAGCTGCTGCATCGCGTCCGGGCTGAGGTCTCCGTGCAGCACGCCCATGGCCCGCACCAGCCGGTCGACCTGAGACCTGATCGCTTCCATCTCACCTCCCTTGCCGGGTCAACGCCGAAAGGCGAGGACGATCACGACGGCGATCGCGGCGACCACCGCGAACGCGCTTCCCCCATGCTGCACGGCACCGAGCACATCCTTGTACCGCGCGTATTCGACCATGCCCGCCATCAACGCGACGTTCATCGTCAACGACGCCGCGAGCCACCACGGCCACGACCGACTCACCCTTGACCCACCCCTCACAGGATTCTCCGGAGTACCTCCCACACCCTAGCAAATACAGCATACGTTTCGGGTATCGTGCAGCAGGCGGTTTGGGATGCCTCCGACTCCGTAAGACTGGCAGGCCAATGCGCCCGGCCGAATTACCGTCGAGGGAGCATTGGCCAGGAGCCGGCCTCCGCCTCGGGCGCCGCCCTGCGCACCGCGTCCTCCTGTCACCATTCACGCCAGATTCCAGACGTCCGGGCGGAATCAGGCCCTTCCTTCGAGGGCCGGACTGCTCACCAAGGCCATCGAGCGCGGCTTCGCCATAACGACGAAGAATGAGCTGCATCAGCTGCTGGACCTGTTGCAGCCCGGTGCGCTTGAGGAGATCGCGGCCACACTTTGGCAGTTCGCGCCCGTGTCCACGAGCCGCCCCGTACGCGCACCGTGGGCTCCCTCTCCGGTGCGCCGGCGGATCTGAGCGCGAACGCCGACACCTACCTCGCGGGAAACTTCGAACGGCGATCGTGGTCGACACCGGGCCACTGGTGGCGCACGTTAACCCCGACGACAACCACCACACGGCCTGCCGCACATGATTCGATGCGCTGCCCACCCGCCGGGACGTCCTCATCCCAGCGTCTGTGCTCGCCGAAGTCTGCTACCTCCCGAACGCCTTCGGCGGGCCCCGATTGGAGGCGGCCTTCCTCGACGCCCTCGCCGACGACGCGTACGGCACCGTGACCGGCATCACGCCCGAGGACATCCTGCGCGCATGGCCCAGCTCGTCCGTCAGTACGCGAGCCTGCCACTGGGCGGTACGGACGCGTGCGTCATCGCCGTCACGGAGCGCCCGAAGACTACGAAGTCAGTCACACACCGTGACCGCCCACCAGGATCGATCCACACCCGGCAAAGCAGTGCGGAGGAACCCACAGCGGCGTCAAGGGCACGGAGGCAACGGGCACCGCACCCCGGATCGAGCGCCGAGAAGGCAGGCGAAGGCCGCCCGGGCGAGCCCATCCTCGCCGTGCGGCACGTGCCGCACGGGAACCGTCAGAGGCCGATCGAGCAGGACGCAGCAGGATTGAAACACGGCGGTATGTCCCACTCTCAGGAAAACCCGCAGGTGAGACGGGTCACGTAAGCGGGTTCAAATCCCTCCGCCACCGCTTCTCGAAGGGCCCTGGCGCAGTGCGCCGGGGCCCTTTCCGTGTAGGTGCGGGTACGGCCTCCGGGCATTGGCGTTCATACGGTTAGACTCTCGCGCGATCGCACTGGGGACGGCAGGGGAGGAAGCGACCCATGGGGCAAGCGAGAAAAATCGTGCTCTACGCGCTCGCCGTGTTCGTGCTGTACACGATCATCACGTCGCCGGAGCGGGCCGCCGATCTCGTCCAGGTAGGGTTCGAGGGCATTTCGAGCGCCGCCCAGGGCGTCGGCGAATTCATGTCCGAACTCATCAAGTAGCCGGAGAACGGCCGGAAGACGGCTGTACGAACCAGCACCCACCGCGTCCGCACGGAAGCCTCCGGCGGCCGTACGGAAGCACCCTGCGGCCAGGGCGTGTCCGCAGGCCGTCCCCCAAGGAGTGCCCTTGATCCGCCACCTGGTCCTCTTCAAGCTCAACGAGGGCGTCTCACGCGACGAGCCCCGGGTGACCGCCGGTGCGCAGGCCTTCGAGAAGCTCGGTGAGCAGATTCCCGAGCTGGAGTTCTGGGAGTGCGCCTGGAACATCAGCGAGCGGCCGATCGCCTATGACTTCGCCATCAACTCGGCTGTCTCCGACCGGGATGCGCTCCAGCGCTATCTGGACCACCCGGCCCATCAGGCGGGTGTCGGCCAGTGGCGAGAATTCGCCACCTGGGTGATCGCCGACTACGAGTTCTGAGCCCTCCGCCTCCCAAGCCCCACACCTTTTCGGTGTGGGGCTTTTGGTTATATTGCCCCAACTTGCCGTCAACACGGTTTTATCGGGTGCTTGCACACAGTGGACATGTCTTGTGATGCTATGACCGCTTTTGACGGATGAGTTGACGTAGTCGACCGCAAAGGGGTGGCGTGACCGTGCCGGCCAGTACTGCGCCTCAAGTGCCGCCCCAGATCGAGACCGAGCCACGTCCCGCCGCGCAGAGCAGAGGCGCGGACACCAGGGCACTGACCCAGGTGCTCTTCGCCCAGCTCAAGGAGCTGGAACCGGGCAGCGAGGAACACACCCGGGTGCGTGGGGCGCTCATCGAGGCCAATCTGCCGCTGGTCCGCTATGCCGCCGCCCGGTTCCGCAGCCGCAACGAGCCCATGGAGGATGTCGTCCAGGTCGGCACGATCGGTCTGATCAACGCGATCGACCGGTTCGATCCGGACCGCGGCGTGCAGTTCCCGACGTTCGCGATGCCGACGGTCGTCGGTGAGATCAAACGGTACTTCCGCGACAACGTACGGACCGTCCATGTGCCGCGCCGGCTCCATGAGCTGTGGGTCCAGGTGACCGGCGCCACCGAGGATCTGACGACGGCCCACGGCCGCTCGCCCACCACCGCCGAGATCGCCGAGCGGCTGAAGATCTCCGAGGACGAGGTACTGGCCTGTATCGAGGCGGGACGCTCGTACCACGCGACCTCGCTGGAGGCCGCCCAGGAGGGCGACGGGCTGCCCGGACTGCTGGACCGTCTCGGCTACGAGGATCCGGCGCTGGCCGGCGTCGAGCACCGCGATCTGGTCCGGCATCTCCTCGTACAACTGCCCGAGCGGGAACAGCGCATTCTGATGCTGCGTTACTACAACAATCTGACGCAGTCGCAGATCAGCCAGGAACTGGGCGTCTCCCAGATGCATGTGTCAAGGCTGCTGGCCAGAAGCTTCGCCCGGCTCCGATCCGCAAATCGGATCGAGGCATAACCCGGGCGGTTGGATCACCCGGTTTCCTCTCCTGGGCCCAAAAGTCGTATACCACCTCTTTCCTGGGCAGATTCGGTCCCTACTTGTCGACAAGTCACTACAGCGTGTTGCCGACATGTGACATTCTGCTGGAACCGCGTTTGCCGCAGTCCCGCCGCCGGTATTCAGGTGGAGGCTGCGTTCCACCGACGGGAGCGGCCGACGCGACCGTCCGCGACCTCAAGGGGGTGGCATGTCCGTAGAACAGGGCAGCTCGAAGGTGCTCACGCTCACGAAGAGCGCTCCCGCGCCCGATGCTCTCGACCATGTGGCGCAGCCGCGTGTGTCCCAGCCGGAAGCCATCGACACCCGCACTCTGTCCCGCTCCCTGTTCCTGCGGCTCGCCGTGCTCGACCAGGACAGCCCGGAGCGCACCTACGTACGTGACACCCTCATCGAGCTGAATCTGCCGCTGGTGCGGTACGCGGCGGCGCGGTTCCGCAGCCGCAACGAGCCGATGGAGGACATCGTCCAGGTCGGCACGATCGGTCTGATCAAGGCCATCGACCGGTTCGACTGCGAACGCGGCGTGGAATTCCCGACGTTCGCGATGCCGACGGTCGTCGGCGAGATCAAACGCTTCTTCCGGGACACCTCGTGGTCGGTGCGGGTGCCGCGCCGACTCCAGGAGCTGCGTCTCGCGCTGACCAAGGCCAGCGACGATCTGGCGCAGAAGCTCGACCGCTCGCCGACCGTTCCCGAACTCGCCGCCGTTCTCGGGGTGTCGGAGGAGGACGTCGTCGACGGCCTCGCCGTCGGCAACGCGTACACGGCGTCCTCGCTGGACTCGCCCTCGCCCGAGGACGACGGCGGCGAGGGCTCGCTCGCGGACCGGCTCGGCTACGAGGACATGGCGCTGGAAGGCGTCGAATACCGCGAGTCGCTCAAGCCGCTGCTCGCCAAACTCCCGCCCCGTGAGCGGCAGATCATCATGCTGCGGTTCTTCGCGAACATGACGCAGTCGCAGATCGGCGAAGAGGTCGGCATCTCGCAGATGCATGTCTCGCGGCTGCTGACCCGTACGCTCGCCCAGTTGCGCGAAGGACTCATCTCGGACTGAGGCCCGGGGACCCCGCCCTTCGTCCGGTGAGCCGGACGAAGCTCCGGACAGACTCCGGGCAACGCTCCGGGCGGGGTTCCGAATCGGCGGTCCGTCCGCCGCACCGCCAGCGGACCATCGGCGGGCGCGAACAGCGGGCGCGAACGGCCGACGCGACCGCCCGTAACGACTCAGCCCGTAACGGCTCAGCCGAGGGCGAGCCAGCCCACGACGGCCAGGACCACGACCACGGCGACGACGCCGATGATCAGTCCGGCCTTCGGCCCGCTCTGCTGCTGAGGCGGCTGCCTGCGCTGCGGCTCGCCGTCGTCGACGAACGCACGGAACATCTGGGTGCTGCCCGCGGGGTCGGGAGTGCCCTCGGGGCCCTGTGGGGCATGGGGGTTGTGTGCCATACGGCAGGACCCTAGCGAACGCGGGGATCCCGCCCAACCCCGGGCCCGTACCCAACTGCCCTGTATTCCGCGCCGGACGCGCGATTCGGACGCCGGACGCGCGACTCGGGGCACCGAACGCCCGTTAAGTCCCCGAACGTCCGTTCAGGAAATTCCGGACGACCTTGCCTCGGCCCTGGATGCCATCCCTCCCGGCCGAGAGCCTCTCTTCCCCGGCCGAGAGCCTCTTTTCCCAGGTCGGGAGCCGCCGCGCCGGGTGTTGACCCGTACCATGCGAAGCCTTTTGAGTTCCTTTACTCCGCTGCGCCCCGATTTCATTTGCCTGTAGCAACCAATGGCTTCTATGGTTCCATGGTTGCCCCAAGCAACAAGATATCGGGAGGGTCCCATGGCCGCACAGAGTCAGTACGCCGAGCTGGCCCGCCAGCTCAGTGGCGTCGGCGCTGTCAAACGGAGTCTGGCGCGCATCCTGCCCGCCGAATGCCCGGGAGGCTCCGCCGCCGTACTGACTCTGCTGGAGCGCCACGGCGAGATGCGGATGAGCCGTCTCTCGGAGCTGCTCGCCGTCGACATGTCGGTGACCAGCAGGCATGTCGCCCATGCCGCACAGCGCGGCTGGATCGAACGGTCCGCGGACCCCGCCGACAAGCGCTCGCGCATCCTGCGGCTGACACCCGCGGGACAGGACCTGCTCGACGAGCTGGCCCGGCGGACGACCGAGATATTCGCGCGCACGCTCGACGACTGGACCGACGACGACGTGGGGCAGCTCAACGCACTGCTGGCCCGGCTGCGCAGCAGCTTCGGCGAGAGCCGGGACCGGCGCCATGACATTCCGTACACCCGTACACCCATGCGGCAGGAAACGCCCGTACGGCACCACACGTAAGACGACGCAGGACTAAGGAAACCAATGGCTACGACCACACCAGCGGGTGTGCGGGGCGGCCACGCCAAGCATGGAGGCGGCCCCGCCGTCACTCCCGGCACGCCGATGACACACCGTCAGATCATGGAGGCCCTCTCCGGGCTGCTCCTGGGCATGTTCGTCGCGATCCTCTCGTCGACGATCGTCTCCAACGCGCTGCCCGAGATCATCTCCGACCTCGGCGGCGGACAGAGCGCCTACACCTGGGTGGTGACCGCGTCGCTGCTGGCGATGACGGCGACCACTCCGCTCTGGGGCAAGCTCTCCGACCTCTTCAGCAAGAAGCTCCTGGTCCAGATAGCCCTGGTCATCTATGTCGGGGGATCGGTCGTGGCCGGCCTCTCGAACAACACCGGGATGCTGATCGCCTGCCGGGTGGTCCAGGGCGTCGGTGTCGGCGGGCTCTCCGCCCTCGCCCAGATCGTCATGGCCGCGATGATCGCTCCGCGCGAGCGAGGCCGCTACAGCGGCTATCTCGGCGCGACCTTCGCCGTCGCCACCGTCGGCGGCCCGCTGCTCGGCGGTGTCATCACCGACACCTCGTGGCTGGGCTGGCGCTGGTGCTTCTACGTCGGCGTCCCGTTCGCGATCATCGCGCTGGTCGTGCTCCAGAAGACGCTCAAGCTCCCGGTCGTCAAGCGCCAGGTCAAGGTCGACTGGTCCGGCGCCGTCCTGATCAGCGCGGCCGTCTCGCTGCTGCTGGTCTGGGTCACCTTCGCGGGCAACAAGTACGACTGGATCTCCTGGCAGACCTACGCCATGGTCGGCGGCTCGGTCGCGCTCGGCGCGCTCTTCGTCCTCGTCGAGTCGAAGGCCCACGAGCCGATCATCCCGCTGCGCCTCTTCCGTAACCGTACGATCACACTGGCCTCGCTGGCCTCGCTCTTCGTCGGTATCGCGATGTTCGCCGGAACGGTCTTCTTCAGCCAGTACTTCCAGCTCGCGCGCGACAAGTCGCCGACGATGTCCGGTGTGATGACCATCCCGATGATCGGTGGTCTGTTCCTCTCCTCCACCGTCTCGGGCATGATCATCACCAAGACGGGCCGCTGGAAGATCTGGCTGGTCAGCGGTGGTGTGCTGGTGTCGGCGGGCCTCGGACTGCTCGGTACGCTCCGGGTGGACACCCCGTACTGGCACATGGCCGTCTATATGGCGCTGATGGGCCTCGGCGTCGGCATGATGATGCAGAACCTGGTCCTGTGCACCCAGAACCAGGTCTCGCCGAAGGACCTCGGCGCCGCGAGCTCCACCGTCACCTTCTTCCGCTCCCTGGGCGGTGCGATCGGTGTCTCGGCGCTGGGCGCGGTGCTCGGCAACCGGGTCACCCACTACGTCAAGGACGGACTGGCCGATCTCGGCCCGCAGGGCGCGGCGCTGGGCCACGGCGGCACCGGCGGCGGTGCGATTCCCAATCTGGACACGCTGCCCGCGCCGCTGCGCGGAGTCATGGAGGCGGCGTACGGGCACGGCGTCGGCGATGTCTTCCTCTACTCGGCTCCGGCGGCCGTGGTCGCCCTGCTGCTGACGCTGTTCATCAAGGAGGTCGCGCTGAGGACACGCTCCGGCGGTGAGGCGGCGGAGGCCGGTGCCACGGCCGCGGTCTCCGAGGCGGCGGGCGGCGGCGCGGTCGAGGCGCCGGTGGCTGTGGGTGCCGTCGCGGCTCCGGTGGCGTCTTCTGCGGTCGGCGAGGCGTCTCCTGCGGCCGTCGAGGCTCCCGCTGCGGTCGCCGCGGTGGCCGCGATATCTGCCGCGATACCGGCCCAGAGCACCGGTCCGGCCGGAGCCACGACCGCGTCGCTGTACGGCACGGCCGTACGAGGTGTGGTGCGCGCCGCCGAGGGCGCCGCGGTGCCCGGCGCGGCCGTCACCCTGATCTCCCTGGCCGGACGTCAGCTCGCCCGCTCGGTCGCCCGGTCCGACGGCGGCTATGTCCTGGACTCGCCGGGATCGGGCTCGTACGTACTCATCGCCTCCGCCGACGGCTTCCAGCCGCAGGCGTCCACGGTGGTCGTCGGTGACGAGCCGGTCGTGTACGACATCCTGCTCTCCGGTACGAGCGGTCTGGCCGGGACCGTGCGCGCCGCGGACGGCGGGCTACCGATCGAGGGCGCGATGGTGATCGTGACCGATGTGCGCGGCGATGTGCTGGCCACCGGGAAGTCCGTGGACCAGGGCGAGTTCGCCTTCGGAGAGCTGGTGCCCGGCTCGGTGACCGTCGCGGTGAACGCGACCGGCTTCCGGCCGCTGGCGCTGCCGGTGGAGATCGGCGGCCAGGGAGTGACCAGGATCGAGGCGCTCCTCCGGTCGGGCGCCACGGTCCAGGGCATCGTCAGGGCGGGCGCCGCCCGGCGGCCCGCGCCGGACGCCCGGGTGACGCTGGTCGACGCGGCCGGGAACGTGGTCGCCACCGCGACGACCGGGGACGACGGCGCGTACGCCTTCGCCGATCTGGACTCGGGCGAGTACACGGTCATCGCGACCGGATATCCGCCGGTGGCCGGCGCGCTGACGGTGACCGGGCGCGGTGTCGACGGGCACGACATCGAACTCGCCCATCCCGGCGAGTAGATCCGGCGAGTGGACCCGGCCAGCGACTGCAAGCGGGGCGGGCCCCGGGCCCATCGGGGCCCGGGGCTCGTTACCGGTGAAGGCTCGTTTATCGGTGAGGGCTCGTTATCGGTGAGAGAGAGCAGGGAGGGAAGCGGGATGGGGCTTCGCGGACAGGTGAGGACACGGGACGGCTGGGCCGTCCAGCACGCCGTCGTCACCATGACCGATATGACCGGCGCGCAGGTGGTACGGGCCGGTGCCCGGGAGGACGGCTCGGTACGGGCCGATGTGGCGCTGGCGCCGGGCCCGTACACCGTCGTCGTGACGGCCGTCGGATACACGCCCGTCGCCTCCACCGCGCTGGTGACGGCGAGCGGGCGGGCCGAGGTCGGCACGGTGGTGCTGGCCCGGCAGGGCGGAGTCGAGCTGCCGCCGCCCGGCGCCTGGAGCATCGATCCGGCGCACTCGTCGGTGAGCGCGGTGGCGCAGCATCTCGGGATCTCCAGCGTGCACGGACGGTTCAAGGAGTTCGGCGGGCGGATCGAGATCGGCGGGACCGGTGGTCCCGACAGCTGGCAGGAGAACGCGCACGAGCGCTCGCGGGTCGACGCGGTCATCGCCGCAGCGAGCATCGACACCGGCAACGCGCTGCGCGACAAGCACCTCAAGTCGCCCGACTTCCTGGATGTGGAGCGCTTCCCGGAGATCACATACGGCAGTACGGGACTGACACCGGCGGGTCCGGACCGCTGGACGGTCCACGGCCGGCTGTCGCTGCACGGAGTCGTACGCGAGGTGGACCTGGATCTGAGCTATCTGGGCACCGGGCCCGATCCGTGGGGCGGCGTACGGGCGGCCTTCCGCGCGACCACGGAGCTGAGCCGCGAGGACTTCGCCATGAACTACAACCAGGTGGTGCAGGCGGGCATCTCGGCGATCGGAACGACGCTACGGGTGGAGCTGGACATCCAGGCGGTACAGGGCGAGAGCCTGCCGGTGGCGTAGAGCCGGCCCGGACGGTCGGACGTCGTAGGCTGCGGACCATGGCACCCAACATCGCAACGAACACCGCCGTGGACCGCGACGAGCTGCTGAAGTTCGTACGGCCTCGGCACCGGGCGATCCTGCTGACCACCCGCTCCGACGGCCGCCCGCAAGGCTCACCGCTCACCTGTGGCGTCGACGACTCGGGCCGTATCGTCGTCTCCACGTACCCGGAGCGCGCCAAGACGCGCAACGCCAAGCGGGACGAGCGCGTGAGTCTGATCATCCTGTCGGACGAGTGGGACGGTCCGTGGGTACAGATCGACGGCACCGCCGAGGTGATCGACTCACCGGAGTCGGTCGAGCCGCTGGTCGAGTACTACCGGAACATCGCGGGCGAGCACCCGGACTGGGACGAGTACCGCCAGGCGATGGTGAAGCAGGGCAAGTCCATCATCCGTGTCACGCCCGAACGCTGGAGCCCGCTCGCGACCGGCGGCTTCCCGGCCAGGCTGGCGCCGCAGTAGCCGCTCGTGCCGCCTGCGGCGCCGGGGTGATCGCCGGGGCGATCTTTCATCGTCAGGCGATCTTTCAGCCGCGGGCGCGCATCGCCTCGATGCCCGCGACAAGGAGTTCGAGCGCGAACGTGAAGTCCCGTTCGCGCATCTCCGCCACCGTGTCGCCGCCCCGCGCCGCCATGATCTCGTCCGCGCTCTCGAACGACTCCTTGAACCGCGGCTGTTCGCTGATGGCGCCCTTCGCCTGCCGGAAGTACTCGTCCTGGCTCAGTCCCGCGTCGGCGGAGCGCTGTACGAAGTGGCCCTCGATCGTGCCGAATCCGTACACGAACTGGAAGACCGCGGACAGGGCGCCCATCTGGCCGTGCGGCGCCAGGCCCGTACGGCGCATGACCGACCGGACGGCGGCGGAGAAGGCCACCGAGTGCGGGCCGATGTTCAGATATCTGCCGACGAGCGGGGAGACCCAGGCGTGGCGGACCAGCACCGTCCGGTAGCTGACGGCCAGTTCGCGCAACTGGTCGCGCCAGTCGGCGCTCTCGTCCGTCAGATCCGGCACCTGGACCTCGCCGAAGACGCGGTCCAGGGCGAGTTCGAGCAGATCGTCCTTGGTGTCCACGTACCAGTAGAGGGACATGGCGGTCACGCCCAGCTCGGCGGCCAGCCGCCGCATGGAGAACTTCGCCAGGCCCTCCGCGTCGAGCAGCCGTACCGAGACGGCGGTGATGCGGTCGCGATCGAGCCCGGCGGGCTGGCCTGCGGAAGGACTGGAGGACGGGCTCAGTGTCTGCGCGGCCGAGGGATCCGTGGACTGGCCGGCCGAGCGTTCGCTCCTGCGGCCACGGCCGGACGGCTTGCCCTCCAGCCACACACTGATACGGATCGGCCGCTCGGCTCGGTCGGCTTCCGGCACCATGGGTGAGCCTCCTCGGTTCCCTCCGGCCGGAGATGACCGGACTCCTGTTACCTGCCCGGCTCCGGCCATGACCGGCTCCGGCGGCCGGATGACAGGGCGGCCCGCCACCGGAAACCGGAAGCCGGAGTCCGGAAGTCCGGCCGGAGTCGATGCTATGCCTAGTGCGGTGTACGGGACTTGATGCCGCCGTACACCGCACAGGAGGCTTTCCGGAACCCCGGTTCAGGCCGTGGTCGGGTCAGGCCGTCGTCGGGTCAGACCGTGGTCAGGGCAGACCGTCGGTGAGTCAGGTCGTCGCTGAGTCGGCCGTCCGCCGAGTCAGGTCGTAGAGAGTCGTGCCGTCCACGGTGACCTCCTTGAAGGTGGCCTCGACCCAGGTGGTGATGGCGGAGTTGCCGCCGCCGGGACCGCCGCCTCCGGAGAGGAAGTAGTGGATCTTCCCGTCGGTGACGTACTGCTCGAACTGCGCGAGGGTCGGTGACGGGTCGCTGCCGTTGAAGCCGCCGATCGCCATGACCGGCTTCTCGGTGGCGAGTTGGTAGCTCGCGGCGTTCTGGGCGCCGATGGCGGCGGCGACCCAGGTGTAGGCGGAGGCGTTCTGCTTGAGGGCGGTCCCGACCTCGGAGCTGACGTTCTGGCCGTTGAGCAGGCCCGCCATACCGCCTCCGCCGCGACCTCCCGCGCCGCCGCTGAATCCTTCGGGCATGGCGTTCCGCCGGCCGGTCCGGGGCTGGCCGTTCTGGGACTGACCGTTCTGCTGAGGCGGCTGGACGGCCTGGCCACCGGCTGCTGGCGGCTGGCCCTGGCCTTGCGCCTGGCCCGTAGCCTGGCCGGGAAAGCGCATGCCATCTCCGGGACCTCCGCCACCGCCGAATCCGCCGCGCGCCGAGGCGGGGCCCGCCGTGACGATCGAGCCCGCGTGCGGGGTGTTCACCGTGGTCAGCGTGTACGCCAGCGGCCCGGCCACCGAGGCCGCCGCACCTAGTCCGGCCGCCGCGAGCGCGAACCGCCGCCCGAGCCGTCCCGCGCACAGCAGTCCCACCGCGGCCACCGCACCGCCGATGAGCACCGCCCAGCGCAGCCACGGCAGATACTCCGGCGTCCGGCCGAGCAGGACGTACGCCCAGACCGCCGTCCCGGCGACCGTCACCGCGAGCGTCGCCGCCGCCTGTGGCCTGGCCCGTTCCTTCCACAGCGCCGTCGCACCCATGCCGACGAGCGCCGCGATGTACGGCGCCAGCGCCACGGTGTAGTACTCGTGGAAGATCCCGGCCATGAAGCTGAAGACTCCGACGGTCATCAGCAGCGAGCCGCCCCAGACGAGAAACGCCGAGCGCGCCGTGTCCGTACGCGCGGTCCGCCGGGTCATGACGAGTCCGGCGACGAGCAGCAGCAGCGCGGCGGGCAGCAGCCAGGAGATCTGGGCGCCGACACTCTCGTTGAACATCCGGCCGATACCGGTCTCGCCCCAGCCTCGGCCGCCGCCGCCTCCTCCGCCACCGCCACCCGCTGCTCCGCCACCGCCGACGCTTCCGGTCTCGTTGCCGTTGAGCCGGCCGAGGCCGTTGTAGCCGAAGGTCAGTTCAAGGAAGGAGTTGGTCTGCGAGCCGCCGATGTACGGGCGCGACGACGCGGGCCACAGCTCCACGATCGCGACCCACCAGCCGCCGGAGACGACCACCGCGAGCCCGGCGAGGGCGAGCTGGCCGAGCCTGCGGCGTACGGACGCGGGCGCGCACACCGCGTACACCAGCGCGAGCGGCGGCAGGATCAGAAACGCCTGGAGCGTCTTCGTCAGAAACGCGAAACCGACGGCGATCCCGGCCCACACCAGCCACTTGGTCCGCCCGGCCTCCAGTGCGCGCAGTACGCAGTGGACGGTGACGGTCATCAGCAGGGCGAGCAGCGCGTCCGGGTTGTTGAAGCGGAACATCAGCGCGGCGACCGGAGTCAGCGCCAGCGCCACGGCCGCGATCAGTCCGGCGGCGGCGCTGAAGCGACGGCGTACGGCCGCGTACAGCACCGCCACCGTGCCGACGCCCATCAGCACCTCGGGCACCAGGATCTGCCAGGACCCGAGTCCGAAGAGCCGTACGGACAGGGCCATCGGCCAGAGCGCGGCCGGGGGCTTGTCGACGGTGATCGAGTTCGCGGCGTCGGAGGAGCCGAAGAAGAAGGCCTTCCAGCTCTCGCTGCCGGCCTGGACGGCGGCGGAGTAGAAGGAGTTGGCGTAGCCGGACGCGCTCAGGTCCCAGAGCTGGAGGAGCGCGGTGGCCAGGAGGAGGGCGAGGAGGGCCGGGCGTACCCAGCGGGCGTCCTCGGGCCTGCCGCGCCAGAAGCGGACCGCGCGGCCGGCGCGGCGGTGATGACGTCCGTCCGTTGCCGCCAGCGGGGGACCGTCGGGCTGAAGGGTCATGGTCATCGTGAGTCCCTCGGATCGAGAGCGGCGGGCCGATCGGCGGCGGTGGACTGGTCGTAGGGGACGGCGCGCTGGGCGTAGGGGACGGGCTGGGCGTTCGCGGTGGGCCGGTCCGCTCCGGGCGGCAGGTCTGCTGCGGACGGCTGGTCCACTCCGGACTCTTCCGTTCCGGACGGCTGGTGCGCTCCGGACGGCTGGTCCGTGCGCCGGTCGGGGAAGACCCAGGCACGCAGCAGCAGGAAGCGCAGCACCGTCGCGGCGAGATTGGCGGCGATCAGCACGGCCAGCTCGGTGGAGTGCGAGGGCGTGCCGGAGGCCGCGTCGAGGGCCGCCAGCGAACCGCTGGTCAGCGTGAGTCCGATCGCGAAGACGACCAGGCCCTGGGCCTGATGACGGACGGCGCGCTCCCGGCCTCGTACCCCGAAGGTGAGCCTCCGGTTGGCGGCGGTGTTGGCGACGGCGGAGACCAGCAGAGCCGTGGCGTTGGCGAGTTGTGGACTCGCCATGGTGCGGAAGAGGGAGTAGAGCAGAAGATAGAAGAGCGTGGACAGGGCGCCCACGACACAGAAGCCGACCAGTTGCCTGGCGAGCCCGCCAGGAACTCCCCTGATCCGGCGATCCCTCGGGTCATCCCCGAAGGGCCGAGCCAGCCGGTCCAAAGGCAGCGCGCCCACCGCCAGAGCCCGTCCGACACGCCAGACACCCTTGAGATCCTCGACCGCCGTGCTGACGATGCGCACGCGACTGTCGGGGTCGTCCACCCAATCCACGGGCACCTCGTGGATCCGCAGTCCTGCGCGTTCGGCGAGCACGAGCATTTCGGTGTCGAAGAACCACCCGGTGTCCTCGACCATCGGCAGCAGCCGTTCGGCGACCTCACGCCGTATGGCCTTGAAACCGCACTGCGCGTCACTGAAGCGCGCGGAGAGGGAGGACTTGAGTATGAGGTTGTACGCCCGCGAGATGAACTCGCGCTTGGGTCCGCGCACGACGCGCGACGAACGGGCCAGCCGGGAGCCGATCGCCAGATCGGAGTGCCCGGAGATCAGCGGGGCGACGAGCGGGAGCAGCGCGTTGAGATCGGTGGACAGGTCCACGTCCATATAGGCGAGGACGGGCGCGTCGGAGTGCGACCAGACGGTACGGAGCGCCCGGCCGCGGCCCTTCTCCTCCAGGCGGTACGCCCGTACCTCGGGGATCGTCGCGTCGAGCCGTTTCGCCACCTCGGGCGTGCGGTCGGTGCTCGCGTTGTCGGCGATGGTGATGCGGAAGCTGTAGGGAAAGGTGCGGACGAGATGGCCGTGCAGGCGTCGCACACAGCGTTCGAGGTCCTGCTCCTCGTTGTGGACGGGAATGGTCACATCGAGCACGGGAGCATCGGTCACCTCGACCGGGAGATGCTCCCGGGCGGGCAGCGTGCTCCGTGGGGGGTCGGTTCGCATGGCGTCGACGCTCGCCGGGAGCGCTGTCACGGCAGTGTGGTGAGGCTGTGCCCTGTCTGTGAGTCGTGAGAGAACTGCCCGAGCTCGTCCGGAGACTGTCCCAACCGCGCCTGCGGGCAAGGCTGGTACGAGGGCTGCTGCTGGTCTGACGAAGCCGGAAGGCGTACGGCGAAGACGGTCCGGCCGGGCACGCTCCGTACGTCCACGGTCCCGCCGTGCGCGGTGACGACCGCCTGGACGATCGCGAGTCCGAGCCCGGTGGAGCCGGCCGCGCGGGAGCGTGAGGCGTCGCCGCGCGCGAAGCGTTCGAAGACATGAGGGAGCAGCGCGGACGGAATACCGGGACCGTCGTCCTGTACTTCAAGGACAACCGCCGAGGAGCACCCGGCGGGGGACCAGCCGTCCGGTCCACTGCCGGAGGGGCCGACGTCGCTTCTGGGGCCGGCGTCGCTTCTGCGGACGCGCGCGGTGACCGTCGTACCGGGAGGTGTATGCGTACGGGCGTTGGCGAGCAGATTGACCAGCACCTGATGGAGCCGGGAGGCGTCGCCCTGCACGACGGCGGCGGGCGCGTCCGGCTCGGGCAGTTCAAGGCGCCAGTGGTGGTCCTGTCCGGCGGCCCGTGCGTCGCTGACCGCGTCCACGACAAGGAGGGAGAGATCGGTGTTCTCGTACGAGAGAGGACGACCGGCGTCGAGTCGCGCCAGCAGCAGCAGATCCTCGACCAGACCGGTCATCCGTTCCGCCTCGGATTCGATACGTCCGAGCGCGTGCCGGGTGTCGGGGCCGGGCCGCTCGCGACCGCGCCGGGTCAGTTCGGCATAGCCACGGATCGAGGCCAGCGGTGTCCGCAGCTCATGACCGGCGTCGGCGACGAACTGCCGTACGCGCATCTCGCTCTCCTGCCGGGCGGCAAGCGCGGATCCGACATGGCCCAGCATCCGGTTGAGCGCGGCGCCGACCTGCCCGACCTCGGTACGGGGATCGGCCTCGGCGGCCGGGACCCGTTCGAGAGGAGCCACTTCACCACTGTGCAGCGGGAGTTCGGAGACCCGGGTGGCGGTGGTGGCGACCCGCCGCAGCGGTCGCAGCGCCACGCCGACCAGGACGCCGCCCGCGATCCCGGCGGCGAACAGCCCGGCCACGGTGACACAGACCTCCACGACCACCAGGGTGTTGAGGGTGTTCTGCACATCGGTGAGCGGTACGCCGACGAGAAGAGCGCCGTTCTCGCCGGTGACGTACTCGATCCGGTAGTCGCCACGGCCGGGCAGCGTGACGGTGTGCGGATCCTCGTCGCGCGGGACGGTGGCAAGGGCGGCGGTCTCCGCCCGGGTGAGCGGTCTGTCCGCGATGGGCCGCCAGGATTCGTCGGAATCCTGGAGGATGCTGACCACGGCCCGGCTGATGGCACCGTCGTCCGCCACCACCGCGCCGACGGTCCCGACGGGCGCACCGCCGCCGGTGACGATCCTCAGCGGGTCCTTGCCACCGAGGACGGCGTCGGCCAGCCCGTCACCACTCGCCAACGCGTCGCTCGGCCCGTCGCTCGGCCCGTCGACCGGTCCGTTTCCGAGTCCGTCGCCGATCAACGGCCCGTCGCCGGTCGGGCCCGCCTTCGGCGGTCCGGCGGCCCGTCTCGCGATGGAGCCCACCTGCGAGTCCAACTGGTCGTACAGATACGAGCGGAACGCGATGGTCGTCACCGCGCCGATGACCGCCGCCACCACCGCGATCAGCACGACGGCCGAGACCACGAGCCGGGTCCGCAGGGACCAGCGCCGTCGCAGCGCGCCTCTCCTGGCCACCGCGCCCGCGCCCTTCCTGGCCCTGGTGCCCTTCCCAGCCGTGGTGCCCTTCCCGGCCCGGGTCCTCGTCCTCGTCCCCGTCCCCGTCCTCGTACTCATCGAGGTGCGTCGGCGGGCTCACCGGGCTTGATCAGATATCCCGCGCCACGCCGGGTGTGGATCATCGGTGGGCGTCCGGCGTCGATCTTCCGCCGCAGATAGGAGATATACAGCTCGACGACATTGGCCTGGCCGCCGAAGTCGTACGACCAGACACGGTCGAGGATCTGCGCCTTGCTCAGTACGCGGCGCGGATTGCGCATCAGATAGCGCAGCAGCTCGAACTCGGTCGCCGTGAGATGGATGGACTCGCCGCCGCGGCTGACATCATGGCTGTCCTCGTCCAGCGCCAGATCGCCGACGATCAGCAGCGACTCACTGCGCACGGCCGCCGCGCCGGACCGCCGGATCAGTCCGCGCAGCCGGGCCACGACCTCCTCCAGGCTGAACGGCTTGGTGACATAGTCGTCGCCGCCCGCGGTCAGCCCGGCGATCCGGTCCTCCACGGCGTCCTTGGCGGTGAGGAAGAGGACGGGCACCTGAGGCAGTTCACGCCGTAGCCGTCCCAGTACGGCCAGCCCGTCCATGTCGGGCAGCATCACATCCAGCACCACCGCGTCGGGCCGGAAGTCCCGGGCGGAGCGCACCGCGCCCGCGCCGTCCGCGGCGCTGCGCACCTCCCAGCCCTCGTACCGCAGGGCCATGGAGAGCAGCTCGGTGAGCGAGGTCTCGTCGTCGACGACAAGGACACGGACGGGACTGCCGTCCGGCCTGAGCATTTCGGTGCGCCCGCGGGGCGAGGTAATGGTCATGCTGGTCAACCCTGCGGAGTACCTCTGAGAGCCCTCTTTCCGAAACCTGTGAATTCCCTGAGAAACGTGGCCGCGGGCTGTCAGGGCGACGCGTACGGGCTGGGCGTCAGAGAGAGTGGCCAGAACCTCCGAGCCCGGAATCATCCAGCCCGAAGAGCCGCACTCCGTTCCCGTAACAGACCGCGCGCAGCCACTCGTTCCCCAGCTCCAGCCGCTCCAGGGCCTCCAACTGGTGTATGTACGGATACGGGATGTTCGGGAAGTCGGTCCCCAGCAGGATCCGGTCCCCCAGATCCGCGAGCCGTTCCCGCGCCTCCCGGGGAAAAGGCGCGAAGCGCTCGCCGAAGTCCGTGAACGCCATGGTCGTGTCCAGCCTGACCTGTTCGTACCGCTCGGCGAGGGCCAGGAAATCCGCGTACTCCGGCATCCCGAGATGCGCGACGATCAGCGGCAGCGCGGGATGGCGCGCCAGCAGCCGCCCGACCGGCTCCGGCCCGGTGTGCTTCCCGGGCGCGGGTCCTGAGCCGCAGTGCACGACCACCGGGACCGCGGCCTCGGCGAGCAGCCCCCAGACCGGATCGAGCCGCTCGTCGTTCGGGTCGTACGCCCCGACCTGGAGATGCGCCTTGAAGACGCGCGCGCCGCCCTCGACGGCCTCGCGTACATACGACTCGACGCCCGTCTCCGGGAAGAGCGTGGCCGTGCGCAGACAGTCGGGCGTACGGGCGGCGAACTCGGCGGCCCAGTCGTTCAGCCATCGCGCCATGCCCGGTTTATGGGGATAGAGCATCGAGGTGTACGCCCGTACACCGAACGCCCTGAGCAGGGCGACGCGTTCGTCCTCCTCGTGCCGGTAGGTGATGGGCCACTCCATCCTGGTGAGCGGCCCGACCGCGTCGAAGTAGGCCCATACCTTCCTGAGCACGCGTTCCGGCATGAAGTGCGTATGGACGTCGACGAGGCCCGGCAGTCCGACCCGCGCCAGAAACGCCCGTATGCGCGCGCTCTCGTGATCATCCATCCCAGGACTCCTCTTCCCACCGCCCGACGAGCTCAGAGACGAGCTCAGAACAGCCCATCCTGCACATCTCCGCCGGACAGCTCACGCACGGGTACGGTGATCGCGCCACCGCTCGTCTCCGTACCGTCTCCCTCCTCCGGACCGATGAGCTCCCAGCCGGTCATCAGCCGGGTGTCGAGGACCACGAGCCCGCCGTCCGCCGTGGCGAGATGCAGATCGGGCCCGGCGGCGGCGACCAGCCGTCCCGCGACCTGCCCGCCGTCCACCAGCTCGCTCACCACGCCCGTGGCCGGCGCCAGCCCGTCCAGCCCGAACACTCCGGCGTGGTCCACCGCCGTGAACGCCACCCGCTCCAGCGACTGCGGCCATCCCTCCAGCGCGACCGCCCGCCCGTACAACTCCTCGATCTCGGCGGTCCGTTCCGCCCTCGGCGGCAGCGCGGACCGTACGGCGCGCTTGCGCGCGTACGGGATACGGTCCGGCACGCCCAGCGCCGTACGCAGCAACTCCTCGGTCCGCCGCGCCGCCATCAGCGGCCCACGCCCGAGCCAGCAGAACACCACGGCGCCCTGCTCCAGCAACCGCGCCGGCCCTCGCTCCTCGGCCGTGATCCCGACCTTCGCCATCCCTGGCCCGAACCACGCGAGATAGACGCGAAAGGTCCGCGGATCATCGGCGACGGTATCGGCGGCCACGGAATGCGCCCGGTCCAGCCGCGCGCACTCGGCACACAGCCCGCCGGTACTCCGCGCCCCGAGCACCGCGCCCAACGGACACACATTCCCCCGCGCCCCCAGACACCCCCGTACCCCAACAACCCGAAACCCCAGCTCAAGCCCCCGCCCAAGCCCTCTCTCCCGCCGCTCGCCGCCCTTCCCCCAAACCAGCCCAACCCCAAGCTCGCCCCACCGAACCCCCCGACAAACCCAGCCCCCACGACGCCACCCACTCACCACCACAACGCTCCTCCCGACACCCCGGCCCCGGCCCCGGCCACAGTCCGGCCGAACCGTCCATCCCCAGTCAACCGCCCCAACACACGGAGCGTGAGCGCCAACGGGCAGGAGAGGACCGTGGCAGCCTGTCCGAGATCACCAGGCACAGCCTGTGAAACGGGCAGTGAGGAGTTCCGCGGTGACCGTGTGGCCCTGGCCGTTGTTGTGGATCGTGACGCCGTGGGCAAGCGTGCGGATCATGTCGAGTCCACGGCCGCGTAAGGCGTCCTCGTTGGCGTAAGTAATTGTTGGCGCGGTGTCGGCGTTCCCGGCGTCTGTGACGGAGATGGCGATGACGTGGTTGGAGAGGGCAAGGGCGACATGGAAGACGCCGACGTCGGTGCCGCTGGCTGTGTGGAGAAGGGCGTTCGTGCCCAGTTCGCTCACGATCAGGGCCACGTCGTCGGCTTGGGGGTGGCCGGTGAGGACGTCGTGGGTCCATCGCCGGGCCCGGCTGATCTCTTCGCGGAAACCTGGGCACGTCAGCCCCCAGACCCGCACCCTGCTCATATACTCGTGCATACAAGTTCCCTTACGCTGATGGTCGGCGATGGAGCGGTGGTCGGTGCTAGATGAGTTTCACGCCGTCGTGCGCCCGCACGGCGGGTGGCGACACCGCGTCCAAGGCGTCCAGGACGCGGATCGCGTACGCCTCGTCGGCAAGTTCGGTGACTTCTTCGCGGGTGACCCAGCGCAGCGCACGGGTCTCTTCCCCGGTGGATGGCGTGCCGTCGGCGGCCTCGCAGCGGAAGACGAGCGAGACGATCAGGCCCGTCATGTTCTTGTAGACACCGGTCAGCGAAGCGGGAAGGGCGATCTTGACGCCGGTCTCCTCCAGCACCTCCCGCTGGAGAGCGTCGGGGAGGGTCTCCCCGGCCTCGACCACACCGCCGGGAGGCTCCCAGTGACCGTTGTCGCGTCGCTTGATCAGCAGAGCCCGCCCCCGCTGATCCACGATTACCCCTGCGACGCTCACGGAGTGGGGGCGTTCGACTGTGGTCACGCTCTGCGTTCCTCTTCCGTTCGGCTGGCTAGGCTTCTCACCGTAGCAACAAGACTCAGCCGCTTGTCTAGATATCTAAAGGAGTACATGTGGTCGCCCTCCCTTCGGGTCTGCTCGGCTCGCTGGACCCGACGAGCGATCGGGCCGTCTTCCGGCAGATCGCCGACCAACTGCGGGAAGCCATCAGCCGAGGAAGTTTCACCGAGGGGTCCAAGCTGCCTTCGGAATCGGAGCTGGTCGAGCATTTCGGCGTCTCCCGTATGACCGTGCGCAACGCGTTCTCGATGCTCCAGAGCGAAGGGCTGGTCTCCGCCGAACACGGCAAGGGCGTCTTCGTCCGGCCGCGTCCGCGTGTGCGTCGTCTGGCCTCCGACAGATTCGCCCGGCGCCACCGCGAAAAGGGCAAGTCCGCCTTCATCGTCGAGGCCGACGCCGTCGGCAGCCGCCCGGAGGTGGACAACCTGGAGATCAAGGAGGAGCGCCCGAGCCCGGACATCTCCACTCGACTGGGAGCCCCACGGCGGGTACTGGTCCGGCGTCGCCGTTATCTGCTGGACGGTCATCCCGTGGAGTTCGCCGTGTCGTACCTACCGCTCGACCTGGCCCGTGACACCCCGATCGCCCAGCCCAACCCGGGCCCCGGCGGTATCTATGCCCGGCTCGAAGAACTCGGCCACACACTCGACCACTTCGAGGAGGAAATCCGCGCCCGGATGCCCTCGCCCCAGGAGATCAAGACGCTCCAGCTCGCCTCCGGAGTGCCCGTGATCCACCTGATCCGCACCGCGTACGACACCAAGGGCCGCGCGGTGGAGGTCTGCGACACGGTCATGGCCGCCGACGCCTACGTCCTGAACTACCACCTGCCGGCCACGTGACCAACGCCCTTGGGCACGCGCACTGTCAGTGCAGCGTGCGGCCCGCTTGGCGGCGCACTCTCAAAGTCCACAAGTCCACCCGAAGGTGGCACAGCCCAACCGCACCGGCAATGCAAGAGGCCCCTCAGGTTTCTCTGAGAGGCCTCTTGACTGTGTGCACTCGGCAGGATTCGAACCTGCAACCTTCTGATCCGTAGCTCAGTGCAGCTCGTTCGCCGACGGTCGTACCGGCTGCGCTACGGCCCCAGAGGGACGCTACCGGCCGGGGACGGGTGCTGTGGTTGCTGTATTTCGCTGCTGTACAGCAGACCCGAGACTACCCTTCAGTCGTGCCTACTGCGTCTGATGATGTGAAGCGACTGCTAGCCGAACCAGAGGGTCAGCAGCTGGAGTTCAAGATCGGTAATGTGAAGCCGGAAGTGATCGCTCAAATCATCTCCGCCTTCGCCAACTCGGGTGGTGGCACCATCGTCTTCGGCGTCAGGGACGACAAGCCAATGCCAGATCGCCTCATCGGCATTGATGAAGCTCGGTACACCCACGCGATGCGTCGAGCCATGCAGATGGTGACCCCGGCCCCTACCGTCACGACTGAGGTTGTCTCCGTTGACGGCAAGTCCTTCGGCGTGGTCGAGGTGGAGCCACTGTCCGGCAGCCTTGTCCAGGCCATGGGGCAAGCGTTCTTTCGCGAAGGTGATCGCAACTCGCGAGCCACCGCCGACCGCATCATGCAAAGCCTGCCTGTACAACCTAAAGACCCCGAGCTGCTTGCAGAGGTGCAGGGGCTAGCAGCGGCGATCGCATCGCAAACACTCACTGTTGAGGAACTCCGGGCGGCGCAGGGCTGGAAAGCGCAGCTCCCTCTGATGCTCCTTAATGGCATCATTGGTGCCATTTTGGGTGTGCTTGCGACGATACTCATTACCTGACCTGCCAGAGTCACGGCGGCCGGTGACGTGACGCTGCAATTCCCAACGCACGTCACATACAGCCACTATCATCGGTAAGCGCACGAGTACGTGAAGGGGTGGGGCATGACTGATACAGAGTGGCGACCTTTCTATGCTCGCCTTTCAGAGGAGGGCGCCTCCAGTTTTGTCAGGCTGAATGAAGGTGTCCCTGAGTGGTTGAAAGAGTCTCTCTGGGCGTGGCTTTCAGCAAGGATGAAGCGTTACGAGCGCGAGCAACCTAGCAGTTTCCGCAGCGGCTCTAGAGGCTACTACACGCCGAGCACTGATAAAATCCGCCGCGCTGAAAGGGTGGCGCGAATTTCGTCCGGATGGACCGGTGCTGGCGGCTATCACGATGATCGCGCGAAAGGCCTTTCTGCTCTCCGGAAAGCTCTCTATGAGGATGAAAATGCATTTCTGACAGTTGTGGACTTGGAGCTTTCGGAGCTGGAGCCCGCAGGTGAGTCATGCGAAAGGTTGGAGTACCTCCTTGAAGAGTCGGCGTCATCTTGGCGCGTAGGCGTTGTGGCTGGCCGTCCCGGCTTGGTAGCCCGCATCGACAAGACAGTACAGTTGGCGGCGGAAAGCAGCGAGGGCCTCGATGCCAGGGCTGGCAGGCTCTTGGCAGATGCTTGGAAACATGCCTTCTCCATGCATCGTGACCCATCTTCGGCTTACAGGTATGCCGTGCGTGCAGTGGAGGCGGCTGCGGGACCGGTCCTGTCCCCAAAGGACTCACTTCCAACGCTGGGGAAAATGATTTCTGCACTCCGCAGCAAGCCCGAGAAATGGAACTTTTCGTTCAAGGTTGACTCGGCTGTCGAGCCTAAGTCGGTGCTTCTATCGATGCTGCAAATGCTGTGGACCAATGAATACACGAGGCACGTTGACCCAGATGTGAACGCTCCATTGCATGTGTCGCAGAGAGAGGCAGAAAGTGCTGTTGTATTGGCCCTGACCTTGGTGAACTGGTTCGCTTCCGGGGCTATCTCCGAAGTAAACGCCCTTAGCCGGTGACGGGTTTTTGACGCTCTCGCCTTAATCCACACCTACCCCAGCTCCCATCCCGTCCGCCGTCGACCCACACACCGTGGAGCGAACGTGGTCCATGGCGTCCAGGTGGAGCGCGCCACTGTACGAACGACCTGGACGCCATGGACCACGTCTACTCGGCTCTGCCTGGGTCGACGGTGGACGGGATGGGAGATCCCCGCGCACGCCCCTAAGGACCCGCAGTCGGCGCCGGCGCCCCCTCCATCCCGGTGCCGGCTCCCCCGCCGGAGGCATTGTCTTGACCACAGGCCGCACTCTGCGGTGATCGACTCATGGCCACCGGCCCTATCCACAGTGGGCGCGCGTCGGCGCAGCGTGCGCGGAGCGGGCCGAAGGCAGGAGCGCAGCGCGCAGCGGAGCCGGGAAGCGCGCCCGGCGGAGCGGAGCGCAGCCGGGTCCCTTGATGAGGTAGAGAAACCTGTAACAACCCGATGGCTAGATCGCCTTCTTGGCAATGCCGTTCCGCCGTGGTGCCCTGGGCATAGCTGCTGATGTTGGGGGCGGAGTGAACGCGACAGACGATCTAGCGTTGAACCGGCCGGGAGATGCCGTGCGGCGTAAGCTCGTGGAACTCCAGCCCAACCCGTTCAAGCGGGCCTTTGGGCGTAGGCGAGCCAGTTCAGAACTGAGTAGCTGGGCGAGTGGCTTAATTGGGGAGCGCGTCACAGGTAGACGGGTCAACCGGCTTCGCCGACGGGGCTGGTACGTGCTCCACGCGGTTCAATGGCCTAGCGGATCAGACATAGACCACCTGGTCATCGGCCCACCCGGCGTTTTCACCATCAACTCCAAGCGTCACAAAGGCAAGTCAGTCTGGTACGGCGACAACGCCACCACTGTGAACCGCACCCCTACTCCCCACATCACCATCAGTCAGTCCGAGGCGCGGCGCGTGGCTCGGCTTCTCTCTCGCCACTGCGGGTTCGCGGTACCGGTTCGCCCCGTCATCGCAGTTGTCCACGCAGCCGCGATCAAGGTGAAGAATGCTGCTCCACCCGTGTTGGTGGTCCCGGCCAAGGAAGTGGATCGCGCTTTGATGGGGCTCTCCCCGACCCTTGGTTCAGCTCAAGTCGAAGCGGTTTATGCCGTCGCTCGCAATGCGCGCAACTGGCACGGCGGCTGATGTCCCTCACGCGTCGAAGTCGTACTCCAGGATGTACGAGGCAGAGTCCAGCGTCATCTCATTGACTTCTACGGCGCGTCCCTCTTCGGAGAACGCAGTGCGGCAGATCAGGATCACCGGCGTCCCTGTCGCAAGGCCAAGCTGGTCCGCTTCGGATGAAGACAGCATTCGGGAACGGATCTCCTCTCAGAAGTGAACGGGCTTGAACCCCAACTCGGCAAGGCGGGCGTAAGTACCACCCGGGCCGGTGTCTTCCTGGGTGATGGGTGATCCCGCAACCAGACTGGCGGGCAAGTATGACGTGGCCAGCAGTATGGGTTTACCGTCCAAGACAAACCGGCGGCTTCGAACCCACGTGGCTTCGCCTGGGTCGATCCCCAGAACTGTGGCGATGCGTTCCGGCGCGGCCTCCTCGGTGACCCTCATCTGATCAACAACCAAGGTGCGATCGTCAGTGTCCGCCGACCAGATCGAGCGGCCTTCCCCCCACTGGGACTGGGCCAGCCTTTGGATGCCCTTGTGCCTGAGCGGGCGGAAGGTGCGTGCGAAGACCCCGGCGCCCTTTCGGGACTCCGTCAGACCCTCGCTCTGCAAAACACTGAGGGCCTGCCTTGCGGTCATGCGCGCTACCTCGAAGGTGGCCATGAGGTCGTTCTCGCCCGGCAGTCGATCACCTGGGCCGTACTCACCTGCCTGGATGAGAGGTTGCCCGCCGGGGCGGCCCCACAAGGAGGGGACATCTCCATGCCGTCTTTCAAGATTGATGTTTCGACCGCTGTGGTGTTCGTGGCGACTGCGCCGACGCCGAAGCTCGTGAGTAAGCAGGCCGGGGAGCGGGCCGTGGACCGGGAGACCGGTACGGGGCTCTCGACGGTGGGCCTGCTGATCTCGGATGAGGGTGAGGGGAACCTCTACCAGGTGACCGTGCCGGAGACGGGTCTCCCGGAGAACCTGGCCCCGGGCACGCCGGTGTCGGTCATCGGCCTGCGGGCGCGGGACTGGGCGAACACCTTCAACGGGCAGACACGCCACGGGATCAGCTTCCGCAGTCGCCATCACAGCCGGTGTCTGACGCCATGTCGGACCTCGTCACGGTGGTGGAGGCGACCGGAGCCATAGCGGCTGCTGGTGGTCTCGGCTACGCCAAGTACGGGGCGCCTCGAGTGTACTGGTCGCTGGTGGGCCTGCCGGTCACCCGGGTCCGTTTCCAGGCCACGTACCGCTCGACGATGGATGTGTGCGGGCTGACGGTGCAGCCATCCCGCCTGCGGGCGTTCATGGTCCGTAACGTGGCGCGCCGCCCGGATGTGCAGCCGGTCCCGCCGCAGGTCCGCCGCGTGCGGGGTTCCTCGACGGGGATGCGGGTTACGCTCCGGCTTCCCGCCGGCCTGGAGCCCGCCGACATCGCCGCCGCGTCACACGTCTGCGGCACGCCTGGGGCGTCCACTCCGTCAACGTCGTGGAGACGAAGCCGGGTGGTGCAGCTGCGGATGACGATGGAGGTCTACGCCGAATCGAGCAAAGAGGAAGTTCGTGCCGCAATCGGCAAGCTGTCGGACGCCATGGGCGGTACCGGCTGACGCGGTTGCTGTACTTCGCTGCTGTACGGCACGACGAAGCCCCTCCGGAATGATCCTGAGGGGCCTCTGGGCTGTGTGCACTCGGCAGGATTCGAACCTGCAACCTTCTGATCCGTAGTCAGATGCTCTATCCGTTAAGCTACGAGTGCTTGGCGTTCCGGGGTTTTTCTTGCCGGTCGGCGTTGCGGGAACAACATTACATGACCTGTGGCGCCAGGTGAAATCCATTGTCCGCACCCTGCCTGACCTGCGGAAACGCTTGAACAGGGCAGGAACGGCCGAAGCCCCGGCCGGGTGGACGGGGCTTCGGTGATCGATGCGCGGAGGCGGAGGGATTTGAACCCTCGATGGGCTTTAAGGCCCAAACCGCATTAGCAGTGCGGCGCCATAGACCGGACTAGGCGACGCCTCCAGCACACCCGCGCGGGCGCGAGTGGTGCGTGCAGATGATGACACAGCCAGGTGGGGTGTCACCAATCGCTCCTCACGGTACTAGGCAGGTGGGGCCCAGAGCAAAGCCCTTACGGGTGCGCAACGCCGGAGCTTGACGCGCGTTAGAGATGTCGGGGCGCCGTCCCCGGATCCGTAACCCGTCAGGAGCTTCCATGCTGCGTCGCCTCGTCCTCACCGCCGCCGCCACCGTGGCCGCGTCCGCCGCCGTGCTGGGTGCCCTCGCACCCGCCGCCTTCGCCGGTCCTTCCGCCCGCGCCTCCGCCGGACCCGTCGCCGTACCGGACCTCCCCCTCCCTCAGCCCACGCTGCCGCCGCTGACGGCACCCTCGGACCAGTTCACCGTCACCGTGGCGGGCAGCGGGACCGCGGCGGCCGACGGAACGTTCAAACTGACGTGCGGGCCGGCGGGCGGTACGCATCCCCGGGCGCGGGCCGCCTGCGACCGGCTGGCCGAGCTCTCCGGCGAAGGCCGGGACCCGTTCGCGCCCGTGGCCCCAGACGCCATGTGCACCATGCAGCACGGCGGCGACGCCACCGCCCGTATCACCGGCACCTGGCACGGCCACCGCGTCAACGCCTCCTTCAGCCGGAAGAACGGCTGCGAGATCGCCCGCTGGCGCACGCTGGAGCCCGTCCTCCCGAGCGCCCGGCTGTAAACCTCAAACCTCTTCGCTGTTGTCGGTGTCCTCAGCCGCCCGTCGCCGGTCACCGGCCCCCTGTCGCCCGTTCCCGCTGGTCCCGGCCGTCCCCGCCCGAGCCGTCCCAGCTCCGTGACCGGACGATGACACTCAGCAAGGTCCTGTCCGGGCGGAGGCCATTCCGGGGCCATTCGCACACAACCCTCATCAAGGCTCCGGCTCATCCGCCGCCGCGGTCACCTCCCCAGCCCTTAGACTCCCTCCAGTGACATGCCGGGACCCGAGAGGCAAGATGGGTGCGGCCGTCAGCAAGGTGCAGTGGTTCAGGGAGGAAGCGTCGTCGTGAGCAGCAGGCCATCCCGAGGCGCTGCTCGCCTCGCGGCGATACTCGACGCACTCCCTGACGGCTTGGTGCTCGTCAACGCCAACGGCACGGTCGTCAACGCCAACACCATCGCGCTGGAGATGTTCGAGACGCCCGGCACGGCGCTCGTCGGCCGCGGGCTGCTCGATCTGCTGCCCGAGTTCGACTCCAAGCTGATCCCCGGCTCGATGCGCCGTCCCGACGCCGCCGACGCGCGCGGCCGTACGAAACCGACGCGCATGATCGCGCGGCGCACGGACGGCAGCGAGTTCCCGGCCGAGGTCACCAGCGCGAGCCTGGAGGACGGCAGGGACGCGTACAACGACTCGCACAGCTACACCGGCGACGAGCTGCTGATGCTGGTCGTACGGGATCTCTCCGGCACCATGGACACCGAGGCCGAGCTGGCCCGCTCCCAGCGGCAGACCGAGATGATCCTGCGGGCCGCCTCGGAGGGCGTCGTCGGTACGGACACCGAGGGCCGGGTCGTCCTCGTCAATCCCGCCGCCGCCCAGATCCTCGGCTTCCGCGCCAGCGACCTCGGCGGCCATCAGCTCCATCCGTTGATCCTGCACTCGCGCGCGGACGGCGAGCCGTTCCCGTACGAGGACTCACCGCTCGCCGACACGCTCAGGTCGGGACGGAAGCACCGGGTGCGCGGACAGGTCCTGTGGGCGAAGAACGGCAAGCAGGTGCCGGTCGATCTGACGACCGCGCCGGTACGGGACGGCGACCAGCTCGTCGGCGCCGTGATGACCTTCACCGACCGCCGTCCGTTCGACGAGCTCACCAAGCAGCATGCCACCGAACTGACGGAGGCGACGGAGCGGCACACGGCCGAGCTGACCGCCACGACCGACCGTCTCACCGCCGAACTGACCGGTACGAGGGACCGCCTCACCGGCGAGCTGGCGGAGGCGAACGAACGCCACGCGGCCGAGCTGGCGGACCGCAGCGACCGGTACGCCGCCGAGATCGAGGAGCTGACGGAGCGGTACGGAGACCTGGCCGGCCGGCACTCCCAGCTCACCGCCGTACTCGGCGAATCGCTGCGCGGCCCGCTGGAGGAGCTGCGCGGCGAACTGGGCACGCTCGCCGCCGACCCGGCCGGCCAGCTCTGGCCCGAGGCGAACCAGATCCTGCACCATCTGGCCGCCGGTTACGCCCGGATGACGACGCTCGTGGACAACGTCCTCGGCTACCAGCGGCTCGACGCCGGCACGGAACAGCTCGTCAAGACGAACGCCCTGCTCGACGGGGTCGTCGCGGCCGGTGTGGAGGGCGCGATCGAGCTGATCGGGCCCGGCCGGGCGCAGTTCGCGGTGCATGCCCCGCCGATCGAGGCCGAGGTGGACGCGGCGCGGCTGGCGACGGCGCTGGCGCATCTCGTCGCCGATGTGGCCGGTGTCGACTCGACGGGCCGGGCCCGGCTGGTGCCGGGCGGTGGATATGTCGACTCGACGATCGTGGTGGCCGCGGCGCAGCGCGGTGATGTCGTACGGATCGAGGTACGCGGACCGTTCGCCGGTGGCGATCCGGTACATGAACCGATTGTCCGAGGGATCGTACGAGCACACGGTGGCGTGTTGCAGACGCACGAGATGCCGGGCCTGGGCGGCAGCGCGTACGTACTGGAGCTGCCGCTGGGAGAGGGCTCGGGTACGGTTCCGCCGCCCGCGCCGGTGGCGGCATCTGCATCGGCATCGGCATCGGCATCGGCGGACGCCCAGTCCGCGCCCGGGCTGCCCGTACAGCAGGGACCTGGGACGCAGCAGGCTCCCGGGACTTCGGGCGGCGGCAGGCGGCGGGCGCGGCGGTCGTCCACGGACGCGTTCCTGGAAGGTCCGGGCGAGGACGCCGGGGAGCCCACGGGACGACGGCGTGCGCGCGCGGCCGAGAGCGGGGCTCCGGGAGCGGCGGCTGGAAGCACCGGGACCGCCGGTGGGGCCGCTGTTGCCGGTGGGGCCGCTGTTGAAGGACAGCAAAGACAGCAGGGACAACACGGACAGCAGGGGCAGCAAGGGCTGATCCCGGCGCAGGATGCCGGCGGGACCGGTGGCGGTGGTACGGGACGTCGACGCGGGCGGCCCAGCCCGGCCGAGGACGCCTCGGCCGGCGGCGCGGCGGGCGTGGCGCCCACCGCAGGTCCGGGTACGGCACCGGGCGCCGGCGTGGCCGTCGGGTCGGCCGTGGCACTGCCCGCTGCCGCGCCCTCCGAAGGGTCGGTCGTCACGGCCGCCGAGGGCGCTCATCCGACGGGCCGGGCGGCGCTCGGCCAGGCCGTACCGCCGCAGGGTGTGCCGGTGGATGCCGCGGCGGCGGGTACGGGACGCCGGGCGCGGCACGGCGGGCAGAGGGCGCTTCCGGCGCTTCCCTCCGGTCCCTCGGGCGCTTCCAGTTCCTCCGGCTCCGGCTCCGGACCTGTGGCGCCAGCACCAGCGCCCGCGCCTGCGGTCGGTCCGGGCCCGGGCAGGGTGGAGTCCGTGGCATCGCCCACTCCTATGCCGGCTTCCGCGCCGTTCGCGCCACCTGCACCACCCGCCGCACAGCCCGCGCCGACGGCGCCAGTCGTACCCGCGGCCCAGGCTCCGGCTCCGATCCCGTCTCCGGCTCCGATGCCCGCGCCGCTGCCTCCCGTACAGCAGGTTCCCGGACAGTCGGTCCCCGGGCATCAGGTTCCCGGGCAGCAGGCCCCTGGGCAGCATGTCCCCGCCGGCGCCTCCGGAGCGCAGCAGCCCGCAGGACGGCGTGCCCGGCGTGCTCTGGCCCCCGCGCAAGAACGGCATACGGAACGGCCCGCCGCACCCGCGGAGTCCGAGGGCGCCCGCAGCGCCTTCGCCCTGCCGCCCGCCGCCGCCGACCGCGCTCCGTCGCCCGTCCCGGCCCCTTCCCCGACAGCACCGAGCAGGCCGACCACCCGCGCTCAGGACGCCTCGCTCCCGGGCCGCCACGACGCCGTACGTACGCAACCGGACGCCGACCACACCCCGCCGCAGGCGCACCCGCTGCCCTCGGGACGGCGCCGTGGCGCTACGGACACCCAGCACCCGGCGCCACCCACCTGGCCCGAGAGCGCCGGAGGCATCGGGAGCGCCGGGAGCCCCGGAGACACGGCCGGTCGTACGAGCAGCGGCACCGGCGCCATGCCCGTCGACCCGAACGGCTGGGGGAGCCCCGGACTCGCCATGCCCGGACAGGCCGCGCCCGGACAAACGGCTGCCGGCCAGGGCACGGACCTCGCGTCCAACGGGCAGGGCATGCCCACCACTTCGGGCTTCGGCATGATGACCGGACCTCCGGGCTGGCCCGACGACCCACGTACCTCCGCGAACGCGGACGGCCGCACGGGCGCCGACACGGTCGGCCACACAGGCAGCATGCCGTCCGCCCAGACACCGCAGGCGGCCCCGGGCGCTCCCGTACCGACCGCCCCGGGTGTTCCGGGTGCCCCGGGCACTCCAGGTGCTCCGGGCGAGTCCGCCGTCGCAGATCCTCGGCGTGGCGCTCATCAACCGCTGCCGCCCGCGCTTCCTCTCCCCGAGGAGACTCCGGTCTCGCCGGACTCCACCCAGGGCCGCGCCTTCAGCGTGCGCACACTCGGCCAGGGCGTGCCCTTCGCACACCAGCCGCCCCAGCCCCACCAGCCGCCTCAGCCTCACCAGCCACAGGGCCAGACCACCCAAAGCCAGGGCTCGGGCCAGTCCCTCGGCTCGGGACGGCGCCGTAAGCTCGGCACGCCGCCCGCCGACACCGACGACCGCTCCGCGAGCGCGTCGCCGAACTCGCCGCACCAGCCCCAGCCCGGCTCCCCCCAGGGCAACTCGCGGATGCCCTCCGCCCATCCCGAAGGCCGGTCGTACGCGATCGGCGCACCCGACGAGGGCGCCGAGGGCCCCGAGCCGCTCGACGGTCCCGGCGGCGCGGTCGAGGTAGCCAACCGCCCTCAGCCACGGCCCGTCGACGACGAACTCCCTCCCGAGCCGCTCGACAATCCACGCCGGCTGCTGGTCTGGCCCGCGCCGGACGTCTCCACCCAGCAGGCGCTCAGCGACCGCGGCTACCGCCCGGTGGTCGTGCACTCCCGCGAGGAGGTCGACGCCCAGATCGCCGCGTTCCCGGCCGCGCTCTTCGTCGACCCGCTGACCGGACCGATCACCCGTACCGCCCTCCAGTCGCTGCGCCAGGCCGCGGTCGCCGCCGAGGTTCCCGTACTGGTGACGGCCGGTCTGGGCCAGGCGACCCGGGAAGCGGCGTACGGCGCCGACCCGGCCGTACTCCTCAAAGCCCTGGCCCCGCGCGACAGCGAACAGCATCCGTCGCGCGTGCTGCTGATCGAGGAGCACGTGGAGATCGCGCTCGCGCTGACGGCCACGCTGGAGCGGCGCGGTATGCAGGTCGCGCGCGCGGGCACCGACGACGAGGCGGTCGCCCTCGCCTCCCAGATGCGGCCGAACCTCGTGGTCATGGACCTGATGCAGGTACGGCGGCAACGCGCGGGCATCATCGACTGGCTGCGGGCGAACGGTCAGTTGAACCGGACTCCTCTCGTCATCTACACCTCGGCGGGAATCGACCGCGCGGAACTGCCTCGGCTCGCGTCCGGCGAGACCGTACTGTTCCTCGCGGAGCGCTCCACCAGCACCGAGGTGCAGTCCCGGATCGTCGACCTCCTCGCGAAGATCGGTACGAACTGAAGACTGGTACGACCTGAAGACGGGTACGACCTCAAAGCTGGTACACCCTCCAGGCTGGTACGAACTGAAGATCGGTACGAACCAGGCCGCGCCCGCGTTCAAACCTCTGAACCCGAGTTACGTCTGAACCGGAGTGACGCCTAAACCCGAGTGACGTCCAGCTCGCCGTCCGCGTACTGCCTGCGGATCACCTTCTTGTCGAACTTCCCGACGCTCGTCTTCGGCACCGCCGGCACCACCGCCCACCGCTCGGGAAGCTGCCACTTAGCGATCTTCCCGGCGAGAAACTCCTTCAGCGCCGCGTAATCGGGCGACGCGCCGTCCCTGAGGACGATCGTCGCGAGTGGCCGCTCGCCCCACTTCTCGTCCGGTACGGCCACGACCGCCGCCTCCGCCACCTCCGGATGGGCCATCAGCGCGTTCTCCAGCTCCACGCTGGAGATCCACTCGCCGCCGGACTTGATGACGTCCTTGGCGCGGTCGGTGAGCGTGAGGAAGCCGTCCGGGCTGATGACTCCGACATCGCCCGTGCGCAGCCAGCCGTCGGGGCTGAACTTGTCCTCGGGCCTGATCGGTTCGTTTCCCGCGCCGCCGTAGTAGGCGCCCGCGATCCATGGGCCGCGTACCTCCAGCTCACCGGCCGATTCGCCGTCCCATGGCAGGAAGTCGCCATCGGGCCCGGCGAGACGGGCCTCGACGCCGGCCGGGAAACGGCCCTGGGTAATGCGGTACGGCCACTCCTCGTCGGCGGTGAGTCCGGCGGGCGGGTTGGACATCGTGCCGAGCGGCGACGTCTCCGTCATGCCCCAGGCGTGACAGAGCCGTACGCCGAGCTTGTCGTACGCCTCCATCAGCGACGGCGGACAGGCGGAACCGCCGATGGTGACGCGTGCCATGGAGGTGAGATCGCGCGGGCGCGCGGTGACCTCGGCGAGCAGTCCCTGCCAGATGCTGGGGACGGCGGCGGCGTGCGTGGGCCGCTCACGTTCGATCATCTCGGCGAGCGGACCGGGCTGGAGGAAGCGGTCGGGCATCAGCATGTTCACGCCGGCCATAAAGGTGGCGTGGGGCAGGCCCCAGGCGTTCACATGAAATTGCGGTACGACAATCAGGGTGGTGTCCCTGTCCGACAGTCCCATCGACTCCGTCATATTGACCTGCATGGAGTGCAGATAGATCGAACGGTGCGAGTAGACGACGCCCTTGGGATCCCCGGTGGTGCCGGAGGTGTAGCACATGGCCGCGGCGGTCCGCTCGTCCAGCTCGGGCCAGTCGAACGTGGTGGGACGGCCGGCGATCAGCTCCTCGTACTCATGCACACGCACCCGCACCCGTGCGGACGCGCCGTCGGGCAGCGGACCGTCGAGCAGGGCGCCGTCGAGCAACGCCCGGTCGCCGGGACCGGAGACGACGACATGCTCGACGGTCGGGAGGTGAGGAAGGAGCGGCGCGAGGAGCGGCAGCAGCGAGCCGTTCACGAACAGCACGCGGTCGGCCGCGTGGTTGACGATCCAGACGAGCTGCTCGGGCGGGAGCCGGAGGTTGAGGGTGTGGAGGATCGCGCCCATGGAAGGGATCGCGAGATAGGCCTCGACGTGTTCGGCGTTGTTCCACATCAGCGTGGCGACACGCTCGTCGCCGCCGACGCCGAGTTCATCGCGCAGGGCGTTGGCGAGCCGTGTCGCGCGCTCGCCGACCTCTGCGAAGCTACGGCGCTCCGGCTCGGGCCCGCCGGTCCAGGTCGTGACGTGTGACGCTCCATGGATGGTCATCCCATGGTGCAGGATGCGGCTCACAGTCAGCGGTACGTCCTGCATGGTGCTCAGCACGGCGTCCTCCCGGTGGGCGCTAGCGCTCCGTCGCGCTAAGGGTTGCGGAGATTCTGCGCACGTACCGTGCGGTATGTCACTACCCGGGAGCAGAAACGGCGAGGTCTGTAGGTCTGTTGTCGGCGGACCGGTACGGAGGCAACGTCTGACCGGGACCTCAGCGAACCGGGATGTCAGGGGACTGAGGCAGCATCAGCGAACCGGGGAAAGATCCGGGTCCTCGCGGAGTTTGCCGAGCGCACGGGACACCGCGCTCTTGACCGTCCCGATCGAGACTCCGAGCACCTCGGCGGTCTGGGCCTCGCTGAGGTCCTCGTAGTAGCGGAGGACCACCATCGCCCGCTGGCGGTCGGGCAGTTTCATCACCGCGCGCCACATGGCGTCATGCAGCACCTGCTGGTCGGCGGGATCCGGCTCCGGCAGGCCCGCGGGTTCGGGCAGTTCCTCGCAGGCGAACTCGTCGACCTTGCGCTTGCGCCACTGCGAGGTACGGGTGTTGAGCAGGGCGCGGCGGACATAACCGTCCAGGGCCCGGTGGTCCTCGATGCGGTCCCAGGCGACATACGTCTTGGTGAGGGCCGTCTGCAACAGGTCCTCGGCGTCGCACGGGTTGGAGGTGAGGGAACGGGCCGTCCTCAGCAGCACGGGCCCCCGCGCCCGTACGTACGAGGAGAACGACGCGTAGGCCGGACGGGCCGGGTGGCTCGGGTGGGTCTGGTGGGCCTGGTGGCTCGGTTGGGCGGGATGCGGCGCGTACGGTACGGCCGACGCGTACGGCGCGGCGGGCACGGACGGCGGCACGTGATGTACGTACGGCGCGTGCGGAGCCGGTTTGGCGGCCGTGGAGGCGCTCGTGCAGACAGGCGTGGTCATGGCTCCACGCTAGGAGTGAGCCCTGCCTCGGGGGATCGGCCCCAGGTCCCGAAGAGATGTCCGCCTCAGGGTGTAGGGGTGGTGTCAGCTCCACCTCCTGAAGGTGGAGGAGGGATGAGGGAGACCATCAGGGTCACCCCGGGCACGGGACGAATGCGGCTACGGACGCGGGACGAGCACGGCTGCGGACGCGGCGACGAACACGGCACGAGCAGCCGGACCCGCAGCACGAACACAACCCGGACAGCCGGGCAGCCGGACGCCGGACAGTTGGACAGTTGGACAGTTGGACAGCAAAGTGTGCGCGCGCCGCCCCACAACGGACTGCGCGACGGCACCGAAGTGCCGCCGCGCAGAACATCACCCCTCGGTCACACCCCCGTCGGGCCCTATGTCACCAGTGGCGGGCGAAGTTCACCGCGATGTTCTCGTTGGACTGGTCGATGGTCGTGAAGCCCGCACCGATCACGTTGGCCGTGTTGTTCTGGTTGGACGCGCCGGCACCGGTCGCCACCTGCTGCGTGGTCGTCGAGTTGCCGAAGTTGTGACCACCCACGCCACTGCCGACCAGCGTGGCGACGCTCGCATTCCACTCGTTGTCGGAGAAGGCGTCGTCGTCGGCCTGGGCCACGCCGGTGAAGAGCGCGGCGGCGAGGGGCAGGGCGGCGACAGCGGCAAAGGCACGAGCGGTACGGAAGCTTGCCATGTCAGTTCCTCCAGGAACGAAGTACGGGTGTTTCCAAGGCAGTTGGCCGACCGCCTCGGTCGTTGTGACGACGTCGCGACCTCAGAATTGCCCACCGAATCCCTCGCGAACCACCCCGGAGTCGCTGATTCCCTCGCAAGCGTGAGGACAAGTCGATAAACCCCTATGCGCTCCCAAATCCATGGTTCACCCCCAAGGTATCGACAAGTCCCCAAGGCCAGGGACAGCGAGCCGGCCTCCGTAAGCCGCTCCTCGGAAGAGGCGAATCGTTTCACCACGACCTCCTCAGAGCCTCCCGCCGAGGGCACGGTCGCCATCCCCTCTTCCCTTCTTCGAACGCTTGTACGAACATAGAAGCATGGCCACCACCGCCCGGCACCCCGCCACCCTGGCCCTCGCTCACGCGCTGTCCGCCGCCGAACGTGGGCTCCCCGTCATCCCTCTGTCCCCCACCAAGCTCCCGGCCCTGCGCTCGCCTCACCGCGACGAGCCCGAACGGATCCGCTGCCGCGGCGAGTGCGGGCTGCTGGGCCATGGCGTCCACGACGCCACCGCCGATCCCACCGGCGTACGCGCTCTCTTCGCCGCCGCGCCCTGGGCGACCGGTTACGGCATCGCCTGCGGGCGTCCGCCGCACCAGCTCATAGGCATCGATCTGGACGTCACCGCAGGGACGGGAGCGGGATCGGTATCAGGGCGGGCAGGACGGGCGCCAGGACCGGCGTTCGCCCCACCCTGGGACCTGACCGCAGCCCCGATCTCGGACCCGACCCCGAATCCGGTCTCGGACCCAACCCTCGGCTGGACTCCCGGCCGAACCCTCAGCCCGCCCCCGGACTCGATGGCCGCGCTCCAGCAGTTGGCCCTCCAGCATCTGTTCACGCTGCCGGAGACCGTGGTCGTCCTGACACCCAGCGGTGGCCGGCACATCTGGCTGACGGGCCCGCCGAACATCGTCGTGCCCAACTCCGCCGGCCGGCTCGCTCCCGGAATCGACGTACGCGGCGCCGGCGGCTATCTGGTCGGTCCCGGCGCGGTCACGGCGCGCGGCGCCTATCGGCTGGCGCCGGGTACGGAGGGCCTGGCGCCCGCACCCTGCCCTCGTGCGCTGCTGCGCCTGCTCACTCCTCCGGCCACGCCTCCGATCACGCCTCCGGTCGCGTCGTCGGCCCGCCCGAACCACCGCCGGGACCAGCCCGCGCGCGGCGACGGCCTGGTTCAGTTCGTACGAGCGGCACACGAAGGCCAGCGCAACACCCGGCTCTTCTGGGCCGCCTGCCGAGCATACGAACACGGCTTCGGTGACGCGCTCGTGGAGCCGCTGGTCGAGGCCGCCGTACGGACAGGGCTGGACGAACACGAGGCGCGCGCCACCATCGCCTCGGCGGCCCGCCTCACGGCACGCCCGTAACGCACGCGTCGTACAACAGCCGTACGACGGGGCCCGCCCTCCGCGCACCTCACCCCACGACGAGTTCAGCGATGTCACGAGCGGTCCACGCGCCGGCCGCACCGGGGCACGCGGCGATATAGCGCGCGACGGCAGGAAGATCCCAGGCGCCCGCCTCCAGCAACCCTCGGCACAGAACTTTGACGTAGGAGGCGGACGGCGTGTTCCAGCTCAGATCGCGCACACGCCATGGAGCGGTGAACGTAAGCACCGGCAGCCCGTCCATCGTCCCCGGGCATACGAGCGTTTCGTACCGCCCGCTCCCGAGCTCCGCCCTTCCCCGCCTCAGCACCTGCGACAGATTCAGATCGGCCCCGGGCTGTCGGTACATCTCCTGTGCGGCAATGTCCGAGAACTGCTCGGCGGACACCAGATGCGCCCTGGCGAATACCCGTCCCGAAGCCTCGGGATCGTAAAACGCCCTTCCGCCCGCCCACACCGGCGACTCGGTGGCGAAATACACAACTCCCTCAAGCTCCACCGGCACCGAAACCTCAGGCAATCTGCGGTCCCGACATCCCGGATACGCCCTGGCCGCGCCCGCCGGCCGACCGCCTGCGATATAGCAGGAGAATCGCGCCAGATCCATATTGGACCCGTACGCCACATACCAGACCCGCTTCGGCGACACTCCCGGAGCCTCACGAGTCCCACGCTCTCGAATTTCCCGGGGCCTGATCACTGACGCACCGATCGACGGGCCGACACAACGACAACCACCAGAACACCACGCCCCCACCTCACCAACGCACTCATTCCAACGCAAAGGCGCGACCCCAATCCGGAGCCGCGCCTTTTCACCTGCCAATACCTCTCGGACCTGCCCTACGGCCCCGCCCTGCGGACCTGCCCTGCCCCGGCGTGTCAGCCGGCGCGACGCGTCTTGACGCCGTCGACCTCGAAATCGTAGATGTTCTGATTGATCCGAAGACCGTCGACAGCGCCGATCCACATGAAGTCGCGGCCCTTGCCCACCGAGGCGGTGTAGATGGTCGGCCGCGGGCCGCCGTCGTTGAGCGAGGCCTTGAGCTGCGCGAAGGTGCACCTGGCGGCCTGGGTACAGGAGGTCTCGTTGCCCGTGAGATACCAGTAGCCGGTCGTGGTGGCATCGATGAACGGGCTCCACCGGTCCGTCACCGGCGCCGCATCCGGCACCCACACCATCGTGGAGTAGTTGTCGGCCGGATGCGCGCTCACATTCGGATCGATCTCGAACCGGATGTTCGGCATGTTCTCCGGGCCGCCGTAACCAATGTTCTCGTTGGTCTGGAAGACGCGGAAACCGACCTTCTTCAGGCCCAGCACCGGATCGCCGAAGAAGTCGACCTCGTTGCCGAAATCGACCTTCTCACTCGGAGGATTCAGCGAAGTGGAGTCGTCCGCTACCTCGATTCCCAGGCTGCCGCGCCCATAAGGCGGCCTGGCGGAGGGTCCCTGCACACCGAACGAGCCGAACGGGCCGTCCCTCAGAGCGGCGACGGGAGAGCCGATCGTGTTACGGGTGATCACGCCCCAGTGTTCTGAGCGAGATCGATTTCCGTCTGCGGCAGCAGACGCCGATCCTGGGACGGTCGAGGCGACGATCGCGGCCAGCGCCGCGACCGCAAGCGCCTTTGCCCGACTCACGCCAAAGCGAGCGTTCACACTCACTCCTTCCGGGTAGCTGAAAGGCCAGAAACGCGCCGGCACCCAGCCGACGCGACAGACGCCACCGTATCTGACCCTCAGTAGCCACACCGGCCACGACATACTCCCCACATATACGGCTATTCACGCCCTCAATGCTGTGACTAGCCTCAAATACTTTCACTCTCCGTATCAAAGCCACGGCCGCAACGCCGACCGGCGGGCAAGCACCGGACCGCCTACAGGCCGTTCGATCCCGGACAACGGCCCCCATACGACAAACCCAACCGACGTCCACCTCTCCCACACGGCCCGCTCGAATCAGCTCATCGACAAGGAGCTGAGCGACGACGGTACGGGGTGAACCTGGCCCACACATGGCCCACGCGCACTGTTCAACGCCGGGACTCAAGCGTCCGGGGTGAGACAGAGTAAACACAGAAGGCACGCCTCCATCCCGGAGACGCGCCCTCTGACCTGCTAGTTCTCTGACCTGGGCGGTGGGTGTGGGATTTGAACCCACGGTGACATCGCTGCCACGACGGTTTTCAAGACCGTTCCCTTAGGCCGCTCGGGCAACCCACCTTGCCTACGCGGGGAACAGCCTAGCTGGTTAGCTCTCGCCCTTGCGTTCGCCCAGGGTTACTTGGACCTTGGACTCCTTGCCGTCGCGGATGTAGGTGAGGGTGACCTTGTCGCCGGGCTTGTGGGTCCAGATCTGGCCGATCAGGGTGGGGCCGCTGTCGATCGGGGTGTCGTTGAACTTGGTGATGACGTCGCCCGCCTTGAGGCCGGCCTTGGCGGCCGGGCCGTTCGGGGTGATGGCCGGGGTGCCGCCTTCGCCCTGGGGCGAGATGGTGGCGCCCTCGCCGCCCTCGGTCATCGTGACCGTGGCACCGATCAGCGGGTAGACCGGCTGGCCCGTCTCGATGAGCTGTTCGGCGACGTTCTTCGCCTGGTTGATCGGGATGGCGAAGCCGAGGCCGATGGAGCCCGCCTGGGACTGGCCCAGGCCGCCACTGCCCGCCGACTGGATGGCCGAGTTGATGCCGATGACCGCACCGCGGGCGTCCAGCAGAGGGCCGCCGGAGTTGCCCGGGTTGATGGAGGCGTCGGTCTGGAGGGCGCTCATGTACGAGTTGCTGGCGCCGGAACCGTCACCCGAGGCGACCGGGCGGTTCTTGGCGCTGATGATGCCCGTGGTCACGGTGTTGGAGAGGCCGAAGGGAGCGCCGATGGCGATCGTCGAATCGCCGACCGCGACCTGGTCGGAGTTGGCGAGCGGGAGCGGCGTCAGACCTGGGGGCGCCTTCTTGAGCTTCACCACCGCCACGTCGTAGCCCTCGGCCCGGCCGACGACCTCGGCGTCGTACTTGTCGCCGTTCGAGAACGTCGCGGTCAGGTCACCGCCGTTCGCCGCGGAGGCCACCACATGGTTGTTGGTGAGGATGTGGCCTTCCTTGTCGTAGACGAAGCCGGTGCCCGTACCGCCCTCGCCGTTGCCGCCCTGCGCCTCGATGGTGACCACGCTCGGCAGCGACTTCGCGGCCACCGCCGCGACCGTGCCGGACTCGCGCTTGACGTCCTTAGGAGCGTCCGCCGCGGCGACCGTCGTCGAACCGGCCCCGCCGTCGTCGTTGCGCTCCGAGGCCCAGTAGCCGACTCCGCCGCCGATACCGCCCGCGATCAGCGCGGCAGCGAGCACCGCGGTGATCAGCCCGCCCTGGCGCCTGCGCGCCGGCCGGGGCTCCTGGCCGGGCTCCGGGGCGCCCCACTGCGGGCCGCCGCCACCGCCACCGCCGCCTGCGGAACCGGAACCGTCCCCGCCGCCTCCGTAGGAGGCGTACGACGGGATTACGGGCGGAGGCGGGGGCCAGCCGGCGTCCGCCGCGTGCCCCGACTCGGGAGCGGCCTTCGGGCCGCCCGCGGAGTCACCACCCGGCGCCCCACCGGGCGTCCCATCCTGATGGCCCGCCTGCGGATGGCCCGCCTGCGCGCCCGCGCCCGGCTGTGCATCCGCGCCCGCCTGCGCGCCCCCGTGCTGTCCGTCCTCGTACGCGCCCCCCTGCGAGCCTGTCCGCGGGTCCGCCTGCGCCGTCGGCTCCTGCCAGGCCTCTCGCGGACCGGACGCGGGTGTGCCCTGGGGAGCGGCATCCGGCACGGGAGGTACGGACGGGCCGCCGGGGGCCGCAGTGCCCTCGTTCTCAGTGCTCACAGCTCTTTCTCCTCGGGTCCACATCAGTCTTCGGCAAAAGTTCCGCAGAGTTCCGCCGTGCGAGTCAGTTCCGTCATGCAAGTTTCCGTGATCGCGCAAGTACGCAAGTATCTGCGGTCAGCTTTTCCCACGGCACGTCAGACCACTGTAAGCAGGACCTGTGCGTCTGTCCGCCATCCTTTATTTCGGACAAAACGATCGCACCTTGGTCCGGTCGGCCGGAGAACCCCATCCGTTCACCCGCCTAGCCCGTCACGATGACACCATGACGCGGTGACCCAAGCACGACAGCACAGCATCCAGGTCGTCGCCCACCGTGGAGCCTCGGAGGACGCGCCGGAGCACACCCTGGCCGCGTACACCAAGGCCATCGAGGACGGCGCCGACGCCCTGGAGTGCGATGTACGGCTCACCGCCGACGGACATCTCGTCTGTGTCCACGACCGCCGGGTGAACCGCACCTCCAACGGACGCGGTGCCGTTTCCGCCCTGGAGCTGGCCGATCTCGCGGCACTCGACTTCGGCTCCTGGAAGGACAGCGAGGAGAGCCCGGACTGGCGGGACCGCGAGTTCACCTCCGTACTGACGCTGGAGCGGCTGCTCGAACTGATCGCGGACGCCGGCCGGCCCATCGAGCTGGCCATCGAGACCAAACATCCCACCCGCTGGGCCGGACAGGTGGAGGAGCGGCTGCTGCACCTGCTGGGACGCTTCGGTCTGAACGATCCGGCACCGGACGACTCGGCCGTACGGATCATGAGTTTCTCCGCGCGCTCGCTGCACCGGATCGCGGACGCCGCACCGACGCTGCCGACCGTCTATCTGATGCAGTTCCTCTCGCTGCGGCTGCGTGACGGGCGGCTGCCCGCCGGTGCGCGGATCGCCGGTCCCGGGATGCGGATCGTCCGTAACCATCCCGACTACATCGAGCGGCTGCACAAGGCGGGCCACCGTGTCCATGTCTGGACGGTGAATGAGCCGGAAGACGTCGATCTCTGTGTGCGCCTCGGTGTGGAAGCGATCATTACCAATCGCCCCAAACAGGTTCTGTCGCAGCTCGGCCGTCTTTCCTGACGCGGCGTACACACGCCGTACGCACCGTCCTGACATGCCATACGCACCACCGGACACATTGGCTGATAAATCCGCCCGATACGACAGCGCCGAATGGTGACAGGGAGTGCAGCAGAAGCGCACGGGGAGTGCACCGGCGCGTTCGATGCGTATTCGAGGGTTACGAGTGCGTCAAAGGCCTTCGCCTGGCCGGTTTCCGGTCCAGGCCAATGGGGCATCCACACCGGGGCGTGGGGCGAAGGAGGTCTCGGGGGTGGCGTTTGTGGTGGCACAAGAAGTGCCCACGTCGTCGTGCATGGCCGTTCCCCATGGCCCTGCGGGCGTGGGCGAGGCGCGACACCGGATGCGGGAGCAGTTGAGCCGCAGCGGAGTGTCGGCAGCGGTGGTCGACGATGCCGTACTGATCCTTTCCGAACTGGTCAGCAACGCGTGCCGGCATGGCAGACCACTGGGGCATGAGCAGATCGGCGACGGCGACATCCGTGCGGAGTGGCGCGTCGACAAGGCGGGACGGCTGGTCGTCGAGGTGACGGACGGCGGTGGCCCGACGCGGCCGATACCCGCGACACCCTCGGTCACGGCCCGCGGTGGCCGCGGACTCAACATCATCTCGGCGCTCGCCCAGGAATGGGGCGTACGGGACAGCGCGTCCGGCGAGGTCACCGTGTGGGTGATAGTCGCCGCCGTGCACCGGCGCGATGATTTCGCTACGCGCGTCACAGGCCCGGACACGGACGAGCTGGAGTTGGATGAGCTGGACGAGCTTGAGGGCCTGGACGGCTTGGACGGGCTCGCCTTCGCGGATCCCTTCGACGAGGCGGGCTGATCGACGAGGCGGGCTGACATGTGAGCCGCCTGAGCCGCCGGCTGTGACCTGACGGTGTGAGCTCCCTGCCTGAGCTGCCCACCGGCGAGCCGCGCGGCGGGCCGAGCCTTCGCGCGCCGCGTCGCGGCCCCCGCACTGTCCGTCCGTACGGCTAGGCTCGCGCCGACATCGCACCGCCGCTACGGGAGAAGCCACACCATGGCCAAGAAGCGCCCCCAGACGAAGGCCACCACGGCGCAGCTCAAGGATGGACCGATTCCGGTGGTGGGAGCCCGCGAGCCCTGCCCGTGCGGTTCGGGCCGTCGCTACAAGGCCTGCCACGGCCGGGCCGCAGCGCATGCCGTGACCGAGCTGGTCCAGCGTCCCTTCGAGGGCCTGGCCGGTGAGTGCGACTGGATCGCGCTGCGCGAGCTGGTGCCCGCCGCGACCGCAGGGCTGACCCTCAAGGACGGGCTGCCCGAGGGCGTGCCGTCCGTGACGCTCGCGACCGTACTGCCGATGGCCTGGCCGGCGCTGCGCCGCGACGACGGTTCCGTACTGCTCGCGCTCCAGAACGACACCTCGTCCGGCGATCTGAGCCGCGATCTCGCCGATACGCTCCGGCGTGCGCTGACGGCGGAGCCCGGCAATCCCGTGGCCGCGCAGCGGGTGCCGGCCGATGGTCCGCGGCTTCAGGATCTGCTCGACCCCGAGGCCGATTTCACGCCTGTCGTGCACGCCGGGTTCGAGTTCTGGGTGCCGGACGCGGAGAATGCCTCGGCCGAGGTGAACGCCTCCCTGGAGCGTGCCAACGCCGCCGCGATCCCGACCGTACGGCTCTCCGGCACGGACGCCGCGTACTGGTGCGAGACGCCGGAGAAGAACCACCTCCGCTGGGTCATGCCGTACCCCGAAGAGCAGTTGCTGGACGCGCTCGCCCGGCTGCATGTCGCGGGCACGTCGAACCTCGGTGAGGGAACGAGGCTGGTCGGCTCCTTCCGGGCGCACGGGCTGACGGTGCCGGTGTGGGACCTGCCGAGCGCGATGGGCGCGGAGGAGTGCGAGAAGCCGGCGACGGAGTTCGCCGAGCGGCTGGCGGCGGCGCTGGCCGTCGACACGCCGTTGACGGGCGACGAGCGCCGGGCGCGCGGCGGGCTCACCAACCGCCAGGTGACGCTGAGCTGAGCTGACCAGGGATGTCATCGGCAGTCGGCAGGTCCCCGAGTCGTCGGCGGATCGCCTGCGGATCGTCGGATCACTGCCGGATCACCGGCGGTGTCTTCGGTTGTGACGGGTTCCGGCCGAGCGGTGACACCAGTCACACCACCCGTCACAACTTCCCGTACCGGCAGGTAATTCATTGTCCGAATACGCCGGATCGAATTTGCTAACTGCCGATCTCTTGTTACCGTTCTAGAAGCCCGGTCGCTGGTGCATCCCCCGTCGCCAGCGATCGGGCGTCCGCGTTCCCGGGCCCGGCCGGTACGTCAACGGCCCTCCGTGGCCTACGAGTTACTCCCGGACCTCAGCAGCAGAGGTCCCATCTCCTCGCCGTTGTCACTGCTGGACGGTGTCGGCAAGGCCGCGAACTCCACGATCGCCGTGTATTCCGCGCGAGTTCCTCGGGACGGTTCACGAGGCGTCTGACAGGTCGCGGGCTCATCCGTGACCGCGGCCACGCAGTGTGTCAGTACGGTGCGTCCGCGCGGGCCCATCAGGCTGAGCACGGCGCGCAGTTCACCGCCCGACGTGTTGCGGTAGGCGGTACGGGCCCAGGTGTCGCGTCCCTCGGTCAGTACACATGTCTGCGCCTCGATCCCTTCGGGAGAGACGACTTCAGGCCCACATCGCTCGGCCGTGCGCGCCGCCGCATCCCCGTCGGCGGTATCGCCCGCAACAGCGCCTGCCGTGCCGTCGGCCGTATCGCCCGCCACCGGCGTCCCGTCCGTCACAGAGTCCTCAGTGGCGGACCCGTCGGTTCCGGACACAGTCGGAAGGCCGGCTCCCACCTTGGCGTCCGCGCGCGGCTCCGCCGGACGGACGGTGTGCGTGAGATCCGTGGTGGCGGCCAGTGGCAGAAGTGCGGTGAACACGACAACGGCCGTGAGCCCGGTCATGCGGAGATTCATGGTGGGCCCACCTGCCAGTGCCGGGGAATTGCTGACGGTGGGCCGAAGATATCGATGGAACGGGCCGCTCAGAGGCGCCGCGCGCAATTCCCGTACAACTCGGCCCGGCTCGCACCCGTACGAGTGACAGCCCCGGCTCCGTACAGCCCGGCCGTACAGCCCGGCGCCGAAAAACCCGGCTCCGGAAGAACTCGGCGCGACGCGTCCCAGGGCCGGTGCGGGACGCGTCGACCGCCGTCAGTACGCGAGTCTGCTGCCGCCGTCCGGCGCGCTCGTGCTCGCCTCGACAAGCGCGTCCACGACCGCCTCCACATCCGGCAGCCAGGGCGCCGCCGAGCCCGCCAGAGGCGCCCGCTCCCAGCGGACCTGTCCGCCTGCCGCCTCGGAAGGCGGCAGCACCAGATAGCCGCCCTCGCCGTGGAACCGCAGCGAACTGGGCACCCAGGCCTTGGCGTACAGCAGCTCACCGAGCTGTTCGAGGGTGTACGGAGCCACCAGCAGCGACCAGCGCGTGGGCGTCGCGACGACCGGTCCGAGCCGGATGTCCATCCGGTCCAGCTCCACCAGCGCGCGGGCGCCCGCCACGGCCGGCAGGCTCACCGCGCAGGGCGCGCTGCCGCCGGTGGCCAGCACGATCGGGGCCGTGGGCCGGTTCCGCCACCACCAGCGCACCATGCGCTCGTCGGTGGTCGCCGCGAGCAGACCGGGATCGAAGGGGTGCGCGCCGGGTACGGCGCACTCGAGGTCGGGGCAGGCGCAGCCAAGTCCGCGTGTCCCGCGTCCGCCGGCCGCCGTGAGACCGGCGCCCGGGAGTACGGGCCATCTCCACGCGGTGGCGCAGACGAGCGCCGCGTCGAGCTGGGCAGGCCCCCCCTTGCGCCGGAGCCTGCGTCGCCTTCCGAGGATCTCGCGCATGAGCGCTCGTTCCTTTCCGTTGAACGCCGAGGTCCACATGACACTGACACCATGTGTGTGCATCACTTCACCGTGCGTATCACTGTGCGTAGTAACCGCGCGCACTTTCGACGCATGGCCGCCCCGTACCTGAGGCACGGACAGCCCCTCCCCACCCGCGGGCGCATCACGCCATTCCTGGGCCGGGCACGGACTGTCTTCGTTGAGCATGTGGCGAGGGGTGGCGTGCGCATGGCGCTTACTGTCCCGCTCTGTCCCGCTGTGCTTTTCTCGCCACTCCGGGGGGATGAGGTGTGACCTACGGCGGTTAAGACGCCCGGTCCTGCCGCCAGGTTCCGGGGCGGTCCCAACTGCCCCTGTCCGTCACCGTTTACGTACCCATCACGTTCGGAATGACGCTCCAACCGGGCCGAACTCGAACTCATCCCTGAAGGACCCCCTGTTGAGCGCCCTCAGTCGATCGCAAAACCTGGTCAGGGGGGTAATTTTTCTGCCAACTTGAACGTCTCAGGACACCGGCCGTTCCGCCCGGACAATGCTGGACATTGCCTTAGTTGTACGTGTACATGTGGATACATGGGTAGCCGCGCGGAATGACCTAGGGGTTTGCGATGCTATTGAGTGAAACGCACCCGTCGGAAAGCCGACTGCCATGAGCGCCCCGAACATGCCGAAAGTGGCTGGAATCGATTCCACGGTTCCGGCCCCCGCGCACACTGGCCCGCCCTTGGACGACCTTCCCGCCGCGCCCGGCGCGCTGATCCGGGACCGGCTGGCCGGCTGGGTCTCCGATCTGACCACCCTGCATGAACTCACCGAACGTCTGGCCGGAACCGGCTCACTGGACAGCGCGCTCAAGGAACTGCTGCGCGCCGGAGCCGCCCTCGTCGGCGCCCGCCGAGGGCTGGTCGTACTCGAACCGGCCGACGGTCTGGGCCCCGGCACCACCCTCGGACTCGGGCTCACGCATGCGGATCTCGGCCATCTGGAGACCGTGCCGCGCCGCGCCTCCTCGTACGGCCGGCTCCTGGACGGTCCTACCGCGCGGACCGAGCCGGTGGCCTCTCCCGATCTGCTCCGGGACACGGAACTGGACCCGCGTCAGCGCGAGGTCGCGGTGCGGCTCGGATACGGCGCCAGCTACGCGGTACCGCTGGTCGCCGGTACGGGAACCCATACGGGTGCCGCGTCCGGTCTCGCGTCCGGCGGCGCCGCGTCCGGTCCCGTATCCAGCACGGTGTCCAGTGCCGTGTCCGGTCCCGTATCCAGCGCCGTGTCCGGGCGGCTCGGGGCCGCTGTCTGGTTGTACGACGAACCCGCCGAACCGGTGGAACGCCAGCGCCATCTCGTCGGTCTCTACACGCGGTACGCGAGCCAGCATCTCTCCCGGCTGCTGGAGCTGGAGCGCGCCCGTACCCGCGTGGCCACCATCGCCGAGGAACTGCTCCCCAGCCGGCTCCCACGGATCCCCGGCATCCAGCTCGCCGCACGCCATCGGACAGGCCCGTACGGCGGCGGTGACTGGTACGACGCGCTCCCGCTGCCCGAGGGCGCCGTGAGCCTGTCCGTCGGCTCGGTCAGCGGCTCCGGGCCCGGCGCGGTGGCCGCGATGGGACGGATGCGCGCCTCGCTGCGCGCGTACGCCGTGATGGAGGGCGAGGATCCGGTCGCCGTGCTCTCCGATCTGGAGCTGCTGCTGCGGCTGACCGAGCCCGCGCGTACGGCCACGGCCCTCTTCGCGTACGCCGAACCGGCCCAGGGCAAGATCCTGCTGGCCGGGGCCGGACACGCGCCGCCGCTGATCGTCGGCGACCGGCGTACCGAGTTCGTCGAGACGACCCTGTCCGCGCCGCTCGGGATGCTCGCCTGCTGGGAGGCGCCCAGCGTGGAGCTGTGGCCCGCGCCCGGCGAAACGGTGCTGCTCTATACGGACGGACTCCTGCGGCGCACCGGCGATCCCATGGACCGGGCCTACGCGCGGCTGCACGGGGCGGCGGCGAGCGTCCCGCCGTCCGCCAGGAACGATCCGGGAGCGGTCGCCGACCACGTACTGCGGACCGTACTGCCGGGCGGGCCTGACGGTCCGGGCGGGCCGGGCGGTCCGGGCGGTCCGGGCGGCAGAAACGCCGAAGGCGCGTGGAATCCCGACAGCGCCGAGGACGTGGTGCTGCTCGCCGCCCGGTTCGACTGATCTCGCCCGGTCTCACCCCCGGTCTCACCCGGTTCTCATTCGGTCTCGCCTGGTCTTATCCGGTCTTATCCGGTGCCGATGGATTCCGCACAGGGACACCGGGCGGCCTTCCCCTCACACATACGATGGGAAGGATGTTCTGGATTCATGACCTTATGAGGAGAAGACGTGGCTGACGAGCTCGCCCAGGAGACCCCGGAAACCCCGGAACCGGAGATCCCGGAGACCGAAGAAGAACCGATCAAGACAAGGAAGAACGGTTTGAACCCGGGCGTGTCCGAAGAGCTCGCAGAAATCATGAAGTCCGGCTGGGCCGACACCGAGCTGCACGGCCTGGAGCCGATCGCACAGGCGTCCCACACCGCCGCGCGCCGCGCCGCGCTCTCCGCGCGCTTCCCCGGCGAGCGCCTGGTGATCCCCGCGGGCAACCTCAGGACCAGGTCCAACGACACCGAGTACGCCTTCCGCGCCTCGACCGAGTACACGTATCTCACCGGCGACCAGACCCACGACGGCGTTCTCGTACTGGAGCCGAAGGACGGCGGGCACGACGCGACGGTCTATCTGCTGCCGCGCTCCAACCGGGAGAACGGTGAGTTCTGGCTCGACGGCCAGGGCGAGCTGTGGGTCGGCCGCCGGCACTCCCTCGCCGAGGCCGAGCAGTTGCTGGGCATCCCGGCCAAGGACGTACGGAAGGTGGCCGCCGTCCTCAAGGAGGCGACGGGCCCGGTCCGTAACGTCCGTGGGCACGACGCCTCCATCGAGGCCGCGCTGACCGACAAGGTGACGGCGGAGCGCGACGAGGAGCTGCGCATCTATCTCTCCGAGGCGCGCGCCGTGAAGGACGACTTCGAGATCGGCGAGCTCCAGAAGGCCGTCGACTCCACCGTGCGCGGCTTCGAGGACGTCGTGAAGATCCTCGACAAGGCGGAGGCGACCAGCGAGCGCTATATCGAAGGAACATTCTTCCTGCGCGCCCGCGTCGAGGGCAACGACATCGGTTACGGCTCGATCTGCGCGGCGGGACCGCATGCCACCACCCTGCACTGGGTGCGCAACGACGGCGACGTACGCTCCGGCGATCTGCTGCTGCTCGACGCCGGTGTGGAGACGCACACCCTCTACACGGCCGATGTCACGCGCACGCTGCCGATCAACGGCCGCTACAGCGAGCTTCAGCGGAAGATCTACGACGCGGTGTACGAGTCCCAGGAGGCCGGTATCGCAGCGGTGAAGCCCGGCGCCAAGTACCGCGACTTCCACGACGCCTCGCAGCGTGTCCTCGCCGAGAAGCTCGTGGAGTGGGGTCTGCTCGAAGGGCCGGTCGAGAAGGTCCTGGAGCTGGGCCTCCAGCGCCGCTGGACGCTGCACGGCACGGGCCACATGCTCGGTCTGGATGTGCACGACTGCGCTGCGGCGCGCAGGGAGGTGTACGTGGACGGGACGCTGGAGCCGGGGATGTGCCTCACGGTCGAGCCGGGGCTCTACTTCCAGGCCGATGATCTGACCGTGCCCGAGGAGTACCGCGGTATCGGTGTCCGGATCGAGGACGACATCCTCGTCACGGAGGACGGGAGCCGGAATCTGTCGGCGGCGCTGCCGCGCCGGGCCGACGAGGTGGAGGCCTGGATGGCGGGCCTCAAGCAGAGCTGACGGCTGAAGCAGCAGACCTGACAGCTGAAGCAGGTTGGCAGCTGAGCAGGCCTGACGGCTGAGGCAGGCATGAGGCTGAGGCAGACCGACGGCTGAAGCAGGCATGGCGGAGGGCGCGCTGCTCGGGCTCACATGGCTCTGAGCAGGGCGTCCTCCCGCCATTTGAGGATCTTGTCGAAGCTGACCACCGCGCCGTGCCCGGGTTTATTGCGGAAATGCACATGATCGGCGAGCTGTTCGATCAGACCCAGCCCTCGGCCGCTCTCGGCGGTGGGAGCGGGCGGTGGCACAGGGCGGCGCACCACTCGCCGGGTGGAAAACCCGGGGCCGGAATCGGCCACTTCGATACGGCAACGCTCGCCGTCCAGATACGCGGTCACCCGGTATGCCCCGGGCGATCGGGCGGAACGTCCGTCCCCGCTGTCACCGCCGTCACCGCTGTCCTCACCCGTACCGCCGTGCTCGACGGCATTCGCACAGGCTTCGCTGAGGGCGACCGAGAGATCGAAGGAGACCTCGGGATCGACCCCCGCGGTCTCCATGGCACCGAGCAGAAGATGACGGGCGAGCGGAACGCTCGCGGCTTCGCGCCGCAAGTGGAGAGACCACCAGATGCTCATGCTCCAGCCTTTCTGGCTGCGGCTCGACATACCGATACGTATTGCCCTCCATTTGCCCTCCATGGGAGCCCGTAAGCGCGCGGTTGACGTGATAACCCTCATTCGGCGGACGCGAACGCGGCGCATGGCGGTGTATAGGGCAGCGCGTATGGGGCGGAGAGCGACCTTCCGGACCTGCCCTACGGCGGCCGGAGGCGCAGTGCGATGATGACCCGGCCATGTCTGCTCGTCTCGTACGCGCCGGAGCCGCTCCGCGGCTGCTGAGGGCCGCGGTGTTCACCGCGGTCTGTGTCGTGCTGTCGGCGACCGGACATGTGCTGGCCTCCTGTGCCCCGGTCCCCTGGTGGACTCTGCTCCTCAGCTTCCTGGCGGTCTTCGCCGTCGCGGCTCCGCTGGCCGGACGCGCGCGGTCGACACCGTCCATCGTGCTGGCCCTGACGGCCGGACAGCTCGCTCTGCACAGTCTGTTCGGCATCGGTCAGCGGCATCTCACGGTGCCGGCCGGGACCGATGACGCGCTGATCAGACTGGCCGCGAAACTGGTCTGCGGAGCGGGCCCGGCCTCGCTGAGCACGGTCGACGCACAGCGGATCGTGGCCAACGCGGGGCTCAACCCGGCGGGTTCGGGCATGGACATGGGCACGGGTGCCGCGGCGGCTGCGGATGGAGCCGCGGCTACGGGCTCCGGGGCGATGGCGTCGATGGCGGGCGCCCATCAGCATCTGATGGGCGCGATCGGAGCCGCGGGCTCGTCCTCGGCTTCCGGTTCGGCCTCCGGTTCGGCGGCCGGACACTCCGTACAGACCTCCGTCGACGGGCTGCTGCCCTCCCTGCCGATGGTGCTCGGGCATCTGCTGGTCGCCCTCGCGATGGGCTGGGTGCTGCGCCGCGGAGATCTCGCGCTGCTGCGGCTCACTCAGCTCTCGGCGCACGGGATCAGTGAGGTGACGGAGAGTGCGACGCTGCGCGCCCTGCGTGCGGCCCTCGCGCTCGTACGGGCCCTGCGCGCCGGGCTGACCGGCGCGCACGCTCCCGAGACACGCGCTCCGCGTATCTCGTACGCCACTCTTCCGGTGCCTGCCGGGGAGACACTCCAGCACACGGTGATCAGGCGCGGCCCTCCGGCGGTCCTCGCTCTCGCAGCCTGACGCGACGCATTTCCCACTTCCGCACGTCCGCACTCCGGCACGTCCGCACATCCACGCGTTCTTACGTGGTTACGCGCTTACGTGCTCATGCTGCTACGTCCGTACGTCTCTACGGCCGTGCCGGACGGGGAGTGATGTCGCGCCGCCCGATCACCTCTTCTCCCCACACCGTGGAGTGTTCCGTGTTCTCAACGTTCTCCGCCTCCTCCTCAGGATCCGCGGCCAAGAACCTCACTCGTCTCTCCGTCGCCGGCGGTATCGCCGCGACCGCTCTTCTGCTGCTGGCGGGCCCCGCCTCCGCGCATGTCAGCGTCCAGCCGCAGGGCCCGGCCGCCAAGGGCGGCTATGCCACGATCAACTTCAAGGTCCCCAACGAGCGCGACAACGCCTCCACCACCAAGCTCGAAGTGAACTTCCCCACCGACCACCCACTGGCGTCCGTGATGCCGCAGCCCGTGCCCGGCTGGAAGATCGATGTCACCAAGAGCAAGCTCGCCAAGCCGCTGGAGATGCACGGCAACACGATCACCGAGGCGGTCTCCAAGGTCACCTGGACCGCGGACGGCGGCAAGATCGGCCCCGGGCAGTTCCAGCAGTTCCCGCTCTCCGTCGGACAGCTTCCCGAGGACGCCGACCAACTGGTGTTCAAGGCCATCCAGACGTACGACAACAAGGACGTCGTCCGCTGGATCGAGGAGCCCAAGGAAGGCGCGGCGGAGCCGGAGAGCCCCGCGCCCGTCCTGAAGCTCACCGCGGCCACGGGCGACGAACACGGCGGTACGGCGGACCAGGCCGGCGCCGAGACGGCCTCGGACCACGGCGACACGAAGGCCGCGAGCGCGGCCGACGACGCGAAGACCGAGACGGCCTCCGCCGACAGCAGCGACACCACCGCCCGCGTTCTGGGCATCGTCGGCATTGCCGTCGGTGTCGCCGGCGTGGCCTTCGGTGTCCTGGCCGGCCGACGTCGTACGGCCTGACGCACCGCCCGACCGCGGCCCGACCCGTATCCCAACTGCTGCCTGACATACGGCCGCAGCACGGCTGACGCGTCAGGCTCCATGTATCCGAGGCGTCCGAGGCACGCGAGGCCGGAACTCCCCGGCCCCGCGTGCCCGGTGCCCGTACTCCACGACCAGGAACTCCCTTCATGCGCAAGAAAACCCTGACCTCGGCCGCCGCCCTCGCGGTGGCCGCGGCGCTCGCCCTGACCGCCTGCGGCAGCGGTGACGACTCCACGAAATCGATCGCCGATGTCTCCGTCCAGGAGAAGACCAAAGCGGCAACGGTGCTCGACCAGCCCTTCGAGAAGCCGAACCTCGTCCTCAAGGACACCAAGGGCAAGGACTACGACTTCCGCGAGCGGACCAAGGGCAAGCCGACGCTGATCTACTTCGGCTACACCAACTGCCCGGACGTCTGCCCGCTGACGATGAGCAACATCGCCATCGCCAGAAAGTCGCTTCCCAAGGCCGACCAGGACAAGCTCCAGGTCGTCTTCGTCACCACCGATCCCGAGCGTGACACCTCCGCCGAACTCGCCAAGTGGCTGCCGAGCGCGGGCGATCCGTCCTTCGTCGGACTCACCGGTGACTTTCCGACGATCCAGGCGGGCGCCCGTCAACTGGGCATCGGTATCGACCCGGCGACGAAGGAGAAGGACGGCAGCGTGGTGTCCATGCACGGCGCGCAGGTCATCGCCTTCTCGCCGAAGACCGATGCCGGCTATGTCCTCTACGGCGAGGACGCCTCCGCGGACGACTACGCCAAGGATCTGCCGAAGATCATCAAGGGCGAGACCCCGTGAACCGCCGCACTCCGCTCGCGCCCGCACCTGCACCCGTACTTGGACTCGCGGTCGCCATCGGTCTCACGGCCACGCTGGCACTGACCGGCTGTTCCTCCGGCGGCGGCTCGTCCGAGCAGCCCGAACTGTCCGTCAGCAGCGCCTATATGCCCCAGCCCGTCAGCGACCTCGCGGCCGGCTTTCTCGTCATCACCAACAAAGGCGGCGGCGCCGACAAGCTCACCTCCGTCACCGGTGACCTCTCCGACGACATCACCATCCACAAGACCGAGAACCAGAAAATGATGGAGGTGACGTCCTTCGACATCCCGGCCGGCGGCGAGCTGGATCTCGAACGCGGCGGCAGCCACATCATGTTCATGGACATCAAGCGCCGCCCCCAGCAGGGGGAGAACGTCAACATCGAACTGCACTTCGAGAAGGGCGATCCCATCGCGGTCGAACTTCCCGTGAAGGAGACCACCTACAACCCGGCCCAGCAATGAGGGACTGAGACGCCATGACAGCCATCGCCCCGCGCTTCGGGCAAGCACCCGGGCAAGCACTCCTGATGCGCCTGCTGCTCATCACCACGGTGCTGCTCGGCACCGTCTTCACCGTGCTCTCCGGCACGGCGTCGGCGCATGCCGCGCTGACCGGGAGCAGCCCCGAGGACGGGGCGGTGGTCGTTTCCGCTCCCAAGGACATCACCCTCACCTTCTCCGAACAGATCGCCATGGGCGACAACTCCATCCGTGTACTCGATCCCACCAGCAAACGCGCGGACACGGGCAAGATCCGCGATCTGAGCGAGACAGGCGCCGTGCGGTACGGCGTCGACCTGCGTCCCGGACTGCCCGACGGCACCTACACCGTCGCCTGGCAGGCCGTCTCCGCCGACAGTCATCCCGTCTCCGGCGCCTTCACCTTCTCCATCGGAGCGCCCTCCGAGACCACCGCCACCGTGCCCACCGAGGAGGCCGGCGGCGGACTGGTCGGCACGCTGTACGGTGCGGCGCGCTATATCTCGTACGCCGGTTTCATCCTGCTCGTCGGCGGCGCCGCCTTCGTACTCGGCTGCTGGCAGCGCGGTGCGTCCGTACGGCCACTGCAACGGCTTGTCGTCCAGGGCTGGCTCGCCCTCACCGCCGCCACACTCGTCCTGCTGCTCCTGCGCAATCCGTACACCGGCTCCGGCGAACTGGGCGACGCCTTCGATCTCGACGGGCTCCAGGACGTCCTGGCCACCAAGACCGGAGCGGCGCTCGTCTCCCGGCTGCTGCTCCTCGGCGCGGCGGCGCTCTTTGTCGCCGTCCTCTTCGGCGCGTACGCCAAGAGGGAGTCGCCCCGTGACGAGGAGGAGAGCAAGGAGCGGAAGGACCTCACCTTCGGGCTCGCCATGGGCGGCTCGGTCGTCGCGGCCGGGATCGCCGCCACCTGGGCGCTGTCCGAACACGCCTCGACCGGGATACAAACCGGTCTCGCCATGCCGGTGGACGTCCTGCATCTGCTGGCGGTGGCGGTCTGGCTCGGCGGGCTCACGGCGCTGCTCGTCACCCTCTACCGGGCGCCCTTCATCGACAGCACGGCGGTACGGCGCTTCTCCCGCACCGCCTTTCTCAGCGTCGTGGTGCTCGCCGCGACCGGGCTCTACCAGTCCTGGCGTCAGGTCGGATCGTGGTCGGCGCTCTGGGAAACGTCATATGGGCAGCTCCTGTTGGTCAAGGTCGGACTCGTGGCTGTGCTGGTCGCAATCGCTTGGTTCTCACGGCGGTGGACGGGACGGCTGGCGGAAGAGACGGCGGTGGACGGGCAGTTGGAGACCGTGGCGGAGGCGGACACCGAGATCGAGGCGGACACCGGGATCAAGGCGGAAGCCGAGGTGGAGGCGGAATCGGAGACCGGGGGGAGAACCGGTTCCGACACCGTCACCGCGACGGCTGTGGTTGATGACAGTCAGAGAGCTACCCAACTCGCCCGGCAAAGAGCCGCACTGGCGAGCGCACGCCAGAAGCGCCTCCGCGACGCCGATCCGGCGCGAACCGGACTGCGCCGTTCCGTACTGGCCGAGGCCGGAGTCGCCGTGGTGCTCCTCGCCGTCACGACCGTACTGACGTCCACCGAGCCGGGCCGTACCGCCGAGCTGGAAGCGAGCCGCACCGGCGGCACCGTGGCCGAGGCTCCCGCGAGCGCGGGTCCCGTCAATGTCCGTATGCCCTTCGACACCGGCGGCCAGAACGGCAAGGGCACCATCCGGCTGACTCTCGACCCCGGCCGCTCCGGCGCCAATGTGATGCACATCTATGTCGACGGCGCCGACGGAAAGCCCCTGGACGTGCCCGAGGTGAAGGCCGCCTTCACGCTCACGGCAGAGCAGATCGGCCCACTGCCGATCGTCCCCGACCGTTTCGCTCCCGGACACTGGAGCGCGGACGGCGTACAGATCCCGATGCCCGGCGAGTGGCGGCTCCAGGTGACCGTACGGACCTCCGACATCGACCAGACAACTGTCGACAAGAACGTGAAGATCGGCTGACCCATCGTGAGCGAGACCCAACAGGACCACGACAACCGGAACAACCGGAACGACCGGAACGACCGCAACACCCGGGCCGCCCAGGATCCTCGGGAGGAGGCCAGGGACACCCTGGACGACGACCGGCTGCGGACGGACGGCGCCGCGCCCGCCGTTATCTCCCGGCGGCGGCTGATCGGCACCGCGAGCGCCGCCGGGGCCACCGGACTGGCGCTCGGAGCGGTGGGCGGGGCCGGTGCGTACGCGGCGAGCCGTCCCGAGCCGGCGACGGCGCTGACCACGCTCGGCGCGGAGTCGGTCCCCTTCCACGGCGCGCACCAGCCCGGTATCACCACCCCGATGCATGCCCGCGGCCATCTCGTCGCCTTCGATCTGGCCCCGGGTGCCGGGCGGAAGGAGGCCGCCGCGCTGCTGCGCCGCTGGTCGGAGTCGGCGCGCGCGATGATGGCCGGCGAACCGGCCGGAGGCCCGGACGCCGACGGCGACACCGGTATCGCCCTGGACGCCGGGCCTTCCTCGCTCACCGTGACCTTCGGTTTCGGCCGTACCTTCTTCGACCGTACGGACCTGGCCGACCAGCGTCCCAGCGCTCTGGACCCGCTGCCCGCCTTCTCCTCCGACCGGCTCGACGCCCGGCGGAGCAACGGCGATCTGTGGATCCAGATCGGTTCCGACGACGCCCTGGTCGCCTTCCACGCCCTGCGTACGCTCCAGAAGGACGCGGGCGCGGCGGCGCGGGTGCGCTGGCAGATGAACGGTTTCAACCGTTCGCCCGGAGCGACACCGCAGCCGATGACCAGCCGCAATCTGATGGGCCAGATCGACGGCACAGGCAACCCCAAGCCGTCCGAGCCGGACTTCGACCGGCGGATCTTCGTCCCGGCGGCGCCGGCGGCCGGCATCCCGGCCTGGATGGCGGGCGGCTCCTACGCCGTCGTACGGCGTATCCGTATGCTCCTCGACGACTGGGAGAAGCTCCCGCTCGGCAAGCAGGAGCAGGTCATCGGCCGCCGCAAGGCCGACGGCGCTCCGCTCACGGGCGGCACGGAGACAACGGAGCCGGACCTCGACCGGCTGGGAGCCGACGGCAGCCCCGTCATACCCGCCAACGCGCACGCCAGGATCTCGACGCCGGAAGCGAACGGTGGGGCCGCGATGCTGCGCCGTCCTTTCTCCTTCCACGACGGAATCGGGGCGGACGGGACCCCTGACGCGGGGCTGCTCTTCGTCTGCTGGCAGGCCGATCCGCTCAAGGGATTCGTACCCGTGCAGCGCAAGCTCGACCGTGGAGACGCGTTGTCGGCGTTCATCCGCCACGAGGCGAGCGGACTGTTCGCAGTGCCCGGTGGCGCGCGGCAGGGAGAGTACGTGGGCCAGCGGCTGCTGGAGTCCTGAGCGCCGGCACCAGCCCCCGGCGCGCGCTCAGGAGTCGTGAGTCGCGCCGGGCCATTAGGGTGACCGTATGTCGGCCACGCGCTACACGTATCTGGGCCCCGAGGGCACCTTCACGGAGGCCGCCCTCCGTACGCTCCCGGAAGCCGCCACCCGCGAACTCGTCCCCATGGTGTCCGTACCGACGGCTCTCGACGCCGTACGGAACGGCGACGCCGCGGCGGCACTCGTACCGATCGAGAACTCGGTGGAGGGCGGTGTCACCGCCACGCTCGACGAGCTGGCTTCCGGCGCGCCGCTGATGATCTACCGCGAGGTGCTGCTGCCGATCACGTTCGCCCTGCTCGTACGGCCCGGGACGAAACTCTCCGACGTGAAGACGGTGACCGGTCATCCGGTCGCCCAGCCGCAGGTACGCAACTGGCTGCGGAGCCAGCTCCCGGACGCGGTGTGGGAGTCGGCCGCGTCGAACGCGGACGGCGCGCGGCTGGTGCAGGAGGGCCGGTTCGACGCGGCCTTCGCGGGCGAGTTCGCGGCGTCCACATACGGTCTGGAACCGCTGGTCACCGAGATCCACGACGCGGAGAACGCGGAGACGCGCTTCGTCCTCGTGGGCCGGCCCGCGCGCCCTTCGGCGCCGACCGGCGCGGACAAGACCTCGGTGGTCATCTGGATGGGCGACGACCATCCGGGCGCGCTGCTCGAACTGCTCCAGGAGTTCGCCGTACGCGGTGTCAACCTGATGCTGATCCAGTCGCGGCCGACCGGCGCGGGCATCGGTAATTACTGCTTCGCCGTGGACGCCGAGGGCCATATCTCGGACCGGCGGGTGGGCGAGGCCCTGATGGGGCTGAAGCGGATCTGTCCCAAGGTGCGCTTCCTCGGCTCGTACCCGCGGGCGGGCATGTCGGCGGCCGATGTGTCGACACTGCGGCCGGGAACCTCGGACACGGAGTTCATCGAGGCGGCGGAGTGGCTGGCACGCAGCCAGGACGGCCGCGCCTGACGGCTCGGGTGTGACGGCTCGGGCGCTTCGAGGTTGCCACGCGCCTGTGGGTCCTGTGGACACAGCCCAGAGTTATCCACAGGCATGCTTCTCGACCTGGGGACAAGTCGACAACCACGGCCGCATGGGTCGACAAATCGCTCCAGTCACTGATGTCCATCCACAGGGCTCTCCCTGGCCCGCGTCAGCCGAAGTCCAGCGATCAACTCGTCGGAGCGGGCAATTCCCACCCGAATGAGTGTGTGGAGCCGGTTTACGAGGGAATTTCTTCGGCCCGCGCCCGGCCCACAGAGCGCTCATTTCCGCAATCCACAGATCACTCACACAGCCTGTGGATAACTTGCATGACCCTGTGTATCGCTGTGGACAACGCTCGGCGCTCGGAGCTCAAGTCGCCTTCCCCGCAAGGGAAGTGAGTCAAGTGGACAACCGCCGAGTGCTTCGTTCCGGCGAATTGAACCCTCTTTATTGACGAACGACAGACGGCCGGCGCGGGATTTCCCGACAGATTTCCCAATTACGGCAATTCAGACAAAGGGACGCGCCTGTTGATATCGGGTGGGGCGGTGTCGGCGCGCACCGGTAGCCTGGTGGGGTGATTGACCTTCGCCTGCTCCGTGAGGACCCCGACCGTGTTCGCGCCTCCCAGCGCGCCCGTGGAGAGGACGTCGGCCTTGTCGACGCCCTGCTCTCCGCCGACGAGCGGCGCAGGTCGTCCGGCGTCCGCTTCGACGAGCTGCGCTCCGAGCAGAAATCCCTCGGCAAGCTGATCCCCAAGGCGTCCGCCGAGGAGAAGGCCGAGCTGCTCAAGAAGGCGGAGCAGCTCAAGGCCGACGTCAGGACGGCCGACGCCGAGCAGCACGAGGCGGACGAGGAGGCCAGGCGCCTGCTCCTCCAGCTCGGCAATATCGTCCACCCCGATGTCCCGGTGGGTGGCGAGGAGGACTTCGTCGTCCTGGAGACGCACGGCACGATCCGGGACTTCGCGGCGGAAGGTTTCGAGCCCAAGGACCATCTGGAGCTGGGCGAGGCGCTGGGCGCCATCGACGTCGAGCGCGGCGCCAAGGTCTCCGGCTCGCGGTTCTACTATCTGACGGGCGTCGGCGCGCTGCTGGAGCTGGCCCTCGTCAACGCGGCGATCGCACAGGCCACGGAGGCCGGTTTCATCCCCATGCTGACGCCGGCGCTGGTCCGCCCGCGCGCCATGGAGGGCACGGGCTTCCTGGGCCAGGCCGCGGAGAACGTGTACCACCTGGAGAAGGACGACTACTACCTGGTCGGTACGTCGGAGGTGCCGCTCGCCGCGTACCACATGGACGAGATCATCGAGGCCGACAAGCTGCCCCTGCGGTACGCGGGCTTCTCGCCGTGCTTCCGCCGCGAGGCCGGTACGTACGGCAAGGACACCCGGGGCATTTTCCGGGTCCACCAGTTCGACAAGGTCGAGATGTTCTCGTACATCGACCCGGCGGACGCGCAGTCCGAGCACCGGCGGCTGCTGGAGTGGGAGAAGCAGTGGCTGACCGCTCTGGGGCTGCCCTTCCAGGTGATCGATGTGGCGACCGGTGATCTGGGCGCGTCGGCCTCGCGCAAGTTCGACTGCGAGGCGTGGATCCCGACGCAGGGCAAGTACCGCGAGCTGACCTCCGCGTCGAACTGCGACGGTTTCCAGGCCCGCCGGCTCTCTGTCCGGATGCGGGACGGCAAGCAGATCAAGCCGCTGGCGACGCTGAACGGCACGCTCTGCGCCGTACCGCGCACGATCGTGGCGCTCCTGGAGAACCACCAGCAGGCCGATGGTTCGGTGTGGGTGCCCGAGGTGCTCCGTCCGTATCTCGGCGGCCGTGAGGTGCTGGAGCCGATCGCCAAGTGAGCACCGGCCCCGACTCGGCGTCGTCGTCGGCGCCGCTTCCGCTGTCGCCATCGTCCGTGGCGTCGTTCCCGTACAAGCTGGTCGCGACCGACCTCGACGGCACACTGCTGCGTGACGACGACACGGTCTCCCTACGCACCCGTGAGGCGCTTGCCGCTGTTACGGCGGCGGGCGCCGCGCACATCATCGTCACCGGGCGTGGTGTGCCCTGGACGCGGCACATCCTGGACGACCTGGGATACGAGGGTCTCGCGGTGTGCGGCCAGGGAGCGCAGCTCTACCACGCCGGTGAGCACCGGCTGCTGACGTCGGTGACGCTGGACCGGCAGTTGGCCGGGCTGGCGCTGGCCAAGATCGAGGCGGAGACCGGCCCGCTGGCGCTGGCCGCGAGCCGGGACGGTCTCGACGGCGAGGTCCTGATCGGCCCCGGCTACCGGATGCTGGACGGCGAGCTTCCCGCGGTCTTCATCGACAACCCGGCGGAGGTGTGGGCGGCACCGCTCAACAAGGTGTACATCCAGCACCCGGAGCTGGACGACGACGCGTTGGCGCGGGTCGCGCGGGAAACCGTCGGCAGTCTGGTGGATGTGGTGATGGCGGGAGCCGGAGTGGTGGAGATCCTGCCGTTGGGTCTGAACAAGGCCACCGGACTCTCGCTGGCGGCGCGGCGCCTCGGCGTCACGGCGGCGGACACGATCGCGTTCGGCGACATGCCCAACGACATCCCGATGTTCGCATGGGCGCGGCACGGTGTGGCGATGGCGAACGCACACGAGGAACTGAAGGCCGTGGCCGACGAGATCACGGCGTCGAACGGCGACGACGGCATCGCGGTGGTGCTGGAGAGGCTGCTGCTCGGTTAGGTGCTGTCCGGCCCGAGCGCTGTGCGTGTCACTGCCGTGCGTGTCGCTGCCGTACGGCTCGGCCAATCCTCCGGGAGGGGCGGCCCGCGCGGATGCGCGCTCGAAGCGGCCGCCCCTGGGCAGCGCGCCGGCGGCAGCACGGAGCAGTGATGGCTACTCCGGTGCCTGCGCGGTGCTGCCCTGCTGGGAACTCGACGGACTCGGAATCCCGGTCGTCGCCGTGTTCCGCTCCCGGTCCTGGAGGTATGTTCCGACAGAACTACTGCCCGAACTTCCGACATAACTACTGTGCCCCGGGCGACGACGTGCCGCCACCGAATATTGGCGACATGGCCCACGTCCGCCCGCGGAAGTACGGCGGACGGACGCGGACCACAGCAATGGATCAGCGGTGGATCAACGACAGATCAGCGGCGGTTACGGCTCCGGCGCAGATCCCTCAACTGGTGGACGACATCGTCCACACGGGCGTCCACACGGTTGATGTCCGCGGACATCTCGCACAGCCGGTTGCTGATGGCTCCCACCACCTGATTGGTGGCATCGAGCCGCCGGTCGAGACTGTCGAGCCGGTACGACATCCGGTTCAGCACCGGCCCCAGCTCCTGAAGCGCGACACCGACCCCACCGAGGCACGACTCGACATCGGTCACCCGCCGGTCGAGACTCGCGTACCCCTTGCGCAGATCGTCCTCGGCGTCGAGGAGGTACGTACGGACACACCGCGCGATGTCGCTGTCGCGAAGAAGCATCGCGATATTGAGCACGGCGCGGCGGGTGTAGAGGGTGAGGCTGGAGCGCCGCTGTGGATAACTTCCGGCCTCCCCGGATGAGAGTGACATCTTGTCACTCTGATATTCGCGCAGGTCAGAGCCTCGCACCACATGCATCCCATTCGCGGACAGCTCCTCGCGATGCCGCGCGGTCAACTGCCTGATGACGCCTGTGGATACTTCGAAGTAGCGCGCCACGCCCTCCGTGGTGATGTGTACGCCGTCCGGCAGCAGCCGCAGCGCCTTGACCTTGTCGAGCGTCTCGACCCGCCCCATGACGCTGTCACGCATCGAGCGCGACTCAAGCAGGGCACCTTCTGGTGGCATGTTCATGCCTTCCACTTGTGAACCGACAATGGAGGCCCTCTCCCCGGGCGTCAGGGGCGGAGGTCGGCTCACGGTGGCTACTCACTCAATGACCGGTGCGGCTTTCCATCCGGCACCGGCAATCCCCGACTTCACGAACGCTCGACGTCACGAACTCCAGTTGCCTCCACGCGCCTTGAACAACGAGCCGATAAACGTACAGTTACGCGGCCAGGGCTACGTGGCCAAGGCGGCGACAGCCGCAGCAAAACAGCGGCAGCCCACGCCCGCCGGGCAAAGGCCCGCCGGACAGGGCTGCCGCTGACAGCGCGACTCGTCTACTCCTCGCCCGCGAGCTTCAGCGTCCTGAGCTTCTGGCCCGCGTACCAGGTCGCCACCACCGAGACTCCCGCCAACAGGCCCACCGCCAGCGGCAGGCCGACATCCGAGGTGATCGTGCCCTCGCCGCCGATCCTCTGGGCGAGCGCCAGCGCCCACTGCTGAACGCTGAGCGTCCGCGCGCCCGCCACCAGGCTGCCGAAGAGCGTCTCCCAGACCAGCGCGTAGACCAGTCCGATGACCACCGCATGGCGGCTGACCGTACCCAGCAGCAGGAAGAGCGCGCTGTACGCGATCGAGGCGACGAGCGCCGCGACCGTGTACGCGACCGCGATCTGCTGGCCGTTGCCGTTGAGTATGTATCCGGCGATGAAGGTGGGGATCGCGGAGAACGCCATGGTCACGGCGATCGCCACGATCAGCTTGGTGAATATGATCGACGACCGCTTCACCGGCTTGGAGAGCAGATAGACGATCGATCCGTCGTCGATCTCAGGCCCGATCGAGCCCGTCCCCGCGATGACACCGATCAGCGGCACCATCGTGGCGAGCGCGAAACCGCCCAGCACATCAACCGCGACTTGGTCGTCCGCACCGTTGAGCGCGCGGACCGCCGCCGCGATCACGATCAGCAGCGCGGGCAGCAGGAAGAGGATCGCGGCCCGGCGCCTGCCGAGCAGGGCCCGGTAGGTGAGCCGGGCGACTGTGGGGTTGTACATGACGTCACAGCTCCTTTCAGGCCGCTCAGGCCGCTACGAGATAGGAGAAGACCGACTCGAGGGACTCGTCCGAGGGCGAGACCGTGAGCAGCCTGATGGAGTGCTCACGGGCGACTCGTGGCAGCAGTTCGGTGAACCGGCCGAAGTCGACCGCCTGAATGCGCAGTGCGCCCTCGGCGAGGTCCACTTCGATACCGGCCGTCGACGGATCGGCGATCAGTGCGGCGGCGAGCGCGCGGTCGTCACTGGACCGCACGAGGTAGCGGTGCGGCCGGTCGGTCATGAGCCTGCGGATCTTGCGGAAGTCCCCGGAGGCTGCATGGCGCCCGGCCACGATCACCTCGATGTGCGAGGCGAGCTGCTCGACCTCCTCCAAGATATGGGAGGAGAAGAGAACGGTGCGGCCCGTGGCGCCCATACGCCGCAGCAGTTCCATGAGCTGCATCCGCTGACGCGGGTCCATTCCGTTGAACGGCTCGTCCAGCAGCAGTACGGACGGGTCGTGGACCAGCGCGGACGCCATCTTCACCCGCTGACGCATGCCCTTGCTGTACGTCGCGATCCGGCGGTCCTGCGCGTACTCCATCTCGACCGTGGCGAGCGCCGCGCGGGCCTCCTTCGTACCCAGGCCGTGCAGTTCGGCGTTGGCCACGACGAAGTCGAGACCTGTGAGGAAGTCGTACATCGCCTCCCGCTCCGGCACGATGCCGATCTGCCGGTAGACGGACTCGTTGCGCCAGATCGGCTGCCTGTCGAGGGTGACGGTGCCCGTGGAGGGCGCGAGGAAGCCCGCCATCATATTGATGAGAGTGGACTTGCCGGCGCCGTTGGGACCGAGCAGCCCGGTGACACCGGGGCCGATCGTCATGGTGACGTCATTGACGGCCACCACATTGCCGAACCAGCGCGAGGCGTGCTCGATATTGATGGTGGTCACAGCCCGACCTTCCGGTAACGGCGCATGAGAACGGCGTACGAGCCGAGCACGAGCGCGAGGACGACCAGCAGATAGACCACGCCCACGCCGGCCGAGGGACCCGCCTCGCCCGGGAAGGCGGAGGTGGCGCCCAGGAAGGCGGTCTGTACGCCGTCGATGAGCGTGACCGGCGAGAAGAGGCCGAGCCACTTGACGGCGCCGATCGCGTCCGAACTCCATGCGATCGCCTGGAGGGTGGACACCGCGCCGTACGAGATGGTCAGGGTGGCTATCACCGCGGCGACGCCGAAGCCGCGGCGCGGTGTGAGGGCGGCCAGCACCAGGCCGAGTCCGCCGAAGAGCAGGGAGAGCAGCGCCACCGATACCAGCCCCTGACCGAATCCCTTGGTCTGGTCCGCGAAGTCCATCTTTGCCAGCAACGAGCCGGCGTAGAGGATGACGAGCGGCGCGCCGGTCAGTACGAAGAGGGCGGAGGCCATCGCTCCGTACTTCGCGAGCACGTAGTCGACGCGCTCGATCGGACGGGAGAAGTAGAGCGGCACGGTCTTGAAGCGCAGATCCCGGGAGACGGACTGCGGCGCCTGGGAGGCCAGATAGAGACCGATGACGGCCTGGGTGAAGATCGCGTAGCGGGTGTAGTCGAGGGGCAGGGTCTTGAGATTGGTCGCGATGGCGACCGCGACGATGATGGCCGCGGGCAGGCACATCACCGCGAAGAGGATCATCGGCAGGACCTTGGACTTGGCCGAGCGGCCGAGTCCGTACGCGCCGCGCAGGGACTGCGAGTAGAGGGAGCGGCGCGCGTAGGCGCGGCCGAGGCGCGGTCCTTCGTAGTTGCGGTATCCGATGTTGTGGATCCGGGTCGTCCCGGCCTCGGCTCCCGCCGCGGAGCCGGATCCGAAGCCGGAGCCGGCCCTCGAGCCGGAGCCACCCTTGGAGCCGGCGCCGGACCCGGCTCCGGCCGTCGTACCGTTCTCGGTCTCAGTGCTCATCGTGGGCGCCTCCCTTCACCAGTGTGTGGTCCGTCGCGTGGTCGGCCGGCGCCTGCGTGTTCTGCTGCGGGCGGAAAACCTCCGCTATGTGATGGCGCCGCTGTTCCATCCGTACGAGCCCCAGGCCGAGCTCGGCGACCGTGTCGCGGACGACGTCGTACGTCTCCTCGCCCTTGGCCTCGATCAGCAGGATGTGGCCCGCGCCGGGGAGTCCTTCCTCCATGCCCGCGTGGAGGGTCAGCCCGGCCGTGGTGAGAGCCTCGCGCAGCGTCTGCGTGCCGTCGGGGTGCGCGTCCGTGTCCGTGACCTCGACCGCGAGAGTCGTGGTGATCTGGGTGAAGTCACTGGTGGAGCTGGAGCGCAGCAGCGTCCCGCCGTCGATGACGACGACATGGTCACAGGTGCGTTCGAGCTCGCCCAGCAGGTGCGACGTGACCAGGACGGAGATGCCGAAGTCCGTGTGGACACGGCGGATCAGACCGAGCATCTCGTCGCGGCCGACCGGGTCGAGGCCGTTGGTCGGCTCGTCCAGAAGGACCAGCTGGGGGTCGTGGACCAGCGCCTGCGCGAGCTTGACGCGCTGCTTCATACCGGTCGAGTAGCCGCCGATGGGACGGTACCGCTCCTCGTAGAGGCCGACATGGCGCAGGGTGTCCGCGGTGCGCTCGCGGGCCGCGGTCGGTGGGAGTCCGGACATGCGCGCCATATGGACGACGAACTCGGTGGCCGAGACGTCCGGCGGCAGGCAGTCGTGCTCGGGCATATATCCGACGCGCTCCCGGATGGCGCTGCCGCTGGTGGCGACATCGAGCCCGAGCACCGTGGCCCGGCCTTCCGTGGCGGGGGAAAGACCCAGGAGGATCTTGATCATGGTGGACTTGCCGGCCCCGTTGGCGCCCACCAGACCGGTCACACCGGGTCCGATGTCCAAAGAGAGCCGGTCAAGCGCGGTTACCCGGGGGAACCGCTTACTCAGGCCTTCTGTCGCGATCACAGTCACGGGTCCGACCGTAGTGGTGAAGGCGACAGAGGGCGTCAGACCTGGCGGCTGTATCGGTGTCCGTCTCCAGATGTAGGGACCCGTAAGGGGAACGTAAGGGCTGCGGGCCGATCGGCCGGTTGTCCGCGCCGATCCGCATGGATCCGTATAGATCCGCGCCGGTTCGCGCCGGACCGCGTCGGTTCGCGCCGACCACAGCGGTCCACACCGGTCCGCACCGGTTATCCACAGGTATGAGCCGACGCTTGACGCCGCCGTCGACCATTGTCACATTCATCAGTGAGACATTCTTCAGCGTCACATCACGAACACGTACCGCACACGGAGCGGGTGGGAGGCGATGCAGTGACGGATCAACGGACCGCGGAGCTACGGGGATTCAGGGAGGTCCAGCGTCTGGCGTACGAGTGCGCGGAGGCCGTTTCCGCACGGCTCAGGCCGGGAGTGACGGAGCGCGGGGCGGCGCGGATGCAGCGCGAGTGGCTGCGTGCCCGTGGGGTGCGCGACTGGTTCCATCTGCCCTTCGCGTGGTTCGGGGACCGTACGGCGTTCACCGGCTTCCGGATACCGCTCCAGTTCTTTCCCACCGACCGACGGCTGGAAGAAGGGATGCCGTACATCCTGGATCTCGCGCCCATCCATCGGGGCTTCACCGCCGATGTCGGCTACTCGGGCTGTCTGGGTCCCAATCCGCTGCACGACAGGCTGCTCGCCGATCTGCGGACGCACCGCGAGCTCATTCTGCGGGAGGTGCGCGAGCGGCGCACGCTGCGCGAGATCTACGAGGACGTGGACCGGCTGATGATCCGGCAGGGCTATGCCAACCGGCATCGGGCGTATCCCTTCGGAGTCATCGCCCACAAGGTCGACCGGGTGAAGGAGCGCCGCTGGTCGCCGCATGTCTTCGGGTTCGGCACCCAGTCGCTCAAAGGACTCGCGAGCGACGCGCTCCGCGGTCACCGGGACGGCTGGTCGCCGCTGTGGAGCCCGTACAAATTCTCCGACCATCCGCCCACGCCGGGCCTGTGGGCGGTCGAACCACACCTCGGATTCCGGGGTACGGGCGCGAAGTTCGAGGAGATCCTGGTGGTCACCGACTCCCGGGATCCGGAGCAGAGCGCGTTCTGGCTGGATGACGATCTGCCGCATGTGCGGCGCTGGGCGGAGGCCGTATGAGTACGGGGACGGGGCTGAAGGACGCGCGGGAGCGCCGGGTGCGCACGGGCGGCGTCGACCTGTGCGTCGCCGAGCTGGGCGATCCGGCCCGGCCGACCGTACTGCTCGTGCATGGCTATCCCGACAGCAAGGAGGTCTGGTCCGAGGTCGCGGGACGACTCGCGGAGCGCTTCCATGTGGTGCTGTACGACGTACGGGGATACGGCAGGTCGACGGCGCCCGCGCCGCTGCGCGGTGGCTTCACGCTGGAGAAGCTGACGGACGACTTCCTGGCGGTCGCCGATGCGGTGAGCCCGGACCGGCCGGTCCATCTGGTCGGCCATGACTGGGGTTCCGTACAGGCCTGGGAATTTGTGACCGTGGCGCGGACCGAGGGCCGGATCGCCTCGTTCACCTCGATGTCAGGGCCTTCCCTGGATCATCTGGGGCACTGGATCAAACAGCGCGCGAAGCGGCCCACTCCACGCGGGATGGCTCAACTCCTCGGCCAGGGAGCCAAGTCCTGGTACGTCTATGTGCTGCATACGCCCGTGCTGCCCGAGCTGGCCTGGCGCGGTCCTCTCGGCAGGCAGTGGCCCAAGATCCTCCGACGGGCCGAAAAGCTCCACGACACGTCCTATCCGACGCCCTCGCTGCCACAGGACGCGGCGCACGGCGCGTGGCTCTACCGGGACAATGTCCGCGCCCGGCTGAGCAGGCCGCGTACCAACGCCTATGCGCACGCACCCGTCCAGCTCATCACTCCGACCGGCGACGCCTTCCTGTCGGAACGGCTCTACGACGATCTGGAGCAGTGGGCTCCGGGGCTGGTACGGCGCACGCTGTCGGCCAAGCATTGGGTACCCCGCACCAGGCCGGACCAACTGGCCTCCTGGATCGGCGACTTCGTCCTGGTCCACGAGGACCACGAGGAGGGCGGACACCCGCCCGAGGGCACGGGCACAAGTACAGACGCGGGTACGAGTACGGGTACGGGCACGCGCACGAGTCCGGGTGCCGGTACGGGAGCGGCGCCGAGCGGACCGTACGCCCAGCGCTTCGGTGGGCAGCTCGTCCTGGTCACGGGTGCGGCCGGCGGTATCGGCCGGGCCACCGCCTTCGCGTTCGCCGAGGCGGGCGCACGGATCGTGGCGGTCGATCTCGACCTGGAGGGAGCGGCCAGGACGGCGGAGCTGTCCCGGCTGATCGGAGCCCCGGCGGCCTGGGCCGAGCAGACCGACGTCGGTGACGGGCAGGCCATGGAGAAGCTCGCGGAGAAGGTCGCCACGGAGTACGGCATCGTCGATGTCCTGGTCAACAACGCGGGAATCGGGCTGTCGGGTGCCTTCCTGGACACCACCGCCGAGGACTGGAAGAAGGTCCTGGACGTCAATCTGTGGGGCGTCATCCATGGCTGCCGCGTCTTCGGCAAGCAGATGGCCGAGCGCGGCCAGGGCGGCCATATCGTCAACACCGCCTCCGCGGCGGCCTATCAGCCGTCGAAGGCGCTGCCCGCGTACAGCACGTCCAAGGCGGCGGTGCTGATGCTCAGCGAATGTCTCCGGGCCGAACTGGCCGGGCAGGACATCGGGGTCTCCGCGATCTGTCCCGGTTTCGTCAACACGGGCATAACGTCCACCGCGCGCTTCACCGGTGTCTCCACGGAGGAGCAGGAGCGGCGCAGAAGGAAGGCCGCACGGCTGTACGGTCTGCGCAACTATCCGCCGGAGAAGGTCGCCGACGCCGTACTGCGGGCCGTCGTACGCAACCAGGCCGTCGTGCCGGTCACTCCGGAGGCCCGGGGAGCCCGGCTCCTGTCCCGTATCGCGCCCGGGGCACTGCGCGCGATCGCCCGCGTGGAGCCGCCGCTGTGAGCGCCGAGAAGAACAGGGCCGCCCGGGAGGCCCGGGAAGCCGGAGAAGCCGGGGAGCACTACGCGATCGTGCCGCGCCGGGTCTCGTTCGACTGGCACGGGACTCCCCTGCACTGGATACCGGACGAGCCGACGGCCACCCATGTCATCAATGTGCTGCATCTGCTGCTGCCCGCGGGCGAGCGGTGGTTCGTGAAGGTCTTCAAGGAGGGTCTGCCGCTGGTCACCGACCCGGAACTGCTCAAGGACGTCAAGGGGTTCATGGGGCAGGAGGCCACGCACAGCGTGCAGCACTCCTATGTACTGGACCATCTGGCCGAGCAGAAGCTGAGCACCGAGGCGTACACACGGCACATCGACTTCCTCTTCGAGAAGCTCCTCGGCGAGAAGCCACCGTGGGGGATACCCTTCCCGGCCGGGAAATGGCTGCTCTACCGACTGGCATTCGTCGCCGCGATAGAGCAGTTCACGGCGATTCTCGGTGACTGGGTGCTGCGCGCGGAAGGGCTGGACCGGGCAGGGGCCGACGAGATCATGCTCGATCTACTGCGCTGGCACGGCGCGGAGGAGGTCGAACACCGCGCTGTGGCCTTCGACATGTACGAGCACTGCGGCGGCCCGGATCCCGCTCGCTACGCCCGTCGCGTCGGAACCATGTGCGTCACCGCGCCCGTACTGCTGTGGCTGTGGATCTCGGGCGCCGCCTATCTGATCCGGCACGACCCTCAACTCGCCGGCCTGCCGCGCTACTCGCTGCGCGAGCACAACAAGGCGATCGGCAAAGGGCTGTTGCCGCCCTGGCGCGAGCTGGGCGCGGCGATACCCCGCTACTTCCGCCGGTCGTACCACCCTTCGCGGGAGGGCTCGCTGCGCAGGGCCGTCGAGTACCTCGCGACGTCGCCCGCGGCCCGTGCGGCGGCGGGCGCGGTGGGCCGGGCGGCGCTCGGGCGTAGGGAGTGAGCATGTCCGGGCCGAGGTCGGAGCTGCAGCCACAGCCACAGCCACAGGCGGAAACAGCGCCGCCGCCGATGCCGGCACCGGCGGCGGAGGTCGGGTCCTCCGCGCCGGCCGAGTACCGGATCGAGGCGCTGGCGCACGCCAGCGGCGCCACCGTCCGTACGATCCGGGCCTACCAGGACCGCGGGCTGCTGCCCAGACCGGAGCGGCGCGGACGGGCCAATGTGTACGACGACACCCATCTCGCCCGGCTGCGGCAGATCGCCGATCTGCTGGACCGTGGGTACACCCTGGCCTCCATCAAGGAGTTGCTGGAGGCATGGGACACGGGACGCGGTCTGGGCGTGGTGCTCGGCCTGGTCGCCGAGGTGCACGGACCGTGGACCGATGAGGAGGCGGCCGGAATCTCCCGTGCGGAGCTGGACGAACGGTTCGGTGGGACAGCGGACGACGAGGCGATCGCCGAGGCGGTGGAACTGGGTGTGCTGGAGCGCGTCCCGGGCCGGGACGACATGTTCCTCGTGCCCAGCCCCCAGGAGCTCTCCGTGGCAGCGGAGTTGTACGCGGCGGGAGTGCCGCTGCCCACAATCTCCGGGCAGCTACGGGAGCTTCGCGGCCAGGTCGAGCACATCGCTGCCCGTTTCCTGGAGTTCACGACCGAGCATGTCTTCGCCCGCTATCTCGGTCATCGGCCCCCGACGGAGGCGGACGCGGCCAAGGCCGCCGCGCTCGTACGCCGGATGCGACCGCTCGCGCGGCAGTCGGTCGACGCCGAACTCGCCCGCGCGATGCGGCTGTTCGCCACCCGCCGTCTCCAGCACCTTCTGACGGCGGACGCTCCGCCATCACCGGACTCCGAGACCCGCTCGGTGACACTTCCCGCCGACACGATTCGGGCCGTACGGCGGCTCGTTGGCCGCGAGAACACCGCGGCCTTCATCACGGCGGCCACGGAACGGGAGCTTCAGGCAAGGACCTTGGATGTCCTCACCTCAACCCACCGACAAAGAAGCCATATTGATCAAATAGGTTAATTGGCACACCCGTTGTCCACAGGATCGACAAATCCCCTGTGGATAACCCCAGTTGGCTGTGGATCAAACCTGTGAAAAGAGATTACTTGGAAATAAGTGGCGGTGTGCAGACGCCACGGTCACGCTGTTCGTATGAACGGAGTACCTGATGAACGACGCACAGTGAAGGTGTCGAAGTATCTCTCCAAGCACCTGCGCCATCAGCCCGAGCGGATCGGTATCGCTTTGGACGCGAACGGCTGGGTCGCGGTCGACGAGCTGATCCGCGCGGCCGGTGAGCACGGCTTCCGTATCACCCGCGCCGAACTCGACCATGTCGTGGCCGTCAATGACAAGCGGCGCTTCACGGTCGACGGCGACCGCATCCGCGCCAACCAGGGCCACACCGTCACGGTCGACCTGGAACTGCCTCCAGCGGAGCCGCCCGCGTATCTCTACCACGGGACGGTCGCCCGCCATCTGGACGCGATCCGGGCCGAGGGGCTGCGTCCCATGTTCCGCCACCATGTGCATCTGTCGCCCGACCGCGAGACCGCGACCCGGGTCGGCGCCCGCCGCGGCCGGCCCGTCGTGCTGTCGGTGGACGCGGAAGCGATGCACCGCGGCGGGCTGGTCTTCCATGTCAGCGCCAATGGCGTCTGGCTCACCGACGCCGTACCGCCGCGCTATCTACGCTTCCCCGACTGAGCAACCGACCGCGCGCTACAGACGGAGCTGCGCCAACGCCTCGGTCGCGATCCGCTCGAAGACCCGCTGGTCGGCGGCGAACTCCGAGTCGGGGATGGGCGCATGCACCGCGATCTCGGTGATGCCCAGCTCGAAGTGCCTGCCCGCGAAGTCCACGAACGCATCCAGGGACTTCATCGGTCCGTCCCGGTCCGGTGTGAAGCCGGTGAGCAGGATCTTCTCCACCTCGGACGCCTCACGCCCGATCTCCGCACAGGCCTTCCCGAGCCGCTCGATCTGCCCGCGGACGGCTTCCCGCGACTGCTCTGGCGTACCCGTCTCGAAGAGCGTCGGATCGCCCGTCGTCACCCACGCCTGGCCGTACCGGGCGGCAAGCTTCAGCCCTCGCGGCCCGGTGGCCGCCACCGCGAAGGGCAGCCGGGGCCGCTGCACACACCCAGGAATGCCCCGGGCCTCGACCGCGGAGTAGAACGTCCCGTCGTACGTCACGGAATCCTCGGTCAGCAGCCGGTCGAGCAACGGCACGAACTCGGCGAACCGATCCGCCCGCTCCCTCGGCGTCCACGCCTCCTGCCCCAGCACCGTGGCATCGAAGCCCGTACCACCCGCACCGATCCCAAGAGTGATCCGCCCGCCCGAGACATCGTCCAGCGCGATCAGGTCCTTGGCGAGCGTCACCGGATGCCTGAAGTTCGGCGAGGTGACCAGGGTGCCAAGCCGGATACGCTCGGTCACTGTCGCGGCGGCGGTCAACGTGGGCACCGCTCCGAACCAAGGCTTGTCCCGGAAGCTCCGCCAGGACAGGTGGTCGTAGGTGTAGGCGGCGTGGAACCCGAGATCTTCGGCCCGCCGCCAGATCTTCTTTCCTTGGCTCCACCGGTGGACAGGGAGAATCACCGTACTCAGACGCATGCCGCAGACGATACGCGGGCTGTCGGCACCACGGCGGTCCCGGGGGAAAGGTGCTGGAAGCAGCCTGGCGTCGCCCCGGTCGTCGCTAGCGTTGATCCATGGGCACGTTGGGCGAGGCCGAACTCAAGGCCATGATCGAAGAGGCGACCGTCGATGCCTACAACGAGGACGAGCAGCTCACCGGTCTGTTCGCCATGCTTGAGGAGCACCTCGACGTGCCGTTCACCACCGCTGTGCTCGGCGTCGAGGTGACCGTGCGGGGCGTCGACCTCACGCCGGACGGCAGGATCGTCGCCGTGTGCTCTCGCGGCGGTATGCGGCAGTCGATCGGAATCCTGGAACTGCCGCTGCCCAGTCCGGCCCCCGAGGGCGTGGAGTGGATCGAGGCGTACCGTCACTGGGCCGGTTGAGGCCAGGCACCCCACACTTCATGACGCTTCACCCGGAACTGGCCTGTATGGAGGGACTGAATATGGCTGACGCCGTACAGGGCGCACATCAGGGCGTCGGTGAACCGTCGCTGACCGGCCTCATCGAGCGCAGTGCCGAGTTGAAAGGGCAGTTGGTCGCCTTCGCGCAGAGCGCTCGCTTCGACCGGTGGTTGACACCTCTTCTGCTGGAGGCCGCAGGGCCTGAGCGGCGGTTGGACGAGGGCGCGGTGGTCCGGATCACCGACCATTTCATTCTGCGGTACCGCTTGCCGGGCGGTTCGACCGTGGTGGACCGGTTCGTCGCCGGGCGGAAGGACCTGGCCGCGGCCGACTGGGAGATGCTGCTCGGCTGGCGTGACCCGGTCGAGGGCGTCTTCGAGGTCGAGCGCAAGGAAGGAGATGCCGTCGTCCTGCTGAACCTGCTCGACGACCTGAAGTACCGCACATACTCGAATATGGGACGGGCGGCGTTCCGTGGAGTGTCCAGGGGAGGGTTCCTCCACACCTGCCTGGTACCCGTTCACTCGGCCGACGGGGCATGGCTGGTATCCGGGGCGATGTCGTACTACCCCAGGTCCAACGCCTCCGAGATCGCCCAAGTGGCGATCGAACTGGCCACCAGCCGGCCCGAGCTTGTCTTCCGCAACCCCGAGAAGATCGAGCAGGGATGGCAGCGGATGCGGGAGGACCGGGCCGCGTTCGTCGAGTTCTGCGGCGGCGACGAGCTGGTCCTTCCGCCTGCCGAAGCCGAGGACCGCCTCAACGCCTACTACCGCCACCGCCAGGAGGCCGCCGTCGCCGGAGGACAGCCTGGCCGTGCCCGGGGCAGGCGACTCCCCGGCCTGGACCTGCCCTTCTTCGAACTGCCACGAGAACTGGCGGACTCGGACACCATCGGCGTCATCTACGACGAGGTCGACGGCCTGAACTTCTACGCGGACTACGGGATGCTGCGGGACCTCTTCGCGAATCCCGCCTGCGCAGGCCACAAGCAGTACCAGGACCTGCTGCGCACCTACCTGCGTGAGGAGTCGATCACGCCCCTGCCGATCCGCCGACTGGCCGCCGCCAACCCGGGGACAGCCGACGTGGTGTTCAGGAAGCTCCTGCGGAAGCCCGGATTCACCTGGAGCGAGCACGGCGAGGCGCTGCTGCGCCGACGCAAGCCCTGGTACTACGAGAACGAGCCCCGTCCGGGCGTCTCAGTGATCGGCGACCGTCTCAGCCAGCTTGACGCCGGCCGCCAATAGCCACCGTTCACCGGGACGCGGCGGATGCCGCGCAAGCCCGACCACCTGTTGGATGAGCCACCGCCCCTGAAGAGGTGGCTCGCGGGGCGGCTGACCAGACCGACGGCTCTCCTCACCTGCGATCCGATACCGGCCATCGCCGGCTGTCGCGATCCTCGAATCCTCGAAGTAATCGGGGCCAAGCTCGGCCCTGCCCTCGGTGCGGCTCTCGGTGCGGCTCTCGAACCGGCGACCGAGCTTCCGCGCTCGGAGCGCCAGCGAATTAACAGGCCATGTACTACAATCCATGTATGGACACGCCGCGCCCTGGCAAGACACGAGTCACCAGCGTCTCCCTGCGCGCCGAGACCTTGGAGGCGATTCGCGCGCGCGCCGGTAAACAGGGCGTCTCCTCCTATATCGAGGAGGCTGTCCAGCGGCAGCTCCAGCGTGAGGCCATCGACGAGTACATCGCCGCCGCCGAGGCGGAGCACGGTCCTGTCGACCCGGCCGAGGTGTCGGCCAAGGCCGAGCGCGTCCGCGCTCACCACGCCGCTCACCGTGGCGACTCCGCTCCAGCGGACGCCGCGTGAGTGGGACTCTCATTCTCGGCAGCGAGGCTCTCTCCAAGCTCTCCCGGCGGCACCGCGACATGACCGTATGGCTGGACGTCGCCCGCAACCTGGACTTGCTCGTCGCGACAAGCGCGGCGACGCTGGTCGAGGCACGCGACCCGAAGGTGCCGCAGGCGGCGTTCAACCATGCGGTCTCCCTGACCAAGGTGCGCCCCGTCACAGAGGAGATCGCACGTGCGGCCAGCAGGCTGCTCGCCGCCGAAAGCCTGCACGGCCGCAAGTACGCCATCGATGCAATGCTCGCGGCTACGGCTCATTTGGAGCACGGCAACGTCACTGTCATCACGAGCGACACTGATGACCTGCGCCGACTTTGCCACCTTCGCATCGCCGTCGAGCCGATCTGAGCGCCTACGTCGGCCTTTCCCGCGCCCTTGCCGCGTTTCCGCAGGTCAGCGCGCGATCGGTGAACGAGCCTTGACTGAGGTGACAAGAGTCCCCAGCCGCAGCCGCTCGGTGACGGCGGCAGCGGCGGTAAGCGTCGGCACCGCGCCCAACCATGGACCGTCGCGAAAGGTGCGCCACGAGAGGTGGTCATAGGTATACGCGGCATAAAATCCGAGCCGCTCGGCACGCAGCCACTCGTCGCGGCCACCATCATGCCAACGGCGAACGGGAAGAATCACGGTACTCAGACGCATGCCCCGGCCCGGCGAGCACGTCGCCGTCTGCCGCACTCAGGTGGCGGCAGTGGCGGAGTGCGGAGAGGGTGGTCGGCGGGGGGATGTGCAGCAGCCCGGGCGAGTGCCCTTGGCAGAGCAGATTCCGGAGATGACACAGATGCCTGAAGTCACCGCTCCCTACGAGCCCGGTACACCGTGCTGGATCGATCTGATGGTGCCCGACCAGCAGGCGGCCCTGGATTTCTACCGGGATCTGTTCGGGTGGCAGGGCGAGCCCGGGCCCGCGGTGTTCGGTGGCTACGCGACCTGCACCATGCGGGGCAAGCCCGTCGCCGGGATCATGACGGCGATGGCGCCGAACGACCAGCCTCCGCCGCCGCCCAGCTGGACCAGCTATTTCGCCACCGCCGATGCAGCCGCCACCCAGTCCGCGATCAGCGCGAACGGCGGCACCGTGCTCGCCCCGGTGATGGATGTCGGCAATCTGGGCCGGATGCTGATCGCCGCCGATCCGCAGGGCGCGGTGTTCGGGGCGTGGCAGGCGGTGGAGTTCCCCGGGGCCCAGCTCGTCAATGAGCCCGGCTCGCTGGTCTGGAATCAGCTCAGCACCTCCGATCCCGAGGCCGCGGGCACCTTCTACCGCACCGCGCTCGGCCTGAACGTCGCACCGATGCCGGAGATGCCCGAGTTCACCGGATTCCAGGTCAAAGGGCGCACCGTCGGCGGTCTCCAGAGCATGGAGAACCTCCCGGAAGGGATTCCGCCGCACTGGCTGGTGCACTTCGCGGTGGACGACACCGACAGCACGGTGGACGCGCTCGTACGGGCCGGTGGATCGGTAATGGTGCCCGCCTTCGACATGGAGAAGGTCGGCCGGATGGCCATCCTCCAGGACCCGCAGGGCGCGGTCTTCGCAGTGGTCGCACTGCCACCGCCGGCCTCCTGACTCTCCTCGGTCCGGCCTCTCTCCCGTACGGCCCGTACGGTCCATACAGCCCGTACGGCTTCTCCTATGACCTCTCAGATGTGCGCCCCACCGCACGCCCGTGCACAGACGTACGGGAGAATGGCGCCGTGACCTCGCCTGCTGACTCTCCGCTCCCCGCCCGGCCCCGGCTGATCGCCACCGATCTCGACGGCACCCTGCTGCGCCACGACAAGTCCGTCTCGGACCGTACGATCGCCGCGCTCAAAGGCGCCGAGGAGGCGGGCATCGAGGTCTTCTTCGTCACCGGGCGCCCGGCCCGCTGGATGGGAGTTGTCAGCGACCATGTGCACGGCCACGGCATGGCCATCTGCGCCAACGGCGCAGCGGTGGTCGATCTGCGGGCCGGCGGGGAGCTGCTGAAGGTCCGGCCGCTGGACCGGGAGACCGCGCTGTACGTCGTGCAGACCCTGCGCGACGCCGCGCCGGGAACGGCCTTCGCCGTCGAGATGACCAACGGGATCAACTACGAGCCGACGTACCCGCCCTTCCTGGAGGACCCGGGCGCGACCGTCGCCACCGCGGAGAAGCTCCTCCGTGAGGAGTACGAGGAGTCCGCGGGCCCGGTCGTCAAGCTGCTCGCCCAGCACCCGGACCTGACGCCCGACGGTTTCCTCACCCTGGCCCGTACGGCGGCCGGGGACCGCGCCACCATCACCCGGTCGAGCCCCACCGCACTCCTGGAGATCAGCGCCCTGGGAGTGAGCAAGGCCAGCACGCTCGCGCTCTGCTGCGCCGAGCGCGGTGTCTCGTCCGACGAGGTCGTCGCCTTCGGAGACATGCCCAACGATCTGGAGATGCTGACCTGGGCCGGGACCTCGTACGCGATGGACAACGCCCATCCGGACGTGCTGGCCGCCGCCTCCGGACATACGGCCACGAACAACGAGGACGGCGTCGCGATCATCATCGAGCAGATTCTCGCGCGGCTCTAGATCCACGCAAATCCATGCAAGCGGCGTGAACGGCGCGACCAGTGCGAACGGCGAGCCGCCACTCACAGCCGCCCGTCATAGCGGCGCCTCCCAGATCACCGTCGTACCCGCCCTGTCCTCCCCGATCCCCGGCTCGCACGTACTCGATCCGCCCAGCGACTCGGCCCGTCGCGCGAGGTTGCGCAGTCCGCTGCGCCGTCCGCCGTCCGGAATGCCCACACCGTCGTCGGCGACCGACAGCCGCACCGCCGCCCTGCCGTCCGGCAGCCGGGCCGCGGCGTCGACAACCACTTCGATACGGGTGGCCTGCGCGTGCCGGAAGGCATTGGACAGGGCCTCACGGAGCGCGGCGATCAGATTCCGTCCAGCCAGTTCGCCGACCGCCGTGTCGACCTGCCCGAGAAAGCGGTGGCTCGGCCGGAAGCCCAGCGGCACGGCCGCCATATTGATCTCCCGCAGCACACGCGTACGCACCCCGGCCGGCGCCTCGGTCGAGCCCTGCTGGAGCGCGAAGATGGCCGTACGGATCTCCTGGATGGTCACGTCCAGTTCATCGACCGCCTTGTCGATGCCCTGGTGCACCTCGGGAGCGACCGTGCCGCGCTGGGCGCTCGCCAGCGTCATCCCGGTGGCGAACAGCCGCTGGATGACCAGGTCATGGAGATCGCGTGCGATCCGGTCCCGGTCCTCCAGGACGGCCAGCCGCTCCCGGTCACGCTGCGCGTCGGCCATCATCAGCGCCAGCGCCGACTGGGCCGCGAACTGGTCAGCCAGGATGCGTTCCCGCTCTCCGAAACGGCGCGCGCCCCGTGCGCGAGGCATCACCAGGGCGCCGAGCACCCGGCCGTCGGCCCGCAGCGGCAGCAGCATGCCGGGACCGAAATCCGCGGCCAGAGCGGGTGTCACCCGAGGATCGGTGGCGAGGTCGTCCACGAACAGGGACTCGCCGGCCAGGAGCGTCCTGGTGACAGGATTCTCGGCCGGGATCACATAGTTCCGCTTGACGGTCGGATGGTCGTCGGAGACGGCCACGACCTCCAGTCCGCCGTCCTCCGTGCGCAGCAGCACCACACCGATGACCGAATCCGCCAGTCTGCGGATCTGCTCGGCGACCACGGACAGCGCGTCTGCCGCATCTGCCCCGCCTCCCGCGTCACCGCTGGTGAGCAGGGCCGTGGTGACGGCGACCGAGCCGTCGATCCACCGCTCGCGCTGTCTGGCCGCCTCGTACAGCCGGGCGTTGCCGATGGCGTTCCCGGCCTCAGTGGCGAGTACGCGCACCATGTGCAGGTCGTAGTCGCTGAACTCGCCACCGCCCGGCTTCTCGGCCAGATAGAAGTTGCCGAGGACCTCGCCCTGGGCGCGGATGGGAACACCGAGGAACGTCCGCATCGGTGGATGTCCCGGAGGAAGTCCGGCGGCGCGCGGATCGACGGTCAGATCGGCGAGCCGAATCGGCTCCGGGCCTCTCATCAGCACGCCGGGAAGGCCGGTACGTCCATCGGGCGGGTGACCGATGCGCCGGGCCACGTCCTCGCCGACGCCATGGGTCACGAAGTCGGAGAGGCTCTCGCCCGTCTCGTCAAGGACTCCGATCGCGGCGAAGCGGGCCCCGGCCAGTTCGGCCGCGGTCTCACAGATCCGGGCGAGCGTGGTGTGCAGTCCGCGGCCCGTACCGACGGAACACATCGCCTCCAGAAGCTGAGGCACTCGCGCGGTGTTCTCGGCGGACAGGCCCTCCAGGCTGCTGGCGGCGCGGGTGACCGCGTCGAGAGGGCCCAGAGGCTCGGGCACTTTCATAAGCCAGAGCGTAGTAACTCCTATTTGATAGGGAAAGTCCACTTGCGCACGCCGACCTCCCGAACATCGACCACCCGGACGACACCGGCAGGGCTGTCGGCGGTCGGCGATCAGCCGGTCATGAGCCGATCGCCGGCCCGCTCACGCTCCAGCATCCGCCGCAGTGGCCCTTCGTCGGCCGCCAGCTCGGCGTAAGGGCCTCGCTGTACGGGACGGCCTCCGTCGAGCACGATCACCTCGTCCACCTGGTCGAGCCCTCGCAGACGGTGGGTGATCAGCAGTGTCGTACGGCCCTCCGTCGCCTCCAGCAGATCGGCGGTCAGCGCGTCCGCCGTCGCCAGGTCCAGATGTTCGGCGGGCTCGTCCAGGACCAGTACCGGGAAATCGGCGAGAAGCGCGCGGGCCAGCGCCAGACGCTGCCGCTGACCGCCCGAGAGCCGGGCGCCGTGCTCGCCGACCAGGGTGTCGAGCCCGGCGGGCAGACCCTCGACCCAGTCGAGCAGCCTGGCCCGGCGCAGAGCCTCGCGCAGCTCGTCCTCGGTCGCCTCGGTACGGGCAAGCCTGAGGTTCTCCCGTACGGAACTGTCGAAGAGGTGGGCGTCCTGCGCGCACAGCCCGACAAAGCCCCGGACCGTGTCCCCGTCGAGCGCGGCCAGATCCGTACCGCCGAGCCGGCAGCCGCCCTCGCGTGCGTCCAGGAAGCGCAGCAGGACCTGCGCAAGCGTCGTCTTGCCCGAACCGGAAGGCCCGACGACGGCGACCCGCTTCCCTGCCGTCAGCGTCAGATCGAAGCCGCTGAGAGCGTCCCGCCGCTGCCCCGCGTACCGCGCGGACAGCCCTCGTACCTCCAGCGGGAACGGTGATACGGGAGCGACGGCCGGCCGCTCGGGCTCATGTACGGGCACGGGAGCGTCCAGCACCTCGTACACCCGCTCGGCGCCGCGCCTGGCCCGCTGCCGATAGCGCACGGCAAGCGGCAGCCCGGTCACCGCCTCGAACGCGGCGAGCGGAGTCAGGACGACCACGGCCAGCTCCACGCCGTCGAGGCGTCCGTCGCGTACCGCCTGAACGCCCACGAGCGCCGCCGCGGCCACAGTCAGTCCACAGACCAGCGCGGAGAGTCCGCCGCCGAGCGCGTTGGCGCTCGCGCCGCGCGCGGCGATGGCCGTCAGCGTTCCGTCGGCCTCGCGCACCCGGCGCATACGGCTCCGCAGCGCGCCCGCGACGGTCAGCTCGGCGGTGCCACGGAGCAGATCGGTGACCTGGGTGGCCAGGAGTCCGCGCGCCGGGGCCAACTGCCGTTCGGCCCGGCGCGCGCAGGCGCCGCTCACCAGCGGCACGCTCACCCCGGCGGCAAGCAGCCCGGCGGCCAGTACGGCACCCGCCTGCGGCAGCAGCCACGCGGTGAATCCGACGGCCCCCACTCCGACGAGCAGGGCGGTACCGACCGGGAGCAGCCACCGGAGCCAGTAGTCCTGGAGTTCGTCCACATCGGCGACCAGCCGGGACAGCAGATCCCCGCGCCGGGTCTCGCGCAGCCCGGCAGGCGCGATGCGCTCCAGCCGCCGGTACACGGAGACCCTGAGATCGGCGAGCATCCTGAGTACGGCGTCGTGCGACACGAGGCGCTCGGCGTAGCGGAAGACGGCCCGGCCGATACCGAAGGCACGGGTTGCCGTCACCGCAACCATCAGATAGAGCACCGGGGGCAGCTCGGAGGCGCGCGAGATGAGCCAGCCGGACACCGCCATGAGCCCGACGGCGGAGCCGAGGGCACAACTGCCGAGGACCAGCGCCAGTACAAAACGTCCGCGCAGCGCCCCGGCGGCGGCCCTCATCCGCACGAGCGGATCCCTGGCTGATCCACCTCCCTCACTGGGCGTACCAGCCGTGCCGGCCGTACCGGCCGCACCGAAATCGGCCGGTACGACATGTCCGCTGACGGCGTCGTCCCCGGCATCCGCATCGGCCTGTCCGCCGGCTTCTCCACCAATTTCGCCACCGACCGGAGCCGCAGGCGCCGGCACAAAGCCGAGACCGCCGCGCTCCTCCGCCGATCCGGACACCTCCGCCCTGCCCGCCGACCGCTCCGGCAGCGCGATCACCCGGTCGGCCACCGCGAGCAGCGCCGGTCTATGGACGACGAGCAGCACCGTACGGCCCAGGGCCAGCCGCCGTACCGCCTCGACGATGCCCGATTCCGTCTCGCCGTCGAGCGCCGCCGTGGGCTCGTCCAGCAACAGCAGCGGCCGGTCGGCGAGAAAGGCCCTGGCCAGCGCGAGCCGTTGCCGCTGACCGGCCGAGAGCCCGGAACCGTCCTCACCGAGCGGCGTGTGCACGCCCTGCGGCAGCGCCGTCACGAACTCATACGCACCCGCCTCCCGCAGCGCGTCCCGTACCGCCGCGTCGTCCGCGTCCGGCCGGGCCAGCCGTACGTTCTCCGCGATCGTGCCCGCGAAGAGATACGGCTGCTGCGGAACCCAGGCGATCCGCTCCCGCCAGCGGTCCGGATCAAGAGAGAACAGATCCCGGCCGTCCACCCGTACCCGGCCCTCGTCCGGTGCGGTGAAGCCGAGCACCACCTGGAGCAGCGTGGACTTCCCGACACCGCTCGGACCGACCAGGGCGACCGTCTCCCCCGGCTCGACCGTCAGCGAGGCCGCGTCCAGCGAAGGTTCCGTACGGCCCTGATGGCGGACGGTCACACCGTCCAGCTCCAGCCGTGGCGCACCCGTACCGGCCACCTCTCCCGTACCGCCCGCCGGAGGCCCGGTCTCCAGGACCGTGAAGATCTCCTCGGCGGCCGACAGCCCTTCGGCCGCCGCGTGATACTGCGCGCCCACCTGACGGATCGGCAGATAGGCCTCGGGCGCCAGGATCAGCACCACGAGCCCCGTGTACAGATCCAGATCACCGTGCACAAGCCGCATCCCGATCCCGACCGCGACCAGAGCCACCGACAGTGTCGAGAGCAGTTCCAGCGCGAAGGACGACAGAAAGGCGATACGCAGCGTACGGAGGGTGGCCCGCCGGTACTCCGAGGTGATCGCGCGGATCGACTCGGCCTGCGCCTTGGCCCGGCCGAAGACCTTCAGGGTCGGCAGTCCGGCGACCACATCCAGGAAGTGGCCCGACAGCCGGGAGAGCAGCCGCCACTGACGGTCCATCCGGGCCTGGGTGGCCCAGCCGATGAGCACCATGAACAGTGGAATCAGCGGCAGAGTCAGCACAATGACCGCCGCAGAGACCCAGTCCTCGGTGACGATCCTCGCCAGAACCGCCACCGGCACCACCACCGCGAGCCCCAGTTGAGGCAGATAGCGCGCGAAGTAGTCGTCCAGAGCGTCCACACCGCGGGTCGCGAGCGCGACCAGTGAGCCGGTGCGCTGTCCGCTCAGCCATCCCGGGCCGAGTGCGGTCGCCCGCTCCAGCAGCCGTCCGCGCAGTTCCGACTTGACCGCCGCGCTCGCTCGATGGGCCGCCAGTTCGGTCAGCCAGGAAACCAGAGCGCGCCCGACGGCGACCGCGACCAGCAGAAGCAGCGGAGTGCGCAGCTCCGAACCGTCCAGTCCGCGCTGGAACGCTCCGACCACCACCTCGGCGATCAGCATCGCCTGAGCAATCACCAACCCCGCACCGGCCACTCCCAGCGCCACCACGGCGATCAGGAAGTAGCGAGTGGCCCGGGCATATCGCAGCAGACGCGGATCGACTGGTTTCACGTGAAACACCCACTCCTACGAACCGGGCTCTTACGAACCGGGCTCTGCCCTCGGACGCATCGGTCTCTTACACATCGGCGATACGCAACAGCGGTCACGCAACGGCAGTCACGCATCCGCGATGTGCTGCGTTCCGATCCGCTTGCGGAACACCCAGTACGTCCATCCCTGGTAGAGCAGCACCAGCGGAGTCGCGATACCCGCGCACCAGGTCATGATCTTCAAGGTGTACGGAGTGGACGACGCGTTCGTCACCGTGAGGTTCCATGCCGGATTCAGCGAGGACGGCATGACATTCGGGAAGAGAGTCAGAAAGAGCATCGCCACCGCGGCCACGATCGTCACGCCCGAGAGCGCGAACGACCAGCCCTCACGTCCCGCCGCGATGGCGCCGATCGCGGCGACCAGCGCCACCACCGCCACGACCAGCGCGACCAGGCTCTTGCCGTCGCCCTGGTCCGCCTGGGTCCAGAGCAGAAAACCGAGCGCCAGCACGGCGGTCAGCGCCCCGAGTCCGACCGCCAGCTTCCTGGCCCGGACCCGGATGTCTCCCACCGTCTTGAGCGCGGCAAATACCGTGCCATGGAAGGTGAAGAGAGCCAGGGTGACCAAACCGCCCAGGATCGCGTAGGGATTGAGCAGATCCGCGAGATTGCCGATGTACTCCTTGTGCGCGTCGATCTTGACGCCGCGCACGATATTGCCGAACGCGACACCCCAGAGCACGGCGGGAAGCAGCGAGGTCCAGAAGATCGCGTGTTCCCAGTTGCGCTGCCAGCTCTCCTCGGGCCGCTTGGCCCGGTACTCGAAGGCGACACCGCGCACGATCAGACAGACCAGGATGAGCAGCAGCGGCAGATAGAAGCCGGAGAAGAGCGTGGCGTACCACTCGGGAAAGGCGGCGAAGGTCGCTCCGCCGGCACTGAGCAGCCAGACCTCATTGCCGTCCCAGACAGGCCCGATGGTGTTGATCAGGACCCGCCGTTCCTTACGGTCGCGGGCCAGCAGCTTGGTGAGGACTCCGATACCGAAGTCGAAGCCTTCGAGAAAGAAGTAGCCGGTCCACAGGACGGCGATCAGAACGAACCAGACGTCGTGGAGTTCCATAGCCATAGCTCCTCAAGTCCTCAGTACGAGAAGGCCATCGGCCGGTCGGCGTCCGTGTGGTCGCCGCCGATCTTTGTGGGCGGATGGAGATCGGCGTCCGTCAGCTCCGGCGGGCCGGCCTTGACGTACTTGACCATCAGCCTGACCTCGACGACCGCGAGCACTCCGTACAGCAGCGTGAAGACGATCATCGAGGTGAGCACCTCGCCCTGGGAGACTCCGGGGGAGACCGCGTCGGCCGTGCGGAGCACTCCGTACACGACCCATGGCTGGCGTCCCGTCTCGGTGAAGATCCAGCCCCAGGCGTTGGCGATCAGCGGGAAGAGCAGGGTCCAGAGGGCGACGATCCAGTACCACTTGGTGAGCTTCGGGCTGAGCGCCTTCTGCCGGAAGAGCACCAGATGGGGCACCTCGTCCTCGTCCGTCCGCAGGGCGGGTGGCAGCAGGAACTTCCGCCTGGTCAGCCAGAGCCCGAGCAGACCGATGCCGAACGACGCCATTCCGAAGCCGATCATCCAGCGGAAGCCCCAGTACGCGACCGGGATATTGGGCCGGTAGTCGCCGGGACCGTACTTCTCCTGCTCGGACTTGTTGACGTCGTTGATACCGGGGACATGTGAACTGAAGTCGTTGTTGGCGAGGAAGGACAGTAGTCCGGGAACCTCGACGGCCACGGTGTTGTGGCCCTTCTCGACGTCTCCGTAGGCGAACAGCGAGAACGGCGCGGGCGATTCGCCCTCCCACAGGGCTTCCGCCGCCGCCATCTTCATCGGCTGCTGCTCGAACATGACCTTGCCGAGCGAGTCACCGCTCACGGCGGTGAGCAGTCCGGCGATCGCGACGGTGACCAGGCCGAGGCGGAGCGAGGTCCGCATCACCGGTATGTGCTTCCTCCGCGCGAGATGGAAGGCCGCGATACCGACCATAAAGGCACCGCCGACCAGGAAAGCGGCCGTCAGGGTGTGGAAGAACTGGGTGAGCGCGGTGTCCTGGGTCAGCACTTTCCAGAAGTCGGTGAGTTCGGCACGGCCGGCTTCCTTGTTGATGCGATAGCCGACCGGGTGCTGCATCCAGGAGTTGGCGGCCAGGATGAAGTAGGCGGAGAGGACCGTGCCGATCGAGACCATCCATATACAGGCCAGATGGATCTTCTTCGGCAGTTTGTCCCAGCCGAAGATCCACAGTCCGATGAAGGTCGACTCGAAGAAGAAGGCGATCAGCGCCTCGAAGGCGAGCGGAGCACCGAAGATGTCGCCGACGAATCGCGAGTAGTCGGACCAGTTCATCCCGAACTGGAACTCCTGCACGATGCCGGTGACGACACCCATCGCGATATTGATCAGAAAGAGCTTGCCCCAGAACTTTGTGGCCCTGAGGTACTTCGGATTCTCCGTGCGGACCCACGCGGTCTCCAGGCCGGCCGTGAGCGCGGCGAGCGAGATCGTCAGAGGGACGAAGAGGAAGTGATAGACGGTGGTGATGCCGAACTGCCATCGCGCCAGGGTCTCCGGCGCCAGAGCGAGGTCCACGTCGTCTTCTCCTTACATCGCCGTGGTCACAGCGGCAGCTTGTCCCGTTCGCCCTGGACATACGAGAGGAAACGGGACGCGCTTGTGAACGCGTTCACATTCACAAGCATTATGTCGCACATGCTTCCGGGCCTTCGCAGGGGGGTCGGCATGCCTCGGGGCGGCCTCGAAGAGACCGCCCCGCACCACTCCGTATCGCTCTCGCCCGACCGGACCGGACCGGCCGAGCGAGACCGCACTGGCCGCACTGGCGCCGCACCGGCCAGTCTTACTGCCGCAGCTACAGCTCCTTGCGGAACGCCTCCGCCGCCTGGAGGAAGACGTCATTGGCCTCGTGCTCGCCGATCGTGACCCGTACTCCCTCGCCCGCGAAGGGCCGTACGACCACACCGGCCGCCTCACAGGCCGCCGCGAAGTCGAGCGTGCGGCCGCCGAGCCGCAGCCAGACGAAATTGGCCTGGGTCTCGGGCACGGTCCAGCCCTGGTCGACCAGGCCCGCGTAGATCCGCGTGCGCTCGGCGACCAGCGCGCCGACCCGGCCCAGCAGTTCGTCCTCGGCACGCAGGGAAGCGATCGCCGCCTCCTGTGCGATCTGGCTCACACCGAACGGGACGGCGGTCTTCCGCAGCGCGGCGGCCACCGGTTCATGGGCGATCGCGAAGCCGACCCGCAGACCGGCCAGTCCGTACGCCTTGGAGAATGTACGCAGCACGGCCACGTTCGGGCGCTCGCGGTAGATCTCCACGCCGTCCGGCACCTGCGCGTCGCGGATGAACTCGCGGTAGGCCTCGTCGAGCACCACCAGCACATCGCCCGGAACACGGTCGAGGAACCGTTCCAGCTCGGCGCGGCGCACCACCGTGCCGGTCGGGTTGTTGGGGTTGCAGACGAAGATCAGCCGGGTCCGCTCGGTGATCGCGTCGGCCATCGCGTCCAGGTCGTGCACCTCGCCCGAGGTCAGTGGCACCTCTATGGAGGCCGCGCCCGAGATCCGGGTGATGATCGGATACGCCTCGAAGGAACGCCAGGCGTAGATGACCTCGTCACCGGGGCCCGAGGTGGCCTGGACGAGCTGCTGGGCCACGCCCACCGAACCGGTGCCGGTCGCGAGATGCGCGACGGGCACGCCGAAGCGGTCCGCCAGCTCGTCCATCAGTCCGGTGCAGGCCATGTCCGGGTAGCGGTTGAAGACGCCCGCGGCCGAGATCGCCTGCTCCATCACGCCGGGCAGCGGCGGATACGGGTTCTCGTTGGAGGACAGCTTGTACGCGACGGGCCCGCCGCCGGACGCGGCCGGCCTGCCCGGCTTGTAGGTGGGGATGCCGTCCAGCTCGGCGCGCAGCTTGGGGCTCGTCTCGCTCACCGCAGGTCCTCCTCGGCCGTTCACGGGTCCGTACAACTTCTCTGACGACTTCAACGACGACTTCAATGCTGTTCACCTTATGAGGATTCGCGGCCCTTGCGAACCCGGCCGCCGGACCTTCGCCCGGACCGCCGCCGGACGCCATGAGACCCGCCGCCGGACCGCCGCCCGGACCGCCGCCGAACCCCTCAGAAAGAGGGGGCGCACTCGCTCCCATGGCGCGCGCCGGTGGCCCACTCCGTGGCGCGCGTCCCCCGTAGAGGTGAGTTGAGACCTCTTCGAAACATGGGCCCTACGACAGGCCCATGCGGCTCGTTGCATGGCAGAACATCGCTACACCTGTTAACTCCCTTATGTTCCAAGGCCATTAACCACCTTCAACCATGCAAAAACGTGCCTGCCCATAGGTGATTGTGCGACCGGACCCACCGCCCGCCCGAGCCCTACTATCGGCTCGCCATGACAGCAGCAGGGAAACACCAGGTGAGCCGGACGGACACATCCCGCCGGGGAAGCCGGCAAGGTCGGGCGGGCATCCGGGACGTGGCCGCCGCAGCCGGTGTCTCCATCACGACTGTCTCGGACGCGCTCAACGGCAAGGGACGGTTACCCGACGCCACGCGACGCCATGTCCGAGAGGTCGCAGAACGCCTCGGCTATCGACCGTCCGCCGCCGCCCGAACCCTCCGTACCGGCAAGTCGGGCCTCATCGGCCTGACGGTCACGACGTACGGGGATGAACCTTTCACCTTCACCGAGTTCGCCTACTTCGCCGAGATGGCCAGGGCCGCCACCTCCGCCGCGCTTGCCCGCGGCTACGCCCTCGTCATCCTCCCCGCCACCTCCCGCCATGACGTCTGGGCGAATGTCGCCCTCGACGGCACCGTCGTCATCGATCCCTCCGACCACGATCCGGTCGTCACCGAACTCGTCCGCCAGGGCCTTCCCGTCGTCTCCGACGGCCGGCCCGCGGGCACCCTTCCCGTCACCGCCTGGGTCGACAACGACCATGAGGCGGCCGTCCTCGATCTGCTCGACCATCTCGCCGCGGCCGGAGCACGCCGGATCGGTCTGCTCACCGGCACCACCACGGACACCTACACCCGGCTCTCCACCACCGCCTATCTGCACTGGTGCGAACGCGTCGGCCAGGACCCGGTCTACGAGTCCTATCCCGCCCACGACCCGTGTGCCGGGGCCGTCGCCGCCGACCGGCTGCTGGCCCGCCCGGACCGGCCCGACGCCGTGTACGGGCTCTTCGATCCCAACGGCACCGATCTGCTCGCCGCCGCACGGCGGTACGGACTGCGCGTACCGGACGATCTCCTGCTCGTCTGCTGCAGCGAGTCCACCGTGTACGCGTCGACGGAACCGCCCATCACGACGCTCTCGCTCAAGCCACGCCGTATCGGCACCGCCGTCGTCCAGCTCCTCATCGACGCCATCGAAGGGCTGGAGACCGACCGGCCGGTCGAGCAGGTCATACCGACCGAACTGATCGTCCGTACCTCCTCCCAGCGACGCCCTCCGCGCACCACGGTCAGCGCGCCCCGCTCTCCCGCGGGCGACTGACCGAAGGCCCAGACCTTTCGCATTTCGGGCGATCGGCGCGAAAACAGCCGCTGAACCGGAGGTGCAATCGGATTCACCACCCCTGGTGCGTCACACAGGACGAGCTGCATTCCTATGATGGGCGGACGACACCACGGACCTTCCCTCACCACCGGTGGACTCACCGCCACCGGCCGGACGGCCCGCGAGGTGTACGGCGGTACGACGGCGGTGGAGGGGTCGATGACACAGGGGGCCGGCCAGGGACCCGTGGTGCGGACGGCGACATTGCGCGACTTCCGCGTACCGCCGTACGCACAGGTCCCCGTGCAGTCCGGACCGCCCGGACAGCCCGGCCCCACGGCCGGTGCCATGTCCGGGCCGGCCGGTCCCATGTCCGGGCATCCCGGCAACGCGGTCCCCGACGACGAGCCGCCGGAGGGCTACACACCCACCGAGCGCGACCTCCCGGTGATCAACCGGGGGGACACGGTCCAGGTACGGGTGGCTCCCGCCGCCGACGCGCCGGGGCCTGACGGCCTCGGCCCGCTCTATGTCGTCGGCGATGTCCACGGCTATCTCGACGAACTCCTCGCCGCGCTCGCCGAACAGGGGCTGATCGACGCCGACGGCCACTGGACGGCGGGCAGCGCCCGCCTCTGGTTCCTCGGGGACTTCACCGACCGCGGTCCGGACGGTATCGGTGTCATCGATCTCGTCATGCGGCTCTCCGCGGAGGCGGCGGCGGCGGGCGGCTACTGCAAGGCCCTGATGGGCAATCACGAGCTGCTGCTGATCGGTGCCAAGCGGTTCGGCGACACGCATGTCAACTCCGGCGCGGGCACGGCCACCTTCCAGGCCGCCTGGCTGCTGAACGGCGGTCAGCGCACCGATATGGAGCGCCTCCAGGACGTCCATCTCCAGTGGATGTCCCGGCTCGACGCGGTGGTCGAGGAGGAGGGACATCTGCTGGTGCACTCCGACACGACGGCCTATCTGGACTACGGTTCCACGATCGAGGACGTCAACGACACCATTCATCAGATCCTCACCCGCAATGACGCGGACGAATGCTGGGATCTGTTCCGCAAGCTCACGAAACGCTTCGCGTTCCGCGACGACAGCGGCCCGCAGGCCGTCCAGGAACTGCTCTCCAAGTACGGCGGACAGCGCATCGTCCATGGCCACAGCCCCATTCCCTATCTGCTGGGCGAAGTCGGCACCGAAGATGTCTCGGACGGCGAGGCGGACACCGGCCCGGTGGTGGAAGGGCCACATGTATATGCCGACGGACTTGCCATCGCGATGGACGGCGGAGTGACCATGGCGGGAAAGCTGCTGGTCGTCCGGCTTCCTCTGGAGAACTGAAACACCGTCACGCGAGTGATTTCCGCAAACCCCCTGTCACCACGCGCCGGAAGAGCTCTACCATCGGTTTATCCGTAGCAGGCTCTCCTCCGTTTTCGCCAACTGCCCGCCCTATGCGGGCAAACCGGCCCTACGGAGCATCGGGGGATGCACATGAACAGCGCTCCACACCTGCTGAGCGAGGATCGCGCGGATTTCGAGCGGATCCTCGATGACGTGCTGCGCAACGCGCACGACCGGCCGGATCTCGACACGGTCGGGGAGCGGCTCAACAATGAGCAGCTCCGCACGATGACGCTGAACGCCACGGCGCTGATAACGACGGCCGCAGCCGCCGAGTACGAGCACTACAGAAAGATCCGCGAGGAGTCACGCTCGCCGGGGCCCTCGGTCTCGGTCCGCGATTCCGTGCTGGAGCCGGAGGGAAGCGAGCCGACGGGATCCGGTGCGGGGCTGACGGCTGTTGTCACCGTGCTGCTCCCGGTGCTCGGAGGCACGGCCGCGGTGATCTTCCTGCTCGTCGGTTATCTCCTCAAGGCGCTCAGCCGGCCGCCCGCGTTCGCCGACAGCCTGGTCGCCGTGGGCTGGTTCTTCGGTGCCATCACCGCGATAGGCATCCTGGCCGCCGCGACAGGCCTGCTGATCACGGCCCTGCGCAACAGCTCGACCCAGCTTCCGGCCGAGGAGCCGACGAGCGGTGAGCTGCCGGACGAAGTGGCCCGTGCGCGGGAGGCCTGGCGCCATGCCCTGCTGGAGCGCGGCATTCTGCCCTTCCTACGCGCCGCTCTGGCCGACCCGAGCGCGGATCCGGCCGCGCCGCCGCCCAGGTCGATCAAGCATCTGCCCAAGATCGGCTACAGCCGGCCCGACTTCACCAGCCCGGACGAAGGAGCCACCACCGGCCAGCGCCCGAGCTTCACCAGCCCGGACTTCACCAGCCCCGACTTCGGCGGCCCGGACCACCACCCGGAGTGACGTACGGCGCTGACGGCACCGGGGACCGCCGACGGCCCCGGAGACGTCGTCAGACAGCCGGTGTGAGCGGTGGGGCCCGGACCTCGGACCGAGGCCGCCACCGCTCACCTACCGCGAGTCTCCAGATCAGTCAGCCAGCGGCAGATATACGCGATTGCCGCTCGCCGCGAACTCCTTGGACTTCTGGGCCATGCCCGCCTCGATCTCGGCGGTTCCGAACACGGTGTCCTCCGTACCGGTGCCCTCCGTACCGGCGCCTGCCGTCCCGCCACTCGCCATGTCGCCGCCGTGCCGCTGCCGGATGTCCTGCGAGATCTTCATCGAGCAGAACTTGGGGCCGCACATCGAGCAGAAGTGGGCCGTCTTCGCCGGTTCGGCCGGGAGGGTCTCGTCGTGGAACTCCCGGGCCGTGTCCGGGTCGAGGGCCAGATTGAACTGGTCCTCCCAGCGGAACTCGAACCGGGCGTCGGAAAGGGCGTCGTCCCAGTCCTGCGCTCCCGGATGGCCCTTGGCGAGATCCGCCGCATGGGCTGCGATCTTGTAGGTGATGACACCGGTCTTGACGTCGTCCCGGTTCGGCAGACCGAGGTGCTCCTTGGGCGTGACATAGCAGAGCATCGCCGTCCCCCACCAGGCGATCATCGCCGCACCGATCCCGGAGGTGATGTGGTCGTACGCCGGAGCCACATCGGTCGTCAGCGGGCCGAGCGTGTAGAACGGCGCCTCCTCGCAGATCTCCTGCTGAAGGTCGATGTTCTCCTTGATCTTGTGCATCGGGACATGGCCCGGCCCTTCGATCATCGTCTGTACGCCCAGCCGCTTCGCGGTGGAGTTCAGCTCCCCGAGCGTCCGCAGCTCGGCGAACTGGGCCTCGTCGTTGGCATCCGCGATGGAGCCCGGCCGCAGACCGTCGCCCAGGGAGTACGTCACGTCGTACGCCGCGAGGATCTCGCACAGCTCCTCGAAGTTCTCGTACAGGAACGACTCCTTGTGGTGCGCCAGACACCAGGCCGCCATGATCGAGCCGCCCCGCGAGACGATGCCCGTCTTACGGCGCGCCGTCAGCGGCACATAGCGCAGCAGTACACCGGCATGGACCGTCATGTAGTCGACGCCCTGCTCGGCCTGCTCGACGACCGTGTCCTTGTAGATCTCCCAGGTCAGCTCCTCGGCCCTGCCGTCGACCTTCTCCAGCGCCTGGTAGAGCGGCACGGTGCCGATCGGCACGGGGGAGTTGCGCAGCACCCACTCACGCGTGGTGTGGATATTGCGGCCGGTGGAGAGGTCCATGACCGTGTCGGCGCCCCAGCGCGTCGCCCAGGTCATCTTCTCCACCTCCTCCTCGATGGAGGAAGTGACCGCGGAATTGCCGATGTTGGCGTTGACCTTGACCAGGAACCGCTTGCCGATGATCATCGGCTCGATCTCCGGGTGATTGACATTCGCCGGCAGTACGGCGCGGCCCGCGGCGATCTCCTCGCGGACGACCTCCGGAGACACGTTCTCGCGGATCGCGACATACTCCATCTCCGGTGTGATGTCTCCGCGACGGGCGTACGCGAGCTGTGTCACCACCTGCCCGCTCCGGCCCCGGCGCGGCTGACGCGGCCGGCCCGGGAAGACCGCGTCGAGGTTACGCAGTCCTCCGCGCGGCGCCGTGTGCTTGAGCCCGTCGTCCTCGGGACGGACCGGCCGGCCCGCGTACTCCTCGGTGTCACCTCGCCCGATGATCCAGTTCTCCCGCAGCGGCGCGAGACCGCGGCGTACATCGGTCTCGACGGTGGGATCGGTGTACGGCCCCGAGGTGTCGTACAGCGTCACATCCTGGCCGTTGGTGAGGTGCACCCGGCGGACCGGCACCTGAAGGTCGGGGCGTGAGCCCTGGACATATCCCTTGTGCCAGCCGATGGACCTCTGGGCCTCGATCGGATCTCCCGAATCGGAGGCAGGCGTGTGTGCGTCCTGAACGGTCATGAGACCTACTCCCTACGCCGGCATTACCCGGTAACAGGTTCAGCGGTCGGCGCAGCTCAGGAGTCCTGGGGATACTCCCCGGGACTACACAGTCAGCGCCCTCTCAGCCCGGTGCTCCGAGCTCCCGCGTGTGCAAAAGGTGCCCCCACGCTAGCGTCATATCCGGCGTGCTGAACAGAGGGCCTCTGGCTTCTTGCGATGATCGGAGGGTGACCTCACCCCAGCAGACCCACGAATCACACGGACACTCGCACAGCCATGGCCCCGCCGCGCCGGTCTCCCAGCACCTTCGCAAGGTCATCGCCGCGGTCCTGATTCCGTTCGCGACTGCGGTGGTCGTCGGGCTGGCCGTGCTCTGGCCGGGTGGCGCACCGGCGCATGAGCGCACCGGTGTGGGCTTCGACCGGCAGACCGAGCAGGGCCGGGTGGTACAGATCCAGTCGGTCGACTGCAAGGACGTGAACGCCGCCCAGATCCCGTCCACCGGCGATACCTCAAAACCTCAGGGACGTGAGGCGGAGCGGGCGGAGAACGGTGACTGCACCAAGGCGACGATCGAGGTCACCAGCGGCAAGGAGAAAGGGCGGACCTTTATCGAGGTCGTCCAGCCGGACGCACCGCGACAGTTTCACGTGAAACAGGGCGTAGTGGTGGCATACGCACCCGACGCGCCTCGCGATCTCCAGTACTCCGTGACGGATGTGAACCGCAGATTCCCCATGGCCCTGCTGGCGGGGATCTTCGCCCTGGCGGTGGTCGTGGTGGGGCGGCTGCGCGGTCTCATGGCCCTGGTCGCACTCGCCGTCTCCTTCGCCGTGCTGACACTGTTCATCCTGCCCGCGATTCTTCAGGGCTCGAATCCGCTGGTCGTGGCGGTGGTCGGGGCCAGCGCGATCATGCTGCTCGCGCTCTATATGTGTCACGGTCTGACAGCCCGTACCTCGGTCGCGGTCCTCGGCACACTGATCTCACTGCTGCTGATCGGGCTGCTGGGCTCGCTCTTCATCGGCTGGGCGAGCCTGACCGGCAATACCGACGACAACACCGGGCTGATCCATGGCCTCTATCCCGAAATCGATATGAGCGGTCTGCTGCTGGCGGGCGTCATCATCGGTTCACTCGGTGTGCTCGACGATGTGACCGTCACACAGACCTCGGCGGTCTGGGAGCTGCATCAGGCGGATCCGTCGATGGGACCGCGTGCCCTCTACCGGGCCGGTATCCGGATCGGCCGGGACCATATCGCCTCGGTGGTCAATACGCTCGTCCTCGCCTACGCGGGCGCCGCGCTGCCGCTGCTGCTGCTCTTCTCGATCGCGCAGTCGGGCGTGGGTACGGTCGCGAACAGTGAGCTGGTGGCGGAGGAGATCGTCAGAACGCTGGTGGGCTCGATCGGTCTGGTCGCATCGGTGCCGGTGACCACGGCGCTGGCGGCGCTGGTGGTCTCCGCCGATCGCTCGGGGCAGAAGGACTCGCCAGTGGCCCCGACGACGGCCCCGACGGAGGCTCTGCCTCCCACACCGCCGTATCCGGCTCCTGGTGGGACAGCGGGCCCCTGGTCGGCGGGTCCGGCAGGCCCGGCAGGTCCAGCAGGCCCGACGAGTACGACAGGCCCGGCGGGCCTCTCGGATCCCGAGGGCCCGGAAGCGGCGCCGTCACTGCCGGTACAGAGCGCACCGGCGCGCAAACTGGGCGGCGGCAAGGGCCGACGCCGCAAGAAGTAGTCCCTCTGGTCCCTCTGCCGTCCCGGCCCGGAAATCGCCGTCCCGTCCGGAAATCCGTTCGGCCGTAAAGGATCACCCGGACGGCCCCGTTCGGACCGGCTCAGCCGGCATTCTCCTCGGCCAGGATGCGGCCGAGCGCCTCCTCAAGATTGCCCTCGAAGTCACCGAGCGTGCGCTCCTGACCGAGCGGAACCAGTCGGTCCGTGCGGTCGAGGAAGGCCACCAGAGGCGCGGCACTGACGCGGAAGAGCGCGTGATCGTCGCCGACCTGGAGCCGGATATGGACATCGGAGAGGTCCTCGGGCTCGGTGGGCGCGATATGCACATCGCCGTCACCGCTCGGCGTGTTGATCCCGTCGAGCAGCAGCTCACGGCCGAAGGTCCAGGTGACAGGCGCATCGCCGGGCAGATGGAATGTCATGCGCACGGCGTAGGGATCTCTCATCTCGTAATGGAGTTCCACCGGGATCCGGAACGCCAGCTCCTCCGAGACAAGGAAGCTCATCAGGACCTCGGCCTGCACCGACTCGCGCATCGTGTACTCCGGAGTAGATGAAACAGTGGCTGGGAATGATCCCCGTTGACCCTCTTGACGCAATCGTCCTGTAAGCGCTAGCAGATCACAAGGAGTAATTTTTCAGATACAGATAGAGAAGGCGAGCGCGCTGAGCAGCGATCCGGTCTCTCTGTGTAATCGCTCGACTGCCGGGAGCCGTTGCCCTCGCTCGTGGAGTGGCACAGAAACAGCCACGGTCGCCGCCACGGATCCAAAACGGACGGGCGCGTCGAGCGTGTCGTCGTGCCGGCGCGTGTCGTGCCGGCGGCCGATCGAGTCGGTAATCCTGCCGCGACGATTCTGCACAGCCTCACCGAGGGCGAAAACACTCGGAGCTGCGCTTTCTGTAACCGTGGCCAAAGTCGCCCCCAGGCATGCCGACGGGCGAGAGCCCGCCCGCGGGGGCCGCCCCCGCGCGCCCGCCGCACTCCTGAGGGAGACCGGGGAGCGGTGGGATTTGTCACTCTAGGGGCAGGCCGCTCCCCGGGATGGTTTCCGGTTCACCTTTCCCTCGCGCGGGCTAACAGCCGTACGCGCGGTCTGTCCTACAAGTCCGTACCGGTCCGGTCCCTACCGTTCCTCACCGGTCCCTGCCGGTCGCCCCGCGAGGGCTAGGAGGACATGAACTTCCGTACGACATAGATGAGTCCGCCGACGAGTGCCACAAAGATCAGCACCTTGAAGAGCACTCCGATCACAAACGCGACCACGCTCATGATCAGTCCACCGAACACGACGATGGCGATCACGGGCACCGCGATCCACTTCACCCACCAGGGCAACCCCGTGAGTAGCTCCCGAACCGCCATCGTCCTTACCTCGCTTCACCGAGTGACTCACGTACCTGCCTTGCACCATCGATGCTAGAGCCGAGGGAACGGCGGCGGAGCCTGTGCGGCCCCCGCTCTCCCCTGATCCGACCCTGAGGCAGCCCTGAGAAGAAGGCCGCCCGGTCAGCCCTCGGGCGGAGAGAACACGACCATCACCCGCAGATCCTCCGTGATGTGGTGGAACTTGTGCGCGACTCCGGCCGGTACGTACACGACGCTGCCCCGGCCGACCTGGCTCGTCTCCATCCCGACGGTGATCGAGGCCCGGCCGCTCACGACGAAGTACACCTCGTCCTGCCGGTGCGGCTGCTGCGGGTCGATCTCACCGGCGTCCAGGGCGTAGAGGCCCACTGACATGTTGCGTTCCCGCAGAAACTGCAGATACGCCCCGTCGTTGGCGGCACGCTCCGCCTCCAGCTCGTCCAGTCGGAATGCCTTCATGCCACGATCAGACACATGAAGAATTTCGTAGTCAAGACGATCGCCAACGCGGGCGCTCTCGCGGTGGCGATCTGGCTGGTCAAGGACATCACTCTGACCGGTGACAGCACCGGCAACCAGGCCCTGACACTGGTGCTCGTGGCACTGGTCTTCGGGCTGGTGAACTTCATAGTCAAGCCGGTGGTGAAGCTGCTGACACTGCCGCTGTTCATCCTCACGCTCGGACTGATCACGCTGGTGGTCAACGCCCTGATGCTGCTGCTGACCTCATGGCTCGCCGACAAGCTGGATCTGAGCTTCCAGGTCGACGGCTTCTGGACCGCCGTGCTCGGCGGCCTGATCATCTCGATCGTGTCGTGGGCGCTGAACATGGTGCTCCCTGACGACAATGACTGACCGCCCGTACCGCGTCTGCTTCGTCTGCACCGGCAATATCTGCCGCTCGCCCATCGCCGAGTCCGTCTTCCGCGCACGGCTGATCGAGGCCGGTCTCGACGGGCTGGTCGAGGTGGACAGCGCCGGAACCGGCGGCTGGCACGAGGGCGACGGCGCCGACCCGCGCGCCGTCGCCGTACTGGACGCGCACGAATATGAGAACGATCACACCGCACGGCAGTTCCACGCCTCGTGGTTCTCCCGGCTCGATCTGGTGATCGCGCTGGACGAAGGTCATCTGCGCGAGCTGCGACGGCTCGCGCCCACCGCCGCCGATGCCGCGAAGGTGCGGCTGCTGCGCTCGTACGACGCCGCCGCGGAGCCGACCGGTGAGCTGGGCGTGCCCGATCCGTACTACGGGGACATCACCGGCTTCGAGGAGTGTCTGGAGCTGGTGGAGGCGGCGAGCGAAGGGCTGCTCTCCGCCGTACGGGACACGATCGAGGAGGCGGCGGCATGAGCGTGAACGGCACGGGCATCGGGGACGGCACTCGGGCGGTGCGGGCCGGGCTGCCCGACCCGGTGACATATGAACCGACCTTGCCGGGCCCGGTGTTCGCCGCCCACTACCACCTGCCGGGCGAACCGACCGGCCCGTACACCTATGGCCGGGACGACAATCCGACCTGGACCCATCTGGAACGGGCCATCGGCGAGCTGGAGGCGCCGGGGAAGCCGGTCGAGACCGTCGTCTTCGCCTCCGGGATGGCCGCGATCTCGGCGGTGCTCTTCTCACAGCTCCGGGCCGGCGACACGGTCGTACTGCCGAGCGACGGCTATCAGGCCCTGCCGTTGCTGCGCGAACGTCTTGAGGCGTACGGCGTAACGGTGCGGACGGCGCCGACCGGCGGCGATGCCCAGCTCGGCGTTCTCGACGGCGCTCGGCTGCTCTGGATCGAGACTCCGTCCAATCCCGGCCTCGATGTCTGCGACATACGGCGGCTGGTACGGGAGGCGCATGCCGCGGGCGTGCTGGTCGCCGTCGACAACACGCTCGCCACGCCGCTCGGCCAGCGGCCTCTGGAGCTCGGAGCGGATTTCTCGGTGGCCAGTGACACCAAGGGCATGACGGGCCATGGCGATATCCTGCTCGGCCATGTGACCAGCGCCGATCCGGAGCTGGCGGCGGGAGTACGGCGCTGGCGCAAGGTCGTCGGAGCGATCCCGGGGCCGATGGAGGCGTGGCTCGCGCACCGCTCGCTGGCCACGCTCCAGCTCCGGATCGACCGTCAGTGCGCGAGCGCGCTGGTGCTGGCCCAGGCGCTGCTGGGACGTGACGAGGTGAGCGGGCTGCGCCATCCCGGGCTGCCGAGCGATCCCTCGTATCCCGTCGCCTCGCGGCAGATGCGGCGCTTCGGCTCCGTGGTCTCGTTCGTACTGCCCGACCGGGAGTGGGCCGAGCGTTTTCTCGCCGGGCTGCGGCTGGTGGACGACGCGACCAGCTTCGGCGGCGTACGGTCCACGGCCGAGCGGCGCGGCCGGTGGGGCGGCGACGCCGTACCGGAAGGCTTCATCCGATTCTCCGTCGGCGCCGAGGACGCCGAGGACCTGGTCGCGGATGTGCTGCGCGCCCTGGATGGAGCGGCCTACTGAAACCTGGCCCGTGGAATGCGGCGTTCACCGGATACGGACGGTCCGAGCCTCCCCCCTCATGGCTCGGACCGTCCCAGGTTCCACGCGCGGAGAACCACTTGCACAAGGCTAGTTGACTCTGCGTCAGTGTCCAATCACAGTAGCGACAGCAACCTATCGACTTATTTATAGTTGACGGTCCGAAGATGCTGCGGCCCAGGTACGAGACGGGAGAGCGGGACATGGACCTGGCTCTGCTGCGTACCTTCGTCACCGTGCACCGCGCCGGCTCCTTCACCCGGGCCGCGGCGCTGCTCGGTCTCTCCCAGCCCGCGGTGACCGGCCAGATCAGAACTCTCGAACGACAGCTCGGCCGTCCGCTCTTTCTGCGCCAGGCCCGTGGCGTGACACCCACGACGATCGGCGACGAACTCGCGCACCGGGCGGCACCGCATCTCGACGCGCTGATCGAGATCGCCGAGACCGGGCTCGACGAGGAGTCCGGCGCCCGGACGCTCCATCTGGCGGGGCCGCCGGAGTTCACATCCGTACGCGCTCTGCCGGCGCTCACTCCGCTCACCGCCCATGGCCTCACGCTGCGCGCCTCGTTCTGCGCCAATGCCGAGGAGACCCTGGAAGGGCTGGCCGCCGGACACCATGATCTGGCCATCACCACGGCCCGGCCCCGCGGCGGACTGCTGACGTCGACTCCGCTCTGCGACGAGGAGCATGTGCTGGTCGCCGCGCCACGCTGGGCCGCACGGCTGGGCCATACGGTCCTGCGCGAGGGCCATGTGGTGCTGGAGCAGCTCCCGGTGGTGGAGGTGCATGAGTCGCTGCCGCTCGTCTCCCGCTACTGGGCGTCCGTCTTCGACTCCCCGCCGGCCGCCGCGGGTACGGTGATCGCGCCCGATCTGCGGGCCGTGCTGGAATGCGCGGCGGCGGGCGCGGGACTGGCCGTACTGCCCCGCTATCTCTGCGAGGGCGCGCTGGAGCGGGGAGAGGTGGTCGCGCTCCTCGATCCGCCGGTGCCTCCGCTGCGCACCTATTTCCTGGTCGTACGCACCGGCACACTCGCGCTGCCGCCGGTCGCGCGGGCGCACGAGTGGCTGCTGCGTGCTGCGGTGGACTGGTGACAGCGGGGCCGACGGGCGTTTCAGAACGGGTGCCACGGGCGAACCTCTTCCCATGACCGAACGGCCCGTGGTCAAGCGCACCGCACGCGCCATCCTGCTCGACGGCGACGACCTGATCCTGATCAAACGCACCAAGCCAGGAGTGGATCCCTACTGGATCACACCGGGTGGCGGCGTCGAGACGACGGACTCCACCGTCGTCGACGCACTCCACCGCGAAGTCCACGAAGAGCTGGGCGCCAAGATCATCGATGTGGTGCCGTGCTTCGTCGACACCGTGGAACATATCGCCGACGGCGGCGTGACCGGCGTCAAAGTGCAGCACTTCTTCGTCTGCCGGCTGGAGTCGATGGACATCTCCCTACGGCACGGCCCCGAGATGGACGAGCCCTGCGGGGAGTACGAGATCGTCCGGGTGCCGTTCAGCCGGATCGGGATCGCCGCCGTCCATCTCGTACCGCTCTCGCTGCGGCACTATCTCGACGGCAATATCGAGGGCGTGCGCGCGATGCACGCCCCCGATCTCGGCTGAGAACTCAACTCCGCCCGGCCGGGCTCAGTTGGCGGCGGCCACCAGCTCTTCGAGGGAGTCGTGGCGGATCCGCTCGGACGGGATCCCGGCGCCCTTGAGCGCGTCGAGGCCACTGCGGATCATCCCGGGCGGACCGGACAGATACGCGTCGTACTCATGCCAGGGACCGTGCTCACGCACCGCCTCGGGAAGCTGTCCCATCAGTCCCAGGGTGGGCCCCTCCGCGACCACCGGGCGTACGGAGAGCCAGGAATGCTCGCTCTCCAGCCGCAGCATCGTCTCGATGTCGTACAGGTCCTGATCGCTGCGCGCACCGTAGAAGACCTCGACCGGGCGCCGGTGGCCGTGCTCGGCGACATCCTCGACAAGCGCCTTGATGGGCGCGATGCCGGTGCCTCCGCCCAGACAGAGCAGACCGTTGTGGCTGCTGTGGTCCACGATCATCGAGCCGGCGGGCGGCCCGAGACGGAGCACATCGCCGGGACCGGCGTGATGGACCAGGGCATTGGAGACCCAGCCCGCCGGAACGGCCTTGACATGGAAGGAGAGCAGCCCGTCCGGGCGCGGTGCCGAGGCGAAGGAATAGTGCCGCCAGACCCGGGGCCACCACGGCGTCTCCAGGCTGGTGTACTGCCCGGCGAGGAAGGGATACGGCTGGTCGGGCCGGACGGTGACGACGGCGATGTCGGCGGTGCGCAGCTCGTGCGAGACCACTTCGGCCTGCCACCAGGCCGGAGCGTGCAGCTCGTTCTCGGCGGCGGCGTCGATCATGATCTGCGAGATGGTCGTGTACGTCCTGACCCAGGCGCCCTCGGTCTCCTCGTCCCAGATGGTGGAGGCATAGCGGGTCAGCGCGCCGATCAGGGCCTCGCCCACGGCGGGATAGTGCGTCGCCTGAGTGCCGTACTTGCGGTGTCCACGGCCCAACTGGCGCAGATAGCCGGTCAGGACGTCCGGGGTGTCCATGTGCTCGGCGGCGGTGAGCAGCGCCTTGAGGAGGCGGTCGCGCTGGGCGTCCATGGCCGCGGGGAACAGATTGCGCAGATCCGGATGGCGGACGAAGAGCAGCGCGTAGAAGTAGGAGGTGAGCTGGTCGGCGACGGGAGCGACCTCCTCCAGCGTGCGACGGATGAGGATCGCGTCGGGGGACGCGTTGCGGTCCTCCGGAAAGAGTGAGGCCGCGGGTGCGGCCACGGACGGCTGTGTGGCCGGGGCCATCGGCGGAGCTTCCGGAGGCAGCGCGGCCGATACCGGGGCCTCCTGCGGCAGCGGAGCGGCGGTCCGGAGCCCGGAGGCGCCGGTCTCGGTGTGTCCGGGCTCGGTACGGCCGGGCTCGACGGCGTCGGGCTGGGTGGTACGGGCGTCCATGGCCTGTGGCTCGGAAGCACGCGGCTCCGCGTCCGGCTCCGGTGGCCTCGGCCTGGCAGGCGGCTCGCTGGTCTCCTGTGCGGCCTGGGGGCGCGTCTCGGGAGGCCCTACGGGATCGGGCCGGGCCGCAGCCGGCTGGGCCGACGGCGGCTGTGTGGGGATCGGCTGAGCAGGTATCGGCCGGGTCGGCTCCGGGCGGCCGACGGCGGACCGTACAGCGGCCTCCGCGGCGGCCTGGGAGACAGGTCCCCGCTCTCTGCCCGTCTCTGCCGTGGTGACGGGTCCCTCAGGGACCGGCGGATGCGCGGCCGGTCCGTCACCGCCACGGGATCCCGTGGCGCGCGGGTTGGTACGCGGGCGAAAGGCGTCGGGGACATCGTCCACCGGTGCCGGAGGGCCGGGGACCGTCTCCGTACGCGCGTCATGCCCCGCGGGGCCCTCACGCGAGGGCCGCGTGGGACGCGTCGCGCCGGAACCGACCGGGCGTATGGAGGCAAGTGAGCGGCTCGGCACGCGTATTCGCTCCCGGCCTGCCGACTGCCCTGCCGCACCGCCTGCCGGGCCGGCTGCCGGTCCGCTTGCCGTGCCGGAGTCGGTGCGGCCCTCGGCGCTCGGCGCCCTGCGGGGAGCGAACCAGCCGCCCTTTCCGCCGTCTCCGGAAGTGCCGTTGTCGGCCGACGTGGTGGTCGGAGCGTCCATGGTGTGCCTCGCCTCGAACATCTTTCGGTCGGTCTGCGCACTTCCGCTGGCCCGGAATACGCTAGCAATTCCCCGCTCGACTAGGACTGTTGACAGCCCACATTAGCCTCCGCCGCGCTCCCGTTCCCTGCTGTCGCAGCATGACAGGGAACACCGGCGGATGGGACAAAGAGCGTGAAGTCCGGCCATCCGTACCGGATTTACCGTTACGCTGCATTGCTCCTGTGCCCATTCGCGGTTTCCCGCCGCGTTTCCCGCGGCGCCCTCGGGTCAGCGTATTACTGTCCGAAGGCGCCTGAGTCACCGCGCAGGGCATACCAGTTCATAGGCCTCACGCAGATCGCCTCCGCTGTACGTGTGCGTGGCAAGCCCCGACAGATGGTGGTCCGCATTGACCGCCACCGCCCTGGGCACCGCCGCAAAAATCTCGGCGTCCGACATGGAATCACCGTACGCAACGCAGTCGTCCAGGCTTACCCCGAACTCTGCACACAGCCGGTTCGCGATCTCCACTTTGGCCGCCGGGTTGAGAATGCCCGCCCGGTCGACCGGCTCGGTGAAAGGCGGAACCGGCCAGCGTGAACCATGGGCGGCATGCGCGCCCCAGTCCAGCAGGCGTCTGACAAAGAAGTCGGGCGAGAGGGAGATAACGGCACAGTAATCTCCTTGGCTCCGGATATCCGCCCAGACCTCACGTATCCCGGCCAGCCAGGGCGCACCGTCGAAGGCCGCCGATACCTGCTCCATGGTCAGATCGGCCCATAGCGCCCTCGCCTGTACCGCGAACTCGTCCGGTGCCATCCCTCGGGAGAAGAAGTGGCTCTCCAGCTCGGCGATCTCGGTGCTCAGTCCGAGCTGCCGTGAGATCTCCACAGCAGCGGCCGAACCGCGGATGAGTGTTCCATCGAGGTCGAAGAGATGCAGTCTGCGTACGCTCGCCATGTACGCCGAGGTTAGTACGTACGGTTACTCCCGTCGTCAGACGCCCTTCTGCCGACCGGACGGCACCGTGTTTCACGTGAAACACCTCAAACGGCCCGTCCGCCGGGCCCTCCTGGTCATCCATGTCGCTACGTCCGTGAGCTGGCTGGGGCTCACGATCGGTCTGCTGACACTCGGCGTGACCGCCTTCCGCACCAGCGACCCCGCCATCACCCAGACCGCTTACCAGGCCATGAAGATCCTCGTCGACTGGCCGATCATCCCGGTGGCCCTGCTCGCGCTGATCAGCGGACTGGTGCTCTCGCTCGGTACGCCCTGGGGTCTGGCCCGGCATCGATGGGTGTGGATCAAGTTCTGGCTCACTCTGATCACCTTCGGTGCGACGGTCTTCGCCCTGCGGCCAGGCATCCATACAGCCGCGGCCACCGGAATACCGGACAGCAGCCTGGTCGCCGCGCCCACGGTGGCCACCTCCGCCTATCTCTTGATGACCGCGATCTCGGTGCTCAAGCCCTGGGGACTGACCCGGCGCGGGCGCCGCCTTCGGGCTGTACCAACTTCCCGCAAACCGGTGGACGAACGATCACCGGCTCCGACAGCCTGATCCCCATGCCGACATCGCTCTCCGTTCTGCCCATCCGCCGTCTGACCTTGGGTGACCTCATCTCCTGTGCGGATCTCGCCGAGGACCGTGGCTGGGCCCGGGAGGAGCACAGATGGGGTCTGCTGCTGACGGCGGGCACCGGATACGGGATCGATGATCCCGAGGGCAAGGGCCTGGCCGCCGTCTGCGTGATCACCTCGTACGGCTCTTCGGGCGGCGGCCAGGGTCTCGCGGCGATCGGCATGATGCTTGTCGCCGGGCGCCATGCCCGGCAGGGGCTCGGACGGCGGCTGATGACTCATGTACTGCGCGAGGCCGGAGGCACGCCGCTCATGCTGCATGCCACTGAGTACGGCCGGCCGCTCTACCGGCAGCTCGGCTTCACCGACATCGGCGGGACCGAGACGGTCCTCGGGCGCTTCCGGTCTCCGGAGACCGCGCCATCAGTGACGACACGGCCCGCTGCCGCCGGCGATCTGCCGACGATCGTGCGTCTGGACACCGAGGTCCTCGGAGTCGACCGTACCCATCTGATCGCGCGCCTCCCTGCCTTCGCGGACCGGCTCGGAGTCGCGGAGGACAGCGCCGGGCTCATCGGATACGCGGCGGTCTGGCCCACTCCGGAAGCACATGTGATCGGCCCGCTGGTCGCCGGCGACGAGGAGACCGCGAAAGCGCTGATCTGCTCATTGGTCGCTTCGCTGGGCCCCGACCTCGACCGGCCGGTGCGTACGATGATCGATATACGCCATGAGGAGCTGCTGGCCTGGGTGAAGGAGCACGGTCTGGAGCCGGCGGCCCGTACCACGACGATGGTCCATGGCATCCCGGATCTGCCCGGTGACTGGACCAGGCGGTTCGCGCCGCTGAACCTGGCGACAGGCTGAGTCGCAGGGCGCCCACCTTCGGTGCCCGGCTCCACAATGCGCGGTCGGGATCACCTGGAAGCCTCCAGGCCGCCCGCTCCGCCCTCCGGCGTAGTCTGCGGATCATGAGCAACCTGGAGATACGGCCCGCGGCCCCTGACGACCTTCCCGCCATCGTGGCGATGCTCGCGGACGACCCGCTGGGCGCCCAGCGCGAGTCCCCGGACGACCTCGGCCCGTATATCGCGGCCTATGAGCGCCTGGCCCGCGACCCGAACCAGCAGGTGATGGTCGCTGTGCGCGAGGACCGCGTGGTCGGGACGCTCCAGCTCACCATCGTCCCCGGACTCTCCCGGCGCGGCGCCCTCCGCTCCATCATCGAGGGCGTACGCATCCATGGCGATGAGCGCGGCAGCGGGCTCGGCACTCGGTTCATCGAGTGGGCGATCGATGAATCCCGCCGCCAGGGCTGCCAGTTGGTCCAGCTCACCTCCGACGCGAGCCGCACCGATGCCCATCGCTTCTACGAGCGGCTGGGCTTCACCGCCTCTCATATGGGCTTCAAGCTCCAGCTCTGAACGACGGCTCCACGGAGTCGGAGGGATCCGAGCGTCCAAGGAGTTCGAGCATCCGAGGAGTCCGCCATACACCGGAAAGCCCACCCTCGCCTGTTTCACGTGAAACATCCGGCTTGTTTCACGGCGTCAGACCGCGCCAGCCTCCCTCGTCCACGCCACCAGGCACATCCGCCTCGGCGTCATACGGCTGACGGGTAAAGACAAACGAACCGAGGTCGAGATGTTCCACCGAGCCATCCGCCCGACGCTCCACACGCAAGGTCTCCCCCGCGTAATAGCCATCAAGCCCCGTCCAGGTGCCGTCCGGCTGCATGACAAAACGTGAGCCGCGCCCACCGCCGCGCAACGGATGCAGCTCCACACCTCGGTCCGCCGTCAGCTTCAGACCGAAGGCCTGGGTGCCCCAGTACCACGGTCCGGTCAGCTCCAGCAGCCTCTGATCGACCTCCGGCAGCGGACGCCAGGGCTCAGGAATCCGGGGCTCGGCATTCGCCACGATCCCGATCAGAGCCGCCGCGACCGTCCCGACCGCCGGTCCCGAGGTGGCGTTGGCGAGCACCACCGCTGCTACTCCGTCCTCCACGCCGACCCACAAAGAGGCGACAAAGCCGGGCAGCGACCCCGTATGCCCGGCCAGGCTACGACCGGCCTGGCGAGCCAGCTGCACACCGAGCCCATAGCCACCGTCCCACTGACCGGCCTCCGGTGGAGCGGACGGCGTCCGCATCTCCCGTACGGACTCCGGGCTCAGGACCTTTACGTCTCCCTCGGCGAGGAACCCGGCGAAGCGGCAGAGATCGGCGGCGGTCGACCAGAGCTGGCCGGCCGGGGCCATCAGTCCGAGATCCATGGCGGGCTCGGGCAGCGTCACATCCGCCCAGGGATGCACGGCCCAGCCTCCGGCGTGCGGGGCGACGGGCTGGGTGGTCGTACGGTCCATGCCCAGCGGCTCCAGAATCTCTCGCCGCAGCACCTCCTCCCAGGACGCGCCCCGCACCGCCTCGATCAGCGAACCGAGCAGGGCGTAGCCCGGGTTGGAGTAGTGGTGACGGCGTCCCGCGGGATGGAGCACGGGCCGCTCGCCGAGGACATCGGAGAGTTCCGGGCGCACCGAGCCCGGTGTCCGCTCCCACCAGGGCGCCGGGCTCTCGGCGGCCAGTCCCGCGGTGTGGCCGAGAAGCTGGGCAACGGTGATCTCGCCCACTCCTGTGCCCGGGAGGTGCTTCTCCAGCGGGTCACCGAGATCGAGCAGTCCCTCGTCGCGCAGCCGCAGCACCAGTACGGCGGTGAAGGTCTTGGTGATCGACCCGACGCGGTACTGGGTGTCGGCGTCCGGGGCATGCCCGTCCACACAGCTGCGGGAGCCCGTCCAGACCATCCGTCCCTCGCGTGCCACCGCCGCGACCAGCGAGGGAGCGCGTCCCTCGGTCTGTGCGAGGGCGACGCGGTGCAGCAGGGCTCGCCGGGTGCCGGGCAGCAGCTCTTCGATGGGTGATGTCATGCCCCACATCTACCGGTGCCGCCTCAGGGAGTCGACCTCATTTCGCGCGGAGCCGAAGAGCCTTCCGCCCGGCCCCGAAGAGCCGATACCGGACGAGTCGACGCGCGTTGCGCGGGGCTTGCGGGCCGGCCCGTATACGTACTCCTACGTACGTCCGAGTCGTACGTCCAAGTCGTATGCCCGGGAAGGCTGACCGTGGATCTTCGCTACTGGCTGCCGCGCGCGGTGGATGTGGCCGAGCAATGGGGCGAGCGGTTCGGTCCCTTCGAGGCGCATACGGCTCACCAGGTCGGCGACGAGGCGTTCGCCGACGCGTTCGAGCGGTTCGCGAAGCGGATGGAGGACAACTACCCGTTCTTCCACCCCCGTTACGCCGGGCAGATGGTGAAGCCGCCGCATCCCGCCGCCGTCGTCGGCTATCTCACGGCGATGCTGTTCAACCCCAACAACCACGCGGCGGAGGGCGGTCCCGCGACCACCGAGATGGAGCGCGAGTGCATCGCCGCGCTGGCCGGGATGTTCGGTCTGCCCGCGCATGTCGGGCATCTGACGACAAGCGGCACGATGGCGAATCTCGAAGCGCTGTATGTGGCCCGTCGGCTGCATCCGGACCGCGGGGTGGCCTACAGCTCGGAGTGCCACTACACGCATGAGCGGATGTGCGAGGTCCTGGGCGTCGAGGGCCACCGGGTGGCGGTCGACGCGTACGGCCGCATCGATCTGGACGCCCTGGAGAGCCTGCTGAAGACGGGCCGGGTGGGCACGGTGGTGGTGACGACGGGCACCACCGGGCTGGGAGCCGTGGACCCGGTGCACGAGGTGCTGCCCCTGGCCCGGCGGTACGGGGCACGGGTGCATGTCGACGCGGCGTACGGCGGCTTCTACGCGCTGCTCGGACGGGCCGACGCGCCCGAGGGAATCGACCCGAGGCCCTGGCAGGCGGTGGCGGAGTGCGACTCGGTCGTGGTGGACCCGCACAAACACGGGCTCCAGCCGTACGGCTGCGGCGCAGTGCTGTTCCCCGATCCGCGCGCCGGCCGGCACTTCGCGCACGACTCGCCGTACACCTACTTCACCGACGCCGAGGTGCATCTGGGCGAGATCAGCCTGGAGTGCTCCAGGGCCGGAGCCGCGGCGGCAGGCCTGTGGCTGACTCTTCAGCTCCTCCCGCTGACTCCGGACGGCTTCGGGGCGATCCTCGCGGCCAACCGTCGCGCGGCGCTGCGGTGGGCGGATCTGCTGGAGTCCTCGGACGCCCTGGAGCTTTACCAGCGGCCCGATCTCGACATCGTCACCTACTTCCCGACGACCCGGCCGGCCTCGCTGTCCGCCGTCGACGCGGCGTCCGGACGTCTGCTGCAAGGCGGCATGACCGCTCATAAGGAGCCGGTCTTCCTGAGTGTGCTCCGTACGGACGCCGAGGCGTTCGTACGCCGGCATCCGCGGATCGTCCGCGACGCCGATGCGGCACGGGTAATGCGCAGTGTCCTGATCAAGCCGGAGGCCGAGCACTATCTCGACCGCCTGCACGCCCGGGTGGAGCAGCTCGCCGTCCGCGGCGAGTAGCGGTAGCGCACGGCCCCCGCACCGCCTTCCGGAGGGAATCGTTGTCCACGTTCGAAAGTCCGCCGCGTGGTGTCCTGGGCCTGGGCCGTCCTGCCAGGCCGGACACCGATGAGCTGGCCGCGCTGCTGGCCGCGGCCTTCCACAACGATCCGCTGACCCGCTGGATCATTCCGGACGACCGGACCCGGGCGGAGTTGCTGCCCGGGCTGTTCCGTATCTTCGTCGACGTCTCGCACGACTACGACGGAGTGGCCCTCTCTCCCTGCGGCGACGCGGTGATGCTGTTTCTGCCGCCAGGTGCCTCGAAGGAGGTGGACGCGCGCGGGGACGAGCTGGAACAGCGGTTCGCCGATGCCCTCGGCGAGTACGCCGGCGCGCTGGGGACCATCGTCGGACTCCAGGCCGAGCGCCATCCTGCGGGTCCTCCGCACTACTACGCCTCGTTCGGGGCGGTCCGCCCGGCGCGGCAGCGGAACGGCCTGCTCTCCGTTCTGCTCCAGGAGCTGATCGACCGTGCCGACCGGGAGGGCCACCCGGCGTACGCGGAGGCCAGTTCACCCGGTGGTGAGGCGCTCTGTCTCCGGCAGGGTTTCGTCCCGCTCGGCGGCGACATCACGCTGCCGAACGGCGGTCCGTCGCTGCGTCCGCTGTGGCGGGACCCGCGGTGAGGGGCGACGAGCACATCCACTTCTGGACCGCGGCCGAGGTAGCGCAAGGTGAGGTGCCACAGAGGCATCTGCCGCATCTGCGCGCGGTTCTGGAGTGGAGCGGCGACTTCCTGGTGTCCGGCCATCCGGAGCTGGGCCGGAGCGGCCCGGTGTGCCCGTACACCCAGCCCTCGCTGCGCAAGCAGCTCTTCCATCTCGCGGTGCCGGCCAGGACGGAGGACGCGAATCTGTCCTCGGCCGTCGGCTCGCTGCGGGCGTGGTACGAGAAGCTCTCGGCCGGCCTGGACGAGGAGGACCAGGAGCTGCTGACTCTGCTGCTGGTGCTGCCGGGCTTCGACCCGACGGACTCGGGCGAGCTGGACGAGCTCCAGCGCAAGGCCAAGGACGAATTCGTGGCCGACGGCCTGATGATCGGGCAGTTCCATCCGGTGTGCGAGGAACCGGGCCTGTGGAACTCCCTGTTCCGTCCTCTGCGCGCTCCCGTACCGCTGCTGGCGGTCCGTAAGCTCCTGGTCTTCGATCTGCCCTTCCTGCTCGGCGACGATACGCACATGGACCACTATCTGCGCCGGTTCGCCCCGGACATCCCGGCCCGGGTCCGCGGCCAGTTGGTCAGCCGAGTGGTGTCCTGAGCCACCGCTCCCCGCCCACCGCCCCCTACCTGCCCGCGTACGACGCACTCACGAGAGCCCGACGCCCGTCCCCGGCCCCCGGGGACGGGCGTCTCCCGTTCGTCCTCGCAGGTGAGGTAGGTTCCCGTATCGCTCGGCGGACGGCGAGCGCATGTTGGCGAGTAAGGAAAGGTCGGGACATGGCTGTCATCCACAGAACGACGCTGGCGCCGGGCAAGTTGGAGCTTCTCGCATCGTGGCTTCCCGCGCAGCCCTGGTACCTCGGCAACGGGCCGGAGCCGAAGCTGACCAAGGCCGGCGGCTTCCGGCTCGACGATCCGGAGCGAGAGGTCGGAATCGAGTTCATGGTGGTCACCGACGATTCCGGCGACCAGCCGCTCGCCTACCACGTACCACTCACCTACCGTGGGGCACCGCTCGACGATGCCGAGCAGGCGCTGATCGGTACCGCCGAGCACGGCGTGCTGGGACGACGGTGGATCTACGACGGAACCCATGACCCGGTTCTGGTTGCTCAACTGTTCGCCCTTATGACCGGCGAGGCCGAGCCGCAGGCCCAGAGCACGAGCAACAGCCCCGACCCGACTGTCACCGGCCACTTCGCACCGACCGGCCATGGAGCGCCGATCCACCTCACGACGGTGACCGACGGACCGCACGGCACCGATCTCCTCGTACGGACCACCACCACGGCCGAGCCCACCTCACCGACCGGCCAACTGACCATCCGGGTGAACCGAGTCCTCCAGCCCACCACGGCTGACTCATCCGCCCACGAGGCAGCCCTCTTGGGCCACATCACCGCCAACTGGCTCCTGCCGAACGGCTCCACGTCCCGCGGCCAGTTCGCCACCGCCCACAAGACCACGCCCCCAGCCCACGCCCAAGCGGGCCAGTAGCCTCCCGACAGCCCCGCCTGCAGGATCTCGCGGCTCGTGTCCTAGGTCGATCCCGTGACCTGTGGCTTCTCATGCAGTCTCACGCCGTGTCCAGCCGTTCAGTCTCACGACGGTGTGCAAATCCTCGGCGTGGCCGGGCGCGAGGCAACTGACCTGAGCTGCCTCTGCACAGCCTCGCCGGCCCGTTTTAAGCTGGAGTGATGGGTGGGCTGCGAGCCGCCACCCATCACCTTCTGACGGTGGCTCATCGGTCAATTAACAGAAACGCCGGTGTCGAGTTCGCGTGCGCCGACGAAAATATCGACATGCAGAGACAGCGCGCAGAGGCGTACGCCCCGTGCACCGCCGAGATCGACGGGAACCACGGCGCCTCGGGAGCGGAAGCCATCTTCGACCAAGCGCTGACCAACGGTCTCGCGGCGATCGTCTCCTCCCAGTGGGGTGAAGAGGGGGCCGCGGATAAGAAGGGGCGGGTGAAGTCAGCCGCCCGACTTCTCACCGTGGTCGAGGACAAGGCCAAGGCCGTAACGACGGAGCCGGGAATCTTCGTGATTCCCGATCCAGAGCCAGCGGCCGCAACGGTCCAGGGAGACTCACGGTGGCCGTGGGCCCAAGATCCGAATCTGCCGGACCTGGACACCCGCATCAACATCACCGTGCTCCGAGACGGCATCAAGGGCACCCAGCCGGTACGGCACGCCAGCGGCGAGGGCGGCCTGCGACGCGAACACGTCGATGCGCTGCTCGCCCTCGACGACCACGAAAGCCTGCGAGTCCTCGGGGCCGAGCACTCAGACCGCGCATGGGAAAGCACGAGAGACGAGGACCGTCATTCACGCGCCCGTGCAGCCGCCCTCCTGTCTCGCATCGGCGACGAGGCCGCCGCCCGCCGAGCGGAAGAGGCCGCTGAGCTCCACACGCCTTACCACCCCAAGCACAACCCCAACGGCCTCGGACTACCGGATTGCCCAGTCTGCGGCTACGCCGCGTTCAGCGCCGACTACGGCGATGAGCTCGGCATGGGGGTGGGCGTAGGCGAATGCCTCGTCTGCCACTACGAACGCACGCCCGCCGCCGCAGCCGAGGAGGCCGAGAAGATGTACTACCAAGCGCGCTGGGCAGACGCGTAACCTGCACGAAATCGCTGGCTGCTTTGCACCCATAACATCCCGGCGCAGACATGCGCGGGGGGGGCGGTCGGGGTGACGGAGCAGGTGGCAGCGCCAATGCTGCTTCTCGCGTCTCGTGCTCAGCTCCGTACGCAGGCACCACGGAAGACATGCGATTTCTGCGGTACGAATGGCTTAGCCGGAGGCGTTGAGACTGGGTTCGTCCAACCCGCGGGGCTCACCGGGGGATGGCTCACGCACGAACGCATAGAGCTCGTCGAGCGACAGCCCCAGCTCGGCGGCCAGAGCAGCGACGGTAAAGAACTCAGGCGTGGACGTGCGGCCCTTCTCGATACTGCGCACGGTCTCGACGGAGATTCCTGCGCTGCGGGCGACGGCCTCAGCTGAGCGCCCGGAGGCGCGCCGGGCATTCGTCAGTCGGGAGGCCAGCATCTGCCCGCGACGCTGTGCGGCGGGATCAAGCCTCCTTCGCGACATGGGTGTAACTATACCTGTATCATTACCCCATGACGGTGACTGCGGCGGCCGCTTCCACTAGTTGGCCTGAGGATGTGCTGCGGCTGAACGCCGTCTGCCCGTACTACACGATGTTTCCACTGGACTTCCCTCTCCAGCAGCTTGCTGCCCACCCTGCGGCGACCCGGGTACTGGATCCGTTCTGCGGGCGGGGCACCACGCTGTACGCCGCGCGTCTGGCGGGACTGCCGTCGGTGGGCATCGACATCAATCCGGTGGCCGCCGCTATTGCTCAGGCCAAGCTCATCCAGGTCACGCCGGGCGCAGTGGTCCGGCTGGCCCGGCAGATCCTCGACGGTGGTGTGAGGGGGGAGCTGCCCGAGGGAGATTTCTGGCAGTGGTGCTTCGAGCGGGAGACGCTGCGCGAGCTAGTGACATTGCGCGACTCCTTGCTGGAGATGACCACACCCACGGCGGCCATGCTTCGGGCGGTCATGCTGGGCATCTTGCACGGGCCGCGCAACAAGAACCTCCCGTCGTACCTGTCGAACCAGATGCCGCGGACGTACGCGTCCAAGCCCGCCTACGCGGTGAAATTCTGGGCCAAGCGCGACATGGAACCGGTGCGCGTCCCGGCCTTGGAGGTCATCGAGCGGCGGGCCAAGCGGCTGCTGGACGCCGCCCCGCTCGCTCAGGGCGGCAAGGTCTACCTGGGCGATTCCGTCGAGGCTCTGAACGGCCTGCGGCAGAGGTTTGATCTGGTGGTCACCTCACCCCCGTATTACGGCATGCGCACCTACGTGGCCGACCAATGGCTGCGCTCGTGGTTCCTCGGCGGCCCCCCGGAGGTCCCTTACGGCACGCACGGACAAATCGCGCGACAGCCGAATCAGGAGGCGTTCGTCCAGGCTCTGGCCAAGGTGTGGGCCGCTGCCGCCCGCCGCTGCCACCAGGGCGCCCGGCTGGCGATCCGTTTCGGCGCTCTGCCCTCGGCCCGCACCGATCCCGAGCAGATGCTACTGGCGTCCGTGAAGGAGTCGAAGGCCGGGTGGGTCGTCAAGGAGGTTCGTCAGGCCGGCACCCCGACCAAACCGAAGCGGCAGGCTGAGCAGTTCGGCAAGGCCGGCTCCGCCATCGACGAGATCGACCTCATCGCCGAGCTGATCGGACTTCCCCGCTGATGCGGTACCCCTGCTACTTCCGACAACTACGTGACGGATTGTCTGTGCGCCGTGCCATCCTGTGGGGGCCAGACGAGTGAACCACTCGCCTATGACAGCACGAACGTGGTGTGGGGAGAGGCATGTTCGACGCGGACCAGATCAAGCAGCTCAAGCAGCTGATCGGCGACCAGGTCGAAGCCGGTCGCACGGAGCTGGACAAGCTTGTCGAGCAAGCCCGTGGCATCCGCTCCGAGGTCAGGGTGATCAAACCGCGGGCCGCGACGTCGGTCGCACTGATGGCGTCCGACGGCGGCAACAACAAGGTCGCCTTCAACCCCTTCTACCTGCAGGTCGTCCGCGTCGTGGACTCCAGCGGCAAAGAGCTGTGCATGGAGGTGGTCGCCCCGATCTCCAACATCGACGCCCTAAGCCGCCGTCAGTTCCACGAGGACGGCAGCCCCAGTACAGCCCTGGGCAGGATGATGCACGGACTCGGTGTCGAACGGCTCCAGGATTTGTCACCAATGATGTCCGGCAACTCCCCCAGCTGGGTCCAGGTCTTCAGGGATCTGTGTGAGTGGGCCACGCTCTATGACCTCATCTGTCACCGCGATTACGCGGTCGACACCCTGATCGTCCGCGATGGCTTGTTGCGCGCCAAGATCTTCAAGGGTGAGCTGTTCGTGAAGATGGGCGAGCTGATGTACCAGGCCATCGAACGGATCTACCGTCAAGACCGGCGCAAGGTGTGGCTGGTGGGACTGGCGAAGAAAACCCAAGTCTTGGAGTACTACCGGCTGGCGATCTCACTGTCCGGCGTGTTCGACAACGGTGCCGCCTGCTTCGCAAAGGTTCCGTCGGAGATGCTGGACGAGGTGTACCTCTGGGACGAGTACACGAGGGACATAGAGGACGACTCCACAGGCGAGAAGCCGAAGTTCAACTTCGGATCGATGTACTTCGTCCGCTTCGGCCCCTACTCCGGCGATCCCATCTGGACCGTCGACGTCATGTCCCGCCAGGACAGGGAGGCCCAGGCGATCTTCGGCTATCTGCAGGCTGACGCGGTGGCCGGCTTTCCTATCCCGCTCTATCCGAATTGCATCCAGCAGGCCGACAGCTTCTCCCGCGTCGCCGACCTAGACATGGACATCGTCGAAGACTACCTCGTCGACGCCGTGCGCGAGCAGGTCGGCGAGGACAAAGCCCCGGTCATCGACGCCCTGCGACTGGCCTCCGACGTGGCCGCCCGCCGCTACGAGTAACACCCGCTTCTGTCCGTCCCACCTCCTGTGGAGCAAGAACCGTCATGAGCCTGTTCGAGCGCGACAAAGTCGTCGGCACCTTCCGCGGCTTCTCCGAAAGCGGCATGGAGTTCCACGCCGACCTCGTGCTGCCGCACCACGACGACTTTCAGTCCATGGCCATGCACGGCCAGTTCGTCCTCGTCCAGCTCGAGCACGAGCGTGAGGCCATCCTCGGGCGGATCACCACCATCTCCTCCCAGGGGCGCCTGGTATCCCCCATCGGCGAGGACTACGCCACACGCGCGGTGCGCGACCAGCGGCCCATCCCTGACGAGTTGCGCGAGCGCTACCTGAAGTACAAGGTTGACATTCGCATCCTCGGCGTCCTGCGTATGGAGGGGGACAAGCACATCTTCGTCCCCAGCCACCGGCGTCTCCCGCATGTCGGCGCCCAGGTCGCGCTCCTGGGCGATGATCTGCTCGCCGAAGTCGTCAACGCTAAGGACACAGACGATGGCGCGGTCCCCATCGGCTATCTCGCTTTCGGCGAGTTCGTCTACGCCGGCAACGACAAGCGTGTGGGCGACACCTCCTGGATGCAGCTCCAGCAGCCCGCGATCATGCCGACCTTCCAGATCGACAAGCTCGTTGCCCGTCGCAGCTTCGTCTTCGCCCGGGCCGGCTTCGGAAAATCGAACCTGGTCAAGCTGCTCTTCTCCGCCCTGTACGAAGGCCAGCCCACTGTCCCACGGCGCTCTGGCGAAGCTCCCGTCGGCACAGTCATCTTCGACCCTGATGGCGAGTACTTCTGGCCCGACTTCAAGGGCCGCCCCGCCCTGTGCGACGTGCCGCACCTGCGCGACAAACTGGTTGTCTTCACCAACCGTAGGGGCCCCAGCGACTTCTACCAGTCCTTCGTCGTCAACGGCGTCAAGCTGAACATCAAGGAACTGCAAGCGTCCCGGGTACTGGGTATCGCCCTGCCCCCGGAGAAACAGGATCAGCAAAACGTCGTCAAGCTCAAGTCCCTCGACGGCCCCAAGTGGAGCCGCCTCGTCGACCTGATCCACCGTGACAAGTACGGTGCAGACCGCGACCAGGTCCGGGAGATCCTGCACCTCGATCCCGGCCAGGAGGCCGAAACCAACGCCGCGATCGGCAACATGACCCGCGTCGTAAACGCACTCCACGACCCTGACAGCCAGCTACTCAGCGCACTGAAGGACTGCCTGTCCCAGGGCAAGCTGTGCGTTGTCGACATCTCCCAGATGCGCGGCTCCCAGGGACTCCAACTCGCCGGTGTCATCCTCGGCGACATCTTCGAGCACAACCAGAACCAGTTCACGGAGGCCGAGCCCAAGTCCATCCCCACCATCGCCGTCATCGAAGAGGCTCAGTCCGTCCTCGGCGGCTCCTCCCAGAGCGAAGATGGCCCCTTCGTCTCCTGGGTCAAGGAAGGCCGCAAGTATGACCTCGGCGCCCTGCTGATCACCCAGCAGCCCGGCAGCCTGCCGCAGGAACTCCTCAGCCAGGGCGACAACTTTTTCGTCTTCCACCTGCTCTCGCAGGGCGACCTGATGTCCCTGAAGAAGGCCAACGCCCACTTCTCCGAGGACCTGCTGGCAACCCTGCTCAACGAGCCGCTCGTTGGCAATGGTATCTACTGGTCTAGTGCACCCGGCACAGATCGCCACTCGCGCCCGTACCCGATCTCCGTACGCGTCCTCAGTTTCGAAGACTCGTACCCGATGGCCGACACCGACTACGCGCTCTCGGCTCCCGAAAGCTTCGCCGTCCAAGCCCGAGCCGCAGTCGAGAAACGGCGGACTGAAGCGAGGGTCGCTTCCGCCAGCCTTGCCGCCAGCCACCCCCAGGATGCCAGCATCGACCATAGCGAAGACGTACCGGCCGCGGACGACACCGACATCGCCATAGCTCACCTGCGGGATAAGGCCGAGTTCCAACGGAAGATTAAGACGCCTGAAGGGATCAAGTGGGGAAGGATCGGCTTCCTCCTTGCCGAAAAAGCCCCTGAGCATACCAAACGAACAGGTGCGGACCGCGAGTGGGGATTCGGCTTGGTCAGGGAGGCCTTGGATCGTCTGCACCCCGACCAATGGACCACGGACACACGGAATGAGCCGGGTACCACCACTTCCCGCAAATGGGTCATGCTCAAGGAGTTCACTTCGAGGGGGGAGTCGAAAGTAGAGCAGGCTCTGAGTGAGGCTCTGCTCGACGCCGCGCAGGCTGAAGAGGAGCCTCCCTTCTAACGAGTTGGTGCGTGATAGCGGGTGGGGTGTCGTTGCTGGTGGGTGGCATGATCCATGTGTGGCGATCATGGTCAATCGGGCGGTGCTGGCA
>NZ_JBHWGS010000010.1:130367-331407 GCF_042732975.1 Streptomyces sp. NPDC059743 | reverse complement strand
ATGTCCGTGGGGCTTGCTTGAGCCGGATGCGATGTGAGTCGCACGTCCGGTTCTGAGGGGGCCGGGACGCAGCAATGCGTCCCGGCTACCCGACTTGCCGTTGAGGACCTGGCGGTCAGGGGACTCGCCCGTACGCGCCTGGCCAAGTCCGTGCACGACGCCGGATGGTCCGCGTTCGTCAGCATGCTGGAGTACAAGGCCGCGAAGTTCGGCCGCGGCTTCCACCGCATCGGACGGTTCGAGCCGACCTCTCAGGTCTGCTCCGTGTGCGGCGTCAAGGACGGCCCCAAACCCCTGCACATCCGCGTGTGGGAATGCGGGGCTTGCGGGGCCGTCCTCGACCGGGACATCAACGCGGCGGTCAACGTCGCCAAGGCCGCCGGACTGGCAGTGTCAGCCTGTCGAGCGCAGGTAAGACCGGTACTCGTACCGGCCCAGCGCGGTGAAGCAGGAACCCACCGAGACGGTCAGCCGACCGTGGCAGGAATCCCCGCCCTTTAGGACGGGGAGCGGAAGTCAAACCGACTCCACCGGCGCCACCACCACACTCCATCTGAACGAACTCCTCCAGGTGGTCCGCGAGACCGATCCGCTCGGCCACAGCACCCTGCGTACCTGGGACCGCCACGACCGCATGTTGTCGCACACCGACGCACTCGGACAGCGGACGCGGTACTCCTGGGACGAGCACGGCGATCTGGCCGCGGTCGACCTGCCGGACGGTTCGACGGTCACCGTCCGCCACAACGAACTGCACCAGCCCACGGCCATCACACGGTCGGACGGCTCCACTTGGCAGCACCGGTACGACGACCGCGGCAATCTGACGGAGATCCATGCTCCGGACGGCGCCGTGACCAGGGCGGCCTACGACGCGTCGGGCGCACGCCGCACCACCACCGACACCGCCGGAGCCGTCCACCGCGTCACCAACAGCCCTGCGGGACTGCCCGTCGCCGTGACGGATCCGCTGGGCAACACCACCGAGGTGGTACGCGATCCCTTCGGCCGCCCGTCGGCCCTCACCGACGCCACCGGAGCCGTCTGCCGGCTCACCTGGACGGTGGAGGGCACTCTCGCGCGCAGGGAGGACCACGACGGCGCCACCCAGCTCTGGGAGTACGACGGCGAGGGCAACTGCCTGCGCCACACACATGCCACGGGCAGTGTGACCTCGTACGAGTACGGGCCCTTCGGCCGGCTCGTCGCCCGCACCACACCGGACGGTGTACGGCACGAGTTCGCGTACGACACGGAGCTGCGGCGCACCCGGGTCACCGACGGCCGAGGGCTGAGCTGGACATACGCCTACGACCGGGCGGGCCGGCTGCTCTCCGAGACGGACTTCGACGGCCGCAGGCTCGCCTACGGCCACGATCCGCTCGGGCAGTTGGTCTCCCGTACGAACGCGCTCGGCCAGACACTGACGGTGGACCGCGACGCGCTGGGCCGGATCGTGGCGAAATCGGCGCCCGAGGGCACCACGCACTACGGCTACAACGCGCTGGGACGGCTCGTACGGATCGCCTCGCCCACGTCCGAGCTGACCGTCGAGCACGATGTGCTGGGCCGCGTCGTGGAAGAGGTGACCGACGGGCGTGCCGTCCGTTTCTCCTACGACGAGGCCGGGCGACGGGCCGGCCGCACCACGCCCAGCGGCGCGTCCACACACGGTACGTACGACCTGGCCGGGAACCGGACCGCGCTCGACATCGCGGGACACACCGTCGCGTTCACGCACGACCGGCTCGGCCGCGAACGGACCCGGATCTTCGGCGAGGCCACCGCGATGCCGGTGTCCGTCACCAGCGCCTGGGACTCCGCCGGCCGTCTCACCGAGCAGACCGTCGCCGCGCCGGACCGGACGCTGAGTGCGCGGGCCTACCGGTACCGCGCCGACCACCATCTCACCCGCATTGAGGACCGGCTCTCGGGCGCGGTCACCACCTTCGAACTGGACGTCGTCGGGCGGCCGTTGGCGGTGACTGCGGGCGCGGCGGACGACTGGCGCGAGGAGTACGCGTACGACGCGGCCGGAAACCAGACGGCCGGCTCCTGGCCCGACAGGGCTCCGCACTCCGGGAGCCGCGGCGGGCGCGCGTACGACGGGACGCGGATCCGTACGGCCGGCGCCGTGAGTTACACGTACGACGCGGCGGGCCGCGTCACGGAGCGCCGTAAGAAGCGGCTGTCCCGCAAGCCCGACATATGGCGCTACACCTGGGACTCCGAGGACCGGCTGATCGCGTGCACCACGCCCGACGGGACGCTGTGGACCTACGCCTACGACCCGCTGGGCCGCCGTACCGCCAAGGAACGCCGGACCGCGGACGGCGGGATCGCCGAACGGACGGTGTTCGCCTGGGACGGCTCCCGTCTCGCGGAGCAGGAGCAGGAACAGGAACAGTCGGACACGGCCGCCGGTGTCACCTTGACATGGGAGTACGACGGTCACCGCCCGATCGCCCAGTACGAGCTCAAGACGCTCTCGCAGGATGAATTCGACTCCCGCTTCTTCGCCATCGTCTCGGATCTCGTGGGCACTCCCACCGAACTCGTGGACGAGACCGGGAAGGTGGCCTGGAGCGCGCGGTCCACGAGCTGGGGCATCACCGCGTGGAAACCGGGCGGCTCAGCCTATACACCGCTCCGTTTTCCAGGGCAGTACGAGGATCCGGAAACCGGGCTGCGGGACAACTTCTTCCGGCATTACGATCCGGAAACCGGCCGCTATGTCACACCGGATCCGCTCGGAATCGCGCCCGCGCCGAATCCGCTCACCTATGTGCACAATCCGTATACGTTCTGCGGTGAACGAGGTCCTGGCCCGAGTGTTCCCGGAAGCGGTCGCCAGTGGAAAACTCAAGGCTTATCACGTACCGGGCAATGGCATGAGTGGAATGAGCGCATGGCTGTAATGGTCGAAGTAGTGGTCGAGTTGCTGGAAGGCATCCGGAATCGCGTTCCGCTGACCGGCGAGAGCGTGGCGGCGGAGTTCGCGGCCCAGGGCTGGCAGGCCGGCGGACGGCCGAAGAACGGCTTCGAGACGTCATGGGACAAGGACGGCGTCGGAGGCTGGGTCCATCCGTACAACGGCGGTGTCCGCGTCGAGTTCACCGTATGGATACGGGACGCGGACGAGGACACCGGCTACTTCGAGGACCTGGACGCGGTCTACGAGGAGGGCGAACAGGCGCTGGCCGCCGTCCTGCCCGGGATCGAGTCCTCCGCCCTGGCCGCGCACCTCACCGAGGCCGAGGGCACGGAGGAGGGCGCGGACGAGGACGCGGACGAGTTCATCGCGTACCGGAAGTGGACCTTGGACGGCCGGAAGCTGGTCGCCGGAGTCATCCAGGAGGACACCGACCTCCCGGTCCGCGTGATCGTGGCCCTGGAATAGCGTGCCCCCGGAATAGCGTGGCCCTGGAACAGCACGAAAGGAACCCGGCCGAATTCACGGACTCTTCTCGTGGTCGCTTTCTCCCTCAGCCGCTTTGAAACAGTCTTCGTGTGCGGGCATGTACCATCCGGGACCGGAGGGCGCATCCCAATACGTACTGCGCTGAGGTTCCTCAGGTGCCACCGGCCAGTGGCACACGTAGCATCGGGGCTGCTGATCACGGGACACGTTGCGCGGTATTCGCTTTCGTAGTGGTGGGCAGGCTTGTCGGTCACAGCCGCCGTCCCAGGATGTCCATTTCACGGTGACGCTGGGCCGTGTCCTGCTGAAGGCGGGGCATGAGCCGCGCCATGGCCGGACTGTCGTCCGTCGGTTCCGGGGGACGGTGCACGCACATGGGGCAGCGGCACGGGGGAAATTCGATACCGGATCGGGGCGGGAACTCGCCGCCCTCGGGAAGGCCGGCGGTCACTCCGCCTTCTTCCGGGGGCAACTCGTCCGCTTCGCTGAGGGACTTGGGGGAAGTGTGCTTCCATGACAAGGTCCGCTCCTCTCCGTAGCGATACGGCTACTGGGAGCACTCAGAGTGGCGTAGAGTCAGGAAGCGTTCAACGTGTCAGAGATGACAGGAGAGTTGGTGCCAGATGGTCAACCGGAAGGAACTCAACCCGGACAGCAGTCCGCAAGCCGCCTACGGAGCAGAACTGCGCCGCTTCAGGGAAGCGAAGGGCTGGAAGCAGGAAGACCTGGCCGCCCAGATGGAATATTCCAGCACGCATATTTCGGCCGTTGAAACTGGTCGGAAGATGCCAACCTTGCGGTTCGCGCGCAGTGCTGACCGTGCGTTGGGTACCGGTGACCTGTTCGAGCGCAAGTACCGTGAGATCAAGCATGGCGCCCTGCTGGAAGGCTTCTCGGAGTTCGTGGGGTACGAGGGCCGGGCGGTCGAGATCCGGCTGTACGAGATCGGGATCATCCCTGGTCTGCTACAGACTCCGGAGTACGCACGGGTACTTGCCGACAGTGCCGTACAGCGGCGCGCCATCACGCCTGAGCAGGCCGACGAACGAGTCTCGTTTCTGGCGGAACGGCAGCAGGCGTTGGAGCGGTCCCGCCCTCCGATGATGTTTCTCGTGATGGACGAAAGTTGCATCCGGCGAACCGTCGGCGGCCGTGCGGTCATGGAGCCGCAGCTTGAGAGGCTGGTCGAGTTCGCCGCCGCCCCGAACACGGTGCTACAGGTAGCGCCGTTCGACATGGGCGAGCGCCGTTCGTTCGACCTGCCCGTCACAGTGCTGACGCTGTCCGACCGATCCGTAGTCGCCTACGCCGAGTCTCAAACTCAGGGACACCTGGACCGTGAGACGACTTCCGTAGTGCCCATACTGACGGCCTACCATCAGCTACAGGCCGAAGCGCTCTCCCAGGCGGCTTCCGTGGCCATGATCGAGCAGGTACGAAAGGGCATCCCGTGACGACCGAGTCCCCCCGTTGGTTCACCTCCTCCTACAGCAACAACGGCGGCCAGTGCATCGAGGTCGCTGCCAACCTCGCCTCTGCGCGCGGCGTGGTTCCCGTCCGTGACTCCAAGAACCCGAGCGGTCCGGTTCTGGACCTCCCTGCCGGTGCGTTCGCCTCGTTCGTAGAGGGTGTCAAGGCAGGCGGGTTCGCCCGCAGCTTCGACGCGTGAAAGGGCATCCCGTGACGAACGAGTCCCCCCGTTGGTTCACGTCCTCGTACAGCAACAACGGCGGTGACTGTGTTGAGGTGGCCGCCAACCTCGCCGCTTCGCGTGGCGTGGTTCCCGTCCGTGACTCCAAGAACCCGAGCGGTCCGGTTCTGGACCTCCCTGTCGGCGCGTTCGCCTCGTTCGTAGAGGGCGTCAAGGCAGGCAAACTCGACACTGTCTGATGCGGCGCCTCATGCGCGCCAACCCGAGCCCCGCCGGCACTCCCTCTCGGAGCGGCGGGGCTCTTCGCTGCCGTACGTGCAGGTGGGCACAGGAGTGCGGTTCATCATGAACGGCGCCAACCACCGTGCCAACCACCGTATGGACGGCCCTTCGACCTTCCCTTTCCCCACCATGGGCGGCTCATGGTCCGAGCATTTCGACCTGCTCACCGGCCTGCCGAACCGAGGCGACACCATCGTCGGCAACGACGTTGGGTTCGGCTACGGCACGACGGTGATGCCCGGCGTACGGATCGGACACGGCGCGATCATCGGCTCCGGCGCCCTTCCAGCGCCGAATCGCCGGTGCCCCTGGTCGCACCGAACACGCCGAGGCGCGGACCTTGCCCTCGCGATACCGCTGTTCCTGGTGGAGACCGCGTGGCTGGTGCTGGACCGGATGTTCGGCCTCGGCCTGGAGGTATGGGCAGCGCAAGGCGGCAAGGCGCAAGTCGACACGGCAACGACCTGACCAACGCACGCAGACCCGCATCAGCGAGGCATTGCCAAGCCAAGATCGCGCCCGTAACATCACACCTGTGAGTTGAAGGTCGTGAGGTTATCAGGGCTCACGGCTACCGCGGGTGAATCCGTCCGGTTTGATCAAGGGAGACTGCTGTGAAGATCGTTGATCTGCGTCCTGACTTGCGCATGGTGCTCGACAACGGGCCCGGGCAGGCCTACCTGCTGCGCCGCGGGTCGGACGCGGTGCTGGTCGACACCGGCATCGCCGGGCAAGGCGAGGCCATCACCGAGGCGTTGCGTGGTTGGGGCCTGGACCGGGAGTCGCTGACCCACGTCGTCCTGACGCACTGGCATCCCGACCACGCCGGGTCGGCTGCCGAACTGGCCACCTGGCCGAATGTTCGCATCTGGGCGCACCGCGGCGATGCCCCGATCATCCGCGGGGACAGCTACGGCTCGTTTCCCGCCCTCACCCACAACGAGGAGGGGCTCTACGCCCACATCGCCGGCACCATCCCCGACGCCGCACCTTCCCGTGTCGACCGCGAGCTCGAAGACGACGAGATCCTCGACGCGATCGGCGCCCGCGTCCTGTCGACTCCCGGCCACACCGACGGCAGTATCGCCTTGCACTTCCCGAACGAGGCCGTCCTGTTCACCGGTGACATCGCCACCGAGCACCAGGGCCAGGTCATACTCGGGCCGTTCAACCATGACCGGCCACTGGCCCGTGAATCTTTCCGCCGCTTCGCCGACATCGATGTCGACACCGTCTGCTTCGGCCACGGTCAACCGCTACGCGGTGACGACACCGCCTTGCTGGGCGCTGCGGCCACCGCCGACGAGGTCCCCGACCCTCTCGGCTGACGCGCGTTCGCATGACGCGCGTTCGCACCGATTTGGCGTCGGCGTAAAGTTACGGCCGTGAGCAAAGAGGCTGCCGGGAGCAGACGGCGCAACGCCCGAGGTGCGGGGCATGCACTACGCGACGACATCGTGACGGCCGCCCGAGAGATTCTCATCGAGGACGGCTACGCGAGCTCGGTGACCTTGCGTGGGCTGGCGCGGCGGATCGGCATCGCACCGCAGTCGATCTACCTGCATTTCGCCGGCCCGGACGAGATCGTGCAGGCCGTCACCGTCGAGACCTTCGCCCAACTGGGCCGCTTCATCACGGATGCGAAACAAGGAATCGAGACGCCTCGGGACCAGCTCATCGCCGGCTGCCGCGCCTACATGGCGTTCGGGGTCGACAACCCGAATCTGTACGGACTGCTCTTCCAGCGCAACCGGCTCCTTCGCGGAGCGGAACCCCGCCCCGCCCCCGCAGACGAGCCGGACAACCGCAACCCCGACGCCGGGCCGTTCGCCTACCTCATGGACGGCGTCCGACTCTGCATCGCCGACGGATCCTCCGGCGTGAAAGACGTCCTGTCCACCGCAACGCAATTGTGGGCGGCCATGCACGGCTTTGTTCTGTTGCGCAACGGTTACGAGTTCCCGTGGCCGGACCTTGCCGAAGCCGAGGTAGAGCTCATCAGCTCAATCGCGAGACTCCGCGAGCCCGACTGACTGTGCTGGATTCAGAGATGCCTGCCGGTGTCGACGGTGCCGAGAGCCAGGCTGGGGACGGCCTCCAGGATCTGGCCGACGCGCTCCGACTGGGCTTCCAGGTCGGCCAATTGACGCTTCGTCAGTTCCTGGAAGGCCTCGACCTTGATGGCGACCTTGCGTCCGGAGCGCTTCTGATGCCACACGCCGGACACCACACCGCCGATGGTGACCACCTGTACGGTGCCGGCCTGCCCGCGCGTCAGGGCGCGCTCGGCGGCCTGGCCGGGATAGACGCGCGCACGCGGATGGCTTCCCACCGCGTAGGCGTCGAAGTACGGCAGGAGCCGCAGCCCGTCCGGATCGGCGCCGTCCGGGCCGGCGCCGGGCGGATCGGCGCCGGGCGGATCGGCCTGCTCGTCGGCCAGCTCGAAGAGTGTCGTATCCGCTGTCGTACCCGCGCTCTCGCCGGTCTGGCCGCTCTTGCCGCTTGCCCCGCGTCCCACCGGCCGTAACTCCTCGCGCAGCGAGGCGAACAGCGCGCTCGCCCAAGGGCGCGGCGCGCTCAGCCACTGCGCGAAGTGCCGCGCGTTCGCCGGGCCGTAGGCGCGCAGATAGCGGCGCAGGACCTCGGCCTGGGCCGCGTCCGCGTCCATCGGTGTGAAACCGGGCAGCCAGCGGTCCGGACTGGTGTACGTGACCTTCCGCCCGCGGTTCGGGCCGAAGCACAGCACTCCACGATGACCGGCGGTGTGCAGCGCCTGCCGCCAGCGCGGCCACATCCCGTCGAAGCCAGGGACGACCGGGTCGGCGGCCCAGTCCCCGAGCCGTGCGATCACCGCCTCGCTCAGCTCGTCGACTGTGGGCGGTTCGCCCTCGCGCAGCACGTCCGCGACGGCGCCGACCACGGCGTCGGTCTGCGCGCCGTCCATACGGGCCGCCACGGGCAGCCCGCCCGGAGGCATCGGTACGGCGGCCAACGCGCCCGTCCACAGCGGCAGTTCGTGGGACGGCAGCAGATGCACCGTGCCGCGCGGCCCGAACGTCTTCACCAGCGTACGGTCCTCCCACAGCGCCCGTCGCACATCGGCACGGGTCGTCCCGGCCGTCCGCAGCCCGATCGACAGCTCGGCCGCGGACATCACCTGCGCATGCGCGCCGCATATCGCGCCCGCGACCGCCGGAATCCGCCCGGCGGCGGCCGGTACGTCCAGACTGTGCCTGGCCAGCCGCCGGGCGCGGACACCCGGCCAGGACTCGTCGGGGACATCGGGCTGCTCACTGACGGCCATGTGCGGAGGTCCTCCTGAACGGGCGTCGGGCGTACGACGTCGCGGGGCACTGGGTCTGGGGCCAGCCTGCCACGGCCCGGGGCGAGGGGGTGGCCGAGGAGAGAGCGGCCCTGGCACGAGCGTACGAAGCGTCCCGGACGGCCGAAGCGGCACGGGCGTATGACGAGAAGGCGGCTGCCCCCGCCGTCGCTCACCGGTCCTGGGAGAGCTTGTAGAGTTCCGCGAACAGTCCGCCAAGATCCATCAGCGCCTCGAAGCCGCCTTCCTCACGCACCCGGCCGCCGTCGAGGACGACAATCCGGTCTGCGATCCGGGCGTTCTCCAGGTTATGGGTGACGAACACAGCGGCCTTGCCGGTGGCGAGCTGCTTGAAGCGGCTGATGACCAGGTGCTCAGCGCGCGGGTCCATGGCGCTGGTGGGCTCGTCGAGCATGAGCACGGCCGCGTCGCGGTAGAAGGCTCGGGCGACCGCGATGCGCTGCCATTGCCCACCGGACAGGTCGGTACCGCCCCAGTTGGAGCCGGCGACCAGGGTGTTGAGCCCGTACGGGGCCTTTGCGATGACGCTGTCCGCGCCGGCCGCCCGCGCGGCTTCGAGGAGTAGGGCGTCGTCGGCGGTGCGGGGCTGGCCGAGATGGATGTTGGCTCGCAGGTCCATGGGCCAGCGGGTGTAGTCCTGTGGCACCAGGCCGACGCGGGACCACACGCTGTGCGGATCGGCCCCGGCCAGATCCACCCCGTCCCAGACCACGCTGCCGCCGCCGTTGGCGATCCGTAGCCCGGTGAGCAGGGCAGACAGGGTTGTCTTGCCTGAGCCGTTCTCGCCAACCAGAGCGATCAGCTCGCCCTGGCGCAGGGTGAGGCTGACTCCGTCGACCGCCGGGGCGTCCGCGCCGGGATAGGTGTAGATGACGTCTTTCACCTCGATCACGGCGGGCGCGCCGACCGGAACCTGCTCGGTTCCTCGTACGGCGCGCAGGGCGTTGGCCCGGCGCAGGAACGCCTGCCAGTCCTCCAGGTACAGGGACGTGCGGAACAGCCGTGCTGCGGCCATGACGAGGGAAGTCAGGGCGCCGGTGGAGGTGCGTACGGCGATGACGGCGGTGGCTGCCAGGGCAAGGTCCATGCGGCCCGTGGCGGCGAGCCAGCCGAGCGCGGCCCAGGTGAGGCTGAGCATCAGTCCGCTCAGGCTCGCGCCGAGCAGAGTGGCCCGCAGGACTCGCGGGGCAGCGGCCCGGTGAGTGGCCTTGATCCGGTCCGTGATCTGGCGGTACCAGGTCATCAGGAAGCCGGACATGGTGGTGGCGCGGACCTCGGCGGCGGTGCGGCGGTCGGTGGAGTAGTACCGCAGCAGGTAGCGCAGGTGGTTGTCGGAAATGTTCTGGTGGTCGGCCCGGTGCTGGATCCGAGCGGTGGCGACCGCAGCCGCGCCTTTGGGCACCACCGCGAGGACGAGCAGCGGCAGCAGCAGCGGGTGCAGCACCGTCAGCACCGAGGCGGCGGCGACGAGCTGAGCGAGGGCGGAGACGAGGGCCTGGGCGTCGCCGATGAGGTTCTCGGTCGCCTCGGCGCCCTTGCCGGCGGCCTGGAGGCGGTCGGTGAAGCCGGGCAAGTCGTACGCCTCCAGCTCCACTTCCGGCGTCGCGGCCAGGATCTGGAGGTCCGCCTCGGTGGCGACCTCGGGGGCGAGCCGCGCGGAGGCGTAGACGGCGAGCGCGTCGGCCCCGGCCCGTACCCCGGTGGCGACGGCGACCACGATCAGTGCGGGGGTGGCGGCGCTCACGCGGTCGGCGACCGCGCCTCCGGTGAAGAGGTGGTTCATCGCGCTGGGCAGGGCAGCGAGGGCAACGGCGGAGGAGGCCGCGACGACCAGCAGGCAGAGCGCGAGCCACAGCATCGCTCGCCGGTCGGCGGCCCAGCCGAGCCGTACGGCGGCGGCGAGCGTACGTGGAAGCCGGGCGGCCATCCGCCACCAGGAGGCGTTGGCGATGTCCTCGAAGTGCGGGTCGCTCTGGTAGCCGACCTGCTGCGGGGAACGGGTGGTTTTCGGGGCGGGTGAGGACTGCGTCACCCGCCCCATCCTGGTGCGTCCGACGGGGCGTTCGGGGCCGTTCGAGCCGAAGTCGCCCGGGTGGTGGAGGAGCCGTCTACAGGGCCCGCAGGGCCAGCTCGATGGAGGTGATCAGGAACAGGCCCGTGCGGTACGGCGCGGTCTCGTCGGGGCTGAGGGCGGCTCGCTCGACGGTCTTGGTGAGTACGTCGGCGTCGAGGTATCCCTGGTCGATGAGGTGCAGATCCTTGCCCCAGCCGCGCAACAGCCCGGATGCGTACGCGTGGATCGATCGGTTCATCAGATGGCCGAAGTTCTCCCGCAGTACGGGGTGGACCACGGCGTCGGGCAGGCGACGCTGTGCGAACCGTTCGGTCAGCAGCCGCTTGTCCCGCTTCCACTCGATGGGGAGGCGCTGCCCGAAGCGCACCAGGTCGGGGTCGGTGAACGGGGCGACGGTCCACATGCCGCGCCGGGCGAGGAGCGGGGTGGCGACCTCCAGGGCGACCAGCGCGGTCTCGGGTGCCACGGTGGCCGGGGAGATTCCGGTGTTCACCTCGCCGAGCAGGTCACGGACCCGCTCGCCGCACCAGGTGGGCGCGGTCGGCGTACGTACGGGCCCGCCGTCGGGGCGGCGGACGCGCGCGACTTCGTCGCCGCCGAACCCGGTGACCACGGTGGTGATGCCGCGTGCCATCAGGGCCTGGGCGAGTGCGTCGGCGGCCTCCAGGTGCGGCTCGTCCAGCGGACTGATCGCCTCGGGACGGGCCCGGCGGAGACCTCCGGGGGCGAGCGGCGGATGGTTGGCGGCGGGCACGGTGACGTCGTCGGCGAAGTCGGCGTGGTCGATGACCATGCGGCGCCGCGTCTCCTGCTGGGGCCCGGCCTCGCCGCCGATCAGCAGCGCACATGGGGTGATCGCGCCCGGGTGCGTGAGGGCGAGGGAGAGGGAGAGGTTGGTGGAGTCCTTCCCGCCCGACAACTGGGCCGCGGTCTGCGCCGGGACCAGGGGGCGGTGGGAGTGGATGTGGTCGACCAGCGCCTCCAGCGCCCCGACCAGCGCCGGCCCGTCGGTGCCCTCGGACAGTTCGGAGGGCTGGGCGTGCTCGGCCGCGGCCGGGTAGACCATGCGCAGACCTTCGGCGTCGGCGTACGCGGTGGACCGCTCGGACAGCCGCTTGATGCTGGTGAACAGTGTGTCGTGGCCGTAGCGGGTGGTGCCGGTCAGAAGCCGTGTCACCTCCTTCTCGTCGAGCCGGTCCGGGGCCTGGTGGGCGCGCAGGTCCATCAGCTGCCACGAGCCGGCCAGGCGCCCGCCGGAGTGGGCGAGGTAGAGCGGGCACACCCCGCCGAGACCGGTTGTAAGGCGCAGCCCGTCGGGGCCCGGGACGACGTACGCGCGGATCATCGCGCTTGACCTGGTTGCCCAGGCTGAGCAGCAGGCCGAGCAAGGCAGCATCGAGCAGGCGTGCACCACCTGGGGCCGGGCGATCGACACCATGGCGGGGGTAAAGTCCGCCCGCACCCTCAAGGCCGTCCGCTCCCTGCGCTCGGACCTGCGCCCGTACCGGGCTCGTGGCGTGCAGGCAGCGGCCGAGCTCGACGAGCGAGCCCGCGTCTTCCTCGCCCACCACCGCTAATCCCCGTACGCGGTGGCGCCGACTCCTCCCCGCTACGCGACTCTGGACTGACGCCCGTACCGCGCAAGGGCCGTACCGTACGCGGGTCGTGCCGTACGAGGGCCGGGCCGTTGGTCAGGCAGGCTGGGTGCCGAGCATCTCGGATGCTTTCTGGAGCGAGGTGAGTGCGGGCGCGGGCGCGGCGGCCTCGGGAACACCGCGGCAGGTGAAGCCGAGGAGAGTCATGGCCCGGACGACCTCACCCGCGCTGAAGTCACGGCGGTCCTGACGGGTGATGACCTGGCCCACCTGCTTGACGGGGTACTGGCGGCGGCCGATGATCACGGACTCGCCCACGACCGGCTCGGGCTTGACGGCCTTCATCGACTCCAGCACGTCGTTCTTGGTCAGGTCGAACGGGAATCGGGCGATGACGCAGCGCATGATGCCTCACAGAGGGAAGAAGGGAACGTCCGGGTCGGCTTGGCCGGCTTCCTGAACACGCGTGTTCCGGGCCGCCTTCCGGGCAGCCGCGTCGAAGGTGGACCGATTCTAGGCTGTCGCGCCGAAGCCGGACCGACGCGCGGGCGTGCGTCCGCGCGCGGAACCGGTGCGGCGGCGGCCTCGGGAGCCCGTGGCGCCTCGGGCTCCCGAGGTGCCTCGCTTGGGGCGGTCGGCCACCGGGGCGGTGATGACGACCGCGACGCCCGACGGGGTCCGGGCGCCGGTGATACGGCTCAGGGCCTCTTCGCCCGAGCGCACCTGGGTGATCTCCGGGCGGATCCCGGCGTCCGCCATGAGACGGACCATGTCGCGGCGCTGGTTCGGAGTGACCAGGGTGACGACGCTGCCGGACTCGCCGGCCCGGGCGGTACGGCCGCCGCGGTGGAGGTAGTCCTTGTGGTCGGTGGGCGGGTCCACATTGACGACGAGTTCGAGGTTGTCGATGTGGATACCGCGCGCCGCGACATTGGTGGCCACCAGCACGGTCACATGCCCGGTCTTGAACTGCGCCAGAGTGCGGGTGCGCTGCGGCTGGGACTTGCCGCCGTGCAGGGCGGCTGCCCGTACACCGCTGCTCAGCAGGTGCTCGGTCAGCCGGTCGACGGCGTGCTTGGTGTCGAGGAACATGATCACCCGGCCGTCACGGGCGGCGATCTCGGTCGTCGTCCGTTGTTTGTCGGCGCCGTGGACGTGGAGTACGTGGTGTTCCATCGTGGTGACCGCGCCCGCGGACGGATCGACGGAGTGGACCACCGGATCGGTCAGATAGCGGCGCACCAGCAGGTCGACATTGCGGTCCAGAGTGGCGGAGAACAGCATCCGCTGCCCTTCGGGACGGACCTGGTCGAGCAGCGCGGTCACCTGGGGCATGAAGCCCATGTCGGCCATCTGGTCGGCCTCGTCGAGGACCGTGATGGCGACCTGGTCCAGCCGGCAGTCGCCGCGGTCGATGAGGTCCTTGAGCCGGCCCGGAGTCGCGACGACGACCTCGGCCGCGGCGCGCAGCGCGCCGGCCTGTCTGCCGATCGGCATCCCGCCCACCACCGTGGCCAGCCGGAGTTTCACCGCGCGGGCGTACGGCGCGAGGGCGTCGGTGACCTGCTGCGCCAGCTCGCGCGTCGGTACGAGGACCAGCGCCAGGGGCTGACGCGGCTCGGCGCGCCGTCCGGCCGTACGGGCCAGCAGCGCGAGACCGAAGGCGAGCGTCTTGCCGGAGCCGGTCCGCCCGCGCCCGAGGGCATCCCGTCCGGCGAGGGTGTTCGGCAGGGTCGCGCCCTGGATCGGGAACGGTACGGTCACGCCTTCGGCGCTCAGCGCGGCCAGCAGCGGTGCGGGCATGTCGAGTTCGGCGAACGCCTCGACGGCGGGCAGCGCGGGAGTGACGGTCACGGGAAGCGCGAACTCGCCCTGCAAGGCGGCAGGTCGGCGGCCGGAGCCGCCCGAACGGCCGGAACCTCCGGAACGGCTGGAGCCACCGCCCGTACGGCCGGAGCCGCCGCCCGTACGACTGGGGGCACCGGAACGGCTCGGCGCGCCGAAGCGGCCACGGCCATTTCCGGCGCCATTTCCGGCGCCGGAACCGCCTTTACGGGTACGGGTGAAGCGGTCGTTCGTGAAGCGGTCGTTCGTGCGTGTGCGGTTCATACGGAACCTTCCTCGATGCGGCACGTATCAAGGAATTCCCGGAGCGATGAGCGGCACGGAGAATCGCAAGAATGAGCCGAATGAAATGAGAAACAGAAATCGAATCCGGCCGACAGGCAGATGCTCGCAAGTCGGTTGCGGTGGCTCTGACGGACTTGTATCCGGAGCGTGGGGCGGGGCGGAATATCAGCCCGGAAAGGGAAGCCGTCCGAATGTCCGAATCCTCGCCGGGAAAGAATTCCCGGCACGGCGGAGCGGCTCCACCTCGAAATGCACGTAGATGCACGCAGCTGGGGCCCGCACCCCCAAGGATGCGGGCCCCAGCTACGAAGTACGCGTCAGCGTCAGGCGAGAACGATGTTCTCGGCCGTCGGGCCCTTCTGGCCCTGCGCGATGTCGAAGGTCACCTTCTGGCCCTCAAGCAGCTCGCGGAAGCCCTGGGCGGCGATGTTCGAGTAGTGGGCGAACACGTCAGGCCCGCCGTCCTCCTGCTCGATGAAGCCGAAACCCTTTTCCGCGTTGAACCACTTCACGGTACCAGCGGCCATGTTGAATCTCCTTTGGGGCAGTTCGCCGAAACCCGCACCGTGCGGACTCCGCGTCGCCGCGATGATCGCCCCACCCGGACCATGGCCGGAAATACAAAAGCGCTCCCACCGGCACGGATGCCAGGTGAGGGCACTTGAAGTTTTGGGAACCACAACTGCAACTGGCACCGACAGTAGCACGACGGGACCGGCGCCGCGTGGACAATTGTTTCGGTCCACCTGTTGTGTGAGATACCCTCACCGCGCCCAGCGCTGATTTCTCATCTCACGATCACAGATAAGTGACTTCGGTCACCCAAGCGGCCAGCCGGCCGGGAGCCGGGAAGCCGATCAGTTCTCGCCGGGGCCCGGACGGTCTGCTCGGAGGGCTGCCTGGTCGACTCAGCCGAGGAGCTCGCGGACCGCCGCGGCGAAATTGATCACCGCGGGCACGGCGAAGATGCTTCCCGTAACGATCCACAGACACCCAAAGGCCCGATGGCCACGGCTCGGCGGCGATGGCGGGACCAGCCTGTCGGCGACTCTTACCGTCTCCTTCGGAGCGAGGAGGCCGCGGCCGGTACGGCGCTGCCTCAGGCCCAACCAGATGAAGACGACCGCGGCCATCGTTGTGAAGGCCGCCAGTTTGAGGTGCTCACCCAGCGAGTCCGCGACGGCGAGCGTCACGGCCATGTACGACATCAAGATCTATCCCCCAGGATCACGGTGTTCGGATCTCCTCACAGGGCTTCGCCCATGTCAAGCGCGTTTGATACCGCCGCTCCCAGCCGCCACACACCTCGATTCGATCAACTGTGGCTGACCGTCCGGTCCGGCACGGATCTGCCACGCACGCGCGCGGACGGAACCGGTTTCTCCGGAGTCGCGTCCAACGCGCCAGGGGGTGTGGTGTGACACGTCAGAGCAGGGCCCGTCGCCGCTGTGTGACGGCTGTTTCGGTCCGCGCGCGGATCGCCGCGGTGGCGGCCACGTTCTTGGTGGCCGCCGGTTGCGGCACGCTGAACGATCCGGTCGAGGAACGCTGGGAGTCCAGAACTGAGTTTCCAAGTTGTGGCGAGGTGAGCCTCGATCAGGGTGAGGAGATGCAGAAGGTAGGCGGTGCGGGAAATCACCTGCCTCCAGCGAGCCCTCACGAGCGGCGAGAGCGCGGAACTGAAGGTGATCTATCCCACGGAGGAGGGTGACCCGATCCGCGAGTACTACCGCTTGACGCCGCAAGGCAGGCTTGAGGTGTACACCGACAGCACGGACGACCGCTACTCGGACCGGAAGTGGTCGTTCGGTGAGTGCTACACACCGGAATGGTTGGCTGAGATCTCCTGCGATCGATGAGCACGGCGGTAAGCACTTCCGTGGGGACCGGCTCGGACCTGTGTGATCGGCCGGCGGGCGGCGAACCGTCGGAAATCCGGGCGACGGACACCGGCCCGGCTGACACGCTGGCGCACATGACCGCGAGACAATGGCTTGCCGCGCTTCACAGCCAAGCGGCTGTGAACGGCGAAGACTTCACCGGCCAGGACCTTGCTTCCGCTCGTACGGCGCGGCTGCGGTTCACGCGCTGCTCGTTCATCGGGGCCGATCTGCGCCACGCCACCCTGGACGGGTGCTGGTTCAAGTTCTGCGACCTCAGCGGCGCAGACCTGCGCGGGGCTTCACTCCGCGAGGTCAGCCTGGCCGGATGCGATCTACGGGGTGCTGACCTGCGCGACACCGATCTGACCTACGCCAGGCTCGGAAGCGTGAGCACCGGCATGCCCACGCTCGGGCTGACCGACGTCACCGGTGCCCGGTTTGAGGGAGCGTCCCTGCGCGGTGTTCAAGTGGAAGGCGTCATCGGGTGGCCACCCGGCCATGGCGGGAACGAGTAACCCCGGTTGCCGCCCGGTCATGGCCGTTCAAGTTCGGGAAGGGACAGGAAGCCCGTGATTGCGTGCACGATCCGTTCCTCGTACCCGTACCGTTCCTCGTGATCTTCCTCTCGGTCGGGCTTCGCGTGTGGTCCGACCAGGTTGGCCGCTGTGAAGGCGGGCAACAGCAAGTTGGGTTCCTCGCCCACTCCGTAGGACAGCGACTCGAAGCTGAAGCCGGTGCGCAGGCGGCCGTCACGGTGGTACTCGAACGAAGGGCCGTGACCTTTCGCGCTGCACGGTTCGGTGACGAACACGACGAGTTCGCCGCCGGGCGGGCACACCTTCCGGTAGTCGGTGCGCTCGTAGTCGCCTTCGTCCCAGCTGAGCATGTCGTGCATCAGCAGGCCCCAGCCGGCGCCCTTGCCGTACGCAAGCGGCCGACGGTGCAGGCCGAGGAGTCCTCGCGTGAGCGCGTCCAGAGACATGCCCCGGAAGAAGACGACATTGGTCTCCTCGTCGTGCGGGAGTTGGCCATGTATCCAGCCGAGCGGGCCGTGTATCCAGTGCTTCATACCGGGCACCGTAGAGGACCGCACTGACACCGCTTCAGGTTCTTCAAGGGTGCGGAGACCATGAACCTGCCATGCTCGGGCCATGCCATTGACGCGCCCCCGGCTCATAGCCGCCCTGCCTCTTGTCCTGCTTGCCGTCATGGCTTCAGGGTGCGCCGATCCGGCGGCCGATCCGCGCGGGGCCGATCCCCGCGGGGCCGAACCCAAGGGCTACTGCCCGCTTCCCGAGGAGCAGCAGGCGACACCGTCGCCGTGCATCACGTTCGACTGGAACCAGCGTCTGGCGGAGAACCACGCCTACCGCAGTCCGATGCCGATCACCACCGAGCAGAAGCGGCAGGCCGCACCACGGGCGAAGGCGCTGGCCGCGGCCCTGAGGAAGCTCGCGGGCACCGGGACCACGGAAGCCGGTCTGCGCGCCGCAGCCGGCGATGCCCTGGGCCTGCGGCCGGAAGAGACCGAGATCCAGGGACACCGCTTCGACCCACTGCGCGATGTGCTGGTTGGCGGTGGCGAAGGCCGGGTGTGTGTCAACGGCAGAGTCGGCAGCACCGGCCAGGCCGAGGCGGAGGTCGTCGGCCGCACCGCCGACGGCACCTGCCTGCCGGGCCTGGGCGGGCACTGACAGCTGAGACCGGCAGGAGAGGCGCTTTACGACGCCACACGCTCGGCCGGCGGATCGGCGTCCGGATGGGCGAGGCCGAGGTGGTGCCGCAGGGTGGTGCCCTCGTACTCCGTGCGGAACACGCCGCGCTCCTGGAGCAGCGGGACCACGGTGTCGGCGAAGACATCCAGCCCGCCCGGCGTGATGTGCGGGACGAGGATGAATCCGTCACTGGCGTCGGCCTGCACGAAGGAGTTGATGGTCTCGGCGACCGTGGCCGGGGAGCCGACGAAGGACTGGCGGTTGCCGGTCTCGATGACCAGGTCCCGGATCGACCACTTGTTGGCGGCGGCGAGTTCCCGCCACTCCCGCGCGGTGGCCAGCGGGTCCCGGTACATCCGCACCTGCGCGCGACCGCGGGCGATGGTGTGCTCGCCGAGGTCCGGGTCGATGTCGGGAAGCGGGCCCTCCGGATCGTACGCGGACAGATCGCGGTTCCAGACGAACTCCAGGTGCTTGATCGCGGTGGCCCCGCTGACCTGCTGACGGCGCACTTCGCGGGCCAGCTCCTCCGCCTCGGCGTCCGTGTCGCCGAGCACGAAGGTCGCGGCGGGCAGGATCAGCAGCTGGTCGTGGGTGCGGCCGTGGCGGGCGAGGCGGCCCTTGACGTCCGTGTAGAACGCCTGCCCTTCCTTGAGGGTGCTGTAACGGCTGAAGATCGCGTCCGCGCTCGACGCCGCGAACTCGCGTCCTTCCTCGGAGTCGCCGGCCTGGAAGATGACCGGGCGGCCCTGCGGGCTGCGCGGGACGTTGAACTGTCCCGCGATGTCGAAGTGTTGCCCCTTGTGTACGAAGGCTCCCGCCCGCGCGTCCCGCAGGAAGGTGCCGGACACCTTGTCGGCGGCTATCTCGTCGCCCTGCCAGGAGTCGAACAGCTCGGTGGCGGTGGCCAGGAACTCCTTCGCCCGCGAGTAGCGCTCGTTCTGCGGCAGGAAGCCGCCGCGGCGGAAGTTCTCGCCGGTGAAGGCGTCCCACGAGGTGACGACGTTCCAGGCGGCGCGGCCGTTCGACAGATGGTCGAGGCTGGCGAACTGGCGGGCCACCTCGTACGGCTCGTTGAAGGTCGAGTTGATCGTGCCGGTCAGGCCGAGGCGTTCGGTGACGGCGGCGAGTGCGGTCAGGACGGTAAAGGTGTCGGGCCGCCCGACGACGTCCAAGTCGTAGATCCGGCCGCCCTGTTCCCGTAGCCGCAGGCCCTCGGCAAGAAAGAGGAAGTCGAACTTGGCGCGCTCGGCGGTCTGCGCGAAGTGTACGAACGAGCTGAACTCGACGTGGCTGCCCGCCTCCGGGTCGCTCCATACGGTGGTGTTGTTGACGCCGGGGAAGTGCGCGGCGAGGTGGATCTGCTTCAGTGGCGCGGCGTTCCGTGGCGCGGCGGACTTCGGTGCCGTTGTGTTGTGTGGCGTGGCGGGCTTCGGTGGCGTGGCGGACGTGCTCATCTCTCGTACGGTCCTTCCGGCTCAGGCGGCGGCGTAGCGGTTGGCAGGGCGGGGCAGTCCGAGCAGTCCGCGCAGGGTGTTCGCCTCGTACGCGGTACGGAAGGCGCCACGGCGCTGGAGTTCGGGCACCAGGTGGCGGGTGATCTGCTCCAGGTCGTACGGAAGGGCGGCCGGCCGCAGCCGGAAGCCGGTCAGTCCGGCGTCCCGCAATTCCTCCAGCAGGTCTGCGAGTTGCGCGGGCGATCCGGTGAAGACGCGGGCGTCGCTGCTGTACTCGGCGCCGGCACGCTCGTCCAGACGAGCCTTGCGGTCCGCGGCGGCACCGGGGTCGCCGTCGAGGAAGACCACCAGGTCGCCGAAGACATGCACGGTCTCGTCGGCGCGCCCGGCGGAGGCCTGCGCCGCGCGGATCTCGGCCAGGACGGCCCGTGCGTCATCGGCGCCGCTCGGAGTGACGAATCCGATGTCGGCCGAGCGGGCGACCAGTTCGTACGGGACGGTCGCGTGCGCCAGCGCGGCGACGAGCGGCTGTCCCTGAGGCGGGCGCGGCGTGATCGAGGGGCCCTTCACGTTGAAGTGCACACCCTCGAAGTCGATGTAGTGCAGCTTGTCGCGGTCGATGAAGCGGCCGGTGGCGATATCGCGGATCTCCGCGTCGTCCTCCCAGCTGTCCCAGAGCCGGCGCAGCACCTCGACGTAGTCGGCGGCCTCGTCGAACAGCTCCTTCACCCATGGCTGTCCCGCTGCCGAGCGTCCTGCTGTTGGCTGTCCCGCCGCTGGCTGTGCCGCCGCTGTTGGCTGTCCCGCTGCCGTGGCCAGGTCCTCGATCCGCAGGCCCGGCACCGTACGGCGGCCGAAGTGCGTGGCCTCGTCGGCGCGTACGGACACTCTGACCTGGACTCCGGCCCGTCCGGTGCTCACGTGGTCGAGGGTGGCGATCGCCTTCGAGAGGTGGAAGGGCTCGGTGTGGGTGACCACGGCGGTCGGGATCACCCCGATGTTCCGGGTCGACGGCGCCACCCGGGCGGCGATCAGTACCGCGTCCAGCCGGCCCCGTACCTGATCGGTGCGCTCGTCCGGCTCCACGTGCAGGGAGCTCTGGAGGCTCAGCGAGTCGTCAATGGTCACGAAGTCCAGCAGGCCTCGCTCGGCCTCGGTGACCAAGTCGGTCCAGTACCGCGCGGTGAACAGTTCGTCGGGCCGGGCGTCCGGCTCCCGCCAGGCCGCGGGATGCCAGCCGGCGCCGTCGAGGGCGACGGCCAGATGGAGGGCTGCGTGTGACGTTCGGGTCATGGGCGTACCACTTCCTGTGAGCATGCCGAAAGACGTCCGCGCCCGTGCTCGGTCGGGGTGGAGGCTCGGCGAGAGGAGGGAGGGAAGGGGGAGAGAAGCGCGAAAGGAGAGCCAGGCGTGGGGCCAGGCGTAGGGCCGGTGCGCGAAATGCCTGAGCGCTGCCTGAGCGATGCCTAAGCGGCGGAGCGTCGCGCGGCGACGGACTCGTACGCCGGACACAGGGCGGCGGCGACGCGCTGGAGATCGATGTGCCGCCGCGAGTACATGGCGATGGTGACCATGGGCCGGTCACCTCCATCCCGATCGGCTCGCGCTAACAAGCCAGGGCCTGACGCCGGCACTCATGACCTGCCGGCACCGTGACGCGGCTCTGATCCGCGGCACGATCCTTGTCCTTCACGGGTGAACACAGATCCTCACCGCTGTGTTCCCGCGGAATTTTATGGAAGGCCGGATGGGCACCCAGCCGCCGTACGTACGACCAGAGGCGGTCGCCGGCGGCGGCGCGCCGCAGGGCGTCGGCGTCCAGGTGGACGAGTGCGACCCACAGATCCACGTCCGCGGCCGTGAGCGTCTCGCCCAACGCGTAGGGATGCGAGGCCAGTTGACGTTCCAGGAGGTCCAGCGCCGGGTTCTGGGCGGGGTTCGGGACGAGATCCTCACCGAGGTCCGCACCGAGGAGTTCGCGGACGGCGTCGATGTCGGCGGCCAGGGCGGCGGGCCGCAGGCGGGGCAGATCGGCGTTGTCCTGGTCGGTGAAGCGGAGGGCGAGGTCGTCGAGGATGTCGGGCGTGTGGTTGTTCACGATCCGTCCGCTCCACAGATCGCAGAGCGCGGGCACGGTCGGCGGACCGTCGTAGTGGTGCCGGGTGGTCTCGTAGGCCGTACGCAGCGCCGCGAGCGCGTCGCGGGCGCCGGCCGACGAGGGCAGGAGCGTGGTGCCGACCGAGTTTTCGAGTCCGAGCAGGCCGAGAGTGATCGAGATGCGCAGTGAGCGCGGACAGCCCGGCGAGAGATACAGATGGTAGCGGTGCGGCGCCGGGTAGTAGCCACCGCCCGGACCGGCGCCGATACGGTCGCGGAAGGACGCCTGCGTAACGGTCTTGGGCATGGCATCGGACATGATCTCGGACAGGGCAAAGGTCTCGGACATGGCTCTCTCCATGGGTGCGGTGGAGCCCCGGTGGCTTCTTCGGCGCCGGTGGCCGTACGGGAGGAGAGTCCGGCGGCGCGCGGCAGCGCACAACGCCCGGACCCGGGACTGCGATTGCGGACCGTTTCGGTTCGGCTCGGTTCGCCTCGGACCGGTTCGGCTCAGGCGGCCGGAGCGCAGCCGTTGCGGAGCCGCAGCAGATCGATATGGCGGCGCCTGGTCAGCAGGCGCGGACGCGGCAGCGGCGTCTGCCGGAGGGTCCGGCAGACGCTCTTGCTCTTCCGCGATGTCCTGGCCATCTCCGCCGGTCCCGTCCCGTTCATCGGGCCTCGCGAGACAACGAGACCGCACTTGCCCCACCGCCCGGGCGGGACCTGGTCGTCACCCGGGGCACCCCGTCGCAGTGGAAGGGTTGCCTGCCAGCGGGCCGGGGCCGATGACCCACCTGAGCAGGAACTCCCGCGCGGGCGAGCGCTGACAATCGTGACCGTCGCCCAACAGTCTGAGCGCGCTCCGGTGGACCGTCAAGAAGCCGGAACAAGCCGGAACAAGCCGAACCGAGGCAGTACGGCGAGATCCCGACAGGGCGGCCCGGCTGTCGGGCCGGCGTCGATATCTCTCCGCTCACGGCCCACCGTTCCGGCCCGGAACGGTCATGAGCGTCAGCGGCAAGCCCTGGCTCACAGACCGGCCTTACGCCCGTACAACCAAGTCCCTTCCTCACGAGTCGTGATCACGAGCGGCTTCCTACAGCCGCCGCGATTCGACCAGAGGACCGAATGAAACCAGCCAGCCGTACAACCGCCGTGGCCGCCACCGCCGTTGTGCTCGCCACCGCCGGCGGCCTGCTCACCGCGGCAGCCCCGGCCTTTGCCGCTGTCAGCTGTCCCTCGCCGGTCTACAAAAGGCAGTTCTTCGCGAACACGACCCTCTCCGGCACCCCGAAAAAGACGGACTGCGACAGTGTGATCGACGAGAACTGGGGCACCGGCGTCCCCGCATCCGGCCTGCCGAAGGACAACTTCGGAGTCCGCTGGTCCGTCACCCGTGACTTCGGTTCGGGCGGTCCCTTCACCCTGCCGGTCGCCGCACAGGACGGCATCCGTGTGTACCTCGACGGCACCCGCAAGATCGATCTCTGGAAGAACGTCTCCACGACCCAGAAGAAGACCGTCAACATCACCGTCCCGTCCGGGCAGCACACACTGCGCATCGACTTCGTCAACTGGACCGGGAAGGCGAACGTGAGCTTCGCCTACGCGCCCCGCACTTCCGCGGGTGTCGACAAGGTCAAGCCGCTCACGCCCACGGGCCCGTCGACGACGTACGACAAGAGCACAGGCAGGACCAGGACGAACTGGTCGAAGAACAAGGAGATGGACCTCGGCGGCTACCGCGTCTACCGCCGTCCGAAGGGCACCTCCTTCGGCACCAAGCCCCTGGCGACGACGGCCTCGACGTCATACACCGACAGCACCGTGCCCGCGACCGGCGAGACCTACTACTACGAGGTCCGCGCTTACGACAAGGCCGGCAACGAATCCACCGGCACCGTCGACCAGGCTGTCACCACCGTGGACCGGACCGCGCCCGCGGTACCCGCCGGGCTGACCGCCGCCGCCGAGACGGACGGGCTGCTGATCGGCTGGCGCGGGGTCACGGGAGCGGTCTCGTACCGCGTGTACCGGGCGGTGAAGGCGGACGGCGTGTTCGCCGAGGCCGGCACCACGAACCAGGTCTCGTACCAGGACACCTCGGCGGTCGACGGCGTCACCTATTACTACCGTGTCACCGCCCTCGACGGGGCGGGCAACGAGTCGGGGCGGTCCGCCGTCGTCAGCGGCAGGAGCAAAGACCTCACTCCGCCGCCCGCCGTCACCGGGCTGGCCGTCACCCCGACCGAGTACGGTTTCGATCTGGCGTGGGACGCGAATCCGGCCACCGACATCGCCAGGTACACCGTCCACCGGGGCGAAATCGTCGGCGACGAGGGCGAGGAACAACGTTGCTTCGGCGACCTGGTGGAGTACCTGTGGGCCGACACCACCTCGTACTCGTACACCGGCCTCCCCGACGGTGAGCGCGCCTGCTTCTACATCGACGCCGTCGACACCGCCGGGAACTCCTCCCTCAGATGGACCGGGACGGCCGAGGCCGTGGCCGCGACCGAACTCGACATGACGCCGAGTGTGCCGACGCCCGAAGGCTCGCCGCTGGACGTCACGGTGTACGCGGCGGAGGCCGACGAGGGGAACGAGGTGAGATGGACGGGTCTCGGCAAGTCCGCCCCGGAGGCCGCGGGCGGCTACCGCGTCTACCGCTGGAATGCCGCGAACGCCGCGTACGAGAAGATCGCCGAACTCGGCAGCGGTGCCTTCCAGTACTTCGACATCGGCGCGAAGCGAGGCACCACGTCCTACTACTGGGTGACGGCAGTGGCCGCGGACGGCACCGAATCCCTGCCGTCGGGCGATTGGGCGGTCACCGCACCGCTCCAGTGACCTGAACGACGCCGAGAGGGCTGGGAAGAGGCAGGCAATCTCCCAGCCGTCTCGCCACGTCGGTGCGAGGTCACCGACCGGGGACCAGGGCAACACAAAAGGGCGCCCGGGGCTTGATGAGAGGCCCCGGGCGCCCTTTTGCTCTGCGACCGCTCCGCGACCGCTCCGCGAGCCGGCGGTCAGGACAGCGACTTGTAGCCGCCCCAGCCCGTCGCGATCTTCGTACGGGCCCCGAACGAACCCTTCCCGTCACCGTAGTTGCGCCACAGGACGCCCGATGTGTCGCGGGAGACGAGGTCGGCCTTGCCGTCGCGGTTGATGTCGCCGACTCCGACGATGACGTTGTAGGAGCCGCCCCAGTTGGTGAAGAGCTTCACGCGGGGCGCGAAGGTGCCGTTGCCCTTACCGGTGTAGCGGTACAGGTTGTTGGCCTTGTCCTGGGCGATCAGGTCGCCGATGCCGTCGCCGTTGAGGTCGCCGACGCCGACGATCTTCTTGTAGGTCTTCCAGTTGTCGTAGAGCTTCACACGTGCGGACAGCTTGCCTGTGCTGGTGCCCTTGTAGAGGTACACCGCGCCGGTGGAGGCGGTGCGGGTGATCAGGTCGGGGCGTCCGTCACCGCTGATGTCGCCGGGCGAGGTGAGGATGTCGTACTGCGTCCAGCCGCTGGTCACGAGCGTCGTGTACGACGTCGACGGCTTGACCGCGCTGCCGCAGCCCGGCTTGTAGAGGCGCGCGGCCCCGCTGCTGAGGCGGACGAGGATGTCATTGCAGCGGTCGCCGCTGAGGTCGCCGAAAGGGACCGCCTTGACGGTGGTGGCCCAGCCCGTGCCGGTCGTCTTCTCGGAGAACTTGCCGCCTCCGGTGCCGAATTGGTAGCTCAGGGCGCCTGCGGAACTGAGGGTGAGGATGTCGCCGACGCCGTCCGGTCCGCCGTTGATGCTGTCGAAGTCATGGCGTACCGCCGCGCCGCCGTCCATCGTTCCCGAGCCGGTGGCCACGGTGGCTGCCGCGGTGGTGCCGAGGCCGGTCACCTTCAGGGTCCACTTGAAGGGGCCGTTGGGGAAGTAGCTCCCGTTCGTCGCCTTCCCGTCCCAGACCGCCGACAGCCATGCCGTGGTGGCGCCGCCGGTGACCGTACGGGTGGCCTTGCCGCTCCCGCCGCTCTCACCGCTCTCGACCGAGGTGAAGGCCAGGGACCAGGAGGTGACGGGACGGGACGGCAGCCAGAAGCCGTTCCATGTCTTGGCGTCGGTGTCCGACGACTTCGGCCAGAGGGCGTAGTCGGCCTGGGCCTCGTAGACGGTCGGAGCGGACGGAGTCACTCCGGTCGTGGCGACGTGCGTGCGCTCGTATGTGTCGAACCAGGCGACCAGGCCCGTGTACTCGTCCACCGTCCACCGGTAGCGGCGGTCGGCGGCCAGACCGGAGTCCGGGAGCCCGGAGGCGATCACACGGGTGGCGCCGGTGGTCGCGTCGGTCAGCACGAGTTGGTCCGTGGCGTGGTCGTGGCGTACGGCGAATCCGTCGCCGAGCAGGACGTCGCCGGGCCGGGTGGCGACCGACGTACCGGCCTTGGTGTCGTACACGCCCGCCGAGGCGGTCCCGCAGGACCAGTACACCCAGCGGCCCGCCGCCTGGAGCTCGGTCGGGACGCAGCCGGCGCCCGGGACCGTGACCGTGGAGAGGGTTTTCTTCTCGGTCAGGCTGTACGAGGTGAGCTTGCCGACGGTGGTGGTGGCGCTCCAGAGTGTGGGGCCGTTGAGGGCGGCGGCGCGGACCGAGCGCTTCAGCTGCTGCCCTTGGCCGAATTCGCCGACGTACTGCGTGGGCGTGGTGCCACCGGAGTTGTAGATGGCGTAGTCGTCGGAGACGTCGACGATGGCGCCGCCCTGGGTCCCGAACTCCAGCTCGACGACTCCGCCGCCGTCCCACACGGCCACCAGCCTGTCGTCGGGCGACTGGCCGCCGCCGTCGTCCGTCCAGAGGTACACGTCATGGGGCCGGGAGCCCTGGTTGCCCCACAGGCCCGAGCAGGCGGTGCCGGCGTACGGGCACGCGGCGTTGACCGAGGAGCCCGCCGTGGCGGCGGAGGCGGTCAGCGTGGTGCGGGCGTCCGTGGCCAGGGTCCGTACCGACGTGGTGTCGTTGCTGGTGCCGGCAGGATTGTCCTCCGCCACGCGCAGACTGCCACGGCTGAGCGCGAGGCCCGTCTTGACGTTCTCCGTCGCCGGGATCTCGTGCACCTTCGTCAGCTCCAGCGAGCCGTCCGCGGCCTGGCTGACGCGCTGCACTCACCAGTCGGTGGCGCCGGTGCCGCCGGTGACGAGGGCATCGTCGCCGGACGCGTGGATCGCGTAGTCGTCGGCGTCGGCGAGCAGGGTCCGCGACGAGCCGTCGGTGAGTGACTGGGCCGTGATCGCGGTGCCGGTGCGCGTCCGCGTGGGCAGCAGCAGCCAGTCGCCGATCAGGACCGGTTCGCCGTCGAGGCCGCCGCGGAGGCGCGGTGTGCCGATGATCTCGAACGGCGGGAGGTCGATGACCTGCTCCTCCGCGGCCTGGTCGGTACGGGACTTGAGGTGGAGGCGATCGGCGCTGGGGTCGTACCAGCCGAACCGGTCCTCGCTCTGTACGTAGAACGAGTTGGCCTCGACGTTGGTGAAGGCCTTGGTGCTGACGGCCGTGTCGACGTCGATGTAGAGCAGGTTGCCGCCGTCCCAGACCAGCACACCGGAGGAGTCGGCGGCTACGACTTCTTCGATCGTGAGGATCGACCGGTCGCCGGTCAGGAGTCGTTCGCGTCGCTTTCCGTCCACGGTGTCGATCAGGGAGCGGTCGGTGAGGATGGTGTCACCGGCGAGCGCGCGGTAGGAGTAGTTCGAGGTGATGGTCGACGTCTTGTGCGTCGCCGGGTTCCAGAGGGTGACGGACTTGCGGGTCAGGGCCGGCAGGGCCACCAGGTCGCTGTCCGAGCCGTACCAGGCCGTCCGGCAATGGGAGCCGAGGGACGCGCAGGGCGAGACGGGCGTGTAGACGCCGTCCGCGGTCTCGACAGTGACGGTGGTGCTGCCGTCGGTGCCGGCAGCCTCGTCTTCGTAGGCCGTCCACAGCAGTCCGGCGATCCCGCTCTGCCGGTGCAGGAAGCCGGTCGGCCCGGCGGCGAGCGGCCGGTCGGCGCGCGGAAGGTCCGAGTTCGGGTCGACGAGCGTGATCTCCGTGGTGCCGACGGCTGCCGCGGTACCGACGGCCGCCGTGGTGGCCGCCCGGGCGGAACCGACGCCGTCGGAGGAGACGCTGACGGCCGCGACGGCGACCACGAGTGAGGAGACGGCGGCGGCAAGACCGCCCCGTCCCAGGGCGTGTCTGCCCACGTGATGTCCCTCCCCGCGAGGGTCTCCGCCCTCGCACAAGTGAGCGGATATTACCCCGTTGGTCGGGAACCGGGCGGCGTCGGTGATCTCCGTCTGCTGTTCATCCGGATGCCGTTCCACGCTCGCTCGCAGGTGGCACGATCCTGCTTCGTCACTGTCGTGAAATGTCGTGCAACGGAGAAACGATGCACCCGAAGAGAACCTACGCCGCGCTCGTAGCCATAGCCGTCGCCGCAGGCATGCTGGCCGGCACGGGCGCGGCGAGCGCACATCAGGACTCGGCGCGCGGACACCACGAGCCGCGGCGGCCGGTCGCCTTCGACCGTACCGCCACGTACCCGGTCTTCCAGAACCGGCCGGCCGGCGAGGACGCGGCCTCGCCGACCGTCGCCGAGATCTCGGCGGTCAGCGAGGACGGCCGGACCCTGGTCTACACCGACGCGGCGGCCCGGCGGATCGGCTTCCTCGACATCAGCAAGCCCGACGCGCCGCGCGGGCTCGGAACGCTGTCGCTGACCGAGCTCGGCAACGCCGAGGACGAGCCGACCTCGGTGGCCGTGGTCGGCAAGTACGTCCTGGTGGTGGTGAACACCAGCGCCTCGTACACCGATCCGTCCGGCCGGCTCGACGTCATCTCGCTGCGCGACCGCAAGCGGGTGGCGAGTTACGACCTCGGCGGCCAGCCCGACTCCATCGCGATCAGCAAGGACAAGCGGTACGCCGCCGTCGCGATCGAGAACGAGCGCGACGAGGAGGCGACTCCGCCCGGAGGCGAGGAGGGCGACCTGCCCCAGCTTCCGGCCGGCTTCGTCCAGATCGTCGACCTCAAGGGTGATACGCCGAAGCAGTGGCGTACCCGGGCCGTGCCGCTGACCCGGACGGACGGCAAGGCGCTGCCCGCCCTGGTCGCCGCCGGGATCACCGAGCCGACCGATCCGGAGCCGGAGTACGTCTCCATCAACAGCCGCAACCAGCTCGTGGTGACTCTCCAGGAGAACAACGGCGTTGTTCTGCTGGACCTGCCGACGGGCAGGATCACCAAGGCCTTCAGCGCCGGTACGGCGTCGATCAGCGGCATCGACACGGTCGAGGACGGCACGATCGACCTGACCGGCTCGATCACCGACGTACCGCGCGAGCCCGACTCGGTCGGCTGGATCGACGACCGCTATCTGGCGACCGCCAACGAGGGCGACTGGCACGGCGGCACCCGGGGCTGGACCATCTTCGACAGCCGGACCGGCAAGGTCGTCTGGGACGCGGGCAACAGCTTCGAGTTGCTCGCCGTGCGCTACGGGCTGCACAACGAGGACCGGGCCGAGAACAAGGGCACCGAGCCGGAGGGCCTGGCGATCGCCGAGTACGACGGCGTGCGCTACGCCTTCGTCGGCTCGGAGCGGAGCAACTTCGTCGCCGTCTACGACCTGAGCCGCCCGACCGCTCCGGTCTTCCGCCAGGTGCTGGCCACCACCAACGGCCCGGAGGGACTGCTGCCGATCCCGTCACGCGACCTGCTCGCGGTCTCCAGCGAGGAGGACGACGCGTCGGTCAACGTACGGGCCTCGGTGAGCCTCTTCCGCCTGGGCCGCCTGGGCAAGGACGCTCCCGCGTTCCCGAGCCTCGTCTCGGCCGCGGACTCCACCGGCGCGCCGATCGGCTGGGGCGCGCTCGGCGCTCTCTCCGCCGTACCCGGCAAGCCGCACCAGCTCTACAGCGTCACCGACGCGGCGTACTCCACCACCAAGATCCTGACCATCGACGCGGCGCGGCAACCGGCGGTCATCACCCGGTCGTTGACCGTCAAGGATGCCGAGGGCCGGCCGGTCGGCTACGACGCGGAGGGCATCCACGCCCGGCCGCAGGGCGGCTTCTGGCTCGCGGTGGAGGGCGCGAAGGGTGCGGACAACAAGCTGGTCCGGCTCGACAGCGCCGGAAAGACCCAGCAGGTCGTCCCGCTGCCGGCGGACGTCGCCGCGGGCCTGGGCGGACAGGGCTTCGAGGGCGTCACCGCGACCACCGACCGCAGCGGTCGCGAGGTGGTCTGGGCCACGCTCCAGCGTGAGGTCAAGACCGACCCGGCCGGGATCGTCCGGCTCGGCCGGTACGACGTCGCGGCCGGCACCTGGAGCTGGTACGGCTACAAGATCGGCAGCACCACCACTCCGGGCGACTGGATCGGCCTCTCCGAGATCACCGTGGTCGGCGACAAGCTCGCCGTCATCGAGCGGGACAAGCTGAACGGCCCGTCCGCGAAGATCAAGCGGGTGTACACGGTCGACCTGCCGAAGTCCGCGGCGCCGTCGGGTCTGCTGCCCGTACTGCCGAAGAAGCTCGCCCACGACGTGCTGCCCGACCTGCGCGCGACGAAGGGCTGGACCCAGGAGAAGCTTGAGGGACTGACCGTGGCCGGCGACGGTGAGGTCTACGCCATCACCGACAACGACGGCCTGGACAACGCCACCGGCGAGACGGTCTTCCTGCACCTCGGCTCCAGCAAGAAGATCTTCGGACGCCACTGATCCACCGCGTCCACCGCGGCTCCACCGCGGCGCTTTTCGGCGCCGCCTCGGACAACGGAATCCCGAATCCCGAACGGCCGCCGGCGATCCGCCGGCGGCCGTTCGCACGACTGCCCGGGCCCGGTCGCCGGTACGGAAGACGGCGGGCGGCCCTCAGGAAGCCGCTGGTCAACCGGCAAATGAACGCCTATCAGATCGGCCGTTTCCGACCGCCACTGGGCCCTCCAGTGGGCCCGTGGGCCCTGCGTATGGGCCCTGATCCGTCCTTAGGCTGCTGCCGCTCGGGAAGGTCACACCGCCGTGAGCTGGGAGAACAGGTGAAGGGCGCCGGTAGGTTCCAAAGTTGGCGTGGGCGTTGGCGTGGGCTTGGACATGGGCATGTGCGCGGGCATGTGCGTGGGCACGGCTGGGGACGGAGTGACCGAGGGCAGAGCGGGGCCGAGTACGCCGCGATGGTCGGGGTCGTGTCCCTGGTCGTGGCCGCGATCGTCGGCCTGAGCGTGCCCGCGGATACGGCGACCGGGCTGAAGACCCAGGTGTGCCGAATAATCCATCCGCTGAGCGGGCCGGAAGCCTGCGCCTCCGGCGACTACGCGGACGGCGGGAACGGAGACGGCGAGGGCGGAGACGGCGGCGACGGGGAAGGCGGAGGTGGAGACACCTTCGTTCCCAACGGCGACCCGTTCGAGCCCGCGAGGTGTCTGCTGTCCCAGGACCAGACCAAGGACACCGTCGTCATCCAGGTGGTCTTCATCAAGATCAGCAGTTCGGAGACGGTCAAGCTCCAGCAGTGGTCGGACGGTACGGTCACCCTGGAGCGGGTGCACGACAACGCGGGCGGAGTCTCCGCGAGCATCTCCGCGGGTATCCCGGGCCTCAAGGACTGGGGCGGCAGCGCCAAGCTGAGCGGCACGTACCTGGCGGGCAGCGGCAGCGGCGGCCAGTGGCTGTTCAACGGGCACAAGAGTGACAATCCCCAGGCGGACCTGGAGGCCAATCTCGCGGACGCGCAGAAGTTCGCCGCGTATCTCAGGCAGAACGAGGGCTGCCGCTACCAGAGCGGCTACAACCCCGGGGCGAACATGGGTGCCTGCCAGCAGGACGCGGCCTCCAAGAAGCCCGACCTCGAACCGGAACTGGCACCCGACGTCGACATCACCAAAACCACCACCGAAGCGTCCGGCAGCGTGAGCTTCGGCGGAAAGTTCAAGAGCAACGGCAAGAGCGGCAAGGACGCCGGGAAGAGCGACGGCCCCAAGGACCTCGGCAAGATCTCCGGCGAGGTGCTCTCCGGCACCATGACCGAGGATGTCGTGGTCATGCGCCACAACACCGGCCAGAACGCAGGGAAGATCACCTTCATCTACACCTTCACCGTCAAGGGCACGGCCGGCGTGATCGGCCAGGCCACGGGCGAGAGAATGCAGCAGGTGGCGGTCACGTACGACGCGGCGGCCTACGACCAGGAAGAGGCGGACGGCGCCGCGCACCACCCGGAGAAGCTGGTGATCACCACCAGCCAGGAAGCCGGCGAGGGCTCCGGCTTCAAGGGCGAGGCGGGCGCCAACGCAGGTCCCGTGACGATCGATGTCGGTGGCGGCGGCGGATCCACCGAGTCAGAGATACACACCGAGTCGGCCGAGCTCGTACTCACCGACGACGCGGACAGCACCGCCGTCGAGGACTGGCTGCGCGGAAACGGCGACCCGGCGAAGAATCCGCTGCCCTCGCCGTCGGACGCCGCCAAGGTCCCGGGCCCGGACGCCAGCCCGCTCGAACGGCTCCTGCACGACAAGGGAAAGCTCAGCAGGCTCGACTACAAAGCCAACACCGACTGGTGGAACGCCTCGCTCGGCATCGGCTTCGGTGTCTCCGCCGGACAGTTCTCACTCGGTTTCAAGCTGTTCGGCATCGAAATCACGCACGAGAGCAAAACCCAGACCATCACCGGCGACCCCACCTACGCCACCGCCCCCAAAAACGGCGGCGCCCGCCCTTGGGTGGAATGGAAGAACTGCACCCAGACCAAACCCATCCCCACCTGATGGCGCCGCCAAGCCGCCGCTGGGACCGGAAGCCCGATGGGAACTGCCCGGCCCCAGGTCCTGGCCTCTCCGGTTACGCCGTCCCGTTGACCGTCAGCCGACACCACCAGGCACAGTCAACGCCCGGGTCTCGCTGTACGGCGAGTAGTTGCCGTCCGTGTCATAGGTACGGGCCCGGTACTCGTAGGTGCGTCCGTCGGCGGGCAGTGGGTCGCAGACGGTGGCGGTGGCGGTGGTGGGGCGCGGGTCGTACGTCTTGTGCAGGGCCACCGACCAGGTGTCCGTTCCGGCCTCGCGGCGTTCGATCTCGAAGCCGGTGAAGTCGCGGATCGGGGCCGGTGTGTAGTCGGTCGCGGTCGCCTGGATACCGCTCGCGCAGGAGCGCAGAGACAGGTCGGGGGCGTAGGCCGGAGCGATGCCGTCGGGGATGTCGAGCCAGAGCTCGTTGGTGGCGAGGGGGTCGAGCCCGCTGCGGTTGTACGTGGTGGTGCCGCCGTCGTTGGTGACGAGGACACGGTAGTGGCGGGTCTCACCGTCGGCGGTGACGGGGCCCGTGGTCCAGGTGTTGCCCTTGGTGGTGCCCAGCGGGACCCACTTGTAGGAGCCGTTCACCATGTCGTTGCTGAGGACCGTGTAGTGGTCGAAGTGCGGCTCGGTGTTGAGCGGCCACTTCAGGGCGACCTTGCCGGTCGCCTTGTCGTACGTACCGGTCAGAGAGGTGACGACGGGCAGCGGGCGGACGATGGTGTCCGCGCTGCCCGACGAGGTGTTGCCCGCCTTGTCCTTGGCGCGCACCTCGTAGTAGTAGGGCGTGCGGTCGTCGGGGTTGACGAGGGGATCGGTGTGGCTCCGGGCGGTGGTCGTGGTCGTGGTGACCTTCGTCCAGGTGCTGGAGCCGACGGGCCGCCGGTAGAGGGAGTAACTCGCGAGGTCCATCTCCTTGTTGGCGGACCAGGAGACGGTCGTCTTGCGGGTCTTGGTGTTGTAGGCGGTCTTCACACCGGTGGGGGCGAGCGGCTTCGTCCTGTCGTACGTGGCCGAAGTCCTGGGCGTGTACGTGAACTTGACCTTGGCGGCGCCGGTCCAGTTCACGTGGTCGACGCGGAGGGTGTGCTTGCCGGAGGGGACGGTGAGGTTGACGCCCTTGGAGCGCGCGGTGTCGCCGGTGCTCTTCCACAGGTCGATCTTGCGGACGCCGTCCAGATAGACGCGGACGCCGTCGGTGGCGGAGGCGGTGAACGTGAAAGGGCCGCCGGAGCCGAAGTCACGCGTCACCGACCAGCGGACACCGAAGTTGTTCGACGGCACACCGGCGACCGGGCTGCCGGACCAGCTCTCGCTGATGGCGCTGTCGCAGTCGGTCCGCACCGGGGATCCGGAGAACGCGGTGTTCTTGTAGAACGTCCGCTTGTAGACGTTGGTCGAGCAGGTGACATCGGCGGCCACCGCCTGCGGGGCGGCGGCCAGCAGACCGCCGAGGACGACGGCGGACAGGGCGCCGCCGGTCAGGGCGGCGACGGATCTCTTCTGGTGCATCTTCTGGTGCACTGGGGCCTTTCACACTGTGCGGTGACGACGTACAGCGTGGAGACTCGTGGGGCGGGGGGAAGGTTGCATGGCCGGAGTGGGCGGTCGGCTCCCAGCGCGCCTCACAAGATGACATGGATCACAGAAGTGAGCCGTGCAGGGAAAGCAACTATCCTTTTATGCGGCAATTGCCCCGCGTGTGAGAGCCGTGTGCCGCACTCATCACCTGCCCAATGTGCTTTCGACCACGGTGTTTCCGGTCATACGATCACCGACCAAGCCCTGCGTGGGTGCTGCCGCAGCGGCTGCCTCAACACTTTTCGAACCCGCTTTTCGAGCCTGCTTTTCGAACCCGTTTTGGACCCGCGAAGGACTCCGTTGAAGATTCGCCGCACCCTTGTTCGCCGCACTCTTGCCACAGCCGTCGTCGCCGCCGTGACCGCCCCCGTCGTCCTGCTCTCCGTCACCCCGGCGCTCGCCGACGCCAAGCCGTCCGCCGCGTCGCAGACACAGACGCAGACGCAGCAGGGCGAGCAGGGCGCGCAGGACAAGCCCTCCATCGAGGAACTTGAGAAGGCCGCCGAGAAGGCGCAGAAGGCGTACGACGACGCCGTAGCCGCGGGCAAGGCCGCGCAGGTCGTCCTCAAAGCCGCCCTCTCCGATGAGGCGCCCCTCACCGTCGCCGCGAAGAACGCCAGGAAGGAGGCGGCCGACGCCGCCACCGCCAAGGAGAACGCCGACAAGGCGCTCACCGACGCCAAGGCCGCACTCGCCGCGCTGCCCGAGACCGCCACCGCCGAAGAGAAGGCGGCTGCGGAGAAAGGCCGTCACCGACGCCGAGACCGCCGCCCTGTCCGCAGAGGACGCCAAGGCCACCGCCGACGAGAAGGCCGCGACGGCCGACGAGGTCGCTTCCGACGCGCGCGTCGCCGCCGCTCGGGAGTATTCCAAGGTCCAGGACGCTACGAAAGAGGCCCTCAAGGCGAAGGAGGCCGCCGACAAGGCGCTCGCCGACGCCAAGGAGGAGGCGGAGCCGGACGAGCCGGAGTGTGTCTTCGAGAGCAAGCTCAGCACCGTCGTCACCGGCCTGCCGTCCAAGATTGTCGCGGGCTCGACCACCGACTTCTCGCTCCGCGTGACCAACGGCACGGACAAGACGCTGGACGAGGTCTCCCCGTACGTCTACTTCCACGCGACGGACAAGAGCGGCTACAACGTCATTGACGACGCCTTCCACCTCCAGTGGTCGACCACCGCGTCCCCGGCCTGGAAGAACGTGGGAGAGGACGGCTACGGCGGCTCCATCAGCCCGCTGAAGGCCGGCGCCCACGCCGATATGAAGCTGCGCCTGAAGGTCGACGCCAAGGCCCCGGCCGGCGACGGCCTCGCCTTCGTCGCCGGTAACTACGTCAACGGCGACGAGTCCTGTGGCGGCAACCTCCCCGGCGAGTACGCCTTCGAGCTCCTCGCCGCCGGCAGCGTCGTGGACGACGTGGACGACGTGGACGACGCCAAGCCCGGCAAGACCACGCCGCAGACCCCGGACAACAGGCCGCAGGGCGTCACGTCCACCACTCCGGTGGACGCCGGCAACGCCGTCGGTACCGGCTCCCTCGCCAGCACCGGCTCCTCCTCGGCCCTCCCGCAGTTCGCCGCGGCGGCCGGCGCGGCGGTGGCCCTCGGCGCCGTCGCGGTCTTCGTCGTCCGCCGCCGCAAGGCCGACTCCGCCGCCTGACGGCCCGTAACGACCTGTTGACGCGACGGCTTCCTGACGCGAGGACCTCCTGACGCGGCCTCATCCGAAAGGGCGCCCCTCCCTTGGGGCGCCCTTGCGGATGACCTGACAGTGGTTGCCGAGATCCAGGGACCGGACCCGGGGGCCTGACCTGAGGGCCGGACCTGAGGGCCGGACCGGACCGCCTCAGCCGGGAATGTCGGGATACGACTCGTTCCGCCCCCACTCGGTGTCGCCGAGCGGATAGGTGTACGCGGGCCGCCCCACGTTCCCGCTCGTCCGGAAGGGCTTGCCCTTGTCGTCCAGGCGTACGGTGCCGTGCCGGTCGCCGCTGGACCAGTCCAGCTCCAGGTACCAGCTCACGTTGTGCGTCCGCGCGTCGGCGAAGACGTAGAAGACCTCGGGATCGGACTCACTCACCTTGTACGGGAAGTCGCGCTGCCCAGCCTTGGGTGAGAGCGCGGGCCGACCGGCATCGAGGTCCACACCGAACGACGTCGTCTCCACGCCACCGCCGCACCCGACGCCCATCTCGAAGTCGTTCCAGGCGAGCGGAGCGCTCTTCTCCACCACCCGTACATGCAGTGCCTCCAGGACGACCGTCGCCTTCCCGGTGCCCTGCACGGTCAGCGCGAGCATCTGCTGCCCGCCGGCGACCCCGCCGAGAGCGTTGACCCACCCGCGGGCGTCCGGCTCGGCCGGCGGCGGAGGCACCTGTTCGGGCTTCTGGTCGACCAGGTAGTGCTGGCTGCACGGGTCTTCCCACTTGTACGGATTGACGGCGACGGCGGGCGCGGTGGCCCCGTCCTCGGAACCGGCGCCGCCCTGCGCCGCCCCGGCCTCACGACTCCGGGAGGCGGAGACGGAAGCGGGAGCGGAAGCCGTGGGACTGCCGCTGCGCGAGGCGGACGGCGAGGCCGTACTCTTCGTGTCGCTTGGCTCGGAGGCGTCGGGACTGCTGCCGACGGACTCGGAGGCGGCGGCCCCCACGGACTGCTTCCCGCTCCGGTCGTCATGGCCCTTGTCGGGTACGAGATTCACCACGAGCGCGGCTGCGGCGACAGCGGCGACCACGGCTGTACCGGCGAGGAGGACGGTACGTCGGCGCCGGCGTCGCGCCACGGGAGCCCGCGCCGGGGACTCCCGCTTGACCTCGGGAACGTCTTCGGCTGCTGCTTCGGACGCGGCTGGTGCTCCGGACCCGGCAGCTGCTTCGACCTCGGCTGTCGCTTCGGATCCGGCCGCTACTTCGGATCCGGCTGTCCCGGACACGGCCTCCGCTGTCCGTACCTTCGGTTCCTCCTCGGCAGAGGCTCCGCCCGCCTTCCGCCCACGCCGGGCATCCGCGAGGATCCACCGCCGATGCAGCTCCACCAGTTCCTCGGGCGTCGCCTTGCACACCCGGGCGAACCGCTCCACGGGTGCGTAGTCCGTCGGTACGGCGTCCCCGTTGACGTACCGGTGAAGTGTGGACGCACTCATGTGCAGCCGCTTCCCGAGCACGCCGTAACTGAGCCCGGACCGCTCCTTCAACCGGCCCAACAGCTCCGAGAACTCGTCCCCCGTCACTGTCCCTCCCTCTCTTCACGTCCCGGACCGTCGTTCCAGGCGGAGGTCATTCCCCCAGGCCAGAGCTGTTGCAGGCGTTCCAGCGTCCCGGAAGTCCCGGCAGTTGTGGCGGCCGGGACGGATCACAGCACAAGCTCTGGTCATCCAAGCACGCCGCTCCCGGCACCCGGTCGAGCGGCCTGCGCACAGACCCGTACCGCATCTGGGGGACCACATGTCCGCACGTACCAACCGCACCCGCATGCTCGCCGCCGCCGCACTCGCGGTCGCCGCCATGACACTGACGGCGTGCAACAACGGCGAGGGCACCCGCGACGAGGGCGCTTCAACGGCGTCCGTGTCCACCTCGTCGCCCACGGCGGCCGGCACGTCTTCGCCCGAGGCGAGCGAGGGAACGTCCACGGGGGCGGCACAGGCCGGCTCCGCCGCCTCGGCCCACTCCGCCGGCTCCGCCGCCTCGACTTCCAAGGGCTCGACGGGCGGCGCGGCTGGTTCAAGCGCAGCCGGTTCAAGCGGGACGACGGGCGCCTCGGGTTCCACGGGCTCGCAGGGTTCGAAGGGCTCGAAGTCCGTCCCCGTCCCCGCCTCCACCTCCTGCTCCAGCACCTCCACGAGGACGACCGCCACGGTGGTCTCCCGCCCTCTGAACCACCTCCTTCTCACCGTTACCAACACCGGCTCGAAGAACTGTGACCTCGTCGGCTACCCGATCGTCCGATTCAGCGAGGCCCAGTCCGTCCCGCCGGCCATCGAAGCCTCCAAGCCGCAGGCCGTGGTCACGTTGGCCCCTGGTGAGTCGGGCTACGCGAGCGTCCTTCTCTCGGCCGCGGACGGCAGCGGCTCCCACGGCTACACGGCCAAGTCCCTCGCGGTCTACTTCGACAAGAGCCAGAGCGTCGCCCGCCCGTCACTGCCCACGAAGGGCGTGTACATCGACAGCTCGCTCAGCGTCTCGTACTGGCAGTCGGACATGGCCGACGCCTTGGCCTGGTGACGCACAGACTCACTGCGTGGGCACGATCCACAAGGCCACGCTGACGTACGCGTGATTCACGAAGACAACACCAAGGGCCAGGTCTCTGACCTGGCCCTTGGTCATGGAACAGGTGAGGTCCGGTTCTGACACTCACCGCGTCACTTCTCGTGCGTCCAGGCGAGCGTGATGTGCGTGTCGCTGATTCGCCAGCCCGCCGATGTCCGCACCGCGGTGCAGGCCACTCGCAGGCCGCTTGTCCGATGGGGTGCTTCGCCGTCGCGGTAGAAGTACACGAGCTGGTTCGCGGTGGCCTTCGCGCGGTCACCGTCGACGTGCACCAGCACGTCACCGTGGACGTGTTGGGTGTGCTCCCCCTCGACCTGCATGCGCTTCAGGTGGGCGATCACCTCATCGAGGCCGTGCAGCTCGCCTCGCGGCGAGTGCACCACGATGTCGTCGTGATAGACGGTGGCGGCGTCTTCATGGCGGCATTCGTCCAGCAGGTTGGCCAGGTGGGCGAACAGGTCGGCGATCTCGGCTCGGTCGGTGGTCAGGGCGGCAGCGGGCACGACGGCTCCTTTGATGGTCGCTTGATAGTCGCTCGAATGATGGTCACTTGAACATTGGCGAGACGTTGGCGAGACATTGGCGAGACCAACACTATGGGCAGAGTGTTGGTCTTGCCAACACTCATACGGATAGAATGGCCGCCATGGATGAGACCCCCGAGCGCTTGGCGGCGAAGCCGAGTTGGCTGATCACCCAGCTGGCCGTGCACGCCCGTCGGCTGGTGTTCGACGGCTTCAACGCTGCCGGGGCGCGCGGGTACCACTACCGCATCCTCGCGGCACTGCACGAGTTCGGGCCCGCGAGCCAGGCGGAGCTCGGCCGCCGGTGCCGTATCGACCGCAGCGACGTCGTGGCGGCCGTCAACGAACTGGTCGAGCAGGGCTTCGTCGACCGGGCGCCGGACCCGGACCATGGACGGCGCAACAAAGTGACGCTCACCAGGGGCGGTGTCCGGCAACTGCGACGCATGGACGGGGTGCTCGATCAGGTGCAGGACGACCTGCTCAAACCGCTGTCGGCCGAGGACCGGCAGACTCTGACCCGCCTGCTCGGCCGAGTTCTCGCCCAGTACGAACCGGAATGACCGCCGTTCTCACTCGACCCAGGACGGCCGACGGCCCCGGAAACCGGAGCGTTCTGGTCGGGGCCGGGCCAGAGCTTTACGGCAGTTGCGGTGCGGCAGTCGCGTACGTCTTGAGGTTCTGGAATTCGGAGATGGCCGACGGGCCGCACAGGAGGCCGTACCCGCTCTGCTCCTGCTGTACCAGGGGCACGTCGAGCCGCTCCACCTCAAGCAGCGAGGGACGGTAGAACGCGCCGCCCGCCAGCTCGGGATCGGTTACGGGGCCGCCCCTGACGATGACCTCGGCGTAGGAGGCGGCGGCTTCCTCGACCATGCGGTCGACCCTGGCGACGCCGGCCTTGTCGATCAGCGGCCCCATCTGGCTGGAGGGATCTTCCGCGGGCCCGACCTTGACCGCCTCCAGCCCGGCAGCCAGCCGGGTACGCAGTTCATCGGCGATGCCGCGCTGAGCGAGCACACGCGAGCCGGTGCAGCAGAACTGCCCGTTCATCAGGATGGAGCCGGCCACCAGTTGCGGGACGACCGCGTCCAGGTCGGCGTCGTCAAGACGATCAGCGTGGTCTTGCCGCCCAGTTCGTAGTTGGCGCGCTTGAGCGTCGGCGCGGCTGCGTCGGCGATGACGCGTCCGATGTGGGTGCTGCCGGTGTAACTGAGTACGTCGACGTCCGGTGACTCGACCAGGAGCGGTGCCACCTCGTTGCCGGCTTCGGTGAGGATGTTGACCACGCCTGCGGGAGGGACTTCGTGGCGGCGACGGCCTCGGCGAAGAGCGCGTTGGTCAGGCCGGTCTGCCCGGGCATCTTCACCACCGTCGTGCAGCCCGCGCCGATCGCCGGCCCGAGGGCGCGGACCAGCAGGATTACGGGGGAGTTCCACGGCGCGATGATGCCGGCGACCCCCATCGCCTCTGGGGACGAGTGAAAGTACATGCCCGGCTCGGGCTCGGCGGCCCGGTCGGCGATCTGGGTGAGCGCGGAGGCGGCGCTGTAGCGCGGCCAGTCGACGGAGAGCGACACCTCCCAGGTCGTCTGGGCGGGCAGCTTGCCGTTCTCCCGGGCCAGGGTTCGGCTCAAGGCAGGGACGAGTTCGGCGAGCCGGTCGGCCAGTTCGTTGAGTGCCCGGGCCCGCGACGCCGCGCTGCCGGACCAGTCCGTGGTGTCGAACGCCGTGCGTGCGGCGGCTATCGCGGCTTCTGCCTCGGCGCGGCCCGCTGAGACGTACGTGCCGACGACTTCGCCGGTGGAGGGGTTGACCGACTCGTGTACGGAGCCGGCGTCACTGCGACGGTAGGACTCGCGGTACCACCCTCACCACCCTCACCGCGGGCTCGGCGGTAGTACTGAAGCGGTAATACTGAAAAGGTGACCAAGGAACGCAACCAGCTGGGTACCGCACTGCGCCGCTGGCGCGACCTGCTCGCCCCGGCCGATGTGGGCCTGCCCACCACCGGCACGCGCCGTGCCGCGGGCCTGCGACGTGAGGAGCTCGCCGCACTTGCCGGGCTCTCGGTGGACTATCTCGTCCGCCTGGAGCAAGGACGTGCCACGCGGCCTTCCGAGCAGGTCGCCGAGGCGCTGGCCAGACACCCCTGGCCAACTCGGCCAACTCGGCCAACTCGACACAGGCAGCACCGAACGCCGCACGGAGCAGAACTGAGACTCCCGTGAAGTTCAACAAGCTTCGACAAGCTGAACTGCACAGAGAAGTTTTCCGCCGTCGCTCGTTCGGAGCCGATAGGAGCGCAAGCACAGCGTAATGCCGAGCATCAAGGCGCCTCTTGTCTGCTTGTTGTTGTCTGCTTGTTGCCATTCGGCTGAGTCCGCTCGCATTCCACTTGACGACTGACTTCGTTGCCGAAAATTTCGCCGAGCGGGTGGGTCAACTCCTGGCCCTCACCGTATTTCTGTCGTGAGCGCGAAGACATACGTACCGGGAACTGGCCGGTCGTTTTCATGGTAGAGTCTTGATGATTCACAGGACGCCACGAAAAAAGGGGAATGGCGTGAATACCGAGAAGGTTACGGCTCGACGTCTTACGGCCGAGGAGGTTTCAGAGTTGGGCCTCCAGGACGGCATCTTCGTCTCGGCAGAGATGGATGGCCTTCCTCTCGACTGCTACGCCCCGGCTTTCCTTACGGAGCCGGGTAAGAATTTTGAGGGAGGGTCCTTCACTGCGAGGACGATCTTCGGTGAGGAAATTCACGTTCTCCCGGACAATGCCGAAGAGCGCGGGGTCTGGGTTGCCGACGAGGCGGGGGAGGAAATCGAGGTTCTCCAGAGTGCCGGCGTCCTCCTGAACCTCGCCCTCTTCGTGCCCAACGGGAACAAGGAATCTCTGGAGTCGCTCTACTCCGCCGCGCGGGACGCGTTCGGCGCGGGGGTCGTTCAGCGCTGGAGCGAGGAAGTCGTCGCGGTGCCGGACGTCAAGGTCGACCTGTTCGAGGAGCCGATCCGGGGGCGGAAGAACGCGGGCGGTCAGAACCGCGACCGCCGCGCCTTGGACATCTACCCGACCCGAGTGCGGTTCCTGGAGCCCAGCGATGGCTGGAAGTTCATTGTCGAACCGCACAAGGAAGTCGTCGATGAGACACCGACGATCTGACCTGATGGCAGCCTAGAGGCCACGCCGGCGGCATAAACCCCCTCCCGGTGGCGAATTCAAGGGGGCTTGGCAACCTGCTGGTCAAGCGGCTGTTGTCAGCGGCTCAACCAGACGCTCGGCTGGGATCTCCCAGCCGAGCGTTTTGCGTGGTATGGACATTGCGCTGCTGAGGCTGAGGCCTGCGGTTTGTTACGAAACCAACTGCCGGTGCCTTTGAATCGTTGACCCAGTACATATGAAATGCGTCTTGCTGTTCGAGAAACTCGGCGCGGAAAGACTCCGGAATGGCATGGAGGTCCGCTGAAACGTGACTTCTGCCGACGGAGGGGCCGGCTAACGCGTCACGCGGTAGCCGAGGTAGACGATTTTTGATTTGAAGGTGCGGGTCTCGACGAGTTCGAGATCCACCCGGCGCTCGTGCTGGGGAAAGAACGGAATGCCACCGCCGACCAGCACCGGGTGGACCCTGGCCCGGTACTCGTCGATCAGACCCAGCGCGGCTACCTCGGCGGCGAGAGTCGCGCCGCCGATCGCGATGTCGCCGTCCCCCGGCTCGGCCCGCAACCGCTCGATCTCCTCCGCCAGGCCGCCGGAGGCCAGGCGGGCATTGCCCTGCACCGCCGACAGCGTGGTGGAGAACACCACCTTCGGGAGCCGCTTCCAGATCGCGGCGAACTCAAGCCTCGTGGCGTCGAGCGATGGATCCTGGTCGGCGGTCTCCCAGTACAGCATCGTCTCGTACAGCCGTCGTCCCAACAGGTAAACACCGGCCTCTCGCACCTCGTCGGTGACGAAGCGGTAGACCTCCTCGTCGGGCGGCGTCCAGTCGAAGCCGCCGTCCGGCCCGACGATGTAGCCGTCAAGTGAGACATTCATCGAATAGGTCACGTCGCGCATCAGAAGTCCTCCTCGGTGACGGGTTCGACAGTACGACTGCCGGAGGCCGCAGAACTCATCGCGGCTCGCGGGATCCCCTGGGCCGAGTCACCTCACGAGATCATTGCGTTGAGAAAACCGTTGCGGTGTGCGTCAAGGAAGATCGACGGGCGGTCGAGGTGCGGCCGAGGTGCGGCCGAAGGGGACTGACAGATCCTCATCGTGGTGCTTATGATGCCGGGGATGAAGAACTACTCCTCGTACGGATCGGGGGAATCGTTCGCGCAAGGTGAGTGCTGATGGCACATCACTTCGCGAATACGATTCCGGCCCACCTGTTGATGTGGCATCGCGTGCGCGAGTACGCCGTGCCACCGTCCATGATCGAGACCGCGACCGCACGACGTGCCGTTGGCGACTGGGCCGGGGCATGCGCCGCCGCCCGGGTCGACATCGATCTCGATCTGCGCGCTGTGCGCGACCGCCACGGCACCGAGCTCGTCACCCGTCTTCGTGCGGATCTGCGCCGCCTGGCTCCGGATCTGCTCCGCTGGCACATGCCCCGGACCGCCCCCGACGGGCGGCTCCGCGCCGGCCTCACCATCTCCCTGGCCCGTTACCGGAGTTCCGGCGCCACGCCGCTGCAACTGGTGGTGCGGACACCGCCGGCCTGGGCGGACGCCGGGCAGAGGATATCCCTGGCCTTGTGGGAGGAGTCCTGGGAGGAGACCGGGAACGGCTCAGGGCACCTTCCGTATCCGCACCCGCACCCGCATCCCAACCGGCGTTTCCGGCTCGACCTGCACCGGCATCTCTGGGACTCCGAGCGGAGCGGCGAACTGGCGTGGCGGTGCGGTGCGGGCGAGGCGCCATCCCTGGTGCCGACCGCGCGGCCCCACGCACTCGACCGGCCCCACGCATCCGACCGGCTCCACGTACCCGCTCGGCCAGACGTGCCGTACGGACCAGCCGTGCCGTACGTGCCAGACGTACCGGACGTGCCAGATCTGCCCACCGTCCACGATTACCCGTGGGAGTCGGCAAGGTGGGCTGCCGAGGCGGAGTTGCTGTTGCAGGCCGAGGGCTGCCCTCGCGGGGCCTTCACCGTACGGCTCGGTACGCGGAGCCGTGCCGTACTCGAACTCGTCGCTCCCGACGACAGCCATGCCCCGACGTTCCGGCCGCTGCGGGAGACGCTGCCGCCGCAGGAGGTCGCGGCGCTTCCGGTGCTGCCGGAGGCGGCGGCCCGGGTCCTTCCGGATCTGGAGCTGCTGCGGGCCGGGTTGGTCACGACCGATCGGCTGCATCCGCTCGTCGCGACAGCATTGGCGGCGTTCGGCTCAACGGCGTCGTCCAGCTCGGGACCGGCGACCGGCGGCCCTGCCCTCCAGCCCGGTGATCCGCACCGGGTGGAGTGCCGGGGTGAGGTCCATCGGATCGCACTGCGGGACGGGACACTTACGGCGATCGATCACGACCCGGCACAACTGCGCCGGGAGGAGCTGCTGGTGGCGCTCGGCGGGCCCGCGCTGCCCTGCCTGCGCGCCATCGACGATGTGCACCGTGACCCGGAGGCGCTGCCTGCGGTCCGGGAGCGGCTGGGCCATGGTGATGTCGCCGGGGCCCTGGCCGTGGTCGAGGGGCTGCTCGGTCCCGGTGCGGTCCTGCGCGACGGGCCGCTGCGGGAGGAACTGGAGTCGGCCGCGGCCCGCCGCATCGACCACGGGCTCTTCCGCTCGGGGTTGGTCGCCGTACACCCCGGCGCCGGTCCGGCAGCGGGCGGAAAGGCCTCGGACCTGAGGCACGCGGAGGCGGGCCACCGCCCCCGACTCGACCGCCGTACGCCTCGCGCAATGCGCCTCAAGCAGAGCAGCCGGGCCCGGCCCCGTACCGGCCAGAAACTGAGTACCAGCTGACCGGCTGCCCCATCTGAGTCCCGTACTCGCACTGTCTGAGTCCACTGCTCGCACTGTCCGAGTCCCGTGCTCGCACTGCGCATTCCGCGCCGCACGCCCACAACATCCGGGACGGGCCGTCCCGTTCCCTTATCCCACCCAAGGTGATGCCCATGACCTCCAGTACCCTCCTGCCCGCTCCCGCCCCGGTCCCGGCCGTCGGCGCTCCCGTACCCACCTCCGTCGGCCGATCCGGCACCGAAACAGGCACCGAAACCGGCACTGGCACCCAACTCGCCGTCGCCGACGACCTCCTGGCCCTCCTGCGCACGACCACCACCGAGCCGCGCCCCGACGAGCAGCTCGAAGCCCTCACCCTGGCCGTCGCGGCCGACCTGCCCGTGCTGCTCTGGGGCGAGCCGGGCATCGGCAAGACCGCGGCCCTGACGCAGCTCGCCGCTTCCCTCGACCTGCCGCTGACGACCGTGATCGCCAGCGTCCACGAGCCGACCGACTTCTCCGGGCTGCCCATCGTCGGCGACGACCCCGCGGTGCAAGGGGTGCCGATGGCGCCGCCGCAGTGGGCCGTGGAACTGGTACGGGCCGGGCGGGGGCTGCTCTTCCTGGACGAACTCTCCACCGCCACACCGGCCGTCCAGGCCGCGCTGCTCCGGGTCGTCCTGGAGCGGAAGGTCGGTGCGCTGCAACTGCCGCCGGAGGTACGGATCGTGGCCGCGGCCAATCCGAGCGCGTCGGCGGCGGACGGGTGGGAGCTGAGCCCGCCGCTGGCGAACCGGTTCGTGCATCTGTACTGGGTGCACGACCGGGAGGTGGTGGTGCGCGGGCTGGGCGGGGTCTGGCCCCGGGCGGAGCTGCCCCGGCTGGTGCCGGAGCGGTTGCCGGAGGCGGTGGCTTTCGCCCGGCGCGCGGTCTGCGGATTTCTGGAAGCCCGGCCGACGCTGATCCACCGGCTGCCCAGTACGGAGACACGGCGCGGCGGCGCCTGGCCCTCGCCCCGGAGCTGGGAGGCCGCGTTGACCCTGCTCGCCTTCGGCACGGCGGCCTCCGTCTCCCGGGAGGTGCTGGCACTGCTGGTACGGGGCACGGTGGGGGACGGGCCTGGGCTCGAACTCCTCGCCCATCTGGACCGGATGGACCTGCCGGACCCGGAGTCGCTGCTCGCCGATCCGGCCTCCGCCGAGCTGCCGGTGCGGGGCGATCTGCGTCAGGCCGCGCTGGAGGCGGTGGTGGCCGCCGTCGGGGCGCGGCCCGAGCGGGCGCGGTGGGAGGCGGGCTGGGCGGTGCTGGTCCGGGCGCTGGAGACCGGCGCCCCGGACCTGCTGGTCGCGCCCGCGACGGCGCTGGCCTCGCTGCGGCGCGACGACTGGGAGGTGCCGACGGCGGTGGAGCGGCTGGTCGGGGTGATCGGTCTCGCCCGACGGGCGGACCGGTCGGTGGAGCGGGCCGCGGCGGCGGCCGGCGCCGGGCGTACGACGGGGGTACGCCGATGACGGGGCGTACGCCGATGACCGGGGGCGCGGCGATGACGGGGGATACGCCGATGACGGGGGCCGCGAAGCGCCCGGGGCCGCGCCCTCCGCAGCACCCTCTGCCGCGCCCGATGGCCCGGCCCGCGCCGCCGCGCCCGGTGCGGGCCGTGCCGACGCCACCGGTCGGCTCCGACACGCCGTACGGCCCTCCGTACGGCCCTCCGTACGATCCGCCGTACGGCCCGTCCGGACTACCGCTGGACATGGAGAAACTGCTGGCCGCCCGGCTGCACGCGGTGAAGGTCCGTCCCTACCTGGCAAGCGCGCTCTTCGCGCTGCATGTGGTGGAGGACCGGTCGGTGCCGACGATGGCGGTGGACGCACACTGGCGCTGCTACGTCTCCCCCGGCTTCGTGGCGCGCATCCCGGTGGAGGAACTGGCGGGCGTCTGGGTGCACGAGGTCTCCCATCTGCTCCGGGACCACCACGGGCGGGGCGAGCGGTATGCGCGGGAGCGCGAGGAGTACGGGCCGGGTCGGCGACTGCGCCGTAACATCGCCGCCGACTTCGAGATCAACGACGACATCTACGGCGACGGTCTGCCCTTGCCCGCCGGGGCAGTGCTGCCGTCGCTGCTGGGGCTGCCCGACGGGCTGCTGATGGAGGAGTACCTGCGGAGGGCGTCGTTGTCAGGGCTCACCGGGGACTTGGCCTGGCTGGACTGCGGCAGTGGCGCCGACGGGCACGGCCGGCCGTGGGAGCTGGGGCCCGACGGGGCACACGGGCTGAGCAAGCAGCAGCGGGACGCGGTCCGCTTCCGGGTCGCCGAGGGAATCAGGGGCCGACCGGGCGACGCTCCGGAGGGATGGCGCCGGTGGGCGGACGAGGCGTTCCATCCACCGCAGCCGTGGCGGCGGTTGCTGGGGGCGGCGATCCGCTCCGCGGCAAGTGCGCCGGGGGCGGGCGAGGACCACAGCTACCGGCGTCCGTCCCGGCGTTCGGCCGGTGTCCCCGGAGTGCTGCTGCCGAGCCTGCGCCGTACGCCGCCCCGGGTCTGCGTCGTGATCGACACCTCCGGGTCGGTGAGCGACGCCGAGCTGGGCGGCGCGCTGCTGGAGGTGGCGGCGATCTCGCGGGCGGTGGGCGGGCGGCGTGACCTGGTCTCGGTGATCTCCTGCGACGCGGCGGCCGGGGTCGCCGTCCCGCTCTGCCGCGCCGAGAACATCGAACTGGTCGGCGGCGGCGGAACGGATCTGCGCTCCGGCTTCGCCCGAGCTCTCCGCTCCCGGCCCCGCCCGGACGTGATCGTCGCCCTGACGGACGGCCAGACACCATGGCCCTCCACGCAGCCGCCCTGCCGCACCGTTGTCGGCCTCTTCCCCCGTCCAGCGAGCGCAGCGGACGAGGAAAACCCCGACTACGTCCCGGACACCCCGCCGCCCTGGGCGCGTGTCGTCACCATCACCTGACGTCCGTCAGCGTCCCGATCACCGAAGCCTTCCGCCACCCGGATTGGCTCTCGCACCACCCCGGGCCTGTACACCCTTGTCAGCCGCGCACGGTCTTGCCCGCCAATCGCTGCCGAGCGACCGCCTGAGAGCGGCGCCGGGCGGTGTCCTCGGGTGCCTGTGGTGCACCGCCCGAACTGGTGCGGAAGTGGTTCGGTGGGACTCGGTGGCAAGCACTACCGGTCGTGCAGGACGGTGGGTCGGGTGACGGGCACGACGGTGAGGAGGCCGTCGAGGCCCTTGTAGTCGTCGGGGTTGGTGGTGAAGAGGGGCAGTTCTTCGGCGATGGCGATGGCGGCGATCATGAGGTCGGCGACCCTGCGCCGCGGCTTGCGGCCGGTGCTGATCACGGCTGCGCAGACTCTGCCGTAGAGGCGGGCGGCTTCGGCGTCGAAGGGGATGGGGTCGAACTCGTTCTCGGCGCGTTGCAGGATGTCGAGGCGGCGGGCGCGTTCGGCGTGCTCGTCGTAGTCGCCCTGGTCCTCGTTCCTGCGCACCTCGTGCGGGCCCGCGGAGAGCTCGGCCAGGGTGATGGCACTGATCGCGACCTCGGCAGGGAGTTCCTCCGGATCGAGCCACTTGCGCAGGATCACGATGTTGGTGTCGAGCAGGCCCTGCGCGTATTCAGCGGCCATAGGGGTCGTCCGTCTCCTGCTCGGCCGTGGCGTCCTGATCGGACCGGAACGCCTCCAGAGAGACATCCGACGCAGTGCGGGACATGGCGGCGAACTCCGAACGCGGGACGAACCTTCGGCGCCTGCGCAAGGGGATCAGCTCGCCGATCTGGTGCCCGTCGCGAGTGACGGTGAAGGACTGCCCGCCCTGGACGGCGTCCATGATCTCTTTGGAGCGGCTGCGCAGGTCGCGCTGGGTGATCTCGGGCTGGGCTGCCATTCTCCCAGGGTAGCACTCTGTAGCACCAGGTGCCCCCGCTAGGCCTGCACTACTACCGCGTCGTACGCCTGGACGCCTCGGGCACCGAGGCCGTGACCCGGTCGACGGCTTACGGCATCCGGGACTTCTGGCTCTGACCGACGTGAGACATCAGGATGTGAGACATGAGGAGAGGCACGGGCTCCGAGAGCAGCGGAGGTCGGCACTGAATCCGCCGGCACCAGGCCGTTGCGCCCCCTTATCTGTCGCGGAATTCCCGTGTTTGTGGCCGGCCTCCTGCGGATTCGTCTGTGATCGGTAACAGAGGGATCTTGTACGGGCGTTCGTATGTCCTCATGGGTGCACGGCATCGGCGGAGACAGCGAAGGGGCGGGCGGACATGGCAAGGCATAAGGGAAGGGGATGGCACGGCCGGCTTCTCGCGGCGGCGCTCGGGGTGACAGTGATGGCCGCTGCCACCTCGGTGTGGACCGCGCAGGCCGACCCCGTCGGAGGGCGGCAGCCGCAAGCGCGTGTCTCAGCGCCGGACGCCCCGCCCCAGGACCGGACAGTGGACAAGGTGGCGGCGGACATCGCGCACGCCTCGGACCGCGGCGCCCGTGGCGTCAACATCACCATCGACGACGGACCGGACCCGGTCTGGACGCCGCAGGTGCTGCAACTGCTGAAGGACAGCGGTGTGAAGGCTACGTTCTGCATGGTGGGCACACAGGCCCAGGCGTACCCGGACCTGGTCAAGGCGGTCGTGGCGGCCGGGCACCGGCTGTGCAACCACACGGTCTCGCACGACACCACCATGGACACCCGGTCCGAGGCCTACCAGTCCCAGCAGATCCTGGATGCCGAGCGCATGATCATCAAGGCGTCCGGAGGCGTCCGGCCGCAGTATTACCGGGCCCCGGGCGGTGCTTTCACCCCGTACAGCCGGCAGCTCGCCGCGTCCCGGGGGATGCGGCCGCTGGGCTGGAACGTCGACTCCAGAGACTTCGAGCGTCCCGGCGTGGACGCCATGGTCGCCACCGTCAAGAGGGAGATCTCCGACGGGCCGACCGTCCTCTTCCACGACGCGGGAGGCGATCGCTCCCAGACCGTGGCCGCTCTGCGCGAGGTGCTGCCCTGGCTGAAGCAGCAGGGGTACTCCTTCGGCTTTCCCGTGCGGTGAGCGAGGCTCGCCCGCACCGACATCCAGACCCGGACCCGGACCCGGACCCGGCACCGGACCCCCATGACCATCCGCGTCCGGATGGCCGCGCCCGAGCCGACCGCGGGAAGGCGCGCACCGGGCGACACCGGGCACGTCTTTGAAACCGCCGGGCCTAGGACCTCTCGGGATTCTCCGGGCGCCGAGTGGTGAAACTGTCCAGGACGCGCGCGAGCGCCCGGTCGAAGACGGCGTCCAGATCGATCGGCCCCGAGTCCTCCGCGAACGCCGCCGCCAGTCGGGGATAGCGGCCGGAGGCGATCTCGCGCCCCATATAGGCGATGCGTACGGCATGCTCCTGCTCCGCGGACCAGGGCAGGGACTTGGCGCGCTCGGCGGTCTGCAGCTCATTGGCGACATAGGTGGTCACGACGCCGTTGACCATCGCCACCAGCTCCATCTTCTCGCCGTAGGGCGCGTCGAGAGCGTCCAGACAGGTCAGGCTGTATTCGAGGTACCGCATCGCGTTCGGGCTGAATCCGTAGACCGCCGACATCAGCCGCGCCATCCACGGGTGCGCCCGCATCATCGCGCGGGCTCGGTGCGCGAGGGCGGTCAGGTCGGCCCGCCAGTCGCCGGACGGCTTCTCGGGCAGGTCGTACTCACCGGCGACCCGGTCGGCCATCAGCTCGTACAGGTCCTCTTTGCGCGGCACGTAGTTGTACAGCGACATCGTGCCGCATCCCAGTTCGGCGGCGACATGACGCATGGTCACGGCGTCGATGCCGCCCGCATCGGCGACACGGACGGCCGCCGCCGCGATATCGGCGCGGCTGAACGCCGGCTTGGGACCGCGGCCGGACCGCTCCGGACGTGCCCAGATCACTTGGGGTTCAGCAGGTCGCCCCGCCATTGATCATCACCTCGTCCACCATCTTAGTTACGTACAACGTACGTAGTGAGATACGGTGGGTCGCATGACAACTACGTACGACGTACTTAGTGAAGGTCTGGAGAAGCGGTTCCGCGCCGGCCGTGTGCATGCCCTGCGCGGGCTGGATCTTGCCGTCGCCGCGGGCACCGTCTGTGGGCTGCTCGGACCGAACGGCGCGGGCAAGACCACCGCCGTACGGATCCTGACCACCCTCACCACGCCCGACGCCGGCACCGCCCTGGTCGCCGGACATGATGTGATCCGCGATCCGGGCGCGGTGCGCCGGTCGATCGGCGTCACCGGTCAGGACGCCTCCGTGGACGGCGAGTTGACCGGCCGTGAGAATCTCCGGCTCTTCGCCCGACTGCTCCGTATCAGAGGCGCCGCGGGCCGGGCCCGCGCCGATGAGCTGCTGGAGCGCTTCGAGCTGACGGACGCCGCCGACCGGGCGGTACGGACCTACTCGGGCGGGATGCGGCGACGGCTGGATCTGGCCGCCGGTCTGCTGACCCGTCCCCGGGTGCTCTTCCTCGACGAGCCGACCACCGGACTCGATCCGCACAGCAGGAACCAGATCTGGGACGCCGTACGCGAACTCGCCGACCGGGGCACCACCGTTCTGCTGACCACGCAGTATCTGGAGGAGGCCGACCGGCTGGCCGACGACATCGTGCTGATCGACCGGGGCCGTGCCGCCCATCAGGGCAGTCCGGCCGGGCTGAAGTCGCTGATCGGCTCGTACGCGGAGGTGGTGCTCGCCGGGGAGACGGCGGGGCGGACCGTCGAGGAGGCGCTCATCATGGCCGCGGGCGTACTCGACCGGCTGACCGGTGCGGAGCCCGTGCTCGACCGGGAGCGCCGTACGGCGGGAGCCGTGGCGACGGACCCCGCGCTGACCCTGCCCCGGCTCGTCAGGGAACTGGACGCGGCGGGTGTGCCGGTGGCCGACGCGAGTCTGCGCCCGCCGACGCTCGACGAGGTCTTCCTGCGACTGACCGGCCGCGACGCGGACCGTGCCACCGGCCGCGCCACGGACCGGCCGGCGGACAAGGCCACGGACCGGGACCGGGCTGCCGACCCGGCCGTCGGCCGCGACGCGGACCGCAGTGCGGACACCCGCCGCCACCACGGACGCCACCACGGCCACCACGGCCACCACGGAAAGGAGCACGCGGCATGAGCGCCGTCGTGTACGAGACCGGGACCGTCCTCGGACGTCATCTCCAGCGGATCAGGCACGCGCCGGGCGTGGTGATCCTCACCCAGACCATGCCGATCAACATGCTGCTCTTCTTCGGCTATGTCTTCGGCAGCGCGCTGGCGACGCCTGGCGAGCAGTACCGCGCCTTTCTGGTGCCGGGACTGCTCGCCTCGACGGCCGCGGGCGGCATCATGACCGGGATGTTCCAGGCCGCGCAGGACGTACAGCGCGGAGTCATGGACCGGTTCAGGGCGATGCCGATGAGCAGGGTCGCCGTACCGCTCGGACAGACCGCCGCGGATCTGCTCACCACGGCCGTCGGGATGGTGCCCCTGATTCTGGTGGGGCTCGCGGTGGGCCGGCGGATCGACGGTTCGGTGCCCGGCGCGTGCGGCGCATTCGGGCTGCTGCTGCTCTTCCGCTTCGCGGCCAACTGGCTCGGCACCTGTCTCGGACTGCTCATCCGGAATGAGGAGGTGGCCGGTCAACTGGGCGCCGCGACCTTCGTCCTGCCGCTGCTCTCCAACGCGTACATCCCCACGGCCGGGTTGCCGGACTGGTTGCGCACGGTCGCCGAGTGGAACCCGATCAGCGCGCTTGCCACGGCCGTCCGCGTTCTCTGCGGCGATACGGTGCCGACGGCGGGCGCCGCCTGGCCGGTGGCGCATCCGGTGGCCGGATCGGTGCTCTGGTCGCTGGCGCTGCTCGTACTTTTCGTACCGCTCGCCGTACGGCGGTACGCCGACAGCCGGGACTGAGCGACGGTACGGGCAGGCGGTACGGGCAGGCGGTACGGGAAGTGGCCAGGCGTGGCCAGGCACGGCAGGCGTGGCCGGGCACGGGCAGGCGTGGGTCTGATGGCCCGGCTCACGGACGTGCTCCCTGCCGGTCAGGTGGGGATGGGTGTGGTCCGGGTGCAGTTCTTCCACTCCACCCACGGGCGTGCGCCGCCGCTCTTGGGGCCGGTGGCGTAGGTGGGATCGCCGGTGATGGTCTGGGTTTTGCTCTCGTGGGTGATGTCGATGCCGAAGAGTTTGAAGCCGAGGCTGACCTGTCCGGCGGAGATCCCGAAGCCGATGCCGAGCGAGGCGTTCCACCAGTCCGTGTTGGCCTTGTAGTCCAGGCGTGAGAGCTTGCCCTTGTCGTGCAGCAGTCGCTCGATCGGCCCTGCGTCGTCGCTCAGCGCCTCGGCGGCGTCCGACGGCGTAGGCGGCGGGTTGCTGGCCGGGGCGTCGCCGCGTCCGCGCAACCAGTCCTCGACGGCGGTGCTGTCCGTGTCGTTGTCGAGAGTCACCTCGGCCGACTCGGTGTGGATCTGCGACTCGATGGTGCCGCCGCCACCACCGACATCGATCGTCACGGGACCTGCGTTGGCGCCCGCGCCGGCCTGGATGCCGGGTCCGTCGCCGGCTTCCTGGCTGGTGGTGATCGTCAGCTTCTGAGGGTGGTGCGCGGCGCCGTCCTCCTCTTCCTGGTCGTAGGCCGCCGCGTCGTAGGTGACCGCCACCTGCTGCATCCTGCTGCCCTTGGCCTGTGCCACGCCGCTGGCCGTGCCGCTGACGGTGAAGGTGTAGACGAACGTGATCTTGCCCGCGTCCGGGCCGGTCTTCGTACGCAGGACCACCACGTCCTCGGTCATCGCACCCGAGAGCCCTTCGAAGGAGATGCTGCCGAGGTCCTTGGGACCGTCGGCGCCCTTGCCGTCCTTACCGCCCTTGGTGTCCTTGCCGCTCTTGCCGTTGCCCTTGAAGGTCTTGCCGAAGCTCACGCTGCCGGACGCTTCGGTGGTGGTTTTGGTGATGTCGACGTCGGGTGCCAGTTCCGGTTCGAGGTCGGGTTTCTTGGAGGCCGCGTCCTGCTGGCAGGCTCCCATGTTCGCCCCGGGGTTGTAGCCGCTCTGGTAGCGGCAGCCCTCGTTCTGCCTGAGATACGCGGCGAACTTCTGCGCGTCCGCGAGATTGGCCTCCAGGTCCGCCTGAGGATTGTCACTCTTGTTGCCGTTGAACAGCCACTGGCCGCCGTTGCCGCTGCCCGTCATATAGCTACCGCTCAGCGAGGCGCTGCCACCCCAGTCCTTCAGGCCGGGAATGCCGGCGGAGATGCTCGCGGTGACTCCGCCCGCGTTGTCGTGCACCCGCTCCAGGGTGACCGTGCCGTCGGACCACTGCTGGAGCTTGACGGTCTCCGAGCTGCTGATCTTGATGAAAGCCACCTGGATGACGACGGTGTCCTTGGTCTGGTCCTGGGACAGCAGACACTTCGCGGGCTCGAACGGGTCGCCGTTGGGAACGAAGGGATCGCCGGGATTCCCGCCGTTTCCTCCGTCGCCTCCGTCGCCGTCTCCGTCCCCGCCGTCCGCGTAGTCACCCGAGGAGCACGCTTCGGCGCCGCTCAGCGGATGGATTATTCGGCACACCTGGGTCTTCAGCCCGGTCGCCGTATCCGCGGGCACACTCAGACCGACGATCGCGGCCACGACCAGGGACACGACCCCGACCATCGCGGCGTACTCGGCCCCGCTCTGCCCTCTGTCTCCAAGCCCACCAAGCCGTCGACGATTCGGTTCCTTGTTGTGCTCATGCCATAACTGGAACCTGTCGGAGCCCTTCATCTGTTCTCCTCGCCGACGTCACCACCCGTTCCCCCAAGTGGCAGCAGCCTAAGGATGGGCCTGGGCCCAAACGCAGGGCCCACGGACCCAGTCGAGGGCCCAGCCGCCGACGGGCGTGGCCGACCTGGTAGCTGACATCCACGGCCGGCAACCAACACATCCCTGCCTGGCCGGAGATTTCAATGGATCACCCGCGAAGTACGCGGCCAGCTCTGCCAGTTCCACTGGTCCATCTCGCAGCGTTGCGGCACTGCCCCGGCGGCATCGACGTGCGGATGAGCGACATGTAGTTGCGGATCGTGCCGACCTCGAGTCCTCGGGCCGTGAGATGCCGCCCGTACTCGGTGTACGTGGCAGTCGTGCACGGCTCGGCGACGCGCCCCTCCTTGGCACACCAGGTCCCGAAGCCGCGCATCGCGGTCTTCCGCGGCGGCTACTCCGCCGGGCTCGCCTCCTCCAGCGCTTCAGCAATGGTTTCAGCGCGCCGGCCGGCCCACCTCGTCGGATCAGTCCGGGGAGGGACAGGCTGTTCGGAGTGGACAGGTTCTGTTGTCCGCGTGACTGCTGTGGTTGTGCGGGCTTGTGCGGCGCGTGCTCGGGCGCTCGGGGCGGGTCGCTGGGTGAGGCGGACGAACAGGCCCGCGTACGGGACGAGTTGCCGCTCAGGCTGTTGATCGGCGACGCCCGGTCGGCCGTCGTCCCGTACGGCCTCGCGCTCGGCGGCCGGTCGGCCGTGTGTCTGATCCACCACTCGACGGTGCTGATGGCTCTCCTGGCGGCGGGCCTCACAATTGCGGCGATCGCCCGGGCTCAGTGCTGGAGTGAACGCCTCACCCGGCGCTGTGTTTACCGCTTGATGGCTGGCCTGATCGCGTCTACCCGTTTCCAGGCCGGCCTGACGGCGGCAACGCGGCGGCCGGCTCTGAGCCGCGGCGTTGCCGCTGGGCGGTTCCGGTGTGTCGCCCGGATTGGTCAGCCTCGGGTCGGGCTGATCTGGTGCGGCGCGTCGGTGGCGGTCTGGTGTGGGTGAGGGGCCGCCTGTACGGGCGGTTCCGTACGGCGGTCGCGCTGGGTGGCGAGCAGTGTGATCGCGAGGACGGTCTGGACCGCCAGGATGAATGCCTGTGTTACGGGCGAGTCGACGGTCAGTACGGCCATGGTGGCGTTGAAGCCGAGGTGGACCGCGATGGATGCCGCGACTCCGGCACGCTCGTAGGCGTAACCGGTCAGCAGTGCCACCGGCAGGACGCTGAGCGAGAACATCAGGCCGCTCCAGCTGATCAGGCCGAGTTCGGCCTGGACCGTTCCTTCGATGAGGAACAGCGGCAGATGCCATACCGCCCAGACGGCACCCAGCACCAGGCCGGCCTGGAGACGGCTCATGGAGGCGCGCAGGCGCGGATATGCCGTGCCGCGCCAGCCGGGCTCCTCGGCCAGCGGACCGGCGATCAGCATGCTGACGAAGAACGGGACGATTCCGCCGACGGTCGAGATCAGTTCCCTGCCCTCGGTCAGGCTCACCCCCGGACCGCCCAGGAAGTCCGCGAGCAGCGCGCCCGCCACCACGCTCGCCGATGCCAGCACCAGCAGGGGCAGCGCCCACAACAGCCGTATGCCCTGCCGGAACTTCACCGCACGAGCGGGCACGGGTTCCCCGCGACGGGCACGGCGAACACGGACCGCGATCGCGCCGAACACCGGGCCGAAGCCACCGAGCAGATAAGGAACGGCGGTCGGGGAACTCGTCGGCGACCCGCCGAGCACGATCGCGACCAGCCAGAAGGCCCAGGTCGTCGTGAACGTGACAGCGAAAAAGAGAGCGAGGCCGCCCGGCCGGCCCTGGACGTCGCCGGCCCCGGCCTGCCGCGGCGCTTCGCCGCTCCCGGTGGGTCCGGTCCCGCTCTTCCGCTGGAACATGTCCGCCGCCCTTTCCGCTGAGGCGCTCCCTGCGCCATGTCCATGACGCTACGGACGGCGAGAGCTCGGCACACTGGGTGTACAGCCCGGCCGTGGGGTGGTGCTGGGTACACCCCCGCTGACCGGTCAGGACCCGATCCCGCCGATCGGGTCGGCGGAGACGGTCGGCGGGAACGACTGTTGGCGAACGACCCGATTGCCGGCGCGGTGTCGCAGTCCCCGGAACGTGTCCCTTCCTCTCGGTAGGCGTGGATGTGACCGGCCGAACGGTGTGCCCGGGCCGAACTCGTGCTGGACCGCGCCGACGGGCCGGAGTTCGCGGTGTACCGGCGGACGCTGCGGCGCCTGAGGCTGCCTTCGTGAACGAGATGTGGGCGGCGTCCGGCCGGAAGCTCGGCGAACGCTGGATCTCACCGGTGCGCGTGGCCGAGCACATGAGCGACATGCGCGCCGCCCGCACGGAACAGGCCCGGCAGCAGCAGGCCGACTCGCCTGTGTCGGCGACCGGTTGGGCGCGCTGCACGAGGACACGGAAGGGCAGGACGGCGGTCCGCGACTGCTGCTCACGATCGTCGTCCTGCTCGCCTCCGCCTCCGCCTCCGCCGCCCTGGCCGCCCAAGGACTGGGGCGGGCCCGCCGCTCGTATCGGCATCGAACCCCGGTGCGCCTGGCCTGCGGCCTCACTGGCCGCCCGTCGCCACCTCCGCTGGAACCGGCCCACGCCGCGTACCTGGCGGTGCTGCGTGAAAAGGCCCGCCGAGCTGTCCAGCGGGTGGAAGCCAGGGACCTCGACACTGCCGCCCTCAGCCGCGCCTGTGACCCACATGCCTGGTGGAACCGTGTTCCCCGATGTGGTCCGGGAATCAGATGGCCACCACCGACATACGCGTATTGCGGGCGTACGACTTCGATCTGAAGTCAGCCCGGCTGCGGCCCGTGGCGCCGGAGCCGGTCCGGGCCGAACTGCTGGATGCCCGCGAGAAGGTGGACGCGGCGTGCCGGCTCGTTGGCTGGGGGACGATGTACCTCCTCGGCGTCATGTGGTGGCCGACCGTCCCCATAGGTGCGTGCACCCTGGATGTCACTTCTCTGTTGCCGTCGCGGAGGTAAAAGGCGGGATCGGTGCTGGGCCAACCGACCCCACGGTCCGACCCGAGCCCCTCCGAGCCCTGCCGGGGCGGCCATGCCGACCTGACTCAGCCAACGGCGTCCTGCGCCGCCGCTGCTCGATCCGATTCCCGCCCCGAGATATCCCCCAAGTCGGGAGTAGCGAATTATCGCCACGATTCCGCAGTATTTGACAGTGCGCCTTCCAGTCCGGTGCAAGTTCGCCGCCCTGCGACCGGCAACCGCTCGGCGGAGTTGGCCGTCTCTTCAGGGGATACGGGCTATCTGAGGAGACAAAAGTGACGATGAAGCTGGAAACAGACCAGAGGGGAGCGCGCCCCAGAGAGGTGGAAACAGCCTCCCTGCTGCTCCTCACGGCGATTTTCGTGGACGCCGTCGTCTGGGTGCTGGACACATTCGCCATCTCTCCCTCGGGGCTCGACGAAATGCGCAACGAGATGGGCGAGAGCAGAGCGATCCAGCAGGTCGCCATGTCTGCCGGATTTCTGGTTTTCACCAGCGCTTTGTTCTTGTTCTTCGTCTTCAAGATGCGCCAGGGCCGAAAATGGGCGCGGGGCGCACTCGCCGCCTCCGGCGCTCTCGTCATGTTCTTCCTTGTCAATAGTATGAACACGAGTGAATTCCGTAAACCGAATATGGCTGACGTCATATACGACCTTTTCACCAGTGTCAGTCCGGTCGTCCTGGTTTCCGGTGCTGTCGTGCTGATGTTCCTGCCGACGGCGAACATGTACTTCTCCTCGACCGAACACTCCGAGTAGAAGAGCAGCGTCGCCCTGATGCGGGGCGTGCCACTACGACGCCGATCTGCTGCAGCCAGGGACCGCGCGTGACGCACCAGGGCCGGCAGGTCGCGGCTTTTGAGCCGCGTCCGTAGCGATCGACTTGTTGAACGACAGATAGCGGCCGCGGCGCCGGTCCGCTTCGACAAGCAAGGTCGACGTCGTTGTCTTGCCCGTGCCTGCCCTGGCCTGCAGGGCTAGATGTTGCCGGGACAGGAATGTCTTCACCCGACATGCCGCGCGATTCTATGCTGTTGCACATCAGCAGGGCATCGCCGGAACTCATCCTGGGAAGGCGTGCGACCGCCAGATGTGGTGCGCGAGTAGTGCGCGGTCCTTTGAATTGTCCCGGACAACAAACAAGCCCCAGGGCGCCGACCTGGAGCTTTTCTTTGGAGCGGGTGACGAGAATCGAACTCGCGCTCTGAGCTTGGGAATCAACGGCGCTTTGTCTGCCGCCTTGCAGGTCAGCGACTTGCGTGGTTGCTGGGCGCGATCTGCGGAGCCGCCGTCACGTGCTTCGATTGGCCGTGGTTTACCGCCTCTACTGGTGCGGCGGTAGTGCTCAATGGGAAATGCGTGGCTGAAGTAGCCGCACCTCGGTCCGTTTCGATGTATTCGCTCATGTCTGACCCCAAGGCTCCCCCGGTTGCCGCCGTTTGCGCCCTGGGGCGGTGCCATGCCTGACGGTACTACCGAAGCATGACGCGACAGCGCCCGTATCCCAGCGACCTGTCTGATGCACGCTGGGAGCTGATCGGATTCACGCTCACCGCCTGGCGGGCCGAACGCAGAGGCAAGGGCCTGGACGCCGGACGCCTACCCGAGCACGACCTGCGCCGCACCATGGGCGTCATCCTCCACGTCGGCCGCACCGACATCCCCTGGCGGTACCTGCCGCACCACTTCCCGCCGCGGGAGACGGTCTACGGCTACTTCGCCGCATGGCAGAAAGAAGGCGTTTTCGACCAACTCGACGGTCTCCTGCGTCGCCTGGTGCGTGAGGCTGAAGGCCGCGACGGCGAGCCAACTGCATGCGTGCTGGACGCGCAGAGCGTGAAGACCTCCGCCAACGTGCCCGCAGCCGACCAGGGCATCGACGCTGGCAAGAAAACCGCAGGCCGCAAGCGCCACCTCGGCGGCGACAACCCTCGGCCTGCTCCTGGCCGTCCGGGTCACCAGGGCGAGCGTCTCCGACAACGCCGGCGGCATGCACATCGCCGCCACCAGCCCTCACGTGACCAAGGCATGGACCGACACCGGCTACCGCACCAAGGTCATCGACCACAGTGCCCGCCTCGGCAGCGACGTCGAAGTTGTTCAACACGCTCCCAGAGTTGGGTGGTCGAGCGGACCTTCGGCTGGCTCATGCACCGCCGCCGCTTGGCCCGCGACTACGAAACCCATCCACACCGCTCCGAAGTCATAATCCACGTCGCGATGATCGACCTCATAAGCCGACGACTCACCCGCGAATTCATCACGAACTGGCATGATACTTGAACCTCGAACCAAACACCCTCGCCGGAATAAAACGCTCTTCTAGGGGCATCGGTATCCATGCCTGTACCTTGAGTCTGAGGCGAGGCTCTGGGAATTTCGGAGGATGCTTGTGATTGGTCGGATCCGTAGGAGTTACCGACGGATAAAAGAAGATAGGAAAATCTTTTCTTCCCTGTCTGGTGCTTTTGGGACGGTCTTGGTGGCAGGAACGTTCCCTGAGCTGTTGAAACTGATTCCAGGAAAAATCCTGATGAATTCGATTGGGCTGATCATTGGCTTTGTTTTTATTGCGAGAAGCTGGCTAAGCCTCCACGGTCGCACTGGAGTCGGCGTGGCTATTTTTCTACAACCAACGCCCGCTTCAGGATGGTCCGACGCCAGACTGTTCGAGCATTTTTTGGCGACTAGAGTTTGCCACATCAGCTTCTTTTATGTGAATGTAGATGAGCTATATCCAGGGCTCACCGGCGACGCGCGAGCTGAGCTCACCCAGCGGGTGATTGAGGCGAGGTTGAAGGAAGAGGGGGCAAATAGATCGGATCATATCTCCTTTTATTTGACATGCGGTCTTGCGAATGCATTTCGATTAGGGCAACGCTTGTTTGCACCGCAGGGTGTCCAGTTGCGCCTTTTCGAGTTCAGGGAAATCCATGTTCATCAGGTGTCAGGCGCAGGGCCCAGTTTGCCCCTGCCGCCTCTGGTCTTAGAAGGAACTTTGAACGGTCCGCAAACAACTCAGGAAAGTTATCAACTCTCATCGACAATTCGCCGCGATGCTGTTGCGTTATTTCCGATTGGCGGGCAGAATGTAAACAGGCATGCGCTTATTGTCAACATCGCCAATAACCCGAGCATGATCACAGAAGCCCAGGATGCGGCCCGGGGCGCGCAAAATCATCTCGGTAGGTATGCCGTGGGGCCACAGGATTTATGCAGCAGTGCACTTGTTTACCAGTGTATGGTGCCCGCATTTCCGAATGATCGGTCCGCTTATAATGCACTATTAAAAGATATCGTTCAGTACTGGAGCCTCTATCTCTCCACGCAAGCGACTGTCCATGGATCTACCCCTGAGGGTCGCTTGTTTATTTCGGCTCCCAGTTCGCTGGCATTTTCGCTTGGAACTCTTCTCCCTACCTCTACGGTGGTGATCGACTACATTTGATATATCTTCAGGTGAGATTTTCTGTTTGAGCGATGCTGTACAGCAGCTAACGCCTAACCCCAGTGACTGGTAGCACTCAGTGCCAACCTTCGCGACCTTTAGTGTATTGTACGATTTTTCCGCGGCTGTTCTCTGTTCGAGCTGAGAACCTGAAATCCGTGACGCCATGACACTGCTGCTATAATTCTGAATAAGATGTAATCCTGCATTTCCCGGACGATTTGGCCATGCGCAAAGCTATGAAGCTCTCGCGCAGCGTTGCCCCGATACCGACAGAGAATGTAAAGTGTCCAGGTCGTTGTAATGCTTCGAGCTCATCACTCAAACGGGTAATAGAATTTTCGCCCACTTGAAGCAATATGCTGTCACCTCCCACCGACACGACCGTCACCCCGGCGATTCTAGAGGCGTGGCTGGCCAGTAATTCTATGGCGGCAGAAATAGTCTCCGAGGTACGCACGAAGCCGGAGACGTCGTTCGTCAATAGGTGAGCTTCAATCTCATGTCCCACATCGTCACCGTCAATGATGGCAAATAGCAAGGAGTAGCCCCTTCCTGAAATTCCTGCTCGGTCATCTGTGTTCTCGATAACGCTGACGAACGTGGGGACTGTCTTCTGTTCATGCAGGAAAAGTCCCAGTCGGCGCGGAATCGTCACGGTGCCTGATAGAACTTCCCACGGTTCCATTGGCCGCGGTTGAACCGTCCGTTCTGGTGCGCATCTGGTGTCCGAGCGGCACGGCAGATGAAGGCACTGATCACTGGTCGGTCCATTGGGAAGACCTCACCGGGTGAACGTGCAGCTGTTCGTTGGATCGGGGATGACGACGTACGACCCGGCTCTGCGGTCCGCTGTGTGAACAGAGGGAGACGTCTCGCTGGCAGTCCGCTTCGACCTGCCCATTGTCCGAGATGCAAGGTGCAGTAGAGGGTCGGCCGACTGCCCTTGGTTTCAGGAGTCGTTGCGGCATCCAGCGGGGCTGCGTTGCGGGCACTACTGACCTGTCGTGGATCGGGACAGACCTCGGCTTTTCGGAGGGGTCTGGGACGATGGCGGCGCTCGAAACCGCTTTACAGGGAAAACAGTTGACAATGGAGGCAACGCACGCCATGAAACTGGTATTGAGCGATGATGGATCTTGGGTGGCCCATCGAGAGCGGCGGCTTCGGTATTGTGTGTACGAGGCTGAGAACTCCGCCGGCGAAGTCGGTGGTCAAGCTCGTACACAAGGCCCTCGGGACCGAGTGCGAGATGCTGTTCACCGACCTGGAGGGTGTCCGCAACGTCGTACCGATCGTCGACAGCAGCGAGCAGGAGGACCAATGTGTGCTCGTGATGTCCCGTGCAGACGAGTTGCTGCGTGCCCACCTTCAGTGGAAAGGCCCCTGCCCTCCGCGACGCCGTCTCCATGCTCTGCGACGTCGCCGAAACTGTGGCCGATCTCAAAGACTGCGGTACTGTCCACCGCGACCTGAAGCCGGAGAACATCTTGCTCCTGGGCGGCCGCTGGTGCCTCGCCGACTTCGGCATCGCCCGGTACACCGAAGCCACCACCGCGAAGCTGACCTTCAAGCTCGCGGGCACTTTTACATACATGGCCCCCGAACGCTGGGACAACCAGCGGGCCACCACCGCCAGAGACATCTATGCTCTGTGCGTCCCTGCCCACGAACTCCTAGAAGGATCCATTCCGTTCACCGGGCCCGCCGACATCGACTTTGCCAAACAGTATCTGCGCGGCACCCCATCCTCCTTACTGACGACCGCCCCCGCTTCTGGCCGCGCTCGTCGCGGAATGCCTCTTTAAAGGAATCTCTGGAGTCGCTCTACACTGCGGCGCGGGATGTGTTGATGCATCAACCGCCGGACCGCTGCAGTATCCGGCTCGAGGTGCTGTTGCAAGACGGCTCTGACCAGCGGTTTTAACCTCGTGCAGTCATCAGCCCTGGAGGATCCGCAACGCTGGAAGGTGACCGCGATCCTGCCCGGGGGCAGCGGTCGTCATCAGCCTTGGAGGGCTTGCAACCGCAGCCGACACCAGGCTCGGTGCGCTTGGTGCTCCTACGACGAGCAGGCAGCTCCTCCTGACCCTTGCCGTAAAACGAACGAGCAGGTAGCCACTCCCCGCGGGCACGGCTTGTGATCCCGCGCGTCGGCAGGGGCAGACCTCTCCTTGAGGCTCTTGCAGGAAGAACGTTGCGACTCGAATGTGAGAGGCACGGCTCGTAGAGTCCATGATCGTGCAGCTCTGTCATTGCCGTTAGCCGAACCTCCGAAGTTGACCGGTCGTGCCTTGGCAGGCGCGTGGTGGTGGCTGCGTACGTCCTCAAAGGCGGCCTTGCCTTACTCGCCGAGGATCGTCTCCCGGGCTGCTCGTGCCCAGATGGCTTGCTGGCTGGTGCTGAACCCCATGCGGTTCCAGTGGAACAGGATGTGCCGAGCCAGGATGCTGCGTGTGCCGATGGTGAGGCGTCCTTCGCGGCCGGCGTCGGCGAGGGCTTGGCCGGAGTGCTCGACTGCTGCGGCCCAGTCGGCCAGGGGCGCGAGCGGGCCGTCGGCCACGAGCAATGGCCCGGTATCGGCGGTCAGGAGTTTCCGGAGCGTGCCCGTCATGGCGCTCACCCGCTCGGCGGGTACGCCGTCCGGCAGCGCTCGCTTGGCCTCCACTCTCGCCCAGACGTCGCCCTGTTCGCTCCATTCCTGTCCAGCGGCACGCAGGAACAGACTGATCAGGAGAAGTGAGGTCGCCTTGAGATCGAGAAGTCCGGGGTCGGTCCTGGGTGTCATACGGCGCAGGTAGCCAAGGACGCCGACGCTGTCGGCGTGGAAGAGATCGTGGGCGATGGCGGTACCGGCCGGGCCGCCGAACGCGAAGGACTCCGGCTCGTAGAGAGACTGCCACCAGCGCCTCGCCACGCCCCACGAGACCATGCTGTCGAGAGCATCAGCGATGTGCGTCTTGACGTCCTCGATAGCTCCGGCCGGGCCAGGAGAGATCCGGAATCGCCAGCATGGGTGTTTGCGGACTCGACGTACACTTGGTACCAGCCGGAAGCGTCGAATTGGGAGTCGAGTGCGGCTCGGCCCGCGTCGCGGTACAGCTCGACGGCTTCAGCGAGACGTTCGACGGACGTGGGCACCTGGGGGGCGGCTTGCGTGAGTGGCGTTCCGGCGAGAACGGCCAGGATGGCTTCTTCGGCGGCTCCAGTGTCGTGCAGGTTCACCAGGACATCCCTTCGAGAGCAGGCGGTTCAGACGAGCAGCAGGCAGGCGTCCCAGTCGCAGGCCGGCAACTCGTCGGCCTTGGCGCTGTAGAAGGCCAGGGCTGATCCGGCTGAGCCGTCGAGGAAGCTGGTGTCCTTCGGGGGATCCACTGCCAGGAAGCGTTCGCTGAGCTGCGGCAAATGGGCGGTGAATGCGGTCGGCGTTTCCGAGTCCGGGGCGACGCGTTGCACGACGCGCATCAGCCCGCCGACGCCGTAGCAAAGGCCGTGTCCGGCCGGGTGGTTGAGCTGAACGGAGTTGGCCAGACAGTAGAGAAGAGCCCGTTCGGCCATGCGCTGTCGCGTGAGGTCGCCCAAGGCGATGCCGGCCAGCTGCTGGGCGCGGGCCAGACCGGGGTGCCGTAACACCATGACCGTACGGCGGACCCACGGGGAACGGCGGCATTCTCGGTGACCCAGCGAGCCCACCAGGTGCCGTGGTGGTTGGTGAAGGGCGTGGCCCGCTGCTGCATCCGCAGCAAGTAGCGGACCAGGGACACCACCGCGCGCCGTACTTCACGGGGCTGATCCGTGCCTCGGCTGAGCACCTTGTTCAAAGCCACGGTGAGCGGTGGGCTGGCGGTCTCGATCGCCGCCGCGAGGTCATTGATCGCCCAGACCTGTTCGATCCAGGAGCGCCATCGGTCCACATCCTCGGACGTGACGCTGTCAAGGTCCGGCCACGGAGGCAGCTTCTCCGCGATCGGATGAGCAGAGGCCCTGAGCAGCAGAGCCGCGTCGATGGTGCTGTACAACGCCGTTCCCCCTCTTCGTCCACTCAGCCGGTGTGGTGTCCGGGGCCAGAGCTTCGGGCCCCGGACACCACACCTTGAATGCGCCTGGGACCAGCCGCCGATGCAGGTGCTGTTCGAGCAGGCGGACTTACAGGTCGAGGTGCAGCCGTCGCCGGTGTCGTTCAGTAGGCCGGCCACGACCGGGGGGGACTCGATGGTCTCGATGTCGAGGTCGAAGTCCGATCCGGTCAGGGGTGCGACGCTGGTCCGAATCGCAGGTGCCATCTCAAGTGCCTCCTTGTTGGGGTGCTGGATGTGCTCTTGCAGGACCTGGCCGTGGCGGCGCCACTACGGCCAGGTGATCGTGATCCGCGTGTGCGGCCGGTCGATGACGCGGCCCGCGGGAAGCCGGCTCTCCGGCGTGCCTGCCGGGAAGACCTGGATGTGGGCGCGGTCACCGCGGTGTTCTCGGTCCCACACCTGGATCTGTTCGACCAGGCGGTCCGCGATCTCCTTGGCATGCGGGCTGTGGCCGATCACGCCGAGTTCGAAGCGGTCCGGGTCATCGGTGGCACGCACCGTTCGGTAGGCGAAGGTGCCGCCGTCCACCAGTGTGGGGATGCCGTGAGGCGAGATCGACGCGACCAGGTCGCGCGTACGGGCCGTCGGCTTTCCGGCGAGCAGAGGCAAATTGTCGAACACCGTTGTCAGCCAGATGTCCAGGTGCTCATTCGATTCATTGCCGGCGAGCGTCACCCCGGACCACGCCTTCACAAGCGGCGACACCAGAGCGGCTCGGCATCAGTCTCCGGATGGCCGTCGAGCCGCAGTCCGACCTCTTCGCCCTCCGTGTCGTGGAGCAGTACCAGTTGGACGCGGTTCTCGCCGATGCCCTGCATCAGGACGAAGCCGCACAGCTCGAAGCCGTCGCTGACCAGCCGGTCGCCATGGCACACGAACGCCACCGTTCTCGTCATCCCGCGAATCTGGAGCGGCACGACGAGACGGCCACCGTTTACGAGCTGCTCGATCCAGGCCGGCGGAATGTCCGCCGCCTGCACGGTGACGACGATGCGGTCGTACGGAGCGTGCTCCGGCACTCCGAGTTCACCGTCGCCAGTAACGACATAAGTCCGGCTGTCATAGCCGGTCGTGGTCAGGAACCTCTGGGCCCGCTCAGTGACCTCGTGATCGATGTCCGCGGTGACGACCAGGCCGTCCTCGCCGACGATCTCAGCGAGATAGGCCGCGTTGACACCGCCGGATCCGATCTTCAGGACGCGCATCCCGGGCCGGATGTCGGCCTGTTCGATCTGCATGGCTTGGATGCGCGGCGCGGACACTGAGCTGAGCTGTACCCCGTCGGCGTCCGTCTTCGTAATCACGGCGTCTTCCACGCGGTAGTTCTTCGTCACATCCGCATCGGGGGTGGCGAGATGCCACAGTGCGGCGCGGAAGGCCGCTTCGACCCGTTCGCTCCGGACAGCCCTCATGTTGATCAGATTGCCGACCACCTTGTCGCGCAATTGCTTGCTGGAAGGGGCGGATTGGGCTTCTTCGGTCCTCATGTCGGGGACGCCATTCATTGAGGTTCTCCTTCTCGACTGTGCGCGCCGAGGGTGGCCGCGAACTTGCTCTGTGCAACCCGGCGCCAGGCTTCCGCCTTGCGCAGTGAGCGAGCGTGAAGCCGCTCGCCCCGTGCCGGGGTCTGGGACCGCTCAGAGGGCCGGGCCGAAGCATCCGGACCGCCGGGCGGTTGTCTGGGAAGTGGCCTGAGACACAAGGTCGCCCAGTTCAACGACCCTGACACGGCGCAGGGTCCGTACGAGCTGGGGGGCGAGAAACCATTGCGCCTGGGGATGCCCGTACAGAATCGGGACCTCGTCGCCTTCCAAGCCGCGCCGCCCGCCCACCGATATCTGGTACCGGATGCCGAGGACGCCGTAGAGCGGTGCGCTCTCCGCCAACAGGGCAACGTGTCCGGTCTTGACGAGATGCCCACAGTGCTCGGCGGAGGCAACGGCATGCGAAAGGCAAAGCGGCGGTTGAGCGGTCTTCAGGCCCTCGGTCCAACCAGGCTCGCGCTCGCCATCTGCGGGACGGGTCTCCAGGAAGAGATACCCCATGTCCGTCTTGGTCGGCCCGGCGCCAGCAGCCCGGCTGTGGCAGTCATGCCGCCGCTCCGATCGTGGGACGGTGGGGGAGCACGATCTGCCGTCCGGCAGCAGCACGCCTGTGTCGTCGAAGAGCACGACGCCGTTGCACAGGAGGCCCCAGCCCAGCACGTCGTCTCGCGTAACACCCCTGGCAGCCTCCCGATCGGGCGCCTCGGCGGCGGGGCAGGGGGGATCGTGCCAACACATGTGCTCTTCCTCTCGAAGTGCTCGCGAGGTGAAGATGGCCCCTCCTGAGCGGCTGTGAAGTGGTGGGGGAACCTTTCTGAGGCGCTCAGGGGGTACGGGGTCCGCCGTCGGCGGACGTGGTGCGGAAGATCTTGGGGGATCGGCCATGCTGTAGCCGTACGCCTCCCGCTGCGGGGCGGAGCGTGGGGCCGAGCACGGGGACGTTCGCGTACGGGGCAGATCACGGCCTGGTAGCGGACCCCATCGCGGTCGACGACCTCGAAGGACAGCCGCTTGCCGGTGCGTAAGGCCAGCAGCACCCGGCAGCGTGCTTTTTTGTCGCCGGTCCACCGGGCGGCCCGACTGCTGTCGGGTCCGTCCAGGAACTGGGCGAACGGTTCCAGCCGGTAGCCAGCCCATGCGACAGCCGCTTCCGGGCCGGAGACGGTGACTCTGCTGAGCCAGAACAGCGGCCGGATGATCGCGCTCTGTCGGTCTGGGCTGTCCAGGGTTGCGAAGGCTTCGCAGCGGAAGAGCTGGGACGGGGGCAGGCGGCGCCAGACCCGGTCGATGGTGGCGGCGGCCTGCCTTCGGTCGTCGAACACGCCGTGGTGTGGTGGACGGGAGGCGATCACGACACATCCTCCGGCCCGGCTTCCGGCAGGGCGAGCGACGCCCACACCGTCTTCCGCCCGTACGTGCCAGGCCGATATTCCCACTGGTCGGCCAGTGCCTGGACGAGGATCAGGCCCCGGCCGCCTTCGCCAACCTCGGTGGCCTGCCGTACGGCCGGGCGCCTGGCGTTGTCGTCTTCGACCTCCAGCACCACGTCGCTGTCCCGGACCGTCAGGATCACGGTCACGCCGCCCGGGTCTCCATGGCGGATGGCGTTGACGACTAATTCGGTCGCGATCAGGGGACACCCCACAGCCGGAGGGCGGCGACGACCGCGTGCCGTACGGGGGGGGCACGAGGTGGAGCTGCAGGGCGATGTCCACGCAGATCAGCCGCCGGAGCCCGGTGTCGACGGGCGCCGTTTCCTCGGTGGGGAGGGTCGCTGTCACCGTTGCCGCCGCCCCTGCCAGGCAACGGCATCGAGGGGCCTGAACGAGGCGTACCGCTGGGTGCGGTGATCCGTCTGTGCGGTTCCCGCGCTGTGTCGCTCGGCCATCTCCGGCATGGCAGCAAGCTTCGATGCGCCACGAACAGAGGACCCGGACAGTTTGTCAGGGTCCTCTGTTCCCGCAGATCAAGGCAGTTGATGAGCCGTCATTCCGTGGCTTCCATGGCGCGGTCGATCGCTTCCAGCACCGCTCCCCACGGCAGGTCCCGACCGGCGGGGGCGGCGCGTGGCTCGTGCAGGGGCCAGATGTCCGGGCCGTGACGAGGTGAACGTCGGCCTCTCGCAGCGCGGCGATATGGCGCCGCCACACGGGGTGGCGGGCGTGAGCGGCGTTCACCCTCGGAAAGACGACGACCGGTAGCCCCAGGGTGCCGATGGCTTCCCCTACCTGCGTCAGCGCCTGCTTGTCGGCGATACCCGTCGCGAGTTTGGCGACCGTATTCGTGCTGGCGGGGGCGACCACGTAGCAGTCCACGCTCGGGGCGGTCTTGCCTCGCTGGGCAGCCGTGGTTCGTCTCGTACCGGCAGGCAGGTCAGCTTCTCCAGCCGGTCGACCTCACCGTTCATTCGCAGCCACCGGACGACCGTCGGGGTGAGCGTCACGGCGACCTGCCACCCGAGTGCCATAGCCGGTTCCACCAGCCCGGTGCGCAACGCTTCGACTCCGCCGGCACTCGTGCCCACGACCCCGAGGACTCCGCGCTTCTTGGTGCTCACTCCACCGCCCTGCATCGTTGAGCCATCATGAACAATTCCGACGAACGAGCACTGCCGGTGACCGGGAACTGCTTGATCAGGTCGCGCAGCGCGTCCCGTACACGGGGATTGTTCCGCACGAGCTGAGGCGACGCGTGTTCGGCTGTACGCAACTCTGCGAACGCACTGTCGCCCTGGCCTGCCAGTGAGAGGGCACGGGCGTAGTCGATGCGGTGGGAGACACCGCGCTTCGGGGGCATGTGGTCCACATCGATCTGATGGCAGCCCGTAGGTAGATCATGCCCAGCAGGCTCAGGGCGGCCGGATCGGTCTCATCGACCCGGGCCGACAACCACGCCGATGCGGTGTGTTGCCCAGTTCCATGGCGTCGTCGTACCGGCCGTTGGCCAGCAAGGCATGTGTGCCGGACCGTGCGGCGGACGCCAGGACCAGCGGATCGCCGGATTCGTCGGCGGCCCGCATGGCTCGTTCGGCGGCGAGCCACGAGATGTCGGACTCCCCGATCTTGGCGAGCGTGGTGGCGGCGAGGTGGTGCACCCGGGCGGAAACGGCCCAGCAGTCCCGGCGTTCCGCGGCGGCGCAGGCGGCGCAGTCCTCAAGCTCCCGGGCGGTCTGGAGGAGGCCGGGGAGCCCGGCGATCACCTGGCCGAGCCGGCCGCACTGGTAGTTGTCCCAGGTCTGCTCTACGAGCTCAGCGGTCGGGCCGGGACTCGGGAGCTGTGCCTCGGCCTCCGGTCCGAACAGCAGCCGGGAAAGACGACGCGGACTCATCAACGCGTCCCGCACGGCCGGGACATCGTCCTGCTGCCTCTCGTCCTCCATGAGCACGGGTTGGCCGACCAGCTCCCCGAGCGGCACGCGGAGCACACGGGCCCGTTCGGCGAGCATGTCGATACGTGGCGGCTTGCGCCGACCGGACTCCGCTTTCGCCAGCTGGTCCGTGCATCGGGCGGGTTCGGGCCCCGTTGCCGATCCAGAACCCCGTTCGAGAGCCAAGCCCGGCAATCGGTACGAATGTGGCTTCTGGTCCGTGACTTTGGAAGGGGAAGGGCCCCTGGGCGGCGGTGACGCCGTCCAGGGGCCCTTACAACTGGCTGAAGTTCAGCCGATGTCAGCTGATGTCAGTCGGTGTCAGTCGGTGTCTGACGAGGGGATATAGGCGCCGGGAACGTCCTTGGGCGCGTGGATCTTGCTGTCGCCCGGGTAGGGCTTGGACCAGTTGTGCGTCTCGTACCAGGTGAGGCGGTCCATCTGCGCGGGAGGCGCGTAGTCGGGCACGGCATTGGGCCCGGTCAGCCGCTGGTGCGACTTCCAGTCGTTCCACTCCTTCGCGAGCGCCGTCATGCTCGCCGGGACCTTCGCCGCCGGTACGGCCGCGGCCTGGGGGTCCTGCGGGGCCGGGGTGTCCACGCCGCACGAAGGCGTGGTCTTCACGCCGTCGGTCAGCGGGATGCGGTTGGGCAGCGCGGTGAACGGGGTGAAGTCGGGCTTCTTGGTGAACGCCGAGGCCATCGGGGTGGCCGCGCTGTCCTTCTGGTTCATCGGGCGGACCCCGAGGATCTGCTCGATGGTCCGGATCATGGTGATCTGGGAGTAGTAGTGGCTGTCGACAACGCCGTGCTGGGCGTAGGGGCTGATGATCTGGACCGGCGCGCGGTGTCCGTCGACATGGTCGAGGCCGGCCTGGGAGTCGTCCTCGGTGACGAAGATCGCCGAGTCCTTCCAGTACTTGCTGTGCGAGATCTCGTCTACGATCCGGCCGACCGCGAGGTCGTTGTCCGCGACCTGGGCGGCCGGGCTGACCGGGCCGCCGGTGTGGTCGCTGGAGAGCCAGAACATGTTCAGGTTCGCCGGCCCGTTCTTCTTGAAGTCCTGCTTCCAGATCTCGGACCGGTAGACGTCCGGGACGCTGGTGTCGTACTTCGGGAAGGCGGGCACCGACACGTCGTTGAGCGACGGTATCGGCGAGGACGAGGTGAGCTTGTAGGCGGACTGCTTGCCGGACGCTTTCATGTCCTTGGCGTCGCAGTACAGGTTCTGCCAGCTCGCGTCGGCCGGCTTGGACAGGAACTGGTGGAACTCGCCGAAGTTGCGCACCGACTTGCCGGCGGCCTGCGCGCCGGTCCAGATGAAGCCGGACTTCTGGTGGCCGAGCGCGTCGTCCTCGGTGTCGTAGCTGCGCAGGTACTCACCGGCCGAGGACTCGGTGTACTCGGGGTTGTCGGCCTGCATCAGCCAGTTGTGGCCCTCGGCGGAGTTCGTGCCGACGTCGTAGGTGTTGTCGTACAGGCCGAACTGCTTCGCCAGCGCGTGCTGGTTCGGCGTGACGTTCTCGCCGAACTGGGCCAGCGACGCGTCGCCGTCGCCCTGGGGGATGTCGCCGAAGACCTGGTCGTAGGTCCGGTTCTCCTTGACGATCAGGAACACGTGCTTGATCGTCGAAGGATCACCGATCTTCACCGGCACCGGTACCGGCTTGGCCTTGCTCCTGCCGTTGGCGAGCTGGACGGACTTGTTGGTCCAGCCGTTCTGCTTGAAGACCTTCTTCGTCTGGGACTTGATGGTCTTGTCGTCCGGGAGCGTGAAGCGCGTCAGGCTGGAGGTGGTGTCGTGGGTGCCACGTCCGGCGGCGGTGGTGGGACGGCGGGCGTCGATACCGCGCGTGTTGGAGACAACGATGTCCTTGCCGACGGTCGCGATCTCCGCGGGGAAGTAGTCGGTCGGCAGCAGGCCCACGTAACTGACCGGCTCCTGCGCGCCCTTGTACTTGTAGACGGCGACCGCGTTGGCACGGCCGAGCGTCACCAGCAGGTGATTGTCGCTGGTGAGCGTCACCGCGTTGGGCTCGTACCCGACCGAGGCCTCGGGCCACGGCTGGGTGGAGATGGTCTGGACGACCTTGTCCTTCGCGGTGTCGATGACCGAGACGGTGTTGTCGGCGGTGTTGGTGACGAACACCGTCTTCTTCTTGGCGTACACCGCGGTCGGGTGCAGACCCACAGTGATGCTCTTGGCCGCGGCGGACGGGTTGGCCAGGTCGATGACGCTGACCGTGCCGGTGGTGGTGGCACCCGTCACCGGGCTGGCCGGCACCTGCGTGCCGTAGGAGTTGATCGTGTCCTCACCGGGAGCCGCCGGACGCCCGCCCTCGTTGCTGATGTAGAGCTTGTTGCCGACCTGGACCATGCCGCGTGGGGCGTTGCCCGTGTTCCAGCTCTGTTCGATGGCGCCGGTCGCCGCGTTGATGGCGACCACCCGGTTCTGTCCGTTGACCGCGGAGTAGACCGTGGAGCCGTCGGCGGAGAACACCGCCGCAGACGCCAAGGAGCGCTTGGAGCCCTGTGCCGGGATGGAGACGGTGGTCGGGTTGGACAGACTGCCGTCCGGGTTCACCGTGAACTTGGTGTAGCCGTCGGCCCGGCCCAGCCACAGCTGCTTGCCGTCGGGCGAGTAGGTCGGGCCTTCCTGGCCCACATCACTACCGCTGATCTTCAGGTCGGCCCCGGCGCCGCTGCCGATGACCTGCTGAAGCTTGTAGTTCTTCAGGTCGATGATGTTCAGCACCATCCCGCCGTCGGTGACGGTGGCGGCCATGTGCTTGCCGTCGGGGCTGATGGTGGACGACATGATCTTGCCGTCGTTGATGACCAGGCGCTTGCCGTAGGGGGCGAGGTACTGGTCGCTGGAGATCAGCAGTCCGTTGGTGGTGGTCTGGCCGACCCGCACGGTCCCGAAGGAGTCGGTCGCGGCGAAAGCGGTGCCGGCGGCCGCGACGGCCAGAGCGGTGACCCCAGCGGTCATGAGCGGGACCCGGCGCCCGATACGTCTGTTGCCGAGATAGACGGAGTCGTCCTTCTCCGTCTGGACGCGGCGGCGTGCTACCTGCATCAAATTATCCCTTCGAGGTGGAAAGCAGTTCGACGTTGCTGTCGAACTGCCACAGCGGGTTCGGTGTGTCCCCGTAAGGGGTCCGCACCAGGAAGTAGCCATTGACTTCCTTCGGTCCGTCACCGTCGGCGACGAACCGCCCGTCCGCGGTGAGGTCGAGTTGATAGACGGCCTGCCCGGTGGCCTCACTGCCGGGCAGGTGCCACGACACGACGCAGCGCCAGTCGTTGCCCGCGCCCTCGGCGTCGTGGTCGATGTTGCCCTTGGTGCACGCGGCGCTGGACTTCAGCTGCGCCTCGGTGACGGCGGGACGATGGAGCTCATCGGCCTGCATCCGGTAGAGATGCGCGAACGCCGTGGCCAGCGAGTGCTCCACCTTGGCCTGCTGGATGCCCGAGCCCGAGTAGGTCGCGGTCGTCACCGCGGGAAGGACCGCGATCGTCACGGCGAGCAGCCCGGCCAGCGGCAGGACTCCGGCGGTGAGCGCGCGGCGCGTCAAGCCGTCATCGGTCAGATTGGTGAAGTCGCGCCGCAGGAAGAGCAGATAGGCCAGCGCCGTGGCGATCACGGCCCACACCAGGCTCACCACGATGCCGATCAGGAGCGGGCCGAGCTGTGCCGGGCTGGTGAACAGACCGTTCCACGCGATGAAGGCGTAGCCGGGCAGGGCCAGGCGCACGACCGCCGGCAGCGGCAGCATCTGGGCCAGTTGCATCGCGAGCGCGACGAGCGCGGGCAGCAGCAGTCCCATCGGGGAGCGGCCCAACGTGACGGACCCGAGAAGCCCGATCCCGGCGAGGGCCAGCGTCGGGGCGAGCACACAGGCCCAGGCGAGCAGCACGGTGCCCGCGGCGCTGCCGGGCGTCATGAGGTGATCGTCCAGGCCGACCAGCGGATGGTTGCCCACCGCCGCGAGCCCGCCGACAGTGCTGGAAGCAACCAGGCCGACGACCAGCAGCAGGATGACGGTCAGGCTGGCCAGTACCTTCGCTGCGAAAATCCGCTGAGGCGACCGCACGGTTACGAGCAGGTGGCGCCAGGTGCCGAGGCGGTCCTCGGCGGCGAAGACGTCGCCCGCGACCACCGACGTCAGCAGCGGAAGGGCCCAGGTGCCCGCGAAACCGAGCGTCACCAGCGGGCCCGCCCAGCCCGTGGCCTGCATCCAGCGGCCGAAGAGAGTGTCGACGGGCAACGAGGTCTGCTGGCTCACCGCGACGACGAACAGCGCCGGTGCGATCCAGCAGGCGAGAACCAGCAGGCGGATCCGCCATTGCGAGACCAGCTTGACCAGTTCGAAGCGGTAGGCGCGAAACACCGGGATGCGACGGGCGCCGCCATTCGGGTGATCCACCAGGCCCGCAGGGGCCGCAGGCGCGGTCGCAGTCATCGGGAGTCCTCCTGCTGCTCGGTGAGGGCGAGGAACGCGGCCTCCAGCGGCGATACGACGGGTGCGAGCTCGCGCAACGCGACGCCCGCCTTGACGAGTCGCACCACCAGTTCGTCCACGGCCGGCACCAGCGCCCGTACGACGAGCGCTTCGGCGTCGTACCGCGACTGAGCCTCGTCGACGACCAGGATTCCAGCGGTCTCGACAGCGACGCGGCGGGCGGCCTGGGCATCGGAGGTGATCAGCCGATAGTCGAGTTCACGGTTCTCGGCCGCCAGCTTGCTCAGCGGGCCGGAGAAGACGACCTGCCCGGTGGCGAGGATGGTGACCTCCGAGCACAGTTCCTCGAGGTCGTCCATGCGGTGGCTGGAGAGCACGACGCTCACTCCCTCCGCCGCGAGCCGGGTGAGCACACGGTGTACGTGTCTCTTGCCGGCGGGGTCCAGGCCGTTGGACGGCTCGTCGAGCACGAGCAGCCGGGGCCTGGTGAGCAGGGCGGCCGCGAGACCGAGCCGCTGACGCATGCCGAGCGAGAAACCGCGGGTCTTGTCGTCGGCGACAGCGGTGAGCCCGACCTGATCGAGGGCGTCGTCGACCCCTGCCGCGCGTGCCTCGTGACCGCGAAGTGCGGCCAGCGCTGCCAGGTTCTGCCTGGCGGTGAGCGACGGGTACAGACCTGGGCCGTCCACGAAACCGGCGACACCGTCAGGAGCGGCGAGCGCCCGCCCGACGGGCGTGCCCAGGATCTCCAGTCGGCCCGCGTCGGCGACGGCCAGGCCCAGCAGAAGGCCGAGCAACGTTGTCTTCCCGGCACCGTTCGGGCCCACCAGGCCGTGAATCTGACCTGACGTCACATCAAGGTCGACGCCGTCAAGTGCGACGACATCGTCAAATGTCTTGGTGATCCCACGAGCCCGGATCGCGTTGAGTGTCTCCATGAGTCCCTTCCTTCACGGCCCTCACGGACGCTAGGTGGGCAGCGGAGCATTCAGACGGAAACCGAGTTGAACAGACGAAGAACGATTAACTGCCATTTCGCCGCGAGATGGTGGTGACAGCGTCGCCGGGCAATTCGATGGGCACGCGTATCGCTGCCCTGCTGGACCCTGCCGCGTGGTTCGTGGAAAGTGGTGAGCGCGGACTACGCCTACACTTTCTGCCTGCCGACGCATGACGACCATCTGCCCGCCGCCCGCCGCTCGACCCGAGAGCGTTGTGCCGAAGTTCAACCGTGGCGCATCACCTCATCCTCCAGCGACTCCGACGTACTGATTGAGCCATGCCCGAACTCACCTGTCCCCGCTGCCGGCACCAGGGGCAACAGCACCGCTGGTGGGCACACCGCCACGACGGCGTCATATGCCCGCGTTGCCATCTCACCGAACGGATCACAGAGGTCCTCGACGACGGTACGGGCCAGGTCTCCCCTGCCCTGCTGCCCCTGCACGAGGCCATCCGCACCCAGCCCCGTCCGGACGCCGGGCTGGTCTGGCTCGTCGGCAACCGGCACATCGCGCCCCTGCTGGCCGATCTGGCAACCGGCCGGTTGCCACTCAGCCATGAATCCCTCAACGACCATCCCTCCCCGCAGTCCGCGGCACACCTGCGCGACCTGCTCGTCCAGCACAAGATCCTTGAGCAGCGCGACCGCTACCTGGTCCAGTTCGAAGCCTGGCTCTCCCGAACCCTCGCCTCCATCGAGCCGGCGGAAGACCGGCAACTCATCAGCCGATTCGCCACCGGACACAGCCTGCGCCTGCGGGAACGCGCCACTCGGGAGCCCCTCACACCAGGTCTGGTCGACCGTCCGCAGCACGAGATCAACTCCGCGAAGGCCTTCCTGGCCTGGCTACGCGACCACGACGCCACCCCGGCCACGTGCGCCCAGGCCCACATCGACACCTGGATCGCCACGGGCAGTACGAGCCGCCAGGGCACCCGGGCCTTCATCACATGGGGCGCCGGGGACGGAGCGTTCCCCCACCACCTCAGCGTGCCGTACAACCTTCAGGTCACCCGCCGACGGAAACCCGCACGCGGTACGTTCAACCACGAGCAACGCCTGCGACTCCTGCGCGACCTGCTCGATCCCGCGACCGACTACATTCTCCGCGACCGCGCGGCCTTCATCATCCTGATCCTGTTCGCTCAGCCCCTGGCTCACATCACCGCGCTCACCATTGACGACTTGGCCCTGAACAACCACGAAGTCCGTATCAGCATCGACCGACCGCACGAACCGCGCCTGGTGCCCGATCCTTTCGCCCCAGTCCTGCGCGACCACGCCCTCAACCGGGGCCCCCGCAACGTCGAGGCCAACCGCAGCAGCCCCTGGCTCTTCCCGGGCAACCGCCCCGGCCAGCACATCCATGCCAAGCACCTGAAGAACCACCTGAGCCGCTACGGCATCGAGGTCACCAAAACCCACCTCGCCGTCCTCCGGACTCTGGCCCAGGAAATGCCACCGGCTGCCACCGCCTTGAGCCTCGCGAGCGGCTCCCGTTGAACCTGGTTCGCCACCTGTTCAATCCCCGGGGCAACGTTCCGGATCGATCCGGCAGGAAACGATGAGGGTCAGGCCGTCAAGGTACCGATTCGAGCTGCCGAGTCGGTCACGCGCTCAGAGATGCTCCCCGTAGTCCGCCTCTTCTCCCTCCGGGTTGAGGGGGTCCGCGCCGATCCGGGCGAGGAGGAGGTGGGCCCCGTACGGTGTGCCGCCCCTGTCCTCTGGTCCGCGTCGCGCGCTCATCAGGCTCTTGGCGCCGTCTTCGTCGATCTTGAACGCGGCAGGGTCCAGACCGAGCCGCTCGGCGAGCGGTCCGATCGAAGCCCGCAGTCGGTCCGCCGGGGTTCGGGCCGTTTCCGGTGCGTCCACGAGCGGGGAGACGACGAGCAGGTCGGCCAGGAAGCCTCGGCGCAGGCCGTCCGGGTGCGCCGCCTCGAACTCCATGGCGAGCGGGTTGAGTTCGGCGACCAGGGGCAGCCATGTGTGCAGCGCCGCGTCGGCGGTGCTCGCCTGCTCCAGGTTGAGCTGGACGGGGAGGACCACGTCGTCCCGGGTGAATCGCATCAGTGGGCCACGTATCCCTTGTTCGGGATGTCGGTGTGTGAGAAGTCCTTCCCCTGATTTTCGCAGCCCGCGAACGTCTCGAAGCCCTTGCCCTGGGGATCTGGACGTCCCGTTCGTTCTTGACGCGGTGTGATCCCACTTCCGGGTCGGTGTGCGGCTTCTCATGAGAGGCTGGACGGCATGGGCGGTACGTCGGACGGCCAGGCTTCCCGGGAGTTTCTGGCAGCGATCCGCGTCGGTGACGTCCGCAGTGGGACCGTAACCGAGGTCACGCGATCCCTGGTGATGGTGACCTTGGACGGGTTCTCCGCGCGCCCGCTTGGGTGCGGTCGGACGGTTGGATTTGCCCTGGGTTCAGTTTTCGGCTGCGCCTGTGGAGGTCGGCCGGCGGATTACCGCAGAGGTGACCGCCATCGATCTTGATGAGGGCCGTGCCTGGCTGTCGATGGCCGCCACCGAGAATCCGGAACTCTGGGCGTTCCTCGCATCACTTCACCGCGGTGAGATCCTTTCCGGCACGGTCGCGGCGATCGAGCGGTTCGGGGTGTTCGTGGCGCTGGACGACGGCCCCGGCCATCCGGTCTTTCCCGGTGTCGGGTTCATCACGGTCCCCGAACTGTCCTGGCGGCGCTTCGAAGCGGTTTCGGACGTCGTTCAGGTCGGGCAGCGCGTCTCCTGTGAGTTCCTCCAGTTCGACACATGGAACGGAGAGGCCAGGCTGTCCTTGCGAGCGACGCAGCCGGACCCCTTCCAGGCGTTCGCCGACGGCATCACGGTGGGCCGGACGCTGGACGGACAGGTGACCAAGCTGGTCCCGTTCGGCGTCTTTGTTCAGGTTGCCGACGGGATCGAGGGACTGGTCCATCTGCGAGAACTCGCATGGACACCCGTGGAGGCTCCGGAGGAGGTCGTCCGGGTCGGCGACGAGGTAACGGTGGTCGTCACCGAAATCGACCGAGAGCGACGCAGACTGACTCTCTCCCGACGACAGGTCTCCCCGGATCGCCGGTGACGCCGACGTGACGCTCCCAGCACGGTTCCCCCGCGCGAGAGCGCCGGGCCTGACGGGGGCCGGAGTGGGCGGTGCGGGTTACGCGAGACACATCTCGCCAGGACACACCTGATGAGAGATGAGACGTCGTTCGCCGCGATTGCCCACGTGCTGGTGAGCGGTTGTGCGTGGCGGACTCCGCCGCCGGAAGCGCCGCGCGCACCAGGAGGGCCCTCTCCGGGGGCCAGCCTTGGACGCGCCCCGGTGGACGGACCGTCCTGCTCTCGCGACAAGGATCGCGTGCGATACGGCGGTCCTCGACCGGTACGGCTCCACCGCCAAGCACAGCCCCATGCGAACAACATTCATGGTCCGGAGGGTCCCTGCGCGGCGGCGGCCGGAGGTTGGCCAGCGGGGAGGGCGCCGACCGAAGGCCGGTGGGAGGGGAGTGTCGCGGAGAGGGCGGCCGGACGTACCGGGCTTGGCCTACGAGGTCCTCGCCGACGAGTTGGAGCCGACGCTCATCCCGGGACCTCGTCCTGAGCACGCGCTCGGTCCTGCGTAACCGGGCGCAGGCGGGTGAGCAGGTCCCGTCGGCCGGTGGTGGACAGACCGAGCAGGCGAGTCGGTGGAGGCCGTGCCCGGACAGCCAGGCACACACCGCTTTCGTGCCCGTGCGCAGGCGTGCGCCCTGCGGGGAGTGGGCCGTGGCGGGCGGCGCCGGCCACGGTCGCGGGTGGCCGGCGGGCCGGTACGCCACCGCGTTCTGGATTGTCACTTGCATGCCATACGCTGCATTTCGGCAGCGTCCACGCACCCGTTGTCGGTGTGAGGGGGGACGCGCGGCCTGTTCCTTTTCGCCCGGTGAGCACCGGGCTTCTTCCAGGGGGGTTCACATCACTGTGCGCAGACGAATGATCTCGACCGCGACGGCAATCGCGGCCGTCTTCAGTTCCGCGGCCCTGGTAACGGGCGCGGCGGGTCCGGCGGCGGCCGACTCCGCGAAAATCCTCGCGGTGAAGTCGGTCGGCGACATCGTCGTGGACGGCACCCACCGGCGGGTCTACGTCTCCGATCCGACCGGCGGCAAGATCGTCGTCACCGACTACACGGGCACCGTGAAGGCGACGCTGACCGGGCTCTACGGCGTGACCGGCCTCGCGCTGTCCGCCGACTCCGGGCAGGTGTACGCGGCTGTGAAGAACGCCAACCGGATCGTCTCGGTGGAGACGGGAACGTACACCCAGACCGCGAGTTACCCGGTCGGCGCGGCTCCCGGCGACCTGGAGGTGGTGGACGGCCGCGTCTGGTTCGCCCACGGCACCGACTTCGGTTCGCTCGACATCTCCGGCCCCGAACCCGTCGTCCACCTCGCTCAGCGGGGCGACGTCGACTTCTTCGGCGCCTTCGGGATGTTCCTGGCTTCCGATCCGGCCGTCCCGGGCGTTCTGGCGGCGGGCAACGGCGGCGAGCTCGCCGTGTACGACGTGTCGGCCGACGGAGCGACACTGCGGGTCAAGGGCGACATGGACACCGCCGTGAGGCAGTTGGACCTGACGCCCGACGGCAGCCGGGTGCTCACCTCGTGGGGCTCCCCGGACCGCGGCTACGGCCTCGGCGCCTACTCGACCACCGACCTCGCCGAGTCGGCGGGATACCCCATCGACCCGTACCCGAACGCTGTGCGCGTCGCGCCCGACGGCAGTGTCGCGGGCGGCAGCTCCTCCTGGTACGAGCCCGACGTCCACATCCACCGGCCGGGTGACCCGGTGCCGACGCGGGAGTACGACTTCCCGAACACCGGCAACAGCAGCGGCGCCGACACCCTCGTGGACGGAGCGCTCGCCTGGGCGCCCGACGCGAGCCGGGTCTTCGCCGTCTCCGTGAACACCTACGGGGCCTACACGCTGCGCGCCCTGACCGACCCGACGAAGGAACTGCCCACCCTCAAGGTGTCGGCTCCCGCCAGGTCGGAACGCGCCAAGAAGCTCACCGTCACCGGCAAGCTGACCTCGAAGGTGCCGCTCGCCGCAGGCACCGGCCTGACGGTGACGCGCACGGACGTCGAGTCGCCGAAGGGCAAGGCACTGGCGCTCGTCAGGACCAGGGCGGACGGCGGCTTCTCCTTCACGGACACCCCGCCCGCCGGCGGCAAGGTCACCTACAAGGTCTCGTACGCGGGCGACGCCACGCACGCCCCCGCCTCCGGCTCCGACGCGGTGAAGGTCCCGCGCAAGGCGACCGCGCTGACCCTGAACAACAACGGCAAGCTGTACTCGTACGGCAAGGACGTCGTCTTCACCGCGCACCTCGGTACAACGTACAAGAACCGCACCGTCTCGGTCTACGCGGACCCCTTCGGCTCCGACAAGCCGAAGAAGCTGCTGAAGACGGCCAAGGTCAACTCCAAGGGCAACCTGTCGGCGACCGTCGACATGACCCGGGACACCACGGTCACCGCCGTGTTCAGCGGCGACGCCCGCTCCGCCGGCAAGACCGTGAAGTCGACCGCCTACGCCCGGGCGAAGGTCTCCACGACCGTTTCCAGGCACTACAAGACGGGCAAGATCGGCTCCACGACGTACTACTACTTCCGCAAGAACACCGACCCGCTGTTCACCACGACCATGAACTACTACTCCGGCCGTAAGCAGCGCTTCCAGCTCCAGGTGTACTACCAGGGCTCCTGGTACGACTCGGGCTCCGAGTACTTCGCCCTGGCCACCAACGGCAAGTCGGCCGTGAGCCTTGAGGCACCGGGCGAGTCCGGCATCCGCGCCCGAATGCGCTCGTCGTACATCAACAGCTCCTCCGGCGACACTGTCAACTCCACGACGCACGGCGCCTGGAAGTACTTCACCTTCACCAACTGACCCCGTTCCCGAGCCGAACCGGTACGGCCCCCGACTCCACCGGGCCGTACCGGCGGCGGGCAGCGCGACGATCCCCGCAGCAGCGCGACGATCCCGGCGGTGGGCCGCTCCGGCACTCGTGGAGCAGCTCAGCTGCTGTGCGATTCCAAGGCGTCGATGATCTCCGGCCAGAGCCGGCGGGGGCGGTCATGGCCCATGTCGGGAAGCAACAGGAGTTTCGAGCCTCGCACCAGCTCCGCGGTGCGTCGCCCACCGCTGGGATCGATGAGCGTGTCGTCGAGGCCGTGGACCACCAGGGTCGGGATCCGGAGCTGCCGAAGAGCGTCGGCGCGTGAGCCGGCGAGGGTCATCGCCGCGAGTTGGCGTGCGAGACCGGCCGGGTAGTACGCGCGATCGTAGCTTCTGGCGGCCAGTTCGCGAACGGCCGTGGGGTCGCCGTAACGCTTGGAGGCCCACGCCAGCTCCCTTTCCGCCGCCGCGATGTATCCCTCGCGGTCCGACGGCTTCGGGCCGGCGAGCACCGCTCGGGCCTCGGGGCTGGACAGACCGTATTCGGTTTCGCCGGTCGAGGACATCATCGACGTCAAGGACAGCACCCGCTCGGGCTGTGTGACCGCCATCGTCTGGGCGATCATGCCGCCCATCGAGGTTCCGACCACATGCGCTCGTTCGATGCCGAGCGCCGTGAGCAGCCCGAGGCCGTCGTCGGCCATGTCGCGAAGGGTGTACACGAGCATCCCCAGGGCGGAGGGAATATCGCCCGAACTCACCGTGGCGATGAACTGACCCATGTCAACGGGGTGATCGTCGAACTTCGTGGACAGCCCGCAGTCACGGTTGTCGTAGCGGATCACATAGCGGCCACGCCGCGCCAGCACACGGCAGAAGTCGTCGTGCCAGGCGATCATCTGAGCACCGAAGCCCATCACCAGCAGGACAGGCGGGTGGGAGGGGTCACCGAAGGTCTCGTACTCGACGGACACCTCGGGCGAGACTTGAACGTTTGGCATGGCTCGGAGTGTTCACCATCGCTTGTCGGAACGCACACCGTTATGGGAGGTGCCGAAGCGCCACCCGCGACCGCGCAGCCGCCACGACTGACCGGCCCGCACCCGTCAGCTCCGCCCCTTGTCGCCGCGCGCGAAGGTGGTGACTTTCTTCGCTGCGTTCGGCGCGCATCTCCTGTGTGAGTTCCGTTTGCCCGTTGTACGCCTTTTCCCTGTGTGATGGCGCACGTTCGTGAACGCGACGGGTGTTGTCCCGTGCGTCCACTGCCGTCTCGCTCCGCACGCGCCGGTGTACGGTCGGTCTGACAACGTTGTCTTCCTCCAGGGCGGCCCGTGCGGGCGTATCGCGACGCTGGAGAGGTCACGTGCCCATCACATCCCGAACTCCCTTGCCCCGCGCGGTTCTTCCGCGGACCGCCCGCCGACGTCATCGGCCTCTGCACGCGACGGTCGCCGTGCTGCTCACCGGCGCGCTCGGCTTCGGCGCGCTGGCCGGTGCCGGCGCCGCCGCGGCCGTGCCCGTCGCCACCACGCCCGCGGGGACGTCCGCGGGGTCCGGCGGGACGGACTACACGAAGCTCGTCGACCCGTTCGTGTCGACCGCCGGCGACGACGGCAACGACCTGCCGGGCGCCCAGGCACCCCACGGTCTGGCCAAGGTCAACCCGCTGACCACGCCGAATCGTAACCACACCGGGTACGACTACAACGAGGACCACATCGCCGGGTTCACCGCGACGAACCTCGACGGCGTCGGCGGCTCGGGAGGCGGCGGCGACCTGCTCGTCGTCCCGACCTCCGTGCAGTACGACAGCCGGCCCGCCACCGGCACGTACGCCCACGCGTTCAGCCACGACGACGAGACCGCGACGCCCGGCTACTACCAGGTGGGCCTCGGGGCCGTCTCCGGTACCGCGTCCTCGGTGAAGCAGGACTCCGGCACCATCAAGGCCGAGATGACCGCCACGACGCGTACCGCGCTCCAGCGGTACAGCTTCCCCGCCGGATCGAACCCCGAGCTCGTCCTCGACCTGGCGAACAACTTCACCAGCCGCACCCGCTCGACCATGAAGGCGACGACGCTCCCGGACGGGACCACCTCGATCGCCGGGCTCGTGGCGGGGTCGTTCAACGGCGCCTCGTACCAGCTGTACTACAACGCCACCACGAACGTCCCCGTGACCTCCCTGAAGAGCTGGGGCAACGACGGCAGGCTGAGCGACGCGACCACGCGGGACGGGTCCGACACCGGCGCCGTTCTCGGGTTCGACAAGGCCGCCGGCGACGACATCGAGCTGCGCATCACGCTGTCGCCGATCAGCGCCGAGCAGGCCGCGACCGACCAGCGCAACGAGGTGGGCGACCTCACCTTCGACCAGGCGCGCGCCCGGACGAAGGCGGTCTGGAACGAGTCGCTCGGCGCCGTCGACGTGCGCGCCTCGGCGAAGTCCGACCCCGGGTCGACGCTCACCAAGGAGTTCTACACGCACCTGTACCGCATGTACGCGCTGCCGGTGAACGCCACCAGCACCAGCGGTACGTACCGCGGCGCCGACGGAGCGGTGCACAAGGCGAACGGCTTCACGTACTACGACGGCTGGTCCACCTGGGACGACTTCCGCAAGTACTCCGTCGAGGCGTACATCGACCCGGCCACCTACCGGGACATGATCCAGTCGTTGATCGTGCTCTTCGCCGACACGCGCACCTCCGGCAAGAGTCTCGGCAGCCTCACCCACTCGGTCCCGACCGTGCGCTGGGAGCGCTCGGCCGTGCTGGTCGCCGACGCGCTGTCGAAGGGCTTCAAGAACTTCGACCGGCTCGACGAGGCGTACCCGGCGCTGCTGGCGTACTCCGGGTACTACACCGGGGCGCAGCTCCGGCAGGGGTACGTGACCGGTGATCCCGGTACGACCGTGCAGCGCGGCTACGACCAGTGGGCGCTCTCCGTCATCGCCGACGCGCTCGGCAAGAAGGACGACGCGAAGGAGCTGCGCACCCAGGCGACCATGGCGATCGACAACCTCGTGAAGTCCGGCGCCTGGACCGCGGCCGACGGCACCGAGGTCGGTCTGCTCACCCCGCGTGCCGCGAACGGCGACTGGCAGAGTGCCGACTACGAGAAGTTCGAGGCGGCCGGCCTCTACCAGGGCACGCTGTGGCAGTACCACTGGTACGACGCGTACGACATGGGCGGCCTCATCGAGGCCATGGGCGGCGAGAAGGCCGGCAAGGCCGCGGTCAAGCACATGTTCGGCGAGGACTCCAGCGTCGATGACGGCTCGACCATGCTGCACTCCAACGCGAACGAGATCGACTTGCAGGCCCCGTACCTCTTCAACTACGTCGGCGAGCCGAGCCTGACGCAGAAGTGGGTGCGTGCCATCTACACCGGCACGACCTGGAACCGCTACATCGCGACGGGCTCCACGAACGAGGCCCCCAGCTCCGGCGGCCAGTTCACCCCGCCGGTCAAGACCCAGGTCTACAAGCTCTCGCCGAACGGCTTCCTGCCGACCATGGACAACGACGCCGGTACCATGTCGACCATGTTCGTCGGTGCCGCCCTGGGCCTGTTCCCGGTGACCGCCGGCTCCAGCCAGTTCCAGATCGGCAGCCCGTTCTTCGACTCCACGACGATCACCTACGCCAACGGCTCCCGGTTCACGGTGAAGGCCGACGGCGTGTCGCCGAGCAACTACTACGTGCAGAACGCGACTCTCAACGGCAAGCGGTTCGACAACACGTGGCTCGACTACTCGCAGATCATCTCCGGCGGAACCCTGGACTTCACCATGGGCTCCAAGCCCTCCCAGTGGGGCGCCCACACGAAGCCTGCGTACTCGCTGAACACCGACTCGGGGGACACGGGTGACGGCGGCACGGGCACGGACAAGGGCGACACCCTCGTCTCCGCCCACCCGGGCACCGTCGCCACCACCGAGGACGGCACCGTCCACGACAGCGTGAAGCTCACCCTGTCCGGACCGGCGTCCTTCGACGCGCGCAACGGAACCAGCCTCACCAGGACCGGGGCCGCGAGCGTGACCGGCCTGCCGGCCGGTGTCACGGCGGACCTCCGCGTCAGCGGCTCGCGCACGGCGACGCTGTCGCTCACCGGCATCACGAAGGTCGACGCGCGCTTCGGCATCACCTTCCGCGACGCGGCCTTCGCCCACGGCGTGCGGGCCTCCACGGTGGGCGGCACCGGGATGTCCCCGACCGACCCGCTCCTGATCTCGGCCGCCGCGGTGCACCGTAAGGCCCTTGGCGCACTTGTCGACCAGGCGTCCCTGGTGCGCGGCGGCAACTACTCCGACGGCTCCTGGAACCTGTTCCGGTCGGCGCTCGAACGGGCGCGGACCGTCCTCGCGGACACCACCTCCGCGACGGGCACGATCATGGCCGCGGACGACGCGCTGCACTCCGCCATCGACGCGCTCACCATCGACGAGGGCGGCTATGCCGTCCTCCAGGCCGAGGCCCCCGACCAGAAGGAGGGCCCCAGCCTCGTCAGCGAGCGGAACAACTCGGACGGCAACCTCGGCGGCGTCACCGAGGGATCGTGGGAGCGGTTCACCAGGCTGGACTTCGGCGAGGTCGCCCCGCAGAGCATCTCGGTCCGTTACGCGAACTCGCAGCCGACGAACGCGGAGCCGAGCAGCGTCGACATCCACGCCGGCGCCGCCGACGGCCCCGTCGTCGCCACCGTCCAGCTCCCCGGAACCGGCGGCTGGCAGTACTACACCACGGTGCAGGCGGCCGTCACCGACCCGGACGCCCTGCTGGACGCGAAGAGCGCGACGTTCGTGTTCCACGCCCCGTCCGGCCAGCAATGGGTGTCGAACTTCGACTGGTACCAGTTCTCGCCGTACGAGGTCTCGGCGTCCCCCACGACCACGCTCGCCACGCTGACCGCGGTGAACAGCACCACGACCGGCAACGGCTCGCTCCCGCTCAACCTCTCGAACGGCATCTTCGAGAACGTGACGAACGGCGCGTGGGCGCAGTGGAAGGACACCGACCTCCGCGACGGCGCCGACACCGTCACCGTCAGCTATGACAAGCCCCAGTCCCGCGCGGCGTCGGACTCGCACATCGAACTGCGCCTCGGCTCGAAGGACGGCCCGAAGAGCGTCGACATCCCCCTCGACTACAGCGGATCGGGCTGGGGAACCATCGCCACCACGAGCGTGCAGCTCGACCCGGGCGTCTTCACCGGCGTCCAGGACGTGTACGCGGCGTTCGTCTCCAGCACGCAGACCGCCTCCCAGCCCTACGTGGGCAACATCTACTCGCTGGCCCTGACGCAGACCGCCGACGCGCCCGTGGGCTTCGACGCCACCGCGTTCCGCTCGCACAGCGGCGGCGGCCTCAAGAGCGAGCCCGTCGGCTGGACCGGCTCGGGTTCCACCACCGACCTCGGCGGTACCTACAACGGAGCCTGGCTCGACTACGGGAACATCGACTTCGGCAGCTCCCCGAAGAGCACCGTCACGATCACCTACGTCAACAACTCCGCCCGCTGCGGCACCGGCTCCGCCGTCCAGCTCTACCTGGACTCCTTCGACGCGGCCAACCCCGGCACGCCGTACGCGACCGTACCGCTGCCGGTCACGGGAAGCGCGTGGTCGTCAGGAGGGACGACGAGTCTGACACTGCCCAAGGCGATCATCGGCACGCACACCGTCCACCTGCGGCTGACGACGAACCCGGACTCCTCGCACCCGTACGTCGCGAATCTGGGCCGGATCACCTTCGACCACGTCGACACGCCCGCCGTCACGGACAAGTCCGCCCTGCGGAAGGCGATCGAGCGGTACGAGGGACTCTCCGCCGACGCGGAGCGCTACGACGCGATCGACTTCGGTGTGTACGAGCGCGAACTCGCCGCGGCGCGCGCCCTCGTCGACACCGACGACGCGACGCAGCTCGAAGTCGACACCCAGACGCGTCGCCTCACCCTGGCCGCCGGACAACTGGTCCCGGTGCCGAGGCTGCGACTGGAGAACCTGGTCACGACCGCGTCGGCCCTCGACAACGACCGCTACACGGACGCGTCGTGGAAGGCGTTCACCGCGGCACTCACTGCGGCGAAGACCGCGGTCGCGGACGACACCGCCACGGACGCGACACTCACCGCCCGGTACGACACCCTCCGCCATGCCCTGTCCGCGCTCACCACGAAGCCCAGGACGGTGCCTGCCACGCCTGACGCGGTGTCGGCGAAGTCGTCCGGCTCCGCTGTGACCGTCGCCTGGTCCGCGCCCGAGGACACCGGCGGCTCACCGGTCACCGGCTACGAGATCACCCTCAGCGACGGCCACCAGGTCGAGATCAACGATCCGAGCAGCCGGAGCACGACATTCACCCGGCTGCGGGCCGGCAGGTCGTACACGGCACGCGTCCGGGCGGTGAACACGTTCGGCGCCTCGCACCCGAGCGCCGCCACGGCACCCGTGGTGACCGGCGGCGGCAAGCCGCAGAAGCCGACCGTGAAGGGTGTGATCACCGACGGCAAGCAGGTCCGCGTGACTTGGCGGGCGGCCGGCGACGGCGGATTCCCGATCATCGGCTACACGGTGGCCCTCGGCGACGGGACCACCGCGCACGTGCCCGCCACGACCGACACGGCACTGCTCACGACCACGGGCAAGGCCACAGCACATACGGCCACCGTGACCGCGGTCACCCTGGCCGGGACCTCGGACGACTCCGCCACGACCGTCCCGGCGACCACCTCGGCGACCGCTGGGGCGACCACCGCGGCGGACGCCTCCGACCCGGCGTACGAGCCGTCCCCCTTCCCGGACGACACGCTCAACGCCACCTACGCGTCGGACAAGTGGCCGGGCACCGGCGACGGGACCGACTACTTCTACGACCTGCTCAACGGCATCGAGGACCTCGGCTCCGACATCCTCGGAGCCAACGCCAAGGTGCCGAACGGCACCGCGCTCACCGCTGAGAACGACCGGATCGCGGTGCGTATCAACAACGCGGCGACACAGAAGGAGGTGGACCGGGCCGAGGTCGACGCGACGAACAGCGCCACCGTCACGATGGCCGACGGCCTCGGCTCCCGGCTCGGCCAGATCTACCGCGACGCCCTGAACGGCGGCCGGCTGCCGAAGACCGGCGCACTGTTCTCCCGCGTCACGAAGAACCTCGACCAGGTCGACGCGGCGAAGAACCACTACGCCTACCCGCGCCCGTACGTGCGGCTCGGGTTCGTCGGCGACGGCGGCGACATCTACGAGTCACAGGACGGCTCGTACGGCAGCCTCGCCACCAGCGGCTCGTACCCGAGCGGCCACACCTACGACGGCTACGAAGCGGGGACCGTCCTCGCCACGCTCCTGCCGGAGCTGGCGCCGTCGATCCTCGCGCGCACCTCGGAGTACGGGAACAACCGCGTCGTCCTCGGCTTCCACTACCCGCTCGACGTCATGGGCGGGCGCATCGCCGGACAGGCCACCGTCGCGCACCGATGGGCGGACCCCGACTTCGCGAAGCTGCTGACCCAGGCCCACACCGAGATGGAGAACGTGCTGCTCGCGCAGTGCGAGAAGGAGGGCTACGGCGACAGCCTCGCGGCCTGCGAGGGCGACTCCTACGCGGGACTGAGCACGGCGCAGCACGTCGACCTGTACACGCGGCGCCTGGACTACGGGTTCTCCCAGGTCGGGAAGTCCGGGCAGGCTCTCAGGACACCGTCCGACGCGGCGGCCCTGCTGATCACGGCCTTCCCGGACCTCACCACCGCGCAGCGCACCCAGATCCTGGAGCAGACCGCGACGGACTCCGGCTCCCCGCTGGACCTCACCGGGGACGGCGGAGCGAGCTGGGAGCGGATCAACCTGGCGGCCGCGATGTCGGCGCACGTCGTCGTCAAGGCCGACGGATCGGTCACGGTGACGAACTACTCGGACGCCACCAGGGCCAGTGTCGCCGACGCCAAGGCGATCACCGTCGGAGGCGTCGCGATCGACGGGTTCGACCCCGCCGTGTCCACGTACGTTGTCGACTGGCCGAAGAACAAGAAGATCCCGGCCGTCTCCGCCGTACCGGACCGGTCCGGCGCCCGGGTGAAGGTCACCGACGGCAGTTCGGTCCTCTCGTCGGCCGGGCCCCGGTTCACCACCCGCACGATCAAGGTGACCTCGGCCAACGGTTCGGTCACCCGGACCTACACGGTCGGGTTCCAGCTCACGGACCGCGACGACCGTCCGGTCGGGGCGCTGGGCACGAGGTGACCGCCGGACCTGCCGCGCCCCGTGGTGCCGCGGCAGGATCCCGCTGATCCCCGAGAGGTGCACCGCCGGGGAGGGCGGCGCTCCCGGTGCGGGGCGGTCGCCCGCCCCGCACCGGTAGCAGTCACGTCACTCCTCGTCGCGCAGCTGGGCCGCCAAGGAGGTCAGCGCCTCGGACTCCTCGGTGTGGCCCAGGGCGGTCAGGTGGGAGACCGCCGCGTCGAGGCGAGTGAGGGCGGGGGCGGGGCGTTCCAAGTAGATGCCCTCCACGGCACCGGCGAGACGGACGCACTCGGCCCACTCGTCGGCACGGTCCTCCTCCGCCGGCTCGCCGAGCAGAGCGAGGGCCTTTTCCAGGGCTGCCAGGGCGGTCTCGTACTCACCGGCGTAGGCATTGACCCGCCCGTGTTCGTAGGCCAGGGCGGTGTCCAGGGAGCGACCGCGGGCCTTGTACCCGGCGGCACGGGCCTCGTCGGCGATCCGGCCGGCTTCGGCGAGGTTGGCGAGGGCGTCGGCCAGACCGTCGGGGCCCTGTTGATGGGCCTGGAGGCGGGCGAGTTCGCGCAGGCAGTTGCTGAGCGGCTCGTAGCGCGGGGCCCGGGCGTGGGCGGCGAGTGCCTGGTCCGCGGCCTCGCGGGCCCGGCCGAACTCGCCGGACTCGCCGAGGAGCATGGCCGTCTCCGCGGCGATCATGGCGTGGCTCCCCGGGTCGTCGTCCCAGCCGGCCGACTCGGCCGCGAGGGCGGCGAGCTCCGCCGTGGCGGCCTTGAGGTCCTCCGCCGCGTGCAGCGCGCGAGCGCGGGACAGGCGCAACTGGGCCACGAGCCGGTCGTCCAGCTCTCCGGCGGCAACGCCGGGGTCGGCCAGGAGGGAGTCGAGCAGAGCGATGCAGTCCTCGAACCGGCCCAGGTCGAGGCTGAGCTGGGCCGCGTTGCTGTAAGTGCAGAACGCGGCTGTCCGGCTGCCGCGGCGAAGGTCCAGCTCGGCCGAGCGCGTCAGGTGCCGCAGTGCCTCGTCGGGGCGGCCCAGGTGCATGCATGCCTCGGCCAGATCACCGTGGAGGCGGGCGGCGTCGACCACGTCGGCCGACCAACCGGCAGCCAGCCGCAGGGCCTCGGCCAGGTCCGTGTGGGCCGCCTGCGCGTCCTGGAGGTCGAGCCGGAACCGGCCGCGCAGTCCGAGCGTGCGGGGCAGATGCCAGGCGGGGCCGTGCGCCTTCAGCAGGTCGATGAGGGCGTCGATCTCGGTGGTCGCGGCCGGCAGGTCACCGGAGACGGCGTACGTACTGGCCCTCAGCAGCCGGGCGCCGGAGATCTGCCCGACGATCTCGTGCCGGGTGGCGAACGCGTACAGCAGGTCCACTTCGGCGAAGGCCGACGCGACGTGCTCCTCGCTCCGCGAGGCCTGTAGGCGCATGCCGAGCGCGGTCGCCCGCAGCCGCAGCAGGCGAGCCTCCTGGTACGGGGCGAGCCCGGGGGTCTCCTCGTGCAGGCGGACCATGGACGCGTGGGCGGTGGTCAGCGCGGCGGCCATCGCCTCGGCTCCGTCGGCGCCCTCGGCTCCGTCAGCGCCCTCGGCGGGGATTTCGGCGGCGGCGAGCAGGGCGGCGGCGCGGGCGAGCGCCGCGTGACCCGGCGCTCCGGCGTCGTCGTACAGGCCCGCCGCCTCCTCGTGAAGGGCGGCGGCGTCGGCGAACTCGTCCTTCTCGCGGGCCCGGCTCGCCTCGTTGTCCAGCAGGTCCGCGCGCAATCGTACGAGCGGGCCCACGGCCGGGTCGTCGGGATGGGTGTAGTCGCGGGCGGTGACGAGCGTGCGCAGCCGCGCCCAGCAGGCGTGCGCGTCCGGGTGCCCCTGTTCGTCCAGCGCCCGTGCCTGGACGAGGAGTTCCGGAAGGGACTCAGGGACGGCGCCGGCTGCGGGGGCGGCGGCCACGGCAACCGGCGCGACCGGGGCCACGCTGTCGAGGCTGCGGGTGCGCAGGGTCAGTTCCAGCGCGTCCCGGAGCGGGGCACGGTCGAGGCGGGCCCTGCGTCGGTCGGTGTGGGTCGTGGTTCCGTTGCGGGCGTCGAAGCGGGCGGCGAGGTCGTCGGCGCGGCCCCGCACCTCGGCGCGCAGGTCGGACACCGTCCAGGTGCGGCCCGCGTATCCGGCGGCGGGCAGTTCGCCATGGCCGAGGAGCTCGACGCGCTGGAGGAGGACCTCCACGCCGGTGGAGAAGTCGAACAGGTCCAGCGGCGAGTCCACCTCGTCGAACAGGTTCCGGTTCTCGGCGAGCAGTTCCAGGCCGCGTGCCTCGTTGCCGGTCAGCGCGCAGAACTCCAGGTGCCGGCCGACCTCCCCGGACATGGCGGGGTTGCGGCGGCAGCCGCGATAACCGGCGAGGTGCAGTTCGCGGGCCCGGTCGGTGCGACCGGTGCGCAGCAAGGGCAACAGCGCGTACGAGACGGAGCGGACCGGCTCCTCCTGGCAGGACTCCTTCCCGGCCAGGACGGGTTCCCAGGTGCGCAGCGCCCGCTCGTCGTCGCCTGCCGTGAGGTGGTACAGGGCGCGCTCGCAGATCTCGCAGGCCTCGCAGTCGCTGAACGGGGTGCGGCTGCGTCCCGCCCACAGCTCGTAGGCGAGGGCGGTGTCATCGCCGAGGTGGGCGGCGAGCTGGTACGTCTGTCCGTAGTAGGGCTGAAGGCCGAAACCGGCCTTCTCGTACCGGGCGCGCATCTCCGTGAGCCACTGACGCAGGCTGGCCAGCGGTATCTCGGGCAGCGCGCGCAGGGCGTTGGCCACCCATTTGAACCGCCAGAACAACAAGTGGCGCAGGCGCTCGTCGAAGACATCGGGCTGCTCGTCGAAGAGCGTGAGCAGGCGGGCGAAGACGACGGGCGACTTCCGGGGTTCGGAGCCGTAGGTGTACGCCTCCTGGAGTTCGAAGAGCGCGCGGACGAGCGGGACGGGCTCGGCGAACAGCTCGGCTGCCTCGACCAGTTCCTCGGCGGCGACGGTGCGGGTGCGGCCGTAGGGACGCCGGTCGTTCTCCTGGAGCGCCTGGTACAGCTCATCGGTGGTCTGGGGTGCGGTCGGCATCGTCACCTGTCCTTGCGGAGGGCGTGGGCGAGAAGGTCGAGGAAAGAGCGGTTGATGAGGCTCGATTCGGCGGGCCTGAGCGGGCGCCGGGACAGCAGCGCGGCCTGCCCGTAGAGGGCTTCGGCGCTGGTGCGGGCCAGTTCGGGCGCATCGATGGCGATCGCGGTGCGGACCAGCGGGTTGAGCTGGTTGAGGATCAGCTGGGCCCGCGGGGCCTCCTGGCGCAGTGCGCCGAGGATGTCGCCCCACAGGCCGCCCTCCTGCTCACGGGCGAGCTGGGAGCGGGTGCGCTCGTGCCGGGCGTCGCGGCTGTCGACGAGGAGGGCGGGGGCGGAGGCAGGCTGGAAGGTGCGCAGCGCGACATCGCAGTCGAAGACGGCGAGGGCGTCGCGGGCCAGGGCGAGATAGGCCGCCGCGGCCAGTTCCGTCTCGCGGTCGACGGGGTCGAGGTGGGCGGTGAGGGTCGCCGGGTCGAGGTCGGCGACGCTGACCTCGGGCCTGATCTCGGGCAGCCGGTGGACCAGTTCACGGTCGTAGGTGTAGCCGCCGTTGACGACGCCGAGCCCGGCGGCCGAGGCGATCGCCGCGACCTGCCGGAACTCCTCCACGCTCGACGTCACGAGCACCGTGCGGTGGGTGCGCGCGAACTCGTCGAGGGTGGTGTGCCCGTCGGTGGTCTCGAACGGCAGCCAGGGCAGCAGCATCCGCAGAATCTCGTCGTCGTGCACCGCGAGCGACTTCACAGCCAGGTGGTGGACCTGGAGGAAGCGGGCGAGCAGGTCCGGGTCGCTGGCGGCGGCCCGGGCGATCCACGCGCGAAGCCGCTCGGCGAGGGTGTCGCGGACGGCGGCGAGGGTGTCGTCCTCGTACAGGGACTCGCGGGACGCCGTCGGGCGCAGACTCTCGGCGTCGACCACGCAGCGGACGAAGAACGCCCACTCGGGCAGAAGCTCTCCGGCCTGCTCGGACAGCAGCATGCCCTTGACGTGCACGCGGTGGCCGAGGCGGCGCCCGGCCGGCACCGCCTCGGGCAGCACGCACGCGATGCCCTTCAGGCCCACGGCCGGCAGGTCCAGATCGATGGTGTCCAGCGGCGTGAACCCGAAGACCTCCTCGCCGTACGCGGCCAACGCGCGGGAACGCGTCCCCGGCGTGGGGTAGGTACGCGCCCAGGGAGCGGGCTCAGGGTTGACGGCTGCGCCCGGGCCGCCCGTGCCGTCGTCGAAGGTCACCGGGTGGCGCAGCAGGGAGCCGAAGTGCCGGGCCAGCGCGTGCACCTGCACCGGCCGGGTCCACTCAGCCGCGTCGGCGCGCGGCGTCAGCGTGACGGTGGTACCGGGCCGGGGGCGTGCGGAGGCGGGCAGCGTGCGGACGGTGTAGCTGCCGTCGCCGCGCCCCCGCCACTCCACGGCGGGTGCGTCGGGAGTGCGGGCGGAGCGGCTCATGACGTGGATCTCGTCGGCGACCAGGAAGCAGGAGAGCAGGCCGATTCCGAACTGGCCTATGAAGTCGCCGCGTTGCTCTGCGATCCGTTCGGCGCGCTTGCTGCTGCGGCCGATCGTGGCGAGGAAGGTGTGCACGTCGTCCGCGGTGAGACCGATGCCGTCGTCCTCGACTCGTACCACCGAACCGTCGGCGTACAGGCGGATGCCGAAGGCGTCGGAGGGGGCGGTCGGTTCGAGGCCGTGCCGGGCGGTCAGCGCGTCCACCGCGTTCTGCAGAAGTTCACGCAGGTAGACGCGAGGGCTGGAGTAGAGGTGGTGGGAGAGGAGATCGACGAGGCCGCGCAGATCCACCTGGAAGGTGTGGTCGGCGCCGGCCGCGTGCGCGGTGGTGTCGGGCAGAGTCATGGGCAGTCCGGAGTGGGAGGGGCGACAGGTGCTGCGGAACGGGGATCGGCGTGTGCTCAGACGCGGTGGCGGCGGGCGAACTGCTCCTCGGGCTCCGCGAAGTAGGTCCAGGGCCAGCGGGTGTAGGCGCCGTCGAGCGCCTGGAAGACGCGCCGGACCGTGTGACGCTCGTCGGCCAGCGACAGGGCCATGGCGAACATGTTGAAGTCGTGCTGCCAGCCCGGGCGCCGTTCGTAAGCGGGGTGCAGGATGCTGTGGTCGGCCGCGGCCCGCAACTCGGCCTGGATTTCCGGGGTTTCGAGGCAGTCCCCACTGTCCGACTCCACCCAGTCCTCGATGTGCGCCATGGCGATCACGCAGCCGAGCCGGTGCCCCTGCGGGGCGCGGGCGAGCGCGTCGCGGGCGAACGCCAGGCCCTCGCCCGGCTCGCCGCCCCAACGGGGCTGCAACTGCGACAGCCAGTCGATGTGGGTCTCCAGGTCCAGCGGGTCGCGGCGCAGCGCGGCGTCGAGCCGGGTCTCGTTGACGGCGAGGCCCAGCGACATGCCGCGGCCGGAGGTGAGGAGGCGGCGCCACGGCGTGACCCACTCCGGCCGCAGCTCGGCGGCCTCGAACAACTGCTCCTCGGCGATGCGGAGCCGCTCGTGAAAGACCCGCCACTGCTCCCGCGTGACGTCCTTGGCACGCTTGGACGTGCGCGCCTCCCAGCCCCATGTGATGTGGCGGGCCCCGGATATCAGCAGGGCCGTCGCCCGGTGCTCCTTGTCCTCCTCGACGGCCCGGCCGATCCAGTCTTCTACACCGGAGCAGTCGGCGAGCTCACCCAGGACGTCGTGGTCGCGGCCGAGATCGAAGGAGGTCAGCCCCGCCTTGACCGCCTGCCAGTCACCCGCGTCGGCCGACTCCACCAGCGCGAGCACCCGCCTGTCCCCGAGCGCGCGCAGCCGGTACATCCCGTTCTTCCGCCTGCGTGGGACGGGAAGGGCGTGCGGATCCGCAGCCGGTCTCTCCCCACCCCTACCGAACAGCCTGTCGAACATGCCGCAACCTCCCCTGAACCGCGTGATCGTCGGTGCAGCATAGGCGGCCCCACTGACATCAACTCCACAGGGTATTCACGAGTGCTCCACGGATCCGGCCCTGGCTCCGCCCTCTGTCCCTCTCCCGTCCCCTCCACGCATTCCGGCTGGTCATCAAGCCGTTGGGGCCCTGTGGGACGCGACGACACGGCGCAGGGTGCGGCTGTCCTCAAGACGCTTCGAAGTGCTCCGGCCGGCCGCGGTCGCGCTTGGCGCGAAGCGCTGCTCTCCCCGCTGCTGGTTGCCGGGAAGTGACAGCCAAGTCGGCTCACGCGGGCCTGCTCATAGCGAGGCCGGTCTCCAGCGCCGTGCTTGCGCCGACGCAGGGAGGCTCTACGACGTTACCCAGTCGCACCAAGCCGACAAAAAGGCCCTGGTCCATGACCTGGGCCTTCGTCATGGAGCGGGTGACGAGAATCGAACTCGCGCTCTGAGCTTGGGAATCACAGAGGCCTTCTCGGCGTCCAAGCTGGTCAGTGGTACGTGTGGTCCTGAAGTGCCGACTGGAGCGGTGCCGTTGGTGACCGAGACTGACCGCGCCGTACCGCTGTGCGTGGTGCGGACAGGGTTCATCTCCAGAATGGAACTTTTTCCCCGGTGAGCTCGAATGAGTCCGACTCGTTGCAATCGCTGCCCGTGTCTTGGCGTATACGCTACGTGTTTCGGTCAGCGGCGTGCTGTCATCTCGTATCTTGTGCAGGCTTGGTTATCTGGGCGGGTCTGTAAATGGTGTCCAATAGGGTATACCGCTGGAGTCCCTGCGCGGTGCGTCCCTCGGTAAAGCGGTCTGCTGATCGGCTGCACACAAGATTGCTTGCGGTCAGCTAACCCAGATACCCTCAGGCGAGAGCTGGCGTGCAAGGCCCCGACCCGCGTCACTGACTGGGGTTGACCAGGACACATCGGTGACCTGACACCCGAAGTCGTCGCCGAGTGACTGCACGAGCGTGGCACCGACGCCCCGGTGCCGATAGGCGCCAGCTACCCAGATCAGATCGATGCGCGGGCGCAGTGTGCCGTCCTTGTCGCCGGGCCGTGACCCGTCGCTCAGATCCCACCGACGGTGCTCGCCCGTGTCGCGGGCACCCAGATAGCCGATCACGTATCGGTTCGCCTTCAACAGGTAAGCCCGCACGTTGTCTTCGGTCACTTCGGGCTCATCAAGGTGGGACCACGAGTTGAAGTCGTAGTGGTTCTCCTTTTGGGGCATACGTGCCATCCGGTAGGTCAGTTTTCGCCACGCGATCGGTGACTCTGTTGTTACGACGGCCAGCTCGCTCCACCAGTCCAGATTCCTGGGTGCACGGATGCCAAATTCCCACGCCGCATGGTGGGCGGTGTGTTCCTTACCGTCGTCCCAGGACTCCTGCAAGCTTATGCCGCAGGTGCACTCGTCGTGACTCGGTGTTATCGCTGCGTGAAAATGGACAGGCTTCGCGCCGTAGCTGAGGTTCCGATCTCTACCGCCCGCCCAGGGTCGGAAGGGAGCATCCTCCGGCTCGACGTACCCAGTCCAGCGGTCCACCCAGCCAGGGTATTGCTCGGGGTGCCGCTCCCGTAGTTGCTTTACGGCGGTCGGCAGCGTCGGGCGAACCCATAACGCTCCTGGCGGTTGCTCGCCCGTTGAGGCGGACTCCGAGTTCGTTCGCCTTGGCGCGCAGGAAGCGCAGGAACACGCCAGGCGGCGCCTCGAAGTCGACTCCGCGGATCAGTTCTCGCTCGCCGGGACCAAGCCAGGCGTCAATGGGGAGTGCAAGCCGATCGGCGATCGCATGGAGCCGGCTGTAGTCACTGGTCGAAAAATCCGCCCGGGTAGCCGTTGTACCAGATGCGGTCGGCAGATGCGTTGTGTGCTCTCTCCAGGGCCTGCCTGTACTGGGCGGGCAGCTCAGGGTCCTCACCCAGCAAGTTAGCGGCGTCGACGTAGTTGTCCCTGTCGAGTGTGACCGTGGTGTACCAGCGGGAGGCTGACACTCGGATTTTTCGGCAGTTCGGGTCGCGTGGATCAGGGTCCAGGTGGATGGTTCGCTCGGTCATGAGCTTCGCTCCGTGATTTTGCCGAAACCGTGCCTTCGACGTAGGAAGCAAGCACTGTACGTGGGAGTCATCTGGCGTGTTCCAGCGTCGTCGGGCTTCATGGGAGAGGTCCCAACCGATCCCAGGGCGAGACTTCGGGCGTCGGGTGGTTTGCTGTCTTCGGCGGCCAGGGCATTGCCGGAGTGTTCGCCCCGGAATGCTCGCGCGCGGGAGCGTCGGGGTGACGGTCGAACCAGGCCAGACCGCCAGGATCGAGATGGTGGCGGGCGCGGGTGACGGCGACGTAGGCCAGGCGGGCCTCGTCCTGGTCGAGAGGTTGTGGGATCAGTTGGCCTTGGGTGTCGGTTTCATCGCCGGGAGGCGGTTCGAAGTCAGGCGCGATCTGCACGCACGGCCACTCCCGGCCCTCGGCCTTGTGAGCGGTGGAGACGACGATCTCGGCATCGTGCTCTTCGGAGAGCCGTCGTACGGCAGCGAGGATCGCCTCCACGCCGTGCTCGTCGATGATTTCGACCAGTGGCAGTAGGTCCTGGCCGGATGGGTCGAACTCGGCGTACTCCTGGAGTTCGCCCCACGTGCTGAACAGCACCAGTTCCGGGTGGGTGGCGCGGCGGCCGGCCTTTAGCTGTCCTGCGGCTACCGCTAGGTCCTCCAGGGCCTTGCCGCCGCCGACCAGTGCGACGCGGCGGTTGTCGGCCAGCAGCCGCAGGATGGCGACCATCGCGCCGACGTTGGTCCGGCACAAGATCGCGTCAGCGGTGTCCGACGGGCCGATGGTGGTGGTCAGCGACGGAGCGCCGACCAGCCGAATGGGGGACTCCACCACCGTCAGCCAGCGGTTCGCCTCCTGGGCTAGCACCGAGCCGAACCGGAACGACTGGGATAGGGCGAGCTGCTCGCCGTCGAAGCCGGCCATCACATCCCGGGCTCCGCGCCAGCCGTAGATGGCCTGTGCGGAGTCGCCGACCATGACGAGTTGGGCGTGGGTACGTTGCGCGTTGAAGACCTCCTCCAGGACTGGGTTGGTGTCTTGGGCTTCGTCCAGCAGCAGGTAGTCGCCGCGGATCAGCGGCTGCTCCATGGCCCACATCTTGAAGTAGTGGTCGTGCTCCAAGCGCATCGCGCCGCCCGTCGGGCTCTGAAGGTCCTCCCAGGCTTTATGCGCGTACGGCAAGACAATCTTGACGAGCTGGTGGTGCAGGTCCTCCACCACGAGACCTCGCAGCCACGGCACGTGGTGTGGGCGCAGGACGGTGTCTGCGGACTGGCAGAATCGCCGCACTGTGCGTACGACCGCGTACGACAGGACCTTGTTGGTGACGGTGCGGTCTCCGATCCGCACCTGCATCCTCGGCGCGATCCCCAAGGCGGCGCCGGCCTTCCATGCAGGCTTGCGCGGCGCGCGCAGCCGCTGGTCATAAGAGTGGCCGACTGCCTCGTAGGCCAGCGAGTGGGCCGTGCGGCAGGCCACACTGGGCGGGAACTTTTGAGCCGCGTCCGTGGCAATCGACTTGTTGAACGACAGATAGCGGCCGCGCCGCCGGTCTGCTTTGGCCAGCAAGGTCAACGTTGTCGTCTTGCCTGTCCCCGCCCCGGCCTGCAGGGCCAGGTGCTGCAGGGACAGGAATGTCTCCACTGCGGCCTCCTGCTCCTCGGTAGCCCGTAGCCCCGGTGCGCTTCGCTGCGGGGGAGCCCACGACATCCCGGGGCGCTTTGCTACCGGGACCGTGCGGGGCGGCGCAGGTATATGACGAGAGGCCATGTCGTTTGAGGCTGTGTCCTGCGATGATGAGTCCTCACCGGCGAGGTCGGTGAGCCAGGCCCCGCCACCTCGACCGCCCGGCGGATCACGTCAAGATCAGCACCCGCCCTGCTGCGGATCGCCAGCCGCTTGTTGATCTCGACATTAACCGCCCCGTAGCTCAGCCCGGTCGCCCGGGTCAGTTCACCGACCAGGCGCCGCAGTTCAGCATGCGGGCTCCATGAGGACTTGGCCGATCCTGCCGATTGTTGCGAAATCTTCCGCCTGCCCAGGGAACCGAAGAGACCCAGCTGCTCGTCATCGGGCCCTCGGGACTGTGGACGAGATCGCGAACTACTCATTGACAACCTTGCGTTGAGGAGGCGACCGTTACGTTGCACAGGGTAGCTGGTTGATCGCGCTTTGGTTAGATCATCCTGATGAAAGTGCTGCTGCCACAGGTCGCTGGTGTTTGAAAGCGAGAGCTTCAACGCAGCACCAGGTCTCAACCTCATCCAGTGCTGCTGTCGAAGACGGGACTGCTCCGCTTCCCGTGTCTCCGGAGATGTCCCCACCGCGACCAGTTCGTTAGGACTTATCGTGCGGGGAGATGTCAGGTGTTTGCTCGGGCAGGATTCGCAGTACGAACTGTTCCACGATCCCTGCCCCAACGGCACCATGTTCTCGATCACCGAGCAGGTGTTGTGCCGCCGAGCAGACCGCGAGCACCGCACTTTGGTTGTTGCCGCCGAGCAGGGACGTCAGGTCGTGGTAGAGGTGTTTCATGTGGCTAGCGGTCGCCGCTTGGGCGTGGTGTTCCCGAGTGGGGCGTGGAGCGAGTGCCTGTGATTGCAGGTATAGCAGGTGGTTTGCGAAGTCTTGTGGGGTCCATTCGCTGCGGTGCTCAGCGAGCCAGCTAACGACGGTCCTTGCCATCTCATTGTCTTCTTCGGGCTGCCCGGCTGTGTCTACGCCAGGGTCCGTGTCGCGCTGCAGCCGGTCATCGTCCTTGAGGAGTTTGGTGGCAGGAGGAGCGGGTTCGGGCAGGTCCTGATCCGCCTGGATGACGCCGGTGGTGAACGGGTCGGCGTTGAGGATGGTGTAGAAGACGGTGCGGGTAAGCGCGGCGAGTAGGCTGGCATCGAAGGTGTACGGCTTGATTGGTTGGGTCTCCGTGAGTGCCTGCTGGACGTACGTCTCAAGGCAGTTGACGGCGAAAGTACTCATGTTTGCCCGTGGGGCTTGGGGGTTGCGCTGGGCTGCGTCCGCTGCAGAGCGAGCAGCCCGCCAGACGAGATTGTTCAGTTCTCCCAGTGCAAGGGTGGTGCTGCCGCGCTGCGCGATGTCCCTCAGCCGTGCCAGGTGGTTGTCAGGGACGGGCGGAAGGTGGCGTTTGGCGAGCTGGAGGTCGAAGTAGCGAACGGCTTCGGCCGCGATGAGCTCTTGGACTAGGACGAGCAGTTCCTCCTTGCGTTCTTGGTCGAGAGCAGCGGGGGTGAGGCGTGCAGTCAAGTGTGCGGTGAGATTCTCGACCGCAGTGCCCATTGACGTGCCATGGGGTACGTAGTGGACAGCCTCCCGGGCGTAGTACCTGTTGGTGAGCTGCGGCGGTTGGACGGCGTCGATGTCACCGCCGGCGGCGGTGATCGCTTCGCGGAAGTCTTCCGGCTGCCAGCAGAAGGAAGCGGGGGCGCTGTCGGGGTGGATGCGGAGGAAGCCGTGGGCTACAAGATCTCCCACGGTGCGGTAGGGATCAGGATCCAGCGGCTCAGCCCACAGCCGGAGGGGACCGATCGGCGTGGTGGACGGCGCGTAGTGGAGCAGGGCCAGAGTGGTGGCCTCGGTCCGAACCTTGCCGGTGGGCAGCGAGTCCTGCTGCAGGAAGGTCACCTCGTAGTGGGCGCGGATCTCTTCTGTCTGCTGCTCGGCCCACCGAGCTTCGGCGTTGTGGCGTCGGGCATGTGAAGTGCCCTGCTTTCGCACAGGGGTATCGGTTGTGCGCGAGGGGTCGCGGAGCTTCGTCATCTTCTCCAGCAGAGCTGGGCTGCAGTCCACGCAGGCGGGAGGGGAGCCGAAGCACGCCTGCTCAAACGCTGTGCGTGAGGTGAGAGTGAGCTGGCCAGAGCAGACGGGACAGGAACGGCCGGGCATGCGAGCCCTGACGGCCGCACCGGCGGCAATATGTGCTGGCCCCCATCCAGCGGTATCGATCGCCTTGACCGGCCCCGCCCAGACCGCGTACTGGCCCTCCAGTTCGATGTGGGTGAGGTTCCAGTACTGCTTGGCGATGGCGGAGAGCTCTTCTGGCGCGTCCTCAAGGAGGTCGAGTTCGAGCCGTGGCGTTGGCTGTTCCCCGGGCGTCTCCTCGGCTTCGTTGCTTTCGTGATGCTGAGCGTCTTCCTGTTCAGGAGAACGCGCGGGAGGAGGAATGGCTGGCTGGGGCCTAGACGCGCATTCCTGGCATAGCTTACTGCCGTCGTACGTGCTGCGGATGGCGTCGAGTTCGGAGCGCGTCCGTGCAGTGGGGGCTTCTCCGCAGCCGAGGCACCCAAGCGTCAGTACTTGCGCTTGTGCATGGCCACTCACCGTCTCCGCTACCCAGCTGGCCGGTCCGAGGTCCGCGACACGGTTGCTCCAGGAGCCGTCCTTGGTAAGCGACCAATAGCGCAGTGCACGCTTGAGAACGTCATCAGGTGCATCGACGCCGATCACGATCCTCAAGAGTGGGATACCTTGACTGGGCGTCAGATACGACGTCCCGTCTACTTTCTCATCCACGTCGAGGACGGCACTGTACCCCGATGCGCCCTGGAGTGCCGCTGCTTCTCGGCGGCGCCGACCCCCACGCTTGCCCATATAAACCTCTCTTGCTGTAAGCGTTCCTACGCACAGCGTAAGACAAGGTGCTCTGCGCTCCATGCCACTCTCACGGGGCGACGCCGTTGGCCGCTGCTCTTCCGCCAGGATCAAACGAGAGCGAGATCATCATCTGTGCGTTGGGCAGTGTCTTCAGGGGTGGGTAGTTGTTGTCGGCCTACCCCGCCGCTTACGACAGCCTGGGCCCGAGGAATAGGCCGAGCTGCTCAGTCCCGATGTGACCCTGTCCGACGAGTCGGAAGAAGTGATGCCGCGTCCGACATGCCCCGCGGTTCTGTGCCGTTGCACATCAGCAGGGCATCGCCGGAACTCCCCCTGGGAAGGCGTGCGACCGCCAGATGTGGTGCGCGAGTAGTGCGCGGTCCTTGAATTGTCCCAGACAACAAACAAGCCCCAGGGCGCCGGCCTGGGGCTTTTCTTTGGAGCGGGAGACGAGAATCGAACTCGCGCTCTGAGCTTGGGAATCCGGAGGGATTGGCACGGTAGAGATGTGCTGACCTGCGAGGATGCTGCTAAATGGTCACGAGCATGGTGGTGAGCCTGACCGCTGTTGACCGTAGTTGTCCGCTGCTCGTGGTGCGGGGGTGGTGCGCGATGGTGCACGCCTTCCGCCTGTGCGAGTGGCCATTCGTGGGCGGCCACGCGGCAGCTCAGAGACGACCAGCGTACGGTGGCGAACTACGGCGTACGTGAGCGGACTGGACAAAGAACAGAACGACGATCGGCGGTGTAGAAGGCTCGTTGCCCAGTGAATGCTGGCCTCTCGAAGGAGGCCGAGCCTCCAACACCTTCCGTTGCAGATCGGGCGGCCTTCCGGATGGTGACATGGTCCGTAAGCACGAAGGTTGCCAAGTTTTCCACCCCAGTCATGGGGGAGCATACGAGCGCCCACTGACACCTGAGTTTGGGTATCCAGATCTGCGTGGTGCTGCGCTTCACCGCGAGTCAAGGAACGCTGCTGCTCGGCAGTCCGCGCGCACTCACTCCAGGGGCTGGGCATCCAACAGACGCCGCACGGCGTCGTGCCCTGCGTCTGTGAGTTGCAGGCCGACGGTGCCGATCGACCCGTCTTCCACCGAGCCCCATGTGGGTGGTCGGTCTACGCCCACGGCCAGCCCATCACGGGTTAGGTTGCCGAATGCCCAGTCGACTCCGCGGGGATGTCGATCTCTTGGCGGGACGTGTCATCAGCGAACCATTGAAGAGCCTGGAGTTCCAAAGGGCCGTACCTGCCCGAGAGGAGGCCCAGGTTCGCCTTGTACTGGCGCATGGATTTTCGGTCCATGTCACCGCGGTCGAAGCGCGTGTGACAGGTTGGGCACAACGCAATCAAGTTCTCAAACGTGTGCTCCAGGACTTGGGCGTAAGGGCGGATGTGCGCAAGCTCTACAGGGGTGGCTCGACAAGTGGGGATTGCACAACGGTGGTCGGCTTCGACGAGCACTTGGCGCTGCATCGGCTGCGTGATGGCCGGACGTCCTTGAGGCATGAAGGACAACGAGAACTGACACACCGTCATTCCCGGAGGTCTTTTGCTAGGAGTCGTAAGCCATCGATTAGCCACCGCGGCGATCGCAGGGCCGAAGCGGAACGACTGGGTGAGGTGGAGATGATCAGCTGGAAAGCCGGTCATTACATCCTGCGCACTGCACCATCCGTAGCTCCGCTGGGCGGGGTCGCCGACGCAGATCCGCTGCACTTCTTGGGCGAGGAAGACCTCCTCCAGAACGGGGTTGGTGTCCTGGGCCTCGTCCAGCAGGACGAAGTCAGCGAGCAGCGCCGGCTCCGTCATCGCCCACAGTTTCATGTAGTGATCGTGCTCGAACCGCAGCTTCCCCCTTTCGGAGCAGATGTCCTGCCAGGCTCGGTGCGCGAAGGGGAGCAGAGCGCGAGCAACGAACTCCTGTGCCCGGTCGTCGAGGCCGTTGACTAACTCCAGATGGCGAGCCATGATCTGCCGATCGGTGGTGTAACAGAATCTGCGGATCATGCCCATCACGAGGCGAGCCTGGTGACTGACCTTGATACGACGTGAGTTGACGTCCAGGTCGCGGGAAATCCCCAGCATCTGGGCTGTGTGCTTGGCGGGGATACGCGCCGAGGCATTCAGTCGCTCGCGATAATGGTGCCCAACTGCCCTGAAGGCGATAGAGTGTGCGGTTCAACATTCTACGTTCGTCCCGAAACGTCCGCGTGCGTCGTCGGTGATCGGCCGGTTGAACGCCACGTACAGTCCGCGCTTTCGGATGGCGGCGCCCATCAGGATGAGGGTGGACGTCTTGCCAGTTCCCTGCCCCAGCGACCAGCGCCAGATCCCGGCCGGAGGCGAATAAGTCGCGGGCAGCCTGCTGCTCTTTAGTCGGCTCAATGGCCACTGGAATCCTCTCTGGAAAGTATGGCTTCCATGGATGTCATCGTCCGACCACGGCTTCGAGTCACCCGCCTTGGCGGCGGCTCTCACGCCTGCCAGATGGTTTGCGCGAGCCCAAGTCAGCGCACCCATACCAGTTATGTCCCGGTGGCGTCCTCAGTAGAAAGCACCAACCAGCGCGCCGATTCGCCTTCGGTAATGTCACGCCGGCGGATGGTGTAACGGCCGATAGAGGTATCAGCCCGCTGACCGAGCCACTCCTCAAGATGGATGGCGTGTGCGTCTCCGTAGGCTGTGCGGGGCAGATGCAGCCGCACATGGCCATTGGCTACGAGGGCTGCCGCAGTGACAGGCTGCTCCCTGTAACTGGTGTGCCAGTCGTCGAGAAACTGGGCCCAACGGGACTCGGGCCACACATCCTGTTCCGGCGTGGGAGCCACCGGCGGGTCCTGGGGATCAGGGGCTTGTGGGCAACTGATGTTGCTGTTCTCATCCGCCCACAGCCAGGGCTCCTCCAGACCGTGCACGGGACGCCTCTCCAGATAGACACCGCAATATCGACACAGCCTGGCTCGCAGACGATCCGTATCGCACTCCGGGCACGGCTGGCCCTCGGCTGTAACCCGCCGGTTGGGAGCGCGGCACGTACCGCACCACACGGTGACCTCGGGTGTGTGGTCGCCCGGGTGAATGGCAGGAGCCGCGTTAAGGGCTGCGGTGTGGGAGGCAAAGACGGCCGTGGCAAGTGAGGCGTAGGCGGCTGCTGCTGCGAACGCTCCGTCGTTGATGAGGTCACGGGCCCGTGCAATAAGCGCGTCGCCATCCTCAGGAGTCGTCTTGGGCTCACTGGAGGAGCTCTGTGCGGGCAACAGAGACATTGAGTTCCTTCACGTTCGTCGGCGGGATCGCTCAGCACGGGCACGAGCCAAGGCGGCTTCCTGAATGGGGTCCTGACGGGCGGCGCGGGCCGCCAGGATGATGCTGTCCTCAGGGCCGGGTTCCTCAGCAAGCGGTGGCTCGAGCAGCCGGGGATTCTGCGGATCAGCTATGCGGGCTCGGACACGTTCAAGTGCCTGATCGATGGCCGCAGGGTCGACGGGCTTCGAATAGTGAGTCTTGTGGCCGGCGCCGGTGCGATGAGGGCTAGCACGCAACGTCTCCCTCATCTCCGCAAGGGCTGCCCGACGGGTCCTATCGGTGGAGACGTGACCAGTTCCGGGGACGAAGCGATATTCGGGTGAACTGCACTGCTGGCAGGACCGATCCGAGGACAGCAAAACACCGTCCTCGCAGTCCGGGACGGAACACGAAGGAGGGACGAGGAGCCAGCGGGCGATCTCTTCGGCGGACCACATCAACCGGCCATCCTCGTCTTTGACACGCAGAGCATGCGCCCACCGGCCGAACCACCGCCGCTCGACCCGGTCTGCAAGCTGCTGAGGAGTACGACGGTCCAGTTGTTCGCCCACAGCCCGGTACACATCGGCCGGCAACCGCCCGTACATTGCATCCAGCAACGCCTGTGGCATACGGCGGAGGACGAAAGCGACGGGATCGTTACCTGGGCTAGGGGAGGGACGCACGCACTTCGAGCAGCGCCGGATGTCAGTGGCTGCCAGGCTCTTACCGCAGGTCTCGCAGGCGCCGCGACAAGCCGCGCACAGGCCGTCGGGCAGGCCGTCCAGGTGGGATGCAGGCAGTCGTCCGCACGAGCCGCAGCACTTCGCGCACAGCTGACACAGGCGTTCTCCGGCAACGTGAGCGTCCCACAGCCGTAGCTGGCATCGGCAGCACAGTTCGGCGTTGCAGTGGTCTTCGTGGCGGGGCCCTTCCCTGCCAACTGAGGGAAGCTGCATGATCACCTCGTATGTGCGGCTGACGCCCTGTCATTATGTCGCATGAGGGGCATGGACACCCCTAAGAACTGTCAACAGAACCAGGCTGGGGCAACCTAGTTGTTCCTGGAGATCTGGTTCGGCATCATGCACTCTGACAGCGGTGGTTGCCGAGCCGCAATCAGCTGTTAGGCCGGGGCGACGGTCTCGTTGAGATCCACCCTCCACAGCACGATCTGCGAGGTGCTGAGGCCATACCACCCTTCGTTGCCATAGGCCACGCGAAAACGTGGTTCCTGTTCCAACCACCATGCCAGGGCGGATCCGGTCGTCCGGGCCGATGCCGTAGGGCGCTGAGGTGATGACCGCCGGTGCTTGGTTTTTGTTCCAGAGCCTGGCGTGGGCCAGCCAGCCGCGGTCGGGAGCAGGAGTGCCGTACCGAGTACAGGCACTGGTCCCGAACGAGCAGCGCCGCCTGCGTCGTCGTTGCAGCAGCAGGGGGCAGCAGTCTGCGCTGCTCTGGCGTAGTCCGTAATTTTCAGCCCAGTCCGTTACCTTCTCCTGTGCCGCCCTGCGGTCCTGTACTGCCGCCTCATGTCGGTCGAGTGTCTGGTCGTTGCGGTAGTGCCACCGTGATGGCGTGGCAACTCCGTAGGGCCAGTTGACGCCGCCGCCTGCGGCCGTTCCGAAGACCCGGACGGCTCGGACGTTCAGGTCTTCTTGTTGTGGCGACATGCCGTCCCTCTTGCCTCGTGACGGTCGCGTCGAGTGTGGGGAGGAAGGAGTCACCGGCCGCTGTGGGCCTGATTGGCGATCTTCCCGCTGGATGTGCGGCACAGTTCGCCGACTGCCGCCTTGCAGTAGGAGCAGGCCGCTGCGCTGGCTGTTTCGGTTTGGAGCCACAGGCTTTCCCGGGCCGCGTGCAGCTTGGGCTGCTTCTCACCGTTCCGTGTCACACAACTCCCACCGGGCCGAGCGTCACAGTACGGGCACGCCACTCTCAAAGTCCCGGCGCGCCGTTTCTCCACCGCCTTGCGAAGTTCGTGCTCGCGAACCGCCTGCCGCCGCAGTTCCTCCTCTTCATCAGCGCGGACCGCTGCCATGTACTCGTCGTAGGAGTCGGGATGGTGCGTGCAAGCGCCCTTTCTGAGATCCCACCGGCACCAGCCGCCCTTCTTCCGCTCCGTGGCGCAGTGGAAACGCTGCGGCGTCTCACAGTGGTGCGGGCAGGGTCCGTACCGCCGGGTGTTGTGGCGGCAGGGCCGGTAGGTGGTGCGCCCCAGGGCTCCGCATACATCGTCAGAGCGTGCTTTCTCACCGGCCTGTGCGAACATCTCGGCGTACTCCGGCCAGCCGGCGTCCTGCCCCCACTTCCGCCACCACGCTGGCTGCGCCTGCACGGTCACAAGACCGGTCTCGTCGGCGTGCCACACAACCTTGGGCACATCAGTGACGGCGTTCGACATCGGCACTCCGAACTAGGTAGAGCCCGCTTGGCAGGTAGTTTGGAACTGAAAGGCTCAGTATTGCCCTGCTGCCAGGGGGTGAGGAGGAATTACGGGCCGAGCAGTTGCACGACGAACTCTGCGACCGCAGCAGGCGCATGAAGTGTTCCATGGTCACGTGCATTCCGGCGATTGTGGCCTCGTAAGTGACAATCTTAGACTCGGCCTCGTCGCGCTCACGCCTCATCTTTTCGACAAGCTCGCCGGAAGCAATTTTGGCATCCCTCGCCTTCTCAATCCGCTGAGCGGCGGCAGGAGTGAGGATACGGTCTCCACCCCTTGGCCCTGGAGGAACACCCAGGTCACGCTTGGCACGCGGTCTTGAAATGGTCTAGACAACAAGTAACCCCCGGGTCACTGACCTGGGCCTTCGTCGTGGAGCGGGTGACGAGAATCGAACTCGCGCTCTGAGCTTGGGAATCGCCCAGCGCTTGATCGCCATGGACGCCTCTGACCAGCAGAAACCCTTGCGGATGTGCTCCTGGGCAGTGGCCGGACAGTGTCCGTAGTGACCGCTGTTTACCCCTCTGAATGGCACGTAGCGGCACGCGGCACCCGTAGAGGCGCCTCCTGGGGCGGTCTCTGGTGAGAGGCATGCCGACGGGGTCGGCTCTCTGACGGTGATTCGCCCCGGCAATAGTTAGGGATGAGCGCGGTCGCTTCTTGAGGCTCGTGCGCTAGGTGCGCTGCGAGTAGGTGGTCCCGTCCGGACCTCTGTGCCTGCCCCAACTTCCAGCCGTCGCCGGCCTGGGAGCCCTGGCCGGGATCGGCGTGGGTACGGGCGTGGGCACGGCGCTGGGCCGTGGCGTGGCGGGTGCGACCGCCCCCCGCACCCATCCCGGTGCGGCAGCGGAGCCGGAGCCGGAAAGCGCTGCGAGCCCGCAACCCCTACCTGTACGGGTTGTTGTCTGCCCGCGGCATCGCCGGCCTGCCCGTGCTCGCCGTGCTGCTGCTGGTCAGCCCCGCAGGGCCGTCGCTGGTGCCCTGGTCGCCGACGATGCCGTTGTCCGGCACGGGCGGTGGCAACGGTGACGGCGACCCTCCCCACCGAGGAAACGGCGCCTGCCGACACCGGGCTCCGGCGGGCGATCTGCGTGGACATCGCCCCGCAGCTTCCCCGGTGGTGTCGATCGTATGCGCGATGAAAAGCCGCCAGGGTCTGCCGGCGCGGCAGCCTGGTCATTTTCGTCGGTTCGGTGGAGGCCGTGATGCCGAGGCGTCGGTTCCGGCGTTGCGTCCGCCGACCTTGGTCGATCTGGACAACGACGAACTCCGCTGACCTGGGGCTTCGTCCGAGAGCGAATGGCGGCCTCAAGGCTGGATCAGATGCTGGACAGCGTCGTCGCCAGCGACTGGAACCAGGCGCCGTAGGAGAATGGCTCGGGCGGGCCGACCTCCATGCCGAGTTCGGCGGCTGCCAGGGCGTAGTCCGCCTCCTCCAGGGGGAGCGCGAGCAACTCGTGGAGTTCTCCCACGAGGCGCGCGACCAGCTGGGGGTCGGTGGTGGCGGCGTAGTCGGCGACGGCGACGTCGTGATCGGGGAACTCTTCGACGATGTCCTGCGAGAACCAGCCGCCGAGCAGTTGCGCGGCCTCCGGGAAGCGTGCGCGCCACTCCCAGTGCGTTTGCGGGGACGACGGTTCCGGGACGTCGCCTTCCTCGATGCTCTTCTTCAGGTGGTCGGCCAGCACCATCAGCCAGTCGCCGATCTCCGACTGGGGCATTTCGGTGTCCGGGATCGCGTAGAACTCGCCCAGGCCGCGCCGGATGCGGCCCGGAGGGTTGCGGCTGTATTCGCGCAACTGGCGCTCCGCCTCCGCGATGGCCGAGGGGCGGGTGTGCCAGGTATGACGGAGGTACGCGTCCAGCGCGCGGCTGTGCCTCTCCGGGGTGTCGTCGGCTGGCTGACCCAGGTACGCGCGCATCACCTGGTCCAACTCGCCGTACCGGCGGTCGTGTTCGAGGGGCTTCATGGACATGTGCGTACGGCCCCTACAGGTAGAACGGGATGGTCGTGTGGACGACGAAGCCGTGCGGGCTCGACGGCTCGCGGCGCAGCACCACGCGTGCTGCGCGGACGTCGGCGGGCCCGCGGCCCGCCAGCAGTTCGGCTTCCAGCTGGACCCGGCCCACGGGCTCCTCGCGGGACGGCCAGGCGGCCTCGATGGTGAGGCGGGCCCGGGTGTTCTGGGCGAGCCAACGGTGGATGGCCTGCTCGTTGGCGGTCACCACCTGCTGGGTGGCCCATTGGGCGGTCTCCCGGTCTGGGTAGGAAGCGGAACGGGTCAGCACAGGGGCATCCTCTCAAATCACCTGCTCAGGAGCTGCGCTGGCACGGATTGGGAGCCGGATCACAGGTCGTTGAAGTTCCAGAACAGGCCGACCTCGGTGTTTGAGACGACGACCAGGCCGCAGTCCTCCGTGAAGACGCTCAGCGGGCTGTACCCCAGGTTCTCCAGCGTGAAGTCGAGTGTGCCGGGCGCGCTGCCGGTCTTGCTGACGTTGGTGCGATAGGTGGCCTCGTCCCCGTAACGGGCCAGGATCGTGCGCGCCATCGCCCTCAGCTCGTCCGCAGACTCGTCGAAGTATCGGAGGTTGGACAGGGTGCAGCCGCCCTCGGTGAGGGCCAGGAGCAGGTTCTCGGCACTGTCCCGGTCGATCGCCTTGAGGCGCGGCGCGACATACTCCGGGGGGTGGACGGCGAAGGGCCACGTGGGGTTCCCCACGCGCTCGGGGTCCTTCTCCGCGTCGTCGACGCGGGCCCAGCCCCGGGGGTCCGGGACGACCCGGGCCATCAGCGCGAGGACGTCGAGCGTCCAGTCCTCGTGGCGGCGCGGGCCAGTGGCGATGTACGCGTACGCGTCCCTGTACAGGTGGCGTACCGCGGCTTCCCAGGACGTCTGGTCGACGGACATGTAGTGCTGGCCTTTCTCGGCGGGGCGCTAGGATTTGGAGGGCATCGACGTCATGACGGTGAACGGCGGTGTGCGGCTGCTGTCGTACTTGAGCCGCGTGTCGATGCCGGTCACGTCGTACGCCTTGGCGTTGAGCCCGCCCTGCTTGTACCCGGACAGCGGGTCGTTGGGGTCCGTCGGCTGCTTGCTCACGCTGCGGCCGCTGGTCTCGCCGTTGGGCGCCGTCGCGTAGAACGACTGGACCTCGCCGTCGGGCGGCGGGGGCGGGCCCTTGATCCACGCCTCGATGGAGGCCTTGTTCTTGTTGAGGTTGTACTCCGTCAGTCCCTCCGCCCGCTGGTAGTTCGGGAAGGCCGAAGAGCTGCTGGGGATCGGCTTGCCGTGCGGCCAGGCCTGGGTCGGGCCGTTCGACTGCTGGTCACGCAGGCGCTGCGCGAGCTGCTCGTCCGTCTTGCCGACGTGCTTGTCCAGGGTGTGGCCGTTCTCCATGTACTCGTTGGCGGCGAGGTTGAGGTCGTAGTTGCCGTTCGAGTCGACCTTCAGCCAGACCTGCGAGTCTTTGAACTCCTCCAGGGCCCGCGCCCCGAAGCCGTGCGCACGGGCGACGCCGGCCTCGAACTTGGGGGCGCTCAGGTACGCCTCGTCCAGCGGCTCCTTCAGCGCCTCCATGCGGGTGGTCAGACCCTCCAGGATGCCGGTGTACTTGTCGACGATCCCGTTCAGCCTGCCCGTGTCGATGTTGAGCACGGTCTTGACGTCGAACGACAGGATCAGGCCCGCACCCTTGCCAATCACGGACGTGACGGCGCCGAGGACGCTCTTGGGGTCCTTGGGCTTGGCCAGGTCCTCGAGAATCTCCTTGGCGGCCTTCCACATGGCGCGCTGGAGCTCGTCCGCGACATCGCGGTTCAGGTCGACGGCGGCCTCCGCGTACTCGCGCAGGACGGTGGCGATGTCGTCGGCCGTGTCCTTCAGTACGGCCATGACGGGCTGGCTGCCCGTGGGGACGCGAGGCGTGCCCTGGCCGGAGCCGGCGGTCTGCGCCCACTGGTAGCCGTGCCGCTGCCGCCCCCAGGCCGTCCCTCCCCACAGGGCGCTGCAGAAGGTCCGCATGGCGGCTTCCCAGTCGGCCTGCTGGTGGTTGGTGATGGCACCGACGGCCTGGATGAGCTGGTCCGCCCCCATCGTCACGACGATGGAGACGTTCATCCAGCTGTGACACAGGGAGTTGAGGTAGTGCTGCTGCGGGAAGGGGTAGACGTCCGCGACCCTGCCGACTCGAAACACGTTCTTGCACAGTGGCTGGAGGATGTCCCGTACGATTTCCGGGATCCCCTCCATCAGACCGCGCAGGAAGTCGTCGCCGCCGTCGTCGTCGCCCCATTTGATGTCGGGTATCGAGTCGAAGTTCGGGGCCTTGTCGATGACCGCGGGCCGAGGGCGCTGCTCGGCCGTCTTGCCGGGCTTGGGGTGGGCCGCCGCGTCCGCCCTGGTGTAGGCGTTGGCCGTCTCGGTGAAGCCGACGGCGACACCGCCGACGCTCAGCACGGACCGGCCCCAGACCTCCAGCCAGCGGTTGCCGATCTTCTTGTACGCCTGGGCGAACTTCTGGGCCTCGGTGCCCGCGCCTCCGGCGTCGGGGTACTTGCCCAGCTCCTCCAAGAGCTTGTTCGCGCCCCGCACCAGGAAGTCCTGCTGCGCGGCGACCCGGCCGGAGACCGACCACAGGTCGCTCGGCTTGACGTCGATGGTGCCGTTGCCGCCCGGCGACTGGACCGGGGTGGACGGTCCTGCCATCAGGCACCGCCTCCCCAGCCCTCGAGTACGGACCTGTTGGCCGTGGCGTAGTTGAGGTGCCCCTTGACCACGACCTCGTGGAGCCAGGCCTGGGCAGCCTTGAGGTCGTCGGCAGAGCGGCTCCACTTGTCCAGCTCGTCGATGAATGCCTCTCGGGCCTCGCCGTCCCAGCTCAGTACGACCTTGGTGGCCCGCCCATACAGCGTGTCCAGCTTCTCGTCAAGGGCGCGGAGGATCTCCTCCAGGTCCCCGGAAAGGCGCTGCAGAGTGGCGAAGTTGACAGTGATCCGGTCTTCGTCCGACATGGTGCTGATCCCCCGCGGTTCAGACGTCCAGAATGCGGCTCTTCGACTGGTCGGCGTCCGGCGCGGGCGCCGGTTCGGGCACGGTGAGGGCGCGGGCGGCGGCGGACACGTCCTCGCTCTCCTGCATCCGCCGGATCCGGACCAGGGTGTCGAGCTCCTGCTCGGTGAAGCCGTCGCGCGAGGCGCGCATGGCCGCTTCGAGGAGGATCATCACCTGGCGGATGCGTACGGCGTCCTCGGCGACGCCGCGGTGCAGGGAGCGATACGCGGTGGCGGTGGGGCCCTGCCAGCCCGCGGCGATCTTGTCGATGACCTCGTCCATGCTGCGGGTCTGCTGTTCCAGATAGCGCTGCATCTCGTCGAGGTCGTTCGCAAGCTTGGTGAGGTCGTCCCCCGACACATCCAGATCGGCATTGCGCATCTTGTGACCCCCACCCGTCACGCCTTTTCGTGCACGTGTGCTCTGCGTATTGGTGGCCATTCTAGTGGGTGATGCCGCTCAGGCTGGTACAACAACGAAGCCCCGGGCCGTTGGCCTGGGGCTTTCATATGGAGCGGGTGACGAGAATCGAACTCGCGCTCTGAGCTTGGGAATCCACGGCGTCTAAGAACTCCACACGTACCTGACCAGGGGTTATTTGAGCGATGAGCTGTACTCGAGTCGGTTGGAATGACTGCTTCTGTCCTTGGTGTACCGCCCTGAAGGGCTGGGATGGGGCTAGCCTGTGAATGGACGGACACGAGGACGGCTCGGGCGGCCTGGGCCAGCACGACGAGGGACGTCACGTTCAGGGCCACGGAGCGGTGATTATCCAGTTTCTGTCTCGTGCTGTGTGCGTCGGCAGGTTTCCAGCGCGATCACGCCCAGGCGTTCCAGCGCCTCGGGGGCAAGTTGCGGGAGCAGAGGGATTGTGTGGGTCCACGCGTTGCTCTTCAACAGCTTCCACGTCATCTGGCGAGCCGTCGTCTCATCAGGGGGACTTCCAGCGCCAGATGCCCGGGCGAGTGCCAGACAGGTCCGGATCACCCGGTCGTCGGCCCGGTGGTCCGTGGCCAGGGTCACCTGGATACCCGAAAGGTAGGCGGCGGTTGCCCAGAGCGCGGCTGTTCGCCCGCTCTCCGTCGGTGCTGCCTCGGCATGAGCCCAAGCGGCGGCAACGTCACCCTCCATTGCCGCGAGCAAGGCGACCTCTGCGCCGGCGTCTTGCGTCGGGCGGAGCGATTGCTGCCATCTGTCCGTAAGGACTGCGACGGTGCCGGAGTCCTCCTTAGGGAGGTAACCGAACCGTTGCAGTAGGGCAAGGACGGTCATCGACGGTGCGTGCCATGGCATGGGTGTGTCGGCCACGCGAGGCACGGCCTGGTGGAGTGCGTCACGCAGCCGCTGATCGGGTTCCCTGCCGTTCGGGAAGGCAGCAAGCAGCGAGGCGAGTTGGGGGAGGAGCCGGAGCGGGCTACCTGGCTCGATCCGCAATGCCAGCCCTTCTACGAGAGGTTCGACAACGCGTGCTGCCGCTTCGGGATCGTGGGATACCAGCCCGGCTGCGACAGCTGTCAACGCCTGCCGCCTCTGCGCGGCACCGCCTGTCGCCATGGCGCAAGCCGCAGGTCCGTCCCCGGCATGGCCCAACGCCTGGGCCACGGCGTTCGCCAGACCCGGTTCCGTACGGCCGGACACCAGGCTCGCCGCCTCACGGGCGTATCGGACGGCCGCATCGCCGTGATCCCCGAGAGAGCAGCCAAGGGAGAGGGCCGCCAGATGTCGCGCGCGGGTTTGGGGGTCGGGCAGAGCCGCCGCGAGACCCTCGGCATCGGAGAACGTGCCGACGGTCCCCAGTGCTTGGCACAGGCCCGTCGTCCAACTGTCCGGGACGGGAGGATGGTCCGCGTGCTGCGATGTCCATGGTCTGGGGGATCGGCGTAGGGCGGTTTCCAGCAATTCCTGGCTGCGCGGAAGGTTGCCCGAGCCCAGCTGGTGATCTGCCTCAAGGAGTACCTGGAGGTGGGATTCATCCTGCGGCGAAGCGTCGTCCGGGGAACGCATTCCGGCGGATGCGCGATGTGCGCTCCGGTTTCGGCTCGTCGACGGGCGCCGTACCTCACTTCGTACGTCCTCCGAGCCCGGCGGCTCCGGCTTCGTCCGCGTACGCTGCGACAGTGAGGTCTTCGGCAGGTTGGGGTTCTCGGCCTTGGCCCCGGACCAAGCCTCGGCACGGGCCTTGTTATGGAGGTTCTGCCGCTCGAGGGTCCGGCGCTTCTCCTTCCTCTTGCCATCAGCCTTGGCTCTCGCGTCGCTGTCCGCCGTCGCCTTGTCTTCCACGGCTGCCTCGACGACCCACAGCGCTCGTTCGAGCATGGAGTCCACGAGTATGTCGCCGCGCAGTCGCTCCGAGCGCAGTTGCTCCGACGCGGAGTTCAGCAGACGCTTGATCTCGTCGAGGTCGCCCTCCTTGGCCTTGGTGTCCTTGACCGCCTGAGCGAGCCGTGTGAGTGCCGTGGCCAGTTCACGCCCAGGGGGAATCCGGTGACACGCGGACGGCGCATCGAAGCCGCTCAACACCTGGATGACCCCGTTCAGCCCGGCGACCGCCGTCTGTATTAGTATGGTCGCTTTGTGGTGTCGCGGACTGCCAGGCAGACGGTGCAGGGCCGAGGCGCCGGCGGCCCGTACGCTGACCGCCTCCAGACCGTCCGAGGGATCGAGATCCGCGCAGATGGCTTCGATGTGATCGCCGGCACGGAGACTGAGGGAAGGAACGGCCCGCGCCAGTGCCCCCCCAGAGATCCACCGCGGCTGTCCGGTCGCGCATTCCACCTGCGGTCAGGTCTTCAGCCCGGTTGTACAGCAACGCTACGACGTCGACGTCGTGGACCGTGTTCAGCAGTCCGGCCGCCGCGACGAGTGCCTCGGTACCGGCCGCCCGATCGTGGACCACGGCACGTAGCAGCGGCCGGGCGGCGTCCGGACGTTCGAGTGTCACGAGGGTACGAATGGCACCAAGGAGCCGCGTGTACACATCAGGGTCTGCGGAGACCGGAGAACGGCCGTCAACGCCGACTCGGCTTCGAGCCAGCCACTCCACGGCCTCCCGTATGACGCTGTCCAGGTCGGCTCGTGCCGCGTACGCCATCTCCACCGCCACGTCCGCCAGGTGGACGGCCCTGGCGGAAGGCGTTGGCGCTGAGCGGGCGAGTCCGCGTGCGCGCTCCACGTACCCCAGTCGTACGAGGAGTGCGGGCGCCCCGTCGGGCACCTCGCGTAGGTCTTCACGCAACAGAGCCCGTACAGCGCAGAGCGAGACGAGTGTCACCAGCCCTTGAGTGCCGTCGCCGTCGCTGATCTCCTCCTCGAAAGCGTCCAGTTGAGCGAGGGCAACGGTCGCTCCGCTCGTGCTGGTGAGTCGGCGGAGCCGGCGCACGTCGAGGACGTAAGCAGCGCGTTCGGGGCCGTCGGTCAGCAGGCGGAGCTGATATGCCAAGGGATAGGGGGGTGTTGCAGCAGGCCAGCCCGCCGCGTGCCACCGCTGCGACCAGGCCAACAGCTCGCGGGTGTGCCGCTCAACGGCTGCCTTGTCCAAGCTCTCGCGCACCGTGTCGGCAGGCTGGGGTTCAGCCAGGGCGTACGTCACTGCTACAGGGTCGTCGAGAACGATGGCGCGCCCTGCCGGTCCCTGCGCCACGCGGTTGAGCCGGTCCTCGGAGAGCTCGGTCAGCTCCGCCAGGTCCGCGATGCGCAGGCCGCCGCCCGATACGGCGAGCAGTTCCGCCACCGACTCACCCAGAGCGCCGGTGTCCGGCAGCGGCTGTCGAAGCGGCGGTACTCCTGGGACGCGGAGGAGAGTGCGCAGGTGCTCGGCTTGGCGCAGCGGGTGCCCGTTGGGCACGTCGTCGGGAAAGCGCACGCTGCGTCGCAGGGAGACGATGACGCGCATGCCGGAGTGGGGTGGGGAGGGAAGAAGCGCGGCGATGCTTCCGCGCACAGGTTTCTGCCTCGACCGGGCTTTGTTCCCGGACTCGGCCTCGGGGTTCCCGGACTGCCCCACGTTCCGCCGCTGGGCACCGCACGCCAGGCTCCCGCCCTCGGAAGCGAGGCCGGACCAGGCCACGTCGTCGTCGAGTCCGTCGACCACAAGCACGAGTCTCCGACCGTTTTCCTTGCTTTTCTTGGCGGCATCGGCGAAGAGGCGTCTCCACTTCCGGGGGCCCACAGGGGCGCGGTCCGGCTTCTCACCGAGGAACTTGCCCATCTGCTCGGCGATTTCCTTGCTGAAGGCTGCCTGTGTGTCGGTGCCGTGCACCGAGGAGACGAAGAAGCTCAGGATGTCCACGTCGGTCGGCGGGTGCCTTTGGAGATAGTCGGCCAGCAGCGCTGTTTTACCCACGGGAGCGTCGGACTGCCAGCACAGATACGTCGGCGCCCCAGAACTGGTTTCCCTGAGGAACGCATTCATGACACTGCGTTCGTTGGTCCGCCCCTCGACATTGTCTGTGGCGACATCCAAGGCAGGCTCGTGCACTCGGATGTAGCGGCGGTCCGCGCCCTCGGCGTGGGGCTGGGAGGTCCGTCGCCCCCGTCCGGCTGCCCCCTCCTCCTGCGCGGCACGCAAGGCCGCCTCCCACTCGGCATCCGTGTGGAGCGGCTGGCCGACTGTTTGCTGCAGCATTCTCACGATGGCCCAGAAGTCGACCACGCGCTCGGGCGTCGGAGAGGTCTTTCCGTCCTTCCAGCCCCGGAATGAGCTGCGAGGAGTATCGAGACCTTGAACTACTCGCGCTGAGCTCAGGCCCGCTTGCTCCTTCAACTTGGTCAGCATGGCGCCCAGTTCGCGGCGTGCACGATGACGTGAGCCGTGGTCCACCGGTCTACCCCCTGGTTCCAGTCCCTCGACTGCTGAAAATCTCGATGCCAGTGTCAGGTATGTGGTCTCTGAGCTGCGGAAATCGTGCTGCTGTTGCCCGTTCAGCTCGCCGCTGGGTCCGGGCTGCCGCGAGTCTGGAGCCAGCGCCGAAGCAGCCGAGCAACGGCTTCCGACGGAAGGATGGACTGTGTCCGTTTTCCCACAACTTCTCTCCTACACCGTAGCCCTGAGCGCGTGCGCCGCGCTGCTTTACGCGGGCGGGCTGTTCGTTGTGGCCCTCGTCTCCGTCTTCGCGCCCACCCCGGCACGACGCAAGGACGCCCGGACGACGCTGAGCATCCTCATCCGTCGGCGCTCGCGTTGAGGGACTGCGACGACTTCGTGCTCGGGTTATTGGTCGAACTCGGGTGCCTGAAGTTCGCTGCCTGAGCAGAAGACAAGGTCGCGCGGACCCAGTATGGCCTGAACTCGCCCATACTCTCCCGACGTTGGTATAGAACTCTCTCTGTGCGGCGGCCTGTTGTGGTCCGTGTCGACGCCCCCAGCCCTGCGTCCGCAGGGGTGGAGGTCTCGACATGGGAGGAGTGCTATGGGCGCAGCCGTACGAGAGTGGCTGGGGCGCCACGGAGGGGACCTGATTCTCATCGTGGCTGCCGCGGTGGTGACCAAGGTGGTCGATCACCTCTGGTAGACGGCCGTTCTCGGCGCAGTAAGCGCGCCAAGAACGGCCCACCCCGGCAGTAGAGGGTTCCCGTTCCGCGCGCACGGGACGGGAACCACTCCGCGACCCGCCGGCCTACCGGCGGGGTGCTGCCAGGGTTGCCGATGCATCGGCAACCGCCCAGTCTATGCCCCGAGGCGCCTGAATGGGGCTTCGGAGTCCAGTGGGGTGTGAAAGGTGAGTTGAGGTCCAGCAAGCGTGTTCCCGCAGAGCGCGGGAGTGGCCCGTCGGGAGCCTGAAGGACGCTGGCGGAGCTTTTCCCCGCATTCGCGGGGGTGGCCATACACCCCAGCTTCCAGGCTGATGCCGGACAAGGCAAGAAACGGGCCGCCTTCCGTCACCGGCTGCTAGCTTCCTGACTGTCCGGCGGCACCGGTGTTACCTCCTGGATGTCGACTCACAAGGCGGTGAAACAAGGTTTGCCTGACCATCGATCGCGCGATCCGGCCGGGGCGAGACCCAGTTGGGACCCTCGCTTCAAGCCCTGTATCCCCACCGTCACCCTCGACGGTGCGACAGCCCATCACTCCCTGTGTGCTCTTCTCGCTCAGGCCGATGAACTGGCCGCCGTCGACTGCCTCTCGCCCGGCGAGAGCGTTGCCGTCATCGAGCACCTGCTGGCTATCTGCTTCGCGGCCCGAACGTGCCCGTCCTCGGACAGAGAATGGCGTGAGTGGGTCGTCCGCGAGCAAAGCCTCGAACGCGCCGCCACCTGGTTGGCAGACCAACCGGACGATGCCTGGGACCTGTTCCACCCTGACACCCCCCTGGTACAGAACTCCCGACTGGCGGAGGACCTCCGCGAGAGCGGTACCGGGACGGCCCAACTGGTCATCGAGCACGCCGGTGACTACAACCAGCATTTCGACCATCACCACCTGGAACGCGGCAATCCGCTCCCGGCGGCGGACGCGTTCCGGGCCACGCTCACGCAACACGTCTACGGCCCCTATGGACGGGCCCGCATGTCGGGGAAGCGGCTTGGGGCCAAGGTCACCAACCTCGCCGCGGGCCGGCTCACGGGAAGGATTCGAGTCGTCGCCCTGGGCCGGACTCTGGGCGAGACACTGCGGCTGAATCTCTACCCACCCTACAGATCTGGCGAGCCGCTCAACACGTCCTGGACCACGGGCGCCACGCGCCGCGGTTTCGAGGAGCGGGCCGAGCCCCGAGCGCCGCGAAGCTCCGCAGACCTGCACAGCGCTCTCGGGCGTTCCGTGCTGCTGCGCCCCGCCCGCGGCTCCCGAGGGCAGATCACGGTCGACCGGGTCCTGATGGGAGCCGGCGAGGTCCTTGTGCTCGATCCGGAGCGCCACCTCCAGGACGCCGTGTTCAGCACGACCACGAGTGGTGTGAAGAAGCCGCTGTGGCCGTCCCCCACCAGGGCGCTCTGGCAGCAGGCCCACGCCCTCTACAGTGCCGTCCGGGATGACCGGACCGGCTTGTACGCGCGGCTGCGTTCCCTCCCTCGCAGGCGGGAAGACGAAGGCGTTCCGTACCAATTGTGGGCCGTGGGACTGCTCGCGAACAAGACCCTGCCGGTCATCTGGGCACAGGGCGCCTATCCGTATGCCCCCCTGATGGCTGCCCACCTCTACCGTGCTTCGCGCCGGGGTTCCGACGTCGCCGAACACATCGCGGGGACTCTGAAGAGCGCGGCCGTCGTGGCGGCCGAGATCGCCTTCCCTGCCATGAGGACTGCGGACGAGGCGGGTCAGGTGGCACGGCTCGACGCCCGATGGGCCTTCTGGCCCGTGGCCGAGGATCCCTTCCATGAACTGCTGGACGAGGTGATCGACCGGGGGCCGGAGGACGATGACCCGGTCTCCGAGCCCCTTGTCGCCTACGCACTTGACCTCATGTCCACAGCCCGTACCCAGATGCTCCAGCGTCTCGACAGCCTGCCGCCGAACGACCGCAACCACCGTGCGCGGGCCAAGGCCGTCCGGCTCTTCGAGGACGCCATGTCCGGAGACCGGGCTCCGGCCGAACTGCGAGGGGAGATCGCACGTGACTGAGAACAGCCCTTCTGTGGGAACAGGCCCGGAGCGCACTCCAGTTCCGCACGACAGCGCCGCGCTCACCGCCTGGCTCACCGCTCTCGTCCGCAACCGGGACTATGGAACCCTCGCCGAGTTGCGCCGGGCCAAAGGGGGCACCAACGCCCACATCCGTGCGGGGTGGTACGGCGGCGACGACCACCGCGACTTGTTCGAGCGGATGGCCTTCCTGTTCGCGATCTATCACCAAGGGCGCCCCGTGCCCTCGTACGGTCGCGGCAGTCTGGGCGCTGCGGCGCGCTGGATCGGAGACGGAACAGGACGTGGGCCCGAGAACCCCGGAGCCCAGCGTCTCCTGAACCGCATCGTCGCCAGCAGGCGCATCCCGTGGCGCCACCTCCAGCACGCAGTCACCAGGCTGCGGTCTTGCGAGCAGCCGCCACCGTCCTGGACCGAACTGACCGAGGATCTCGTCAAATGGAACGATCGCAGGGTGCGCGTCGCCTACGGATGGTCGGTCGAGTTCCACACCCCGCCGACACGAGGCCGGGAAACACAGAACGAAGCGACGACGCGGAAGGACTTCAGCCCGTGACCAAGGTACCTCGAAGCCAGTTCCTGTCCCTGCACCTCATCGAGACCGTCGCGGCGGTCCTTCCGGTTCGGGACGAGAACGCCCAGCCCAAGACCCTTGTTTTCGGGGGCGTGGAACGGCACATGATCACCAGTCAGGCCCGCAGACGTGCCGAGCGTGTCCACGCCCGCAACCGCGCCAACGCAGGCCGTGGGGCACTCAAAGGCCGCAGTATGGGCGTCCGTACCCGGGAGTGGGCGATCCTGGCCGGCCGCGAACTGGAGTCCGCGCACCAGTGGGAGAAAGACAAGGCCCTGGTGACGACGCGCGCGGTGATGGAGGCGAGCGGCCTCAAGTTCGGCGACCCGAAGAAGAAGACGGTGGCCAACCTGACCAAGGTGCTCATCTTCGCGCCGTCCGACGCTGCGGCGAGGATTGCGGACCACATCGCGGGACATGCGATGGAGGTTGAGGAGTGGCGCGACGCGTATCTCGAAGCCCAGAGCCGCGCGGAGGCGAAGAAGCCCCGCCGTGGGAAGAAGAAGCCCGCATCCTCGCCTGAAACGGACGCGGCGGAAGAGGCCGAGGAGACCTCGTCGCGGGGGGAATCCGCAGCGGCTGCCGCTCTGCCACCGCTGCCGAAGGCCACACGCGACGCCGTTCTGCTCGCCCTTGCGCCGCGCGACGCCGTGGACATCGCTCTCTACGGCCGCTTTCTGGCCGAGATCCCCGACTCCCCGAACGTCGACGGCGCCATCCAGACCGGGCACGCCTTCACGGTGCACGAGGCTGAGCAGATCGAGGACTTCTACGCAGCGGCAGACGATGCGAAGTTGGACCGCAAACGCAACGCACTCAGCTTTCTCGACGCCGCAGACGACGCGGGTGCCGGAATGACCGGGTACCAGTCGCTGATCTCCGGCACCTTCTACCGGCACGCCGTCCTCGACCGCACGCAGCTGCGCACCAATCTTCGGGCGGCGGGAATGGACGAGGAAGGGGCCGAGACGGCCGCGTCCGAGGCGGAGGAGGAGTTCGTGAACTCCTTCGTGGAGGCGTTTCCCGAGGCCAAGAAGAATTCCACCGCATCGACCGGGTCTCTTCCCGCCCTCGTCCTCGCCTTCGAGGGGGAGCGCCCTTACAACTACGCATCCGCCTTTCAACGGCCGGTGGACGAAGGCCCGGTGTCGGCCGGCGGGGAGGGGCCGGCAGGTCCCGCCGCTGTTCGCAGGCTGCTGCGCCACCACACCTTCGTGAGCCGCCGCCGGGAGGACCTGCTTACTGCGCGGGTGCTCACGTACGACCCCGAGATCGACCGACTCCTCGGGGAGTTGTCGCTGTCCGAGTCGTTGACCGTGGTGGAGCGCGCCGAGGATCTCACCCCGTGAGCGGCTCCCACGTCCTGCTCGTCCGGCTGGCCGGCCCCTTGCAGTCCTGGGGCCTGGCCGGCCGGTTCGCACGACGCGACACACACAGCCGTCCCACGAAGTCGGGCGTGATCGGCCTGTGCGCCGCAGCACTGGGCCTCGCCCGGGAGGAGCCCCTCGGAGAACTCGCGCAGGTCCTCTTCGGGGTGCGGGCCGACCGGCCCGGCACGCCGCTTCGGGACTACCACACGGTCGGCGGAGGTAGATTTCCTCTGCGCCCCAGGGATCTCTTGCTCGATCACCAGCGGGCCGCGAAGGCGGTGTTGGCCTCGGATGCGGAAGGGGAAGGTTCACAGCCAGGCCCGTTCGGGCGCGGGGAACTGGAAGCCTGGTACGGCTCGCCGAAGTACGTCACCGCGGACCCGATTTCAGGAGCCCTCGTCTCAAAAGAGGTCCGTCGCCACGCTTTGATCACCGAGCGCTGGTACATCGCCGATGCTGCCTTCCTTGTCGGTCTGGAGCACCCGGATGCGGCGTTCCTGGAGCGCATCGCTCACGCCCTGGAGCATCCGAAGCGCCTGCTCTGGCTCGGTCGCAAGGCATGTCCCCCCTCGGGTGATCTCGCCCTCGGCGTCGTCCCGGGCACCCTCAAAGACGCGTTCGAAACACACGCCCTCCTCCCCGAAGCCCCTGGTGACGAAGGTGGGCCGTCGGCTCCGGTGACAGGCGTACGCCCGTGGGCCTGGATCGAGAGTCCGCGCCCGATCCCCGGTGTCGGCCCCCTGCCGGACCAGCCGGTCCAGTTCGGTCCTGACGGAGGCGTACACAGCCTGCGTTGGGAGAAGCGCCACCGCATTACCATCGCCTCGCACGCCCGCGGATGGGACATCATCCTGTGAACAGGACCCCCGACACCTCGCATGTACCGTCAGCCCCGCGCGGGGTTGCCAGGTTCGTCGCCACACAGACCCTGCTGACCCTGGACGCCCGGCATCCTCTCGCTGCCAAATCACTCATCGACGCACAGGACATGCACCGGACCGTCATGAGCGGTTTCCCCGGCTGGGTGGATGACGACAGCCCCGACGCCCGCTCCCAGATGGGCATCCTGTCGACCTGGGCCGTCGATCTCCGGCAGGCACGGCTCAACCTGGTGGTCCAGTCGTCCGTCCCCGCCGACTGGAGTCGCGTTCCCCGGGCCGCCTTGGCCGAGACACCGGAGACCCTGACCGTCGACCACACCTTCCGCATCGGAGACCGCGTCGACTTCCGTACGGTCGTCAACCCGGTCTACAGCCTCCCGTCGGCGCCGGGTGCACTGCCTAGGTCCCGCGGCACCCGCGTCCCGCACACGCGTCCCGAGCACGTGAGGACGTGGGTCTCGCGCAGGCTGCAACCGTCCGGGGAACCTGCGGTCGCCCCCAACGGTGTCACCCGCATCGGGGCCGACGCGGACACCGAACGGCTGGCGGTGCGCATGCTGCCGCGCGTCTCCAGCCCGGCACCACACAAAGGCCTGCGCATCGCTCGTGCGGAGATCAAGGGGAACCTCACGGTCACCGATCCGGAGACGTTCGTCGCCGCCCTTACCCAGGGCATCGGTCACGCGCGTGCGTACAGCTGCGGGCTGATCCTCGTGCGCTGAACATGGATGAGCCTTTTGCCTTTGGTCCTGAAACACCGACTCGGCGGTGTGGGCGCCGTTGCACAGGTCAGCGGTCCCTACGTGGACGCGGTGGCACGCGCCGTGAAAGTGGTCTAGATAACAAACGGCCCCCGGGTCTGTGACCTGGGGGTTTGTCGTGGAGCGGGTGACGAGAATCGAACTCGCGCTCTGAGCTTGGGAATCGCCCTGTACTGCGTAGGCTTGCCTGCCTCTGACCTGGGGAAACGCGTCCTGGGAGCGTGCCGCAGTGGTTTCGTTCGGGCCCCTGCTGACCGCTGTTCACCGTCCTGACTGGCACGTAGTGGCACGCCCATCCCCGGGTGGTCGGCTGAGACGCTGGTGGTCGGCCGAGAGCTGAGCGGGAGTGGCCGCGTTCGGTACGGCCGCAGACCCCCGGTACGGCAGCGGGGCCTGGACCGTGCGTCGCGGCCCTGGCCCTGCCCCGTGCGGTGCCGCCCTGCGACAGTGGTGCGTCAGCTCTGTGCGGCGTCGTCGCCCGTCTGCCCGGCGCCCTCGGCTGCGCCTGCCTTCTCGCGGATCTTGCGCACCAGCTCCGCCTTCCGGTCGGCGGCGCCCTTGCGGTCGAGGTTGCGGTGCGGACCATTATTCTGCCGTTCGGCGCGGGACAGCCTCTTGCGCTGGCCGCCGCCCATGCCCACAGGGTTGTTGATGTTCTTGCTCACGGTCATAGGTTCTCCCGGAATGATGTGAAGTGATTTACGGATTCATCGGTGGGGGACGGGCGCGGCGACGTCGAGGGACGTCAGCAGGGGCCCATCACGCTCTCACTCGTAAATCGGCGTCCTGGCCTTCGGCCGAGTATGCGCCGTGCACGGACAGCCGTGCACGGACATGCTGGTCATGTATCAGCGCAAGCGCGAGACATCGATCCCGAACTCCCCGATCGCCCGCGCCCCGACCGTGCCCGCCATGGTCTCAAGCCGCGGGGCAACCGCGTCCAGCGCCCGGCCACCTACGGCAGGAACCCTTGTACCGCTCGGCAAGAGCATCCCGGATGTCGAGGGGCCTAGGGCCTCTCGTTTGGATCTTGCTGGGCTCGCGTGCCCTGGCACCGCGCCTCGCCGCGTTGTCGTCAGTCGACGACGCTCCGCGTCGCCTCCCTCCTCCGCCTTGCGATCCACGGCACCAGACCCCGCTCCCTGATCCAGCCAGATCCAAACGAAAGACCCTACCGGCCTTCAGCGCGTGACGATCCCCGGGGCGGGTGCCCGGCCGGGCCGCGGGACGGCCGGCGCGAGGCCCGCGCTGGTAAGGTTGGGTCACGCTTGCAGAGAGCCTGGGCCCGTGCCGGACAAGGTACGGGCCCAGGTCCGTTCAGGGCGCCGAAACGAGGATCCCCCAATGAAGGCGAAGCAGTCGGCCTCCGGTCGCTCCGGACCCGGCAGGTCCGACCCGGGGAGGGCCCCGCGGGGCGAGTTCTCGGTGCCGGGGACACTGGCGCCTGGCCTCCCGCCGGCCGGCTCCTTCGCGGAGCTGGAGCTGCCGGTCGAGCTGATGGGGGTGCTGGCGGGGCTCGGGATACGGGAGCCATTCCCGATCCAGGCGGCCACCCTGCCGAGCGCGCTGGCCGGCCGGGATGTCCTCGGCCGCGCGCGGACCGGCTCGGGAAAGACCCTCGCCTTCGGGCTTGCGCTCCTCGCACGTACGGCGGGCCGGCGCGCCGAACCGAAGCGCCCTCTCGCGCTGGTCCTGGTGCCGACAAGGGAACTCGCGCAGCAGGTGAGCGAGGCGCTGGCTCCCTACGCGGAGGCGCTCGGGCTACGCTCGGTGACTGTGGTCGGCGGGCTGGCGATCGGCCGGCAGGTGGCGGCGCTCCGGGCGGGTGCCGAGGTCGTGGTGGCGACGCCGGGACGGCTGGCCGATCTCGTCGCCCGGCGGGACTGTCACCTGGACCGGGTGCGGATCGCGGTGCTGGACGAGGCGGACCAGATGTGCGACATGGGTTTCCTGCCGCAGGTCTCGGAGACCCTGGACCGGACGCCCCCCGGCGGGCAGCGGATGCTGTTCTCCGCGACGCTCGACCGCAACGTCGATCAACTGGTCAGGCAATATCTGAGTGAGCCGGTGTTCGCCGCGGTCGACCGGGCGGAGGGCTCGGTCGCGACGATGGACCACCACGTACTGAACGTCCATCCCGCCGACAAGTACGCGACAGCCACCGAGATCGCGGCTCGGGACGGGCGGGTGCTGATGTTCCTGGACACCAAGCACGGTGTGGACCAGTTCACCCGCCACTTGCGGAGCAGCGGCATACAGGCGGGTGCTCTGCACAGCGGGAAGTCGCAGCCGCAGCGCACGCACACGCTGGCCCAGTTCAAGGACGGCGAGATCACGGTGCTGGTGGCCACCAACGTCGCTGCCCGTGGCATCCACGTCGAGCACCTGGACCTCGTCGTCAACGTGGATCCGCCCTCCGACCCCAAGGACTACCTCCACCGCGGCGGGCGCACCGCGCGTGCCGGGGAGCCCGGCAGCGTAGTCACGCTGGTCACGCCCGGCCAGCGCCGGGACGTGAACCGGATGATGTCGGACGCCGGGATCCGGCCCACGGTCGCTCAGATTCGCTCCGGCGAGGAGAGGCTGACCAGCATCACAGGCGCGAAGCGCCCGCCGGTGCAGGACGGGGCGAAGACCGGCAACGCGGCGTTCCGGGGTCTGGGTACCCGCGCGGGCCGCCCGCCGAAGGAATCCCGCAAGGCCGCGGAGGCGCGCACGATGGCGGAGGCCCGCAAGGCCGCCCGAGCGCGCAGGGCCCACTGACGGGCGGTAGGGCCGTCGCGGTCGGGAGACACAAGGAGGCACCCACTGCCTCGCATCAAGTGGAGCGTCAAGGAGTGCCGATGGCAAACAGGGTCCAACAACCCCATGAGGACGCCGAGTTCGAGTTCATCCTGGCGAGGGTGGACGTGCCGGTGCTCGCGTACTTCCACGGGGTGTGGCCCAAGGCCGCAGCAGCATGCAAGGAAATGGATCCCCTGGTGCGGGAGGTGGCCGACGCCTACGAGGGCCGACTGATCGTCGTGCGGGCCGACATCGCAAGGTGCCCCGGCCCCGTACGGCGGTACGGCGTCACCGGCGCGCCCTCCTTCGTGCTGATCGATCGGGGCGAGGCGATGGCGGCCGGGAGCGGTCCGATGTCCAGGACCGCGCTCGGGGAGTTCCTGGACGCCCACCTGTGAGCAGGCCGCATACCGGCCGGCGAGGTTGTGCCCGCAGCGACCGGCCCGGGCACGATCGTGGCCGCAGATGTACAGCTCTTCACCGAAACCGGTGAGTGCCCTGGTGAGGTCCTGGCGCTTGCGCAAGGCGGCTACCCGTCGTGGCTGGAAGTCTGCTCATCGAGTAGCGGACGGGCCTGAGTGACCGCAACTTCCGGGTGCTGAATGTCGGCGCCGGTACTTGGTGCGGGGGAGCATCCGTATCTGTACTTGCAGGTGAACGGCGATTTTCAGACGTCCGAGCCGCTGCGCGTTGAGGATCAAGGCCTCTACGGCTCTGTTGGCTGGTCATGGGCGGCCCTGGTTCCGATCGCCGTCGAGGACGGCTGCAAGGTCATCGAAGATCCCAACGAAATCCACGGCCGGCATCTCCGCCACGAAAACCTGGCCCGCGTCCTTGGGGTGCTCGATCAGGTGTTCCCCACGCCGGAACTGCGGCGTGAGCACGAAGCGGCCCTGGCCACGCAAGAGGTGGGCCGTCACGTTGTCGATCGGGGCCCCGATCCAGGACCCGGAACCGGCGTTCCTCTACGAGATCCCCCATGACACCGCGGCCCCCGCCTGCATCCCCGGCATCTTGCGCACCGTCCTGTCCGGAACCCAGCTCTACAGCAGTGACGACATCAGCGACGTGCTCGGGATGACGCTCATCCGCCTTCACCCGGAGGAGATCACCCCCGCCCCCGAGCCCGAGGAGGAGCAGGCGCTCAGCGTCCTGCGCGCTCTGTCCGACCCCGGCGACGACGAAAACCCCTTCCTGATCGGCTTTGTGATGAAAGACGGTGGTCTGATGCGCCTGTACGTACAGCATCCGGGCCGCTCCGGTCTCATCGGTGTCGACATCCACCTCACCGACACACTCACCGCGCTGACCGCCTCCCTCCCCTCCCTCATCGAGGAAAAAGAACGCCACCAGCCCGCACCGGACGACCCGTACTGCGATCTCATCGTGGACCTGACCGGCTGTTAGGGCACGGGCTTCGTCGCCTCTCGCCGTCCGGGGGGACTGCTTCGATGAAACCACCTCAGCTCGTAAGGGCTGAGTGCTCGACGCGGACGCGTCCACCGCGTTGACGTTGTTGTGGAGCGGCCGGACAGGGCCTGGACGGCCCCGGACTCCGGTCCCGGTAGGACTCCGTTGCTTGCCGCCGCCGTACGCCGGGGCGGCGATCTCCAGGCAATGCCCGGTCAGGGGTGTTCTGCAGGGTCTGGCCTGCTGCGGTGGAGCTCCCGAAACGCCACCGCGCGTAGCCAGTGCCTCCGTAGCCGCCGCAGGTTTCCGTACTGGTCGGCGGAGACGTTCCGGAGGCGCGACACGGAGTCCGGCGAGAGTGTGTTTGCCCCGGACTCCACGGACGGCGGCGGCTCGGCCTCGGGGGTGCTTGCCCCACCGGTCCGCACCGGTTGAACCACGGCCGCCGCGGAGCCGGATGCGCGCGCGGCCGGGCGCGACGGGGAGGCGGTGGCGGACGGCGGCCCGGAAGGCGACGGTGACGCGGAGAACGACGGCGCCGGGGAGGACCACGCCGGGCCCGATGGGCTGGTGTCCGTCGGCGAGAAGGGGGCGGCGCTGCGGGGGACCACCTTCGGCTGCAAGTGGCGCAGGGCGCGCGACAAGGTCGGCCTGCCCGGGGATTTCCGCTTCTACGACCTGCGGCACACCGGCAACACCCTCGCCGCCGACACCGGCGCCAAGCTGAAGGACCTGATGGTCCGCGCGGGTCAGTCGTCCGAGAAGGAGCAGTTGATCTATCAGCACTCCACCAAGGAGCACCAGCGCAAGCTCGCCGCCGACATCGACACCGACGTACGCCGTCAGCAGGTGAAGGCGGCGGAGGGCGCCAGCGAGGGCGCGACTGTCCACCCACTCGTTCCGCGTCGGCGTGACGTCGATGGACTCGTCTCGCGAGAGGCGTGACGCTTCTCCGAGCGCCGGACCGGCATCCCGCTGGTCCGGCGCTTTACGGCCGCACGCGTCCATGATCCGGCCATCGTGTCGCGCAGGTCACTCGAAATGGTCTAGGCAACAAAGAGGCCCCGGCCGTTGGCCTGGGGCTTTTGTGTGGAGCGGGTGACGAGAATCGAACTCGCGCTCTGAGCTTGGGAATCAACGAGCATCCGGTCGCCTCGTATGCTCCTGACCAGCGAGAACCTTGTACAGACGTGTGCCCGGCCGACGGTCGGATGATGCCCGTAGTCACCGTTGTTTGCCCCTACGAATGGCATGCGATGGCACGCGGCAGCTGTGGAGGCTCCGCGTGGGGTGGTCTCTTGCGCGAGGCATGCCGACCGGGCCGCCTCTCGGGCAGCGATTCGCCATGGCAGTAGTTGGAAGTTGTCAGGCCGGGGCCGGAGGGGACGTCCGCCCGTGGCGAATGTCCCTCTCGCTGCGGATGCGGCCGCGTTCCTTGGACGGGCACGTACCATTGCTGCGGCATTCCGGCGGGTCGGCGAGATCGATCGCTGGACTCGATGCCGGGGGAGACGGGCGAGCGGCGATGCCGGGTTGGGCTCCGCACCTCGCCCTCCCACCCGTCGTGATCCCGGTCCCCGGTGCGTCCCGTCCCGCGAGCATCCGGGACTCGCTGCCGCCGATGGACCCTCCGCCCCCTAAGGTGCAGAGTGGACCCGTTTGTGCTGTGCGGGACCTGAAAAGTCTGTGCGGGACCTGAAAAGTTGAAAGGAAAGCCGTCGTGAAGACCTTCACCATGCCCGGCACCGACATCCTCGCCCCGAACGTCGTGCTCGGCTTGATGCGTATCGCCGACAAGACGGACGAGGACGTCCGCGAACTCGTCCGCACCGCGCGCGATGCGGGCATCGACTTCGTCGACCACGCCGACGTATACGGAGGCGAGCTGCACGAATGTGAACGCCGCTTCGCCGACGCGATGGCGCTGAGCCCGTCGCAGCGCGACGAGATCACGATCCAGACCAAGGCGGGAATCGTGACGGACGGGCCGTACTACGACTTCTCTTACGACCACATCGTCAAATCGGTCGAGGGCTCACTCGCGGCCCTGCGGACCGACCGCATCGACATCCTGCTGCTGCACCGCCCCGACGCGCTTGTCGAGCCCGAAGAGGTCGCCCGCGCCTTCGATGAGCTCGAATCCTCGGGGAAGGTGCGCGCCTTCGGCGTCTCGAACCAGACCCCACGCCAGATCGACCTGCTGCGCAGGTACGTGCGTCAGCCCATCGTGGCCAACCAGCTTCAGCTCTCGATCACACACGGGCCGATCATCACTCAAGGGGTCGCTGCGAACATGCTCGCGGAGCAGCAGTCGGTCACCCTCGATGGCGGAGGGATCGTCGACTACTGTCGTCTGAACGACATCACCATCCAGGCATGGTCTCCCTTCCAGGCCGGTTTCTTCACGGGGGTCTTCCTCGGCTCGCCGGACTACCCCGAGCTCAACGCCGTTATCGACCGTCTTGCCGGCCAGTACGACGTCCCCGCCATCGCGATCGCGACTGCCTGGATCACCCGCCACCCCGCTCAGATGCAGGTCGTGCTGGGCACCACCAACCCGGAGCGCGTCGCGGGCGCCGCCCAGGGCTCAGAACTTCCACTCACCCGGGCCGAGTGGTACGAACTGTTCCGCGCCGCGGGCCACCTCGTTCCCTGAATCCGGCCGGCCGGCACCACCTGACCACCTGACCACCCGGAACCGGACCGCACTGGCCGGTGTGGCCCTGCAACTCATTCTCACGACGAGGTGTGCGGAACGCGCGGTTCAACCCAGAACGTGCCCGCACTGTTCCGACCCTCCGCGAGGCGCGTTCCCGTTCCGGGGAAGGCCGCTTGACGGCGGGCCGCAAGCCGACCTAGGCGTACTGATCACGAGCGTTGTTGACGTGGAGGTCTTGATCAAAGGCGAAGACCTCCGTGGGTGGGTGCCGGGACAGCTCCCACCGCACGGAGGTCTTCGCCATGTTCGAGCCCCGACGAGCGTCGACAACGCTCGTGATCACTACACCTGGCAGTTGCCGTCCGACACCTGGAGCCCCTTGTTGGCACCTGCCGTCCGGGCCACGATGTTCGGCACGCAGCCGGCCGCGTCGAGACTGTAGGAATAGGGGATGCCGACCGTGGTGTTGGACTTCAGGTCGGGCCCTGCGGGGTTGTTCTCGCTACCGGGGCTGGACCAGGTCACGTTGTCGAGAATGTTGCCGCTGACCTGCCAGTACCCGGCTGCGTCGGTGTAGAAGGTGCCCAGGACGTCCTTGGAGTCCTTGAAGTAGTTGTTGTCCACCTTGGCGCGGGCCCCGGCCCGGGAGTTGATGCCGGACTCGTTGAGCTTCACGTAGTGGTTGTTGTAGATGTGGGCTATGCCGCCGCGCAGCAACGGCGTGCGGGAGTCGATGTTCTCGTACAGGTTGTGGTGGTACGTGATGAAGCTGTTCGAGAGTTCGCTCTCGCTGGACCCGACGAGGCCACCGCGGCCGGAGTTGCGCAGCGTGCTGTAGGAGAGGGTCACGTACCGGGTGTTGTTCTTCAGGTCGAAGAGGCCGTCGTACCCCTCCGACTCCCCACCCGATGCCTCCAGGGTGACGTGATCGACCCAGATGTTGTGGACGTCGCTCTCCATGCCGATGGCGTCACCGCCGTTGGACGTGGGCGAGCCGGACTTCTTGACGTTCCGGACGGTCACGTTCTGGATGATGATGTTGCTGGACTTGCGAATGTGGATGCCCAGTTGGTCGAAGACGGCTCCGCTGCCGACGCCGATGAGCGTCACGTTGCTGATCTCCTTGAGCTCGATCACGCCGGCGGCGGTGTTGCAACTGTCGCCCGACACCTTGCTGGTGTTGCCGTGGTTGATCGTCCCCTGCACCTCGATGGTGATCGGGGTGCTGCTGCTGGCCCGGCCGCACAGGGCCGCGTGGATCGCGGTCCCCGTGGTGGCCCGCACCGTCTGTCCGCCCGTACCGCCGGTGGTCCCACCGTTCTGGGTCGCGTAGCCGGTGACACCGCCGGTCGCCGCCGACGCCTCGGGCATGGACAGAACCACACCGGTCACGGCCGCGAGAGCCATCGTGGCCAGCGCCGCATGGAGTCGCGGAGCGACTGATCGTCCTCGTCTCATCTTCGCCTCAACTTCCGTCTCGTACGCGGGTGTTGTTGCTGCCGTTGTCGTTCTTGCCGCCGTTGTCGTTGTGCTGGGACACGCCCTGCGGAGAGGACCGGTTACGGCGTGACCTGGTTGCCGCCGAAGGTCACCACGAGGCGGCCGTCCGCGGCGAAGGACCAGCCCAGTGCCCCGGTGTACGCGGAACACCGCGATCCGTTCGAGCCGGTCCAGAACTGGTTCGATCCGTCGGCGTTGCCCACGGTCTTGTCGTTGGACCCGTCGTCGTCGCGGCAGGAGACGTTGCCGCGGAAGACCGAGGTACCGGCGTCGAACGAGAAGTTGCGCTCGGCGTTGTCGATGCTGACGTTGTCCGAGACCGTCATGCTGCCCGGGTTCCGGTTGTAGGTGAATCCGTGCTTGCCGTTGTCGTAGGCGATGCTGCGGCGAACGACGTGATTGACCTTGATGTCCTCGCCGCCGAGCTTGTAGCCGTTGCGGTCACCGCTGGAGTTCTGGGTGCCGTCGGAGAGGGTGCCGTTCTCGTAGGCGAGGGAGTCCTCGATGGTCACCGCGCCGATCGCGCCGGTATCCGGCTTGGTGTAGAGGTCCCAGCCGTCGTCGATGTTGTTGTGGGACACGGCGTAGCGGAAGACATTGCCGGGTCCGGAGGTGAGCTTGGCGGCGAAGCCGTCGGCGTCCTCACCGTCGGAGTCGGCGTTGTCGTGGGACTCCGCGCTCAGGATGAGGTTGTTGGACGGCCACCGGTCGCGGGGGGTGTCGGATGCCATCCGCGAGAGCTGCAACCCGGTGTCGCGGTTGAAGCGCGTCACCGTGCGCTCGAACACGTTGCCACTGCCGCCGACGAAGATTCCGTTGTCCCCGGCGCGCTCGACGACGATTCCCTTGACATGCCAGTACGACCCGTTGACGGCGAGCCCGCGGTTCGACGGACTCGCCGACTGGGCCGCGAAGTTCAGCACCGGCGTCTCGCCCGGATAGGCGGTCAGTTCGGTGCGGTCGCCCGAGGTGCCATCGGCGCCCTGCGGGATGGTGACGGTCTGCGAGTAACGGTACGTGCCGCCCCGTAAGTAGATCGTTCCGCCGGGTGTGATCCTTGCGATCGCCGAGGTGAGGGTCGTCGGGGCGGACTGCGTGCCCGCCGCGCTGTCGATGCCGTTCGGCGACACGTACAGCGCGGCGGCGGACAACGCCTCGTGAGGTACGGATACAGCCTGCGCGGTGGTGCCGGGGAGGGTGAAGAGCGTGCCGGTCAGCAGGCTGACGCACGCCATGAGGGGCTTCACTTGCATCGTGTCTCCAGGTGGGGTGGGTCTGGTCAGGACTCGGTGGAGGTACCGGAGAAGGCGCTTGGTCAGGAACGGTAGGGACGCTCCATGGACACGTCAATGACCCTGTACATGATTCTTGTTCAGCAACCTGAACGCATCAGGGTGTCCAAGGCGCCTTGTGGGTGCTTCAATCATCTGTACATGTTTGTTGTTCAGTAACATGAACTTGACGGAGGTCGCTCGCCAGCTGGGTACTGTCCGGATCTGGAGCCCGCGCGCGAGGGCCCGGGGGCCGCCCCTGTCAGTGGCGGCGTTGCGGAGTCCGCTCCAAGCGGCGCCGCTCTGGGCCCTCCCGTGCCCCGTCCGGCGAATCGTCCGCCAGGATCCGGGCCGACGCCCCGACCGCCCGCAGGTCCTGACGAATCGCCTGACCGATGGCACGTGTCCGCCCGGCAGTGTCAACGGCCATGTCGTTCTCCCCGTAGGCGGCCAGGAGTTCGCCCCGCTGGCGGCCGGCGCGGATCGCGGCGCTTCCGGGTGTGGGTATCGGGGCGGTGGGTGTGGCTGGGGGCACGCGGAAGTACTCCGGGAAGGGGGTGCGCGCGGGTACCGGCGGGCGTGGGTGGCGGGTGCCGGTTCCTGCGCGGGGCAGTAGCGGGCCCAGGCGTCGAGGAACTGGTTGCGGGCGAAGCCCTTGGCTTGTGTGCCGCCGGGGAAGCGGTGGTTGGCCGAGCTGATGCCGTAGTCCTTCAGCAGCAGTTGCAGGCGGCGGGGGTGATCCCATGGCATGGCTGCTGTATTCGGAGCGTGCTTGACGTGTTCATCGAGACCAACACCGTCCAGCCCGCTGTCCGTCGGACCCGCGCCCGCAACAAGAGGGCGGCCTGATGGCGAGGAAGAAGGCGGCGAAGCGCCGCTTCGGAGCGGTGCGGCAGTACGCGTCGGGGCGTTGGACGGCCAGCTACGTCGACCCCGCCGGGCTGCGGCGGCGCGCGCCGGAGACCTTCGCGACCAAGACGGACGCGGACATCTGGCTGTCCCAGATCGAGGCGGATCTCACCCGAGGTGACTGGACCGACCCGGATGCCGGGGCCGTCAACTTCGAGGAGTACGCCTTGCGCTGGGTCGACGAGCGCGAGCTCGCGGCCACCACGGGAGAGCTGTACCGCCGCTTGCTGCGGCTGCACATCCTGCCTGCCTTCCGGCAATGGGACCTTGACGAGATCACTCCTCCCCGGATTCGTGCCTGGCGTGCCGAACGTCTGGAGACGCTCAAGGCAGACACGACGGTCGCGAAGGCGTACAGGCTCGTGAAGGCGATTCTGTAGACGGCGGCTGACGATGAGCTGATCCGGCGTAACCCGTGCCGGATCAACGGGGCGGGCAAGGAGTCCGCCGACGAGCGGCCGATGGCCACCGTGGAGCAGGCGGACACGCTCGCCGACGCGATGGGTCCACGCTGGCGGCCCCCTTCCGTCGTTCCACGTTCGGGCGGAGTGGCGCAAGGCATGGGACAAGGTCGGGTTGCCGCCCAACTTCCGCTTCTACGACCTGCGGCACACCGGCAACACCCTCGTCGCTCAGTCCGGCGGCACGCTCAAGGACGTCATGGTGCGCGCCGGCCAGTCGTCGGAGAAGGCGGCGCTGATCTATCAGCCAGGGCCTCGACGCCCGCGTACGGGCGGCGCGGAAGGACGCCGTCAGCAACCACGGCGACGGGCGGTCGGACTCGGACAATGTCCCAAGTGGTGCGCAAGTGGTGCGAGAGGCCATGAGAGGTCTAGACAACAACGAAACCCCGGGCCATTGACCTGGGGCTTCTTCATGGAGCGGGTGACGAGAATCGAACTCGCGCCCTGAGCTTCTTTCGAGCGGTATGCGGGTGGGGCCGGCTCTCTGGGCGCGCCTGCGGGAGGAAGCCGAGCGGGTGCAGGCCACACTCGGAGCGGCCGGACACGATCTTGAGCGGTTGGCCGATGCGCGGGTGACGGTCGCGGAGGTGCCGGCCGACGAGCCGTCGGCCGGGGAAGCGGGACTGGTCAGATACGCGGTAGTGGGCTCCGTCGTGCCACCGGGGGCCGAGGGCATCGGTATGGAGGCGCTCGCGTCGGCTCGTAGGCGTCCTGGGCTGTGGTGGAGTGATCCGGTTGTCTCCGTCCGGATGATGTTGAACGGTGCCGAACGCAACCACAACTGCAACCGGCGGTCGACGCGTCTGCCGCAGCGGCCCCTCCATGTGGCGCCCCGGCAACGCGGCCCGGTCGCGGAATCGCGGCCTTTACGTGGGCGAAGACCAGACGTCGGTGGGGTGGGCGAGCCGGTCGGACGGTGGCCGTGGCCGCTTCGTCGGGAGCGGTGTAGGCGTAGATCGCTTCCGGGGCGTCGATCTTGTGTCGCTCGTGGGCGACGCCTTCGTGACAGCGTCGCTCTCGGGCAGCGGCTGAAATGGGCCATGCTGCCAACGGCCCCGGCGTATACACACCGGGGCCGCCCTTCCGGGTCATTGCACGTGAGAGTGCGCCGACCCACATCCCATTTTATGACCGATGTGCACTTCCGGCATAAGAGATTCATTGGACAATATGGCCTAAGCGGAAGCGGAAACGGCTGTTCCACTCGTGGGGAGTGGCCGTGATTGCCGCTCCCTCGTGCCGGGCGTTGACCTGGAGTCTGCGGGACGGGGGTGGAGACGGCCTGTCGGCTCTTCGAGGGGCCCGTGTCAGACTTCGTCCGCCTGCGTGCGATCCCTCCCAGCGGATCGACTGGTGACGAGCCAGGACTGGGCCGGTTCTGCCACGCGCGTGGTGTCCACGGTGAGGTGGAGGCGGGTTCCGCTTTCACCGTCCGCGGGGTAGCTGCGCTGTTCGGTGGCGGCGAAGCATCGACGCAGAACCTCAGCGACCCGGCGGGATGCCTCGGGGGACACGGCGACGATGCGGACGTCGGCGCGCCAGTCCGAGGGCGGTTCCGATGGCTTCATGCTGACCTCGCTTCTCAGAGACGACGTGTCGGTGGTCTGGCGCCATCGCGTCAGACCACCGATATGTCGGGGGAACCGGCGTCATACCCGGCCCCGGTCGTGGTGCTCGCTGTGGGTGGTGACGGCGGACGCTCCGGTGGATCCGGCCGGTGGTCGACTCTTCCGGCTCCGTCGGCCGGGCCGGACCAGGTTCTGTGCCGCCGAGCCGGCCCCGCCGTCGGTATCCCAGTCCTCTTCCTGGCTCCGGGTTTCTGTCCCTTCGCGGGCCGAGTCCTCCTCGGCCATCAGAGCGCTGGCGGTGAGGAGGCCCCCTGGGGCGGCTGCGGCCGACAGCAGCCGGGCGGCGGCGGCCGCCCCGGTCTCCGGCGGGATCACCAAGAGGTCCCAGCGGCCTCTGGTGTAGGAGAGGAGGATCAGCTTGTTCGGGTCCTGCTCATTCGCGAACCAGCCCACGTGCACCGTATGCCCGGTCACGGGCACCTTGCGTGGGATCACCGGCCAGTGGGCCGGGTTCACCGTGACACGAGTGATCCGGCCCCAACGTGCGTCCAACACGTCCGTGAGGGCGGGGAGTTCACGAGACAGGTCGCGGGAGCGAGGCCACCAGGCACCGTCCAGGAGACCCGGAGCCGACCCCGTCGGGGTCAGGGACAGCCGGACCGGCGGCGAGGGCACAGGATCATTGATGGCCGTACGTTCCATGGACGCGGTCATGGCGCGGACCTGTCCCCGGGCGCGTCTTCCACGTCCCGGTGTTGTTGCTCGCCGAGAACGACACCCGCCTGGGAGCCGGTGTGCGAAGTACTCCCGGTGCTCTCACTCTACTCCGGCTCTACTCCGGTCGGTGGTCCTTGAACGTGTGCGTGACCAGGCATTTGGGGCCGGACGCAGGGGCTCAAGCGCCTCGCGCTCTCAACGACTCGGGAACCTTGGGGATCTTGGGGACACAGGACGGGATTCCCGGCTGCGTTTCGGGGACTCACCTGGTGATGGTCCAACGGCTTGGCCGGTCTTGTCGCCGGGCTTGGGCAGCCATGAGGTGGCGGGCGCCGACGGTGGCGGGCGACGGTGGCGGGCGCCGACGGTGGCCGGCCTGCTGGGCCGCCGGGGCTTGCCGAGGCATGATGAGGTCATGCAGACCCGACCTGTCCTTGTCTATGACGGCGACTGCGCCTTCTGTACGACCTCGGTGACATTCCTTGAGCGGCACCTGCGAATTCGCTGCGCCGTTACCCCATGGCAGTTCACGGATTTGGCCTCTCTCGGCACCACCCGGCAACGAGCGGAGTACGAGTTGCTGTGGATCACGTCGGCCGGGTCTGTGCACGGCGGTGCGCAGGCCGTCGCCAAGCTACTGCTGAACGCGGGCAAGGGATGGGCATGGCTGGGCGGAATGCTTACCCTGCCTCCCTTTCGCTGGATCGCCCACGGCGTCTACCGCCTCATCGCCAACAACCGCGAGCGGATGCCGGGCGGTACTCCGGCCTGCGCGTTGCCGACGGAACATAGGCCAGGGCCACGGGCTACGGAATAGCTCCTTTTTGCATCGGTCACGAACCGGCCTGTCCCGATGCGATGGACCCCGATCGTGCTTCTTATCTGCAGGCTTCTTGTGCACGGGACCGCGCAGCCTCGGGAGGGCCGCCGTGCGGTCCTGAACCGGGCCGATGCAGGCGATCAGCGGGCCCTCGTCGTTGCCTGGCGTTGCCGTCAGCGTTGCTGTCATGCGGAAAGCAGTGAACAGGCCCGGCTCTGTCGAGCGGGGAGCGATCTCGTAATTCGAATCATCGCCGATCCGAAAGCCCGCCACGCGGACTTTGGTCGACCTTTCGCGCGTGAGGTGAATTCGCGTCATGACGGTATCGGATGGCGTATAAATCCGATCGAATGATGACAATTTAGTGCGCCACGAAATTGCTCGGCAAGGGAATCACTGAACCGCTTTCGTGCGTGCTGGAGTCGGCAAGCGCCGACACGCCCATGAACGCCCGCCCGAAATAGCCATTGTGTAGCGAGTTCATGGAAATCACTCGTATGCGTCACATAAATGCGTACTCGGCAGTGTTGTATGCCAGCGACAGAAAAGGACGGCCTGCGCAAACCGGGAAGTGCCCGCTACGCCACCGTCTCACTCAGGAGTTGGTCCCTCGATGACGCTCAATTTCCCTGGCACGGCTCTATGGCGCACGATGTCGACCTGGGTTGGGGCGGTACTCACCGTACTGCTCGCCGCGACCGTGGTCGCCGCTACATCAACACGGGCGAATGCCATCGCGACACCTGTCCCTCTGGGTACAGCGACCAGTTACGCGGTCCTGGCAGGTCAGTCGGTCACCAATACCGGCCCCTCGGTGATCACCGGAGACCTCGGCGTGAGCCCGGGTACGGCGATCAGCGGGTTCCCGCCGGGGCTGGTGAACGGGACTCAGCACTCCGCCGACGCGGCGGCCCTTCAGGCCAAGTCCGACCTGGTCGTGGCATACAACAACGCTGCCGGACAGGCCACGGACGCCGCTCTTCCGCCGGACGCCGGTGGCCTGACGCTCGTTCCGGGCGTCTATACCGCTTCGTCGACGCTGGGACTCACCGGCACCCTCACCCTGGACGCGCAGGGCGACCCCAACGCCGTATGGGTGTTCCAGGTGGGTTCGGGGCTGACGACGGCGTCCGCCAGTCGGGTGCTTCTCATCAATGGCGCTTCGCCGTGCAACGTGTTCTGGCAGATCGGCAGTTCGGCCACGCTGGGCACCGGCACCACCTTCGTGGGCACCATCATGGCCCTGACTTCGATTTCGGTGACCACGAACGCGAGCATCGACGGCCGGGCGCTGGCGCGTAACGGCTCGGTGACGCTCGACACCAACAGGATCACCCGCCCGCAGTGCCCCGGCACGACGACCGGGGGGACCACGACCGGTACCACCGGCGCCACCACGACCGGTACCACCGGCGCCACCACCGCGGGCACGACGGGCAGCGCCACGAGCGGCGTGCTCGGTGGCCTGATCACGGGCGGTGTCACGAACGGTGGTCTTCTGGGCGGGGTTGTGACGGGCGGCATCGTCGCGGGCAACACGGCCGGCAACATCAGCGGCGGGAATGTCACCGGTGGGAACGGCGGGAAGCCCGTCAAGCCCATCAAGCCCGGCCACGGCCACCACGGCCACCACCAGAAGCCGGGCAAGCCGCACCACGGACACGGCCCGTGGCACGGCGGTCCCCACCACGGCGGTCCCCACCACGGCGGTCCTGAACACGGTAAGCCGGAGCACGGCGGTCCGGAGCATGGCGGTCCGGAGCATGGCGGTCCGGAGCACGGCGGTCCCGAGCACGGCGGTCCGGAGCACGGCGGTCCCGAGCACGGCAAGCCCGAGCACGGCGGCCCGGACCACGGTGACCAGGGCTATGGCGGTCCCGAACGCAGCATCCCGAGTAGCTGGGGCGGCCACCAGGGCTACGGCGACAAGCCGAACATGACCGGTGAGCGCACGGCCTTCACCGGCTGACAGCACGAGCACGACCGGTGGCGCGGGACGGAATCAGGAACGATCCGTCCCGCGCCATCGGCGAAGGTACGAGGAACACGCAGGTGAGCACCGAATTGGAAAGGCCGGGTGGGGCTGTGCCGGGCGGCATCGAATCAGCGGATGTGAAGGACCGGGAGCAGACAGGCACCAGGCCGACGGCAACGCAATCATCCGGAGAACCGCCCCCCGTCCGCGCATCGTCCCGGTTGGCCGTTCCGCTGAGGGCGGGGATCTGGGCCGCCGTTCTGCTGTGTCTGGCGGCATCTCTGATCCATGTGGTCATGGTGTTTCTGCACGTGGCTCCGCCGAACCCCGTCTCCCGGCAGCTCAGCCGGCAGGTCACCGCCTGGGTCTATCCGCTCTTCGAGCAGAACTGGCGGCTGTTCGCCCCGGAACCGGAGTCCGTCAACCGGCAGATCTCCGCGAGAACCGCGCACACCGCTCCTGACGGAACCGTCCAGGTGAGCGCCTGGTTCGATCTGAGCGCGGTGGACAATTCCGCCGTCGAGCACAACGTCTTCCCGAGCCATACGACGCAGAACATGCTGCGCCGGGCCTGGACCTCGTACTCCGAACTGCAGGGCACCGACGACGTGCCGCATTCGGAACGCGCTGTGATGATCCAGAAGTATCTGCGCAACATCGCGGCGAACCGTGTCGCCGCCCTTCACCGTGGCGCGTTCGAGTCCATCCAGCTTCGTGTGATCGCCCGGCCCATCACCGCGCCCGCCACGGCGGATGCCGGCCGGTCGAAGGCCACGACCACACAAGCGCCCGTCGACACCCGTCTTCTCCCCTGGTGGAAGGTGACCCCCGATGGGAACTGAACACAAGCCGGGCGCGGCTCCCGCTTCTCAGCCGCGCATCCGCCTGCGAGCGTGCGCGGACATCGCGGGGCGTCTCCTCCGCCGGGCCGGTGCGGTCACGGCGACGCTGACCGAGCGGCCGGTGTCCCTGTATGCCGCCGCGGTGCTGCGCATCGGGTACGGACTGCTCTACCTCGCCTTCCTACTACGCGAGTTCCCCCACCGTGACGGAATCTGGGGGCCGGGTTCGGCATGGACGCCGGAGCTGGCGAAGGAGCTGTTCGACCAGACGGGATGGGTCAGCATCCTCACCTTGTCCGACAGCAGGGCGTATTTCGAGGTCTGTTACGCGGTAGCTGTCGCGACGTCCGTGCTGTTCACGCTGGGCTGGCGGACCAGAGCCGTATCCGTACTGTTCGCGGCGGTGGTGGCGTCGTTCCACGCCAGGTCGATCTTCATGACGGACGGAGGAGACAACCTCATCCTCCTCATGGCCGTCTATCTCGTTCTCACCGCGTGCGGCCGACGCTGGTCCCTTGACGCGCGCAGGACCCGGCTTCAGGCATCCGAAGACAGAGCACCGAAGCGGCCGACGGGTCAGGCGCGCCCGGCGAAGAGCGGGCTTGTGGCTCAACTCCGTGACGCGCGCGCAACGTTGGTCACCGTGCTGCACAACTGCGGCATGTTCGTCATCGCCGCCCAGGCGTGCATCCTCTACGGCTCCGCCGGCCTGTACAAAGTGCAGGGCAGTTCCTGGGGCAGCGGGGCCGCTCTCCATTACGTACTGAACCTCGACCTGTTCCGTCCGTGGCCCGCGCTGTCTCTCATGGCTGACGGCCACACCACGCTGATCACCGTCGTCGGCTATCTGACCGTCCTGTTGCAGGTCGCCTTCCCGTTCGTCCTGTTCGGCAGGCTCAAGTACCCCGTCCTGACGATGCTGTTGGGCATGCACATGGGTATCGCGGTATTCATGGGGCTGCCGCTCTTCTCCGGCGCGATGATCATCGCCGATGCCGCGTTCCTCCCGGACCGCTTCTACCAGTTCCTGGGGCAACTGTGGCGGCGTACACCCCAGCCTGTGGAAGCCGTCGTGGCGCGCTCACCCCGGGAAGGCACCGTGACCGTTCCGTCACAGCCTGGCCCTGTAGCAGTACCGAGCACCCGTTGATCGCCTCGTCATCTACCGTTGCGGCGCGATCTGTCCGGCTTGACGAAGACGCCGACTGTATCTCTTCCGGCCTCGTCGGCCCCCGAGCAGTAACCGGCTCTCTTCGTCCTCGTTGATTGCCGTGTGGAGCGACACCCTCTTGAGGCCCCGACCGGTCGGCGGGGCCTCAAGCGTGATGGGCGTCACCGGTCGTCACAGCGGGCGACCCTTTGCCCCGCCATTGCAGCCGGCACACAGAGAGAACCGCCTGCTTCGGAATCGCCGCCGGACCGCCGACCGGTACTCGCGACGCGCGCGGACGTTCGCCCAGGTGCCGGCGTCGATGATGGCGGGCCATTTACCGGGCCCGGCCCCGGAGTTCCGCTTCGGCGCAGGGCGGGAGCGAAGGCGGGATTGCGTCTTCGGCCCGTTGGGTTCCCAGTTCGCCACCGTCCTTCGGTGCGGGAATGCAGCCGTGACGTCCCCGGCGCTGACTGTGGTGAGCGGTCCTGCGGGCTCGGGCAAGACGACGCTCGCCCACGAGATCGCCCGGTCGCTCGGTTGCCCGGCTGTCTGCCGTGATGAGATCAAGGAGGGGATGGTCCACTCCACCCCGGGGTTCTAGTGCTCTGACCGCATAGGTTCACCGGGTTGGTCTCCGGCTCTGCACCGACTCAGGAAGCGGTCGTGGTCACCCAGGTGCGAAACAGCGTGAGGGCCTCGGTGAGGTTTCCGGGGCCGCACGCGGCATGGAAGGTTTTCTCAGCGGTCCAGGCGCAGACCCAGTCCTGCGTGCTGCGGTTGACTTCCTGGCGGGGGTACTCGCATTCTTCCAGATCCGTCTCCTCCAGATCGATCTCGATGGTCCAACCGGGATTGTCGAGCGTGGCGATTTTCACGCCCCACTCGTGTTCCCAGTGGCCGTCGCACTGCTGCGCGTACCAGCTCTGCAGCCAGTCGAGAAGGGGCTGTGAATTGCTCATGGCACGAGATGCTAGGCAAGCCGCACGCCACCAGGCATGACTGGTCCGGCCTGCAAGGGGAGAAGCGATGGCAGAACCTGTACGAGTACGCAGACTGAGCGACCAGGAGGGGCAACGGCTGCAACAGATCGTGCGCCGGGGCAGCACCAGTTCGGTACGGTACCGCCGCACGATGATGCTGCTGGCGTCGGCCGGCGGGAATCGGGTGCCGGTCATCGCCCAACTCGTGGCAGCTGACGAGGACACCGTGCGCGATCTCATCCACCGCTTCAACGAGATCGGCCTGGCCTGCTTGGACCCCAAGTGGGCGGGAGGCCGTTCCCGCCTGCTCAGCCCTGACGATGAGGACTTCGTCGTCGCGACGGCCACCACACGCCCGGTCGGACTCGGCCAGCCCTTCAGCCGCTGGTCGATCCGCAAACTCTCCGCCTACCTGCGCGAAGTCCACGGTCGGGTGATACGCATCGGCTGCGAGGCACTCCGTTGCCTCCTGTCGCGACGCGGGGTTACGTTCCAGCGCACCAAGGCCTGGAAGGAGTCCACCGACCCGCAGCGAGACCTCAAGCTGGAGCGCATTGAGCACGTTCTGGAGCACTTACCCGACCGCGTTTTCGCCTTCGACGAGTTCGGGCCGCTCGGCATCCGCCCCACCACAGGGTCCTGCTGGACGCCGCAGAACCGACCCCAGCGGATCCCGGCGACCTACCACCGCACCCACGGCGTCACCTACTTTCACGGCTGTTACTCCATCGGTGACGACACTCTGTGGGGCGTCAACCGCCGCCACAAGGGCGCCGTGCAGTCCCTGGCCGCCCTGAAGTCGATCTGTGCCGCCCGTCCCGACGGCGCCCCCATATACGTGATCACGGACAACCTGTCCGCCCACAAGGGCGCCAAGATCCGAACCTGGGCGAAGAAGCATCGGGTCGAGCTGTGCTTCACCCCGACCAACGCCTCCTGGGCGAACCCGATCGAGGCCCACTTCGGACCCTTACGGCAGTTCACCCTTGCCAACTCTCACCACCCGAACCACACCGTCCAGCCCCGCGCGCTGCATGCAATGCGGTCAGAGCACTAGGCGAGTGCCGCGATCCGCTCACGTGGCGGACTCTCACGGTGTTCTTCAGCGTCCTGCGGACGATGCTGGAGGCAGGTGTGACCGTCGTCGCGGAAGCGGCCTTCCAGGACAAGCTGTGGCGGCCGAACCTGGAGCCCTTGGCCGGGGTCGCGGACATCCGGGTGGTTTGCTGCGCTGTCGGCAGTGCCGTCGCCCATGAGCGGATCGTCCGCCGGGCCGAGGTGAACGTGCGGAGGGCGGCGCACGCCGACCACGACCTGTTGCGGGCCATCGCCAATGGCGAGTGGCCACTGGAGGCGTGGGTTCCGATCTCGCTGGATGTACCGACGCTGGTCGTGGATACGAGCGACGGCTACGCCCCGGGTATCGAGGAGATCGTGTCGTTCGCCGGGCAGCCGGCGGCCAGTAGCGCCGGCTGAGGGCACCGGCTGCCTGGCTGGGCTTCAATCCGGCCAGTTCCGTTCGTACCACCTCGACGAGGTTGTCGATGATCTCCGGCGTGACCTTGCTTGCTCGGTAGATGATCCCCGTGTTGGTCTTGGGGTCTCCCGGCACGGGCAGGATCACCTGGCTGACGCGCCGGGGGATTTCGTTGTCGGCCAGCCGACGGGTACGTACGAAGAGCCTCCGAGCCGCTGGCCCGGGGCTTTCATGTGGAGCGGGTGACGAGAATCGAGCTCGCGCTCTGAGCTTGGGAATCAACGGCGCCCAGGAGCGCCGCACTGCCCTGAACAGGGATTACTTGGGCCTGCGAGCTGTATCGGAGCCGGTCGGGTTGACCGCTTCTGACCTCGGTGTACCGCACTGAAGGGCTGGGATGGGGCTGGCCTGCCACTGGGCGGAAGCCAGTGATCGGCGACGACCGGTCGGCCATCTTCCCGTTCGGCCTCGCGCCCGGCGACCAGTGGTTCGCGTATCTGATCCACCGGGCTTGATGACCGGACTGAACGCGTCCACCCGTTTCCAGGCCGGCCTGACGGCGGCAACGCGGCGGCCGGCTCTGAGCCGCGGCGTTGCCGCCGGGCAGCTCTGGTGTGTCGCGCGAATCGGTCAGGCTCGGGTCGGGCTGATCTGGTGCGGCGCGTCGGTGGCGGTCTGGTGCGGGTGAGGGGCCGCCTGTACGGGCGGTTCCGTACGGCGGTCGCGCTGGGTGGCGAGCAGTGTGATCGCGAGGACGGCCTGGACCGTCAGGATGAATGCCTGTGTTATGGGTGAGTCGACGGTCAGTACGGCCATGGTGGCGTTGAAGCCGAGGTGGACCGCGATGGATGCCGCGACTCCGGCACGCTCGTAGGCGTAACCGGTCAGCAGTGCCACCGGCAGGACGCTGAGCGAGAACATCAGGCCGCTCCAGCTGACCAGACCGAGTTCGGCCTGGACCGTTCCTTCGATGAAGAACAGCGGCAGATGCCATACCGCCCAGACCGCACCCAGCACCAGGCCGGTCTGAAGACGGCTCATGGACGCGCGCAGGCGCGGATATGCCGTGCCGCGCCAGCCGGGCTCCTCGGCCAGCGGACCGGCGATCAGCATGCTGACGAAGAACGGGACGATTCCGCCGACGGTCGAGATCAGTTCCCTGCCCTCGGTCAGGCTCACCCCCGGACCGCCCAGGAAGTCCGCGAGCAGCGCGCCCGCCACCACGCTCGCCGATGCCAGCACCAGCAGGGGCAGCGCCCACAACAGCCGTATGCCCTGCCGGAACTTCACCGCACGAGCGGGCACGGGTTCCCCGCGGCGGGTGCGGCGGATCCGGACCGCGATCGCGCCGAACACCGGACCGAAACCACCGAGCAGATAAGGAACGGCGGTCGGGGAACTCGTCGGCGACCCGCCGAGCACGATCGCGACCAGCCAGAAGGCCCAGGTCGTCGTGAACGTGACAGCGAAAAAGAGAGCGAGGCCGCCCGGCCGGCCCTGGACGTCGCCAGCCCCGGCCTGCCGCGGCGCTTCGCCGCTCCCGGTCAGTCCGGTCCCGCTCTTCCGCTGGAACATGTCCGCCGCCCTTTCCGCTGAGGCGCTCCCTGCGCCATGTCCATGACGCTACGGACAGCGAGAACTCGGCACACTGGGTGTACAGCCCGGCCGTGGGGTGGTGCTGGGTACACCCACGCTGACCGGTCAGGACCCGATCCCGCCGATCGGGTCGGCGGAGACGGTCGGCGGGAACGACTGTTGGCGAACGACCCGATTGCCGGCGCGGTGTCGCAGTCCCAGGAACGTGTCCCTTCCTTTCGGTACTCGCGGAGCGACCGCGGCATCGCTGCCCGGCGTGCTGCTACCCGGCCTGTTCGACGAAGGTCCCCGTGATCACGTGGGTGTGGCCCGCGCCCGGGGCCACTCCGTCCGCGCGCCTATGTGCGTGAGTACGGGGGTGTCCTGCGTGGGTTCCATGCCCCGCATCCCGGACTGCGCGCCGCCGGTCCGGCCGGCAGGAACCGGGTCGCAGCGCGCCGAGGAGGCACCGTGGCCCGGCGCTGCCCGGCAGGGTCAGTCCGTGGGGCGACCCGCCGTCAGGTCACCGGCGAGGAGCGCCCAGATCTCCAGGTCCTGGCGGAGGCCGTTAAAGGGGAAAACCTCACGGAGGGTTCCCTCGTGGCGCATTCCCAGACGTTTGGCGACGGCGATGCTCCGGGTGTTCGCGGGGGTGACCCGCCATTCCACGCGGGCCATCCCCCGCTCTTTCACTGCCCAGTTGACCAGGTGGTCGGCCGCCCGGGTCACCAGTCCCCTTCCTCCTGCCTCGGGGGAGAGCCAGGCGCCGAGTTCGCACACCCCGGACTGGGTGTCGAAGACCCGAAACAGGGCGCCGCCTTCCAGTTTTCCGTCCACCCAGATTCCGAATATCCGGCCACTTCCCTTGGCCTGTTCATCGGCATACCGCTGGAGCCACTGACGGGCCGATTCCGTATCGGTGATGACATGGGCCCAGGGGAGCCAGGGCGACAGGTGGGGGCGCACCCGGTCCACGTAGGCGGCGAATGCCGTGGCTTGCCAGGGTTCCAGTGGGCGCAACTCTGCAGTTTCGGACAAGAGATGGCCGAAAAGTGCCACAGTAAGTCTCCCGCGTTCGTGATTTCCGGGTATTCGGTCGCCGTGCCGAACCATGCTAGTGCCGGTCGCGGCACCAGGTCCTTCAGCCGTAGCTCAGAGCGAGTTCGCTGGTCCGGCGTCTACGATGGCGTTTCGTCTCCGGCGCGGGCGGCCTGGACTGCCAGGAGGCGGCGGTCAGCATGGGCAGTGTGATGTGGCGGTACCGGCCGTGCCAGTGGCGTACTTCGCAGTCGGCCGGTCCGCACCGGTGCTTGCCGAGTTCGATCGCGTCTTCAGCCCTCCAGCGTGCGCCGGCGACGTGGGCCAGGTGTTCCGGCGGGGTGTCGGCCGGGCCCTGGGCCAGGTAGTAGCCGAGGTCGTCGGGTGTCTCGGGGCGGCGACGGGCAATCATCCATCGGCAGTACCAGGGCTGCCCCTGCTCCGCGGCGCCCGCGGGCTCCTCCGGGGTCGACGATCCGACGGATCCGCCACTGCCACCAGCGGGAACCTGCCGGGCTCGGGCCTGCCTCGATCGGCTGCCACTCGCTCTTCTCCGCGGCAGCGACCAGCTTGTCGATCCGCCGCCGGCCCGGCCGGGGCAGTACCGTCCGGGCACCGGAGACGTTGACCACGTAAGGCAGTTGTCGGCTCTCGGCGATGCGGGGTTTGGTGGCAAAGCCCACCGTCCCGGGCACGTGCGCGGTCGCGCAGCGCTCGCGATCGTTGGCCCGGACTCGCGGCAGCTCTTGGCGAACCCGGTCTCATCGATGACCAGCACCCCGTCCGCGCTGTCGGCCGGCCCGTCCAGCGCATACCGGCGGACGCGGTCGCGCAGCTCGTCAACGTCCCACTTCGCCCGGTCCAGCAAGTGCTGCTGCCCGTCGGGACGACGCCAGCCGGCTACCCGGCCAACTGTCAACCGTTCTCGCGCGAGACCGGGCCCAACGACCCGCGTACACACATGCCTTCGCCCGCCGCCGCAAGTCCGCCCGTGGGAAGACGTCGCCGACCTGCGGCAACAACTCCTCCGACTCGGCGTCCCACTCAGCTACTTGTGAAACCTCACCGGACCACTTTTCCAGGACGGAAAGTCACCCCGACGAACCTGATCAGCGCACTACAACTGAAGGGTTGGGCGCGGATGGCCGAAATATGGTCAGTGGTGTCCATATATGTCTTGGTAAATCATCCTAGCGTGATCGTGCAGCGCATGGATGTGCAGGCGAAATCTATTGTGTGGGTTTTGGCCACTCGGAAGGATCGAGTCCTGAGCGAATTGACTTATCAAGGTAACTTTCCATTCAGGGGGAAAGTACGTGAATAAATCCTTTTCTGGGCTCTTGGGTGTGGCAATTACCGTCATATTCGGCGCTTCTTCGTGCGTTATTTCGGCGCAGATCGGTGCCGGGCAGGGTGAATCCGGAGAGGCCGAGGTCAAGGTGCTTGCCGACCATGGGTGGGGCCCCTGACGCCGTAATGGCGACAGCGGCGTGCGCATTTCGATCCTTCCGGGGCCGGAATTCCAGTGCAGGAATGAGGGTGGGGCTGTGATGGCAGCTATGAGCGTGCATGACGTCGTGGCACAACAGGTCGAGCAGCGACCCGACGGCTGTGCCGTACGTGATCCGGCAGAAGGGGAGGGGCTTTCGTATCGCGAACTCTGGGAGCGGGCCGGGTGGCTCGCCGCGGAGCTGGCGCGGAGCGGAGTCCGTCGCGGGGATCTGGTCGCGGTCCCCCAGGACCGGTCCGTCGACCTCGTCGTGACCTTCCTCGGCATCCTGCGCTGCGGCGCCGCCTACCTGCCGCTGGACGGGCTCGCCCCGAAGAACCGGCTTGCCGGCATCGTCGCCGAGTCGGGCACACGCTGGGCCGTCCACTCGCCCCGCCAGGACGCGCTCGCCGGGCCGGCCGGCTGCTGGGCGGAGCTCATGTCCTGGCTGCCCCGCGGGGTGGAACCGCTCCCCGTGCTCTACGAGGATCCGGGGCATCCGGTGCCCGATGTGCAGAGCCAGGGGGACGACCCCGCGTACGTGTCCTTCACCTCCGGCTCGACCGGGCGACCCAAGGGCGTTGTGGTCCCCCACCGCGCGGTACTGCGGCTGGCCCTGCGGTCCAAATTCTGCGCCGTCGAGCCCGGCGACCAGGTGGCCAGCGCCGCCAATCCCGCGTTCGACGCCACCACGTTCGAACTGTGGAACGCCCTCACCGCCGGCGGAACGGTGGTCGTCTTCCCTTCGGCCACCGGCCTGCCCCTTGACGACTGGACGGCGCTGATCCGCAGCGAGCGGATCGACACCATGTTCCTGACCACCTCCCTGTTCCACACCGTGGCAAGGGAGCGTCCGGACGCGTTCGGCACGCTGCGCAACCTCGTGGTCGGGGGCGAACAGCTGGAGATGGCGGCCGTGCGGAAGGTGCTGGCGGCCGAACCGCCGGGCCGGCTGGTGAACGGATACGGACCGACGGAGACGACGACCTTCGCCGCCTACTTCGACTGCACCGAGGACACCCTCGCCGGTCTGGAACGTATCCCCGTCGGATACCCGCTCCAGGACACCACACTCCACCTGCTGGACCAGGACCTCAAGCCCATCCCGACCGGTGACACCGGCGAGCTGTGCGTGGGCGGCCCCGGCGTCGCACTCGGCTACCTGCGTCGCCCGGAGCTCACGGCCGAGCGGTTCACCACCCTCCCCGCGAACGGGGAGCGGATCTACCGCACCGGTGACACCGGTCGGCAACTTCCGGACGGGGCGATCGAACTCCTCGGCCGAAGCGACCGCCAGGTCAAACTGCGCGGCTTTCGCATCGAGCTGGAGGAGATCGAGCGTGCCGCGCTGGACTGCGGGCTCGCCGACTCCGCCTTCGTGGAGAAGGTCGGCGAGGGCCCGGCCGCGTCCCTGGTCGGTTTCGTCCTGCCGTCCGCGGACGGACTCGCCGCGGTGGGTGTCGGTGCCGTCGCCGAACTGCCCGCGTCGCTGGACGCGAGGCTGGCCCGGACCCTCCCCACCTACATGCGCCCCGCCCGCTGGCTGGTGCTGGACAGGGTCCCGCTCGGCTCCACCGGCAAGGCCGACCGGGCGCAGCTGCTGAAGCTGCTCTCGGCCGCGCCCTTTGCCCCGGACCCGGCCGGCTCCGCCTCCACGGCCGAAACCGCCTTGGCGCAGCCGCCCGTCACCTCTGAGCTCGTGGCCGTGCTCGGCGACATCTGGCGTGAGGTGCTGGGCACCGAGCAGGTGCTCCCCGAGCACAACTTCCTTGAACTGGGCGGTAATTCCATCCTCGCCATGCAGGTGGCCGCCAGGGCCCGGCAACGGCTCGACGCACCCGTCGACGCGGGCGCGGTGCTGCTGTGCGACACCCTGGGGGAACTGGCCTTCCATGTGGCCGGCACCTTTCCGGGCGAAGGTCTCGCGGCCGGCTCCGAGCCGGCCGGACCGGAGCGGGAGGTCACCGTATCGTGACGGCCGGAACTGGCACCGGGAACACCGCCGCACGCGTCGAGCCGCCGGTCTTTCCGCTGTCTTTCGCGCAGGAGCGGCTGTGGTTCGTGGACGCCGCGGCCCCCGGGAACGCCACCTACAACGTCCCACTGCTGTTCCGCTCCCACCAGCCGCTGGACGCCGCGGCATTGGCCCGTGCCCTGGAAGCGGTCACGGTACGGCACCAGCCGCTGCGGACCGTCTTCCGACTGGACGACGGCAGGCCCGTACAGAGGGTGTTGGAGGCACGCCCCGTCGAGGTGGAGGTCGTCGACGTCGCGGGCTCGGCGGATGCCGGGGCACGGGTGCGCACGGAAGCGGCAGCCCGTAGCCGCCTGCCCTTCGATCTGGCCGAAGGACCGCTGCTGCGGTGCACGGTGTGGCAGGGGCTGCCGGAGGGCGGGAACGCCGTCCTGCTGACGGTCCATCACATAGCGGTGGACGGCTGGTCGCTCGCCCCGCTCTTCGACGACCTGGCAGCGGCCTACGACGCGGCCCTGGACGGTCGCGACGCGGCGCTGCCCGCCCTGCCCGCCGCCTACAAGGATTTCGCCGTGCGTGAGCGTCGCACGGCGGACGATCCCGCCCTTCGGCAAGGCGTCGAGGACAGGGTCGCGGAGCTGCTGAGCATTCCCGTGGGCCTGGAGCTGGCCGGACGCATGCCGGCCCTCGCCGCCCCGGACGGTTCCCGCCCGGGGCGGCAGGTCGCCCGCGGCGTTCCGGAGAAGGTCCGTAAGGGCGTGGCACAGCTGGCACGTTCGCTGCGGGTGACTCCGTATGTGGTGCTGGCCTCGGCGTTCCAGGCGGTCCTGCACCGCTGGTCGGGACGGAGCGAGTTCCTGCTCGCGACGATGACCGCCAATCGGGCGCACGCCGACCTCGAAGAGGCGGTGGGGTTCTTCGTCAACACGGTGCCGCTGCGTTGCCGGGTCGACCCGGAACAGTCCTTCACCGAGTTGTGCGGCGCCGCCCGGCGCGAGGCGTTCCGCTCGCTGACGTACCAAAGCATTCCGTTCGACCGGCTCACCGCGGCCGCCACCGTGGCGCAGGGGGAGGGCAGACGGCCACTGGTCGACATCGGGTTCGTCTACCAGAACATGACCGTTCCGCGGTCGGCGCGCACCTGGTGGACGCCACCCGAGGTGCTTGAGACCGGTACCGCCAAGTTCGATCTGCTGCTGATGGTCGACGAGACCGAGGACGGGCTCCTCGTCACCGTCGAGTACGACACCGACCGCTACCCCGCAAAGACGGCTGAGGCCGTGGCGGACGGGCTGGCGGAACTGCTGGAGTGGGTCGTCGAGGAATCCTCGGCCCCGCTGCGAGAGCTCCCCCCGCTGCCGGGGGAGCCACCCGCCGAGGCGCTGCCACCGCTGCCGCGGCCCGTCGCCGCACGCGTCCCCGTGACGTCCGGAAGCGGCATGACGAATCCGGTGACAGCCCGCTCTGCCGCACTCGCCGAGCGGCCCGGACAAACGGGGGACGAGCGCCGAGCGGCCGAACTCTTCGCCGCCGCGCTCTCCGGCCGGGACCACTCCGGCCCGGCGGTCGACCCGGCGGTTCTGGCGCCCACCGCGAACTTCTTCGTGCTCGGCGGCCACTCGCTGCTCGCTGTCACGATGCTCTCGGATGTCCAGCGCCGGTACGGTCTCGTGCTCTCGCCCCGGAACTTCCTCGCCGACCCGACGGTCGGGGGTCTCGGTCGGCAGCTCGCCGCCGCGGGGGCCGTGGACGGGGAGAGCGCCTCGTCCGGCGCCGGCCGTCCGCCGGCCGTCACGGTCACCGACGAGCAGCAGCACCCGGCGTCCGCGATCCAGCAGCGGTTCTGGTTCCTGGACCGGCTGCCCTCGCTGCGCGCGGCATACCTGATTCCGACCGTCGTGGAGTACACCGGCGCGGTGGACTGCGACGCGCTTCGGGCCGCGGTGGACGCGGTGCTCGCCCGGCACCCCTCGCTGCGCTCCCGGTTCTTCCTCGATCGCCGCAAGCGGCAGGTGTACTACAGCACGGACGGCGTACCGGCGAACACGTCCGTCACGAACGCCTCCGGCTGGAACGCGGCACGGTTGCGAGCGCATCTGTCCCGGCTCTGCTGGGCCTCGATGGACCTGGCGCGGGGCACCCCCGCCCAGGCGGAGATCGTGGTGCGGGAGGACCGCACACTGCTGGTGCTCGTGGTGCACCACATCGTCGCCGACGGGTGGTCGCGTGACCTGCTGATGGCCGAAATCGCCGAGGTGTACCGAGCCCGGACCAGCGGCCGCGAACCGGAACTGCGGGATGCCGTGCACCCCGCGCTGCTCGACACCGCCCATGACGCGCGCACCGACGCGGACGCTGCCGCGCAGACGGCGGCGATGCAGGAGCACCTGCGCGGCGCACCGGTGGATGTCGTCCTGCCGCACGACCGGCTGCGCGGCGAATTGCAGACCACCAACGCCGGGCTGTGCACCACCTGGATCGGCGGTGAGGTGGTCACCAAGCTGCGCACGGTCACCACTGGGGCCCTCGGCTGCACGATGTTCATGACCAGTGCCGCGTTGCTCGCGGTCACCTTGGCCCGGCTCGGCGGCCAGCGGGATTTCCTCTTCGCCTTTCCCTGGGCGGGCCGGGAGACCCGGGGCAGCACGGAGGCGGTCGGCATGCTCGTCAACACCCTGGTGCTACGGGTGGACCTGCGGCACAGCACCACCTGGGCCGATCTGCTGGCCCGGGTCAGGGAGAGCTGCATGACCTCGTACCGCAACGCCCACGTCCCGCTGGACGCGCTTGCCGCCGAGCTGCACCCCGACCGCGACCTGAGCCGCCCGGCACTCACACCGGTCTACCTCAGCTCCCAGAACAGGGCACCTGTACCGGACGAGCTCAGCCCCGGTAACACCGGCCGTTATCTGCCGCTCGACCCGCTGCACCTGAAGTACGAGCTCGAACTCGTGGTGACGGAGCACGGGGAGCACGACATGGAACTGGCCTTTTCCTACAACACCGGCCTGTTCGGTGAGGACACGGTGCGCGGGCTGCTCGCCGACATGGCGGTGGCAGCCGCGGACCTGGTCGCCGACCCGGATTCGCATCCACTCAAGAGGAGCATGTCGTGAATGACGCCACAGCCGAGCAGGCGTCGGCCCCGAACCGGACGGAACTTCTCCTCAAGGTCCGGCAGGCATGGGCCGACGTGCTCGACCTGGACAGTGCGGACCACGTGCCCAACGATGTCAACTTCCTTGAAGCAGGCGGGAGTTCGCTGCTGCTGATCATGCTCTGGGAAGAGCTCCACCCGCTCGCCTCCCGCACCCTGAAGGTCTCCGACCTCTTCCAGCACAGCACTGTCCAGGCGCAGGTCTCCCTGCTTGCCGGCTCCGACGAGACCGGTGAGGAGCCGGCCGCCCGGCTGGGCGCGCACAACCGTGAGGGCCTGTTGAGACGGGCGCGCCGAAGCCGGCTCGTATCCGAGTGATGGCGAACGAACGGGACACATCCATGACGAACAGCACGGACATCGCGGTCATCGGTGTCGGCCTCCGCTACCCGGACGCCACCACCCCGCACGAGTTCTGGCAGAACATAGACCGTGGCGTCATCTCGATGCGGGAGATGTCCGCGGAGCGGCTCAAGGCCGCCGGCGTCACCGACGAGATGCTCGCCGACCCCGCCTTCGTGGGCGTGGCCACCTCGCTGCCGGGAGTGGAGGAATTCGCCTCCGACTTCTTCGGCTACCCGCCGCGCGAGGCAGAGACGATCGACCCCCAGCAGCGGCTCTTCCTGGAGGCGTGCTGGGAGGCTCTGGAGGCCGCGGGACACCCGGCACGCAAGGACGGGCCGGTGATCGGTGTCTTCGCCGGCAGTGCCGCGGGCAACTATTCGGCGGCCCTGCTCGCCGCCAAGGCCCGGCAGCACGGGCTGCGCGCCGCGGTGGACGACCTGGAGCTCACCGTTGGCGGCCAGGCCGACTTCATGACCTCCCGGGTCGCCTACAAGCTGGGGCTTCGGGGCCCGGCCCTGAGTATCCAGACCGGCTGTTCCTCCTCCCTGTACGGGGTGCACTACGCCACCCTGAGCCTCCTGTCCGGCGAGTGCGACATCGCGCTGGCCGGCGGCGCCACTGTGCTGGAGCCCTTCCGCGGCTACCAGTACCAGCTCGGGGGGGTGCTCTCCGAGGACGGCTACTGCCGTTCCTTCGACGCGAGTTCCACCGGTACCACCTACAGCTCGGGCGTCGGCGTGGTCGCCCTGCGTCGTCTGGAGGACGCCCTCGCCGACGGTGACGAGGTGCTCGCGGTGATCCGCGGCAGTGCGGTCGGCAACGACGGAGGGGACCGGCTCGGCTTCGTCGCCCCCAGCCCCAACGGCGTCGCCGACGTGGTCGCCGCCGCGCTGCGCACCGCCGACGTCTCCGCGGACCGGCTCCGGTACGTCGAGGCCCACGGCACCGCCACCCCGGTGGGCGACAACATCGAACTCATCGCCCTCACCAAGGCATTCCGTGCCACCACGGCCAAGAGCGGCTACTGCGGTCTCGGTTCGGTCATGTCCAACATCGGACACACCGGCCCGGCAGCCGGCATCGCGGGCTTCATCAAGGCGGTGCACGTGGCGCGCACGGGCAAGATTCCGCCGCATCCGACCTTCGAGAGGCCCCGCGACCCGGGCATCCTGGAGGAGAGCCCGTTCTTCGTCACCACCGCGCCCGAGCGCTGCGCGGAGCCCGAGCGCCATGTGCTCGTGAACTCCATGGGTGTCGGCGGCACCAACGCCGCCGTGGTGCTGGCCCCGCCGCCCCAGCCGGAACGGCCCGTCGCGCCGCGGCGGTCCACGGTACGGCTGGTCCTGTCGGCACGCACCCGTGCCGAGCTGGACCAGCAGTCCCGCAGGCTGGCCGACGCCCTCGACGAGGGCGAGTTGCCCGCCGCGGATGTCGCCCACACGCTCCGGGTCGGCCGGGCCGCCTTCGACGAGCGACGGGTGGTCACCGCTCCGGCGCACCGGCTGACCGCCGCGCTCCGGCTGCCGCGCCCGCCCTCCGTACGGACCAGGCGAATCGACGGTGTGCGCTCCGCGCTGGTGGTGCTTCCGCCGGCCGGGGCACCGCAGCCGCCCGCCGCGCTCGTGGCGGGGCTCAAGACGGCGCTGCCGGCCGGTACACAGGTCGTGACCGCCCCCCTGGAGAAGGAGTCCGAGGGTCGCTTCGTGCTCCTGGCCGGGCACGGAGAGCCGGCCGACGACCGTCATGTGATCACCGCGGAGTCCTGCGCCGACGCGGACGAGAACACCGTGGCCGAGCTCCTGGACGAGGCCGCGACGGCGGCCTGGCTGTACGGCGTCGAGGTGGACTGGGAGGCGCTGGCGGACGGGAGGGGGCGCCGGGTGACGCTGCCGACGTACCCGTTCACCCGCAAGCGGCACTGGGCCCTGGACCGGCTGCCCGGGTTCGACCAGCCGGCGACGCGACCGCCGGACACCGGCGTGACCGCCCCGGCCGGGTCGGGTTCCGCGGCAGGCACCGCGGGTCCGGCGGGCGTCGCGCCCACCACCCTGGAGGCGCAGTTGACCGAGCTCTGGAAGGAGCTCTTCGGTCACGACACCATCGGCCTCGACGACGAGTTCGCCTCCCTGGGCGGCACCTCCCTGCTGTCCGTGCGGATGGTTCTGGAGATCCAGCAGCGGCACGGCGTCCTCGTCAACATCCACCGGGCAGGCGGCAGCCAGGCCACCCTCCGTCGACTCGCGCAGATGGTCTCCGGGCTGCAGAACGGTGCCGGGTTGGGCGATGCCGAGGTCGACCCCGCCGCCGACGGCGACGGTGCGCTGATCGACGCGGACCTGCAGATCCCGCTGGAGCCGCTGGCCAAGCAGTCGACCCCTGGCCGGGACGTGCTGCTCACCGGCGCCACCGGCTACCTCGGCGCCTTCCTCCTCGACGCACTGGTCTCCGCCTCCAAGGGCCGCGTCTACTGCGTCGTACGGGCTGCGGACGAAACCGAGGGCATGGCTCGGCTGAAGGCCACCGCGGCCAAGTTCGGACTGCCGGAGCCGGATCCGGAGCGGGTGCACGCGGTCCCCGGTGATCTGCGGGACATCGGCACCGTGTGCGGGGAGTACCGGGGCGGTGAGCTCGCCACGCGGATCGGGCACGTCCTGCACTGCGCGGCCAAGGTCGTCTTCACCGAGCCGTACCGGATGCTGCGTGAGGACAACGTCCTGCCGTTGGTCGGGCTGCTCAATTGGATGCGTCCCTTGGGCATCCGTGACATCGGCTTCATCTCCACGGTCGCCGCCACCGCGCCCGCCGGGCCCGAGGGACGGCTGCTGGAGACCCGCGATCAGGCGCTGGACCCGCAGCTGGGTGGGTACGGCGTGAGCAAGTGGGTCGGCGAACGCATTCTGGACCGCGCGGACCAGGACGGTATGCGGGTCCGGCTCTTCCGGCCCGGCCTGATCATGGCTTCCTCTCAGTCCGGTGCCTGCAACGACAAGGACCTCATCTGGTTCCTGCTCGCCAGTGGCCTGGTGGTGGGGGCGCGTCCGGTCGACAACCGTGGCATGCCGGTCTCGCCGGTGGACGTGCTCTCCCGTGCGGTCGCCGAACTCATGCTGTCCGCCAAGTCCGTCGGCCGCGCCTACCACTTGGTGGACGAGACCTCGCCCAGCCTGGAGGACCTGTTCGCAGCCCTGGAGGAGGCCGGTCTGCCCACCCGCGTCGTGCCGCTGACCGAGTGGCAGCGGCTGATCGCCGAGCAGGCCCAGGCCACTGGCAGCAAGGTGCTCTCCGCCACCGCCCTGTACGAGATGGAGGGTCACGAACTCGACGAGGCCGGCGTCCAGGCGAAGGGCTGGCAGCCCTGGCTGCGCCGCTCCCGACTGTCCCCCGTCGTCAGCGGTGAGCAGCTGCGCAGGGGACTGTCGTTCCTGGCCCACCGGACCGACGAGATCGGCTCCCTGCTGCCCGAGCTGGCGGCCGAGGGCGCGCGGAACGCCGCGAAGGAGGAGAAATGAGCGACACCGGCAACGAGAAGAGGTACACCCCCGGCGCCGCGCAGAGCCCGGAGGCCGGCACGGAGGGGCCGGTCCACCGGCTCGCGGTGATCGGCGCCGGCGTCATGGGCAAGGGCATCACCACCCTGGCCGTCGGCCACGGTCTGCCCGTCGTTCTGGTCGATCTCGACGAGAATGTCCTCGGCAAGGCCCGCGCCGACATAGCCAACCAGCTGCGGCTGGCCCGGATGATGGGCAAGTTGCCCCGGGAGGGCGCGACCGGTGACCTGGTCGTCACCACCCGCCTGGAGGACATCGCCGGGGCCACGACCGTGATCGAGGCGGTCACCGAACTCGCCCCGCTGAAGGCCAAGGTACTGGCCGAGGCGTCCGCACTGGTCGCCCCGGGGACCTTGCTGGTCTCCAACACCTCCGCCGTGCCCATCGACGAACAGGCGGACGCGGTGCGGAGGCCGGAGGACCTCGTCGGCATCCACTTCATGAACCCGCCCTACATGATCCAGACGGCGGAGCTGATTCGTGGGCCGCGCTCCGGGGAGCACGCCGTCGCCGCGGCCGGCGCCCTGCTCCGGACGCTGGGGCAGAACGGCATCGTCGTCGGTGACGGACCGGGCTTCGTGATCAACCGGATCCTCCAGCGCATGATCAACGAGGCGGCTCGCATCGTGGCCGACGGCATCGCCTCCCCGGCATCCGTCGACGCCGCCTTCCAGGGCTGCCTGGGCCACACCACCGGCCCGCTCGCCACCGCCGACCTGATCGGCCTCGACAACGTGGTCGACTCGCTGCGCGTGCTGCACGAGCGCACCGGCGACGCCGGCTACGAGCCCTGCGCCCTGCTGCTGGACAAGGTCGCCGCGGGCGACTTCGGCCGCAAGACCGGCCGCGGATTCTTCGAGTACGGAGGTAGCGCGTCATGACCACCCCCACCGGCCAGGCGGAGACCGCCCAGTCGATCCGCGAGAACCTGACCGAGTTCCTGCAAGGGCGTACCAGGACCGATGTCGCTCCCGACGTGGACCTCTTCGCCACTGGTCTGGTCACCTCGCTCTTCGCCATGGAACTACTGGTCCACGTGGAACGGACCTTCGTGGTGCAGGTGGCCGGCCCGGACCTCACCCTGGACAACTTCCGCAGCGTGAACCGGATGACCGAACTCGTCCTGCGCCTGCGCGGCGGTACCGATGCGTGAACGGAAGACGCGGGAGCCCGTGCCGTCCCCGGACGCGGCGCGGCCGGAACTGGAGCGGCTGGCCACCGACCTGGTCGGCGACCGCGCGGACGCCTGGGACCTGGCCGGAGAACTGCCCCGCGACCTGCTGCGCGAGCTGGGTGGCAAGGGCCTGCTGACGGCCCAGGTCCCGGCGGAGTACGGTGGCCCGGGCCTGAGCAGCGTCGCCAATGGTGAGCTCACCGCGCACGTCGGCTCCCTGTGCTCCTCCCTGCGCAGCGTGATGACCTCCCAGGGCATGGCTGCCTGGGCCGTGGAACGCTTCGGCGACGAGGAACAGAAGGCCGCTCACCTGGGCGCGCTGACGTCCGGTCAGCTGGCAGGTGTCGCGTTCAGCGAGCCCGGCGCCGGGAGCGACCTCGCCGCCATGGCGACCACGATCCGGCGGGAAGGCGACACCGTCGTCGTCGACGGCCGCAAGGTGTGGGTCACCGTCGGTGCGTACGCGGACCTCCTGGTCGTCTTCGGCCGGTACGGCACGGGAGCAGCCGCAGTCGTCGTCCCCGCGGACGCCCCGGGTGTCAGCTTGGAGCGGGTGGCCGATCCGCTGGGCTGCCGGGCGGCGGGCCACGCCGGTATCCGGCTCGAAGGGGTGCGGCTGCCCGCCGACAGCCTGCTCGGCGGCGCCGGTCTTCCCATCGACTGGCTGGTGACCTCGGCGTTGACCTACGGCAGGATCTCGGTGGCCTGGGGCTGCGTCGGCATACTGCGTGCCTGCCTGCGGGCGGCCTGCGGGCACGCCGCCACCCGAGAGCAGTTCGGTGCCGTGCTGGCCGAGCACCAGTTGGTCGCCCGGCATCTCGCGGAGCTCCACGTCGCCCAGGAGGCCGCCACCCGCTGCTGCGAGCACGTCAGCCGCTGCTGGGACGAGGGGAGCCCCGAACTGGTGACCGCCGCCGTGACCGCCAAGCACCTGGCGGCCGGGCAGGCGGCGCGCGGCGCTGCCACGGCTGTGCAGGTGATGGCCTCGGCCGGAGCCGGCGACGGCGGGCCGGTGGCCCGCGCCTACCGCGACGCGAAGCTCATGGAGATCATCGAGGGCAGCAACGAGATCAGCCAGTTGCTGCTGGGCAAGCACGCACTGGCGGTGTGGTCATGACCATCGGAATAGGCACCATCCACTGTGTGCTGCCCACCGAGTCCATGCTCGTGCAGGACCTCCCGGAGGTCCCCGAACTCGGCCCTGACGAAGCCGAGTTCCTCAAGGGCAGCGGCATCGCGACGGTGGGTGTTCTTGAGGGCCGTACCGCCGGAGACCTGGCGGTCGAGGCCGTCCAGGGCCTGCTGGCCCGGCTGGACGAGAACACGCCTGGTGCCTCGCAGCGGCCGGACACCCTGATGCTGGTCGCTCCGCGCGCGCCCGATGTGCTGCTCGGCTCCGACGTGTGCCGCGTGCAGGCGGACACCAAGCTCGACGGTGCCTTCGCGTTCACCGTGGACGGGCTCGGCTGCACCGGCTCCAGCGCCGCCTGGGGACTCGGCCGCGACCTGCTGCTGGCCGATCCCTCACGGCAGAGCGTGCTGATCGCCCACGGCAGCCGGCCCACCGGCCTGGACCGGGTCCGCCACCCGGTCACCGTGATCGGCGACGGCGCCTGCGCCATGACCCTGGTGCGGGGCGGGCGTCCCGTACTGCGGGCCCATCGAATGGAGACCGACGGCTCCTTCCACGACCTGTTCCGGGTCGACTACAAACAGGTGCCGTCCTACGAGTGGCGTGAGGAGTGCCATTCGGCAGACCGCTACCGCTTCGATCTGGCCATGCACAGCCGGTTGCGACTCGGCCGGATGGTGGACGAGGCCCTCGCCGAGGCGGGCGTGGCCAAGGACGACGTCGCCGCGACCCTCATGCAGAACGTGACGGCGAGCGCCTACGAGTTCTACGAGTCCCTCCTCGGTCTGCCCATCCACCCGGTCTGCAACGAGCACCTGGTCACCTACGGACATCTGGGCGCCATGGACGTTGTGCTGAACCTCGACCGGCTGCTGGCCCGCGGCGAGCTGCGGCAGGGCGACCTCGTTCTGGTCCTGAACAACAGCCCGGTGGCCGCCTGGGCCGTGACGTTGTGGGAGGTCTGACCGTGTCAGTGGCGAAAGCGGGAAGCGAGACGGAGATGGACAGGATGAACGAGGCCGACGCCTCTACCCCGCCGGGACCGGCCAAAGCGGTCAAGTGCCTGGTGTGGGACCTGGACAACACGCTGTGGAACGGGACCCTCCTGGAGGACGGGGAGGTCACGCTGCCGGAGCGGATACGCGAAGTCGTCAAGGACCTCGACGAGCGCGGCATCCTGCAGTCGGTGGCCAGCAAGAACGACCACGACCACGCCTGGGCGCGGCTGGAGAAGCTGGGAATTGCCGAGTACTTCGTGCTGCCCCACATCGGGTGGGGTCCCAAGTCCCAGTCCCTGCGGCGGATCGCCGACCAGCTCAACTTCGCGCTCGACACGATCGCCTTCGTCGACGACCAGCCCGCCGAGCGGGCCGAGGTCGCCCACTACCTGCCCGCGGTGCGCTGCTACCCGGCGGAACAGGCGGTGGAGCTGGCCTCGCTGCCGGAGTTCAGCCCTGTCGTCACCGTTGACTCCCGCCGCCGCCGCGAGATGTACCAGGCAGGCTTCCGCCGTGAGACGGCCCGTGAGGAGTTCGCCGGGCCCGACGAGGAGTTCCTGCGCACTCTTGTCCTGGAGATGACCATCCGCCGGGCAACCGAACCGGACCTCGCCCGGGTCGAGGAACTGACCCTGCGTACGAGCCAGATGAACGCCACGGGTGTCCACTACGGTGACGAACACCTGCGTGCCCTGCTGACCGACCCGAGGCACGAGGTCCTCGTGGTCCAGTTGCGCGACCGGTTCGGTGACCACGGGGCCGTCGGCATCGTGCTGCTGGAGCGGCACGCCGGCGCCTGGCTGCTCAGGCTGCTCGCCACGTCCTGCCGGGTGGTCTCCTTCGGCGCCGGCGCGGTGCTCCTGCGCTGGCTTGTCGACGAGGCGGCGCGCTCCGGGGTACGGCTCTTCGCGGACTTCCGCCGCACCGAACGTAACCGGATGATGGAGGTCGCCTACCGCTTCGCAGGGTTCGCCCCGTACGAGGGAGAGCGTTCCGACGTCCTCCGCGGCGAGGCCGATGCCGCGGACCACGAGGGGGTCGAGCTGCTGCACATCGAGCCTGCCCGGCAGGATCCGCCCACCACGATGCGTCTCGACGCGCCCGACCTGGGGACGGCCCGGCCTGCCGGGGAGGTGGGCCGTGACTGACGTGCTGACGATGTACGAGTGGTTCGAGCGTTCCGTCGCCCGCCACGCCGGTCAGCCGGCTCTCGAAGCCGGTGGCGAACGGCTCACCTATCGGGAGTTGCGCGCCGCCGCCGAGGCGGTCGCAGGCCGGATCCTCCAGGAGCACGGCACGGTACCCAGCAGGGTTTCCGTGATCGCGACTCGCAGCGTGGTGGCCCTGTCCGGCTACCTGGCGGCGCTTCGCCTGGGTGCCGCGGTCACCCCGATCAACCCCGCCTTCCCGGCCTCGCGCAACCGCGTGATCTGCGAACTGGCGGGCAGCGAGGTACTGATCGCGGACGCCGCCGACTCCGCACAGCTCGACAAGGAGCTGGGCGGTGTCGTGCCCACCGAACTGCGGCTGGCCGCGGACGAGGTGGCGTCCGCCGGGCGCGCGGGCACCCCGCCGACGCGCCCGCTGCCCGCATGTACGGCGTCCCCGGACGATGTGGCGTACGTGCTGTTCACCTCTGGATCGACGGGGCGGCCCAAGGGCGTGCCCATCCGGCACCGTAACGTCTCGCCGTACCTCGCGCACAACATCGCGCGCTTCGGTATCGGGCGGGGCTGCCGGATGTCGCACACATTCGACCTCACCTTCGACCCGTCGGTCTTCGACCTGTTTGTCACCTGGGGCGCCGGCGCGACCCTCGTCGTGCCCGACCGGGCCGAACTGCTGTCGCCGGTCGACTACGTGGTGGACAACGAGATCACGCACTGGTTCTCGGTGCCGTCCGTGGTCTCTGTCGGACAGGAGCTGGGCAACCTGCCGGCAGGGCGGGCGACCAACCTGCGGATGAGCGTGTTCATCGGCGAACAGCTGTCGTACGACCAGACCGCGGCCTGGCACACGGTGGCCCCCGAGGCGACCCTCGTGAATGTCTACGGTCCCACCGAACTCACCGTTGCCTGCACCGAGTACACCCTGCCGACCGAGATCGGGGACTGGCCGAAGACGTCCAACGACACGGTCCCCATCGGGCCCGTCCACGGCTTCCTGGAGCATCTGGTCCTCGACGAGCAGGGCCACCCCGCCGAGGAAGGCGAGCTGGTGGTGCGCGGGTCCCAGCGCTTCGACGGCTACCTCGACCCGGCCGACAACAGCGGGCGCTTCCTGCTGCACAGCGCGGACGGCGTCGCCGTGTACGACGGTACGGGCGAGCTGACGGCGGAGCACTACTACCGCACCGGCGACCGGGTGCGGTGGGAGGACGGACATCTCGTGCACCTGGGCCGGCTGGACAACCAGGTGAAGGTGCGCGGCTACCGCATCGAACTCGGCGAGATCGAGGCCGCCCTGCGCCGGCACGCCGCCGTGCACCAGGCCGTCGTGGTCGCGCTGCGCAGAGGGGACGAGACCGAGCTCGTGGGCTGCTACACCGGCGAGCCGGCCGAGTCGGGCATCCTCGCCCGGTTGCTGCGCAAGCAGTTGCCCCTCCACATGGTGCCGCGCCGCTTCCGGCATCTGGAGACGATGCCGCTCAACGCCAACGGAAAGATCGACCGGCTCCGCATCACATCCGACCTCATGTCGCAGGATCCGGCGTCCACGGTCGCCTAGGAGATCACAGTGTCCATCCTTCAGAACATCGTCCCGCCCAAGGGCGTGGTGCGCACGCTGTGCCTGAGCAACCTGGCCAAGACAGCGGGCCACGGCATTCTCATGTCCGTCAGCCTGCTGTTCTTCACGCGGACCGTGGGCATACCCGCTGAACGAGTCGGTCTGGCCATGACGATCGGCGCTGCGGTGGGCATGGCCGCCAGTATCCCGGCCGGCCGGCTCGCGGACCTGGCCGGGCCGCGCAACACCACGGTGGGCTTCCTGCTGCTGCTCGGTGTGTTCGTCTGCGGCTACGGTTTCGTCGACGGGTTCCCGGGCCTTGTGGTCGTCACAAGCCTGGCGTTGATGGCGGAGTCCTCGACGGACGCGGCCCGCGGCGCGCTGATCGCCGGGCTGATTCCGCAGCAGGAGCGGGTCCGGGCCTGGTCCTACATGCGAGCGGTCAGCAATCTGGGCGTGTCACTGGGGGCCGCCGCCGGGGCGGTCGCCCTGTTCTTCGACAACCGGACCGGCTACGTCGGTCTGCTGATCGCGGGCGGGGCGATGTTCGTGGTGTCCGGGCTGGCCTACCTGACCGTGCCGCAGGTCGCGTCGGCTCCCAAGGAGCAGTCCGGCTCGAAGTGGATCGTGCTGCGCGACGTTCCCTACGCCTTCGTGGCGTTGCTCAACTCGGTCCTGGTGATGAACGTCGCCATCCTCACCGTTGCGCTGCCCGTCTGGCTGACCGACCGGACGACGGCGCCCACGTGGGTGTACTCGCTGATCATCATCCTCAACACCATCATGGTCGTGCTGTTCCAGGTGCGGGCCGGCAAGGGCAGCGACGACGTGCCGGGCGGAGCCCGGACGCTGCGTAAGTCGGGTGTTCTGCTCGCGGTGTGCTGTGTGCTCTTCGCCCTGGCGGCAGACCGGCCCGTGTGGCTCGCCGTGCTGATTCTGCTGGCGGGAGCCATCGTCCATGTGGTCGGCGAGATGTTCTACAGCGCCGGCTCCTGGTCGCTCGCCTTCGGGCTGGCACCGGACCACGCCCAGGGCCAGTACCAGGGAATGTTCGGTATGTCCACCCAGCTCGGGACGGTGGTGACGCCGGCGTTGGCCACCGCGCTGATCGCCGGTCTGGGCGCGGCCGGCTGGCTGGTCTTCTCGGCCCTGCTGCTTGCCGCGGGACTGGTGGCGCCGGCGGTGGCCTCATGGGCTGCCGGGACCCGCCGGACGCCGCCGTCCAGCGTCGAAGAGTCCGTCGCGTAGTCCGTCCGCCGAGCGGGTCGGCCCTGGGCCGCCCGGAGAGAAGAACCCATGGACTTCAGTCTCTTCTACTTCGCCAACGACAGCACCGAGAAGGAGAAGGACCGCTACGAGCTCCTGCTGGAAGGCGCCCGGTTCGCGGACCGTAACGGCTTCTCCGCCGTGTGGACGCCGGAACGGCATTTCCACCCCTTCGGCGGCCTGTACCCGAACCCCTCCGTCACGGCGGCGGCGGTCGCCGCGGTGACCGAGCGGGTCGGAGTCCGCGCGGGCAGTGTGGTGGCGCCGCTGCACCATCCGTTGCGGATCGCCGAGGAGTGGTCGGTCGTGGACAACCTGTCCAACGGCCGGGTCGGGCTGTCCTTCGCCTCCGGCTGGCACGCCACCGATTTCGCGTTCTACCCGGAGAACTACGAGAACCGCCGGCAACTGCTGCTGGAGCGGGTGGAGCAGGTACGGGCGCTCTGGCGGGGCGAGAAGCTGTCGGTGACCGACGGCGTCGGCACCACACAGCAGCTCGGTGTGTTCCCGCCTCCGGTGCAGCCGGAGCTGCCCGTCTGGGTCACCAGCGCCGGCGGAGTGGAGACCTTCCGCAACGCCGGGCGGCTCGGCGCCGGGCTGCTGACCCACCTCCTCGGCCAGGACCTGGACGACCTCGCTTTGAAGATCGCGGAGTACCGCAAGGCGGTCATGGAGCAGGGCAGGTCCGACGGGTGGACCGGTCATGTGGCCCTCATGGTGCACACCTTCCTGGGAGATGACGAGGACACCATCCGTGCGGCGGTCCGTGGCCCGCTGTCCGGGTACCTTCGCAGCTCGCTCGGGCTGCTCCTGGGCTCCCAGCTGGACGGTCGCCGGATCGATGCGTCGCGGCTCGCTCCCGAGGACGTGGACTTCATCGTCAACCGCTCCTTCGACCGCTACTACGACGGCGGCGGTCTGCTGGGCACGCCGGAGAAGGTACGGGACACCGTGAACCGCTTCCGGGAGATCGGTGTGGACGAGGTGGCCTGTCTCATCGACTTCGGACTGCCGACGCATTCGGTCCTGACAGGTCTCACCCACCTGAACCGGCTGCGCATGCTCTCCGCCCAGGACGACGGGGCCCGGTGAGCGGTCGGACACGGATGGGCGGACCGGACCCCGACGACACGACAACGGAGAGGGCCATGGGCGGCATAGTCGACTTCGAGGTGCGCTTTCCCACGTCCCGCGCGGACGCGTACCACATGCACACGGAATCCGGCATTCCGATCGATGACATCCTCGCGATCACGCACACTGAGGACTTCCCCGTCCTGGGGGATCACGAACAGGCGTGGGAGCTGGCGGCCGAGGCCGCACGGGCGGTGCTGGAGCGCAACGCGGTGTCGCCCGAGGAGGTCAGTCACGTCATCTACACCGGCTCGGGCGAGTGGGACCTGCCCTTCTGGTCACCGGCTGCCCGGGTCGCGCTGGAACTGGACATCTCCCGCGCGCACTGCTTCGAGGTGACCAACTTCTGCAACGGTGGCATGGCCGCCGTACGTGCCGGTCTCAACGAACTCGCTGTGAGCGGCGGCCCATTCGTCCTCGTGCTCGTCGGCGACCGCCTCAGCCAACTCGTCGACTACCAGGATCCCGACTCCAAGGCGCTGTTCAACTTCGGCGATGCCCCCTCGGCCTTGCTTCTCGGCCGGGGCGACTGCGCCTTCGAGGTGCTGACGTCGTCGATGCGCACGGACCCGTCCTGGGCGGACTACTACTCGGGGGACGTCGAGGACGATCGGATTCTGATGCGCCGACGCGGCCGCAGGCCCGGCCTCGCCGACGCCTACCTGGAGAACTTCCCGGCCCGGATCGGGGACGTCCTGTCCACGCTGGGCAGGGACCTCTCCGACGTCGCGTACCTCCTGATCAACCAGGGTGACAAGGGCATGCACGAACGGTTGCTGAACCAACTGGGCATCCCCGCGCGGAAGAGCGTCTTCAACTACGACCGGCTCGGGCACATGGGCGGATCCGACCTGTTGATCGCTCTGCGCGGCCTCATGGACGACAAGCGACTCAAACAGGGCGACCTCGTGCTGCTCGCCAGCAGCGGCATGGGGTTCACCTGGGCCGTTACGGCAGTGGAGTACCGGGGCCTATGAACGGCATGACCATGGGGGCCGGTGTGAAGGATCTGCGGCACTCGCTCGCACCGGTGTCCGCTCGGGGAGGGACGCGCGCCGAGTCCTCCTTCGCGCCCATCACTCTGGTGTTCCTGCACCATGCCGGAGGGTCGGCGGCGTCCTTCGCACCCTTCACCCGACAGCTTCCCGCACATTGGAACCTGTGGTCCGTCGACCTTCCGGGACGACTGATGGCCACCGGGGAGCGGGCCTGCCGCACCTCCGCGCAGGCCGCCGCGTACGTGGTGCGGGAGCTCCGCTCCTTGCTGTCCGGCCCTTATGCGGTCTTCGGGCACAGCATGGGTGCGCTGATCGCCTTCGAAGCGGCCCGGGAGCTCTCGACGTCGGGCCTGCGGCCCGAGTGGGTGGGGCTCTCGGGGGCGCCCGCGCCCGGTCACCGGCTCGACCGCGCCCAGCGCCACCTGTGGCCGAGAGAGCGGCTGACCGCCTTCATGCAGGGCCTGGGAGGCACTCCCGAGCAGGTCTTCGAGCTGCCCGACCTGCTGGACCTCATGGTCGAGGTGCTACGCGGCGATCTCTCGATCGTGGACACCTACCAGGTGCACCCCGGACCGCTGCTCGACGCCCCGCTCACGGTCTTCACAGGTGAGAACGACCCCGTGGCCGGTCCGCGGATCGCCGCTCCCTGGAGCGGGCACTCCACGGCCCGGACCACCGCCCGCTCCTGGCCGGGCGGTCACTTCTACCTGTTCGAGCATGTGGACGAGGTATGCACCGCCATCCGCGACGAGGTCGCCGCCGTGTCCCTCGCGGGCCGCTGAGCGGCGTCCACGTTTCCTCCCCCTCTTTCCGGAGCACCTGCCATGCCGGTTCGTCTCTTCACCTCGGAGTCCGTGACCGAGGGCCACCCCGACAAGATCGCTGACCAGATCAGCGGCACCTCTCTCGGCGCGCTTCTGCGCGACGTGGGAGCGCACGACCGAGTGGACGCGCTGCGGAAGGCGGCGGGCGAGTGAAGGCGGGACATCGCCTACTCAGTGACGTCATGGTTCGCCGCGTCGTGAGGGGCGACGACCACCTGGTCGGAGAGCAGACCATGGATGGCGATGAGATAGCCGAGCTGCGCCCTGCTGACGCTGCCGAGCTGGCGCGAGATGCGGCTGATGTACTCGGCCACCGTGCGTCGGCTGATACCGAGCCCACGGGCGACCTTCTCCTCGGTGTGCCCGGCGACGAGGAAGCGGATGATGCTCTGCTCTATCTCGGAGACGACGACGCGCGGGCGGTTCTTCATGTTCGGCTCGACAGGGGTACCCCGTGCCCAGGCGTATTCGAACAAGTTGGTGAGGAACCAGACGATCGCCGGATCGCGAACTTCGAGCGCCTCGTCGGAGTAGTCCGGTTTTGTGGGAATGTAGGCCACCTCCCGGTCGCAGATGATAAGCCGGTCGAACATTTCATCCACCGTCCGAATTTCCCCGCCGGCCTCCGCGACCTTCCTGATGTATTCGACGGTCGGTGGGTGCGACCACACCGAATGCTGATAGAGCGTCCGCTGGCGGATTCCCCTCGCCAGGAGATTGAGATTGCGCTGCGCCACCGATTCCAGTATTTCCGGCGGTCGGCGGCCTCCGGGCTGCGCGGTGAGCAACTCGGACCTGCAAGCAGCCACCGAGGCATCGATAGTACGGGCGATGAGTTCACCGCCGCGCAACACCGTGGAGCTGGGCAGTTCACCTTTGCGTACCGAGGCGAATACCTCTTCCGCGGTTTGAAAGGACTCCGTCAAGTGGAGAAGGTGTTGGCGCCTGGCCGCGACCTCCTTCTCGATGGGGGCCAGCGCTCGGCCGGCGGCCACGGAGGGGGGTACGGGAATCAGGTGTCCGGCGTCGTCCGCTGCGGGTTCCAGCAGGCCGAGGGCGGTGATGCAAGGAGTCGCCGAGTCCGCGGCGATCGAGCCGACCGATACCGCCTCCCGGTACTGGAGTAACCCCACCTCGCAGAGCACTGCTCCGCAATCCTCCTGATTGCATCGGTTGTGCCCCAAATGTCCTCCTGTTCGATTGTGTAATGCGTGCAGATAGTACCGCCGGGGATTGAGCCCGACAAGTCTCCCAAAAAAATACAGAACAGTCGTTCCTGCGCATCAGGTATCTCCCCTTGATTGCTTGCCGAGCCGGGTTTCACAGGAAGAGGACATGAATATGGCCCAGAGAATTCACAGTGAACAGTTCCGTAATGTGGTGGGTGGGCTGAGCGTGCCGGGTATGGGCACCGAAGTTGTGGGCCCGCTGCTCGCGAATCTGGTTCAACTGCTGCGACCGGAGCGAGTCCTGGAAGTGGGGATGGGGTACACCACGCCTTTCCTCGCCGGTGCCCTCGCGGATGCGGAGGACGCTGTGCGGCTCGAGTCCCGGGCGCTCGCCGCCAAGACCCGAGAACATCTCGACCGAGAGACGGAGCTGGACGACGCGTGGCTGCTGGCCGACCCTCCGTTGGTGTCGCCCTCGCACCACCTGGAGCCCTACCTCCCGCGCCTGGTGGCCGTGGACAATCTGTCCATCGCCGACTCCTCCGCCGACCGCGTCCAGGAGGCTCTGCGTGAGCTGGACCTCGACGCGCGGGTCACGGTCGTGAACGCCGACCTCAAGGACGCTGCCGAACGTCTCCCCGAGGACTTTTTCCCCATCGACTTCGCCTGGGTCGACGCATGGGAATGCCTCTACTTCTTCGACCGCTTCTGGGACCTGATCAACCCGGACGGCGGACTCGTGGTCATGCACTATCTGATGACCTATCCGGAGGGTGAGGCTCTGCTGCGTTACATCGAGAAGTTCCAGCAGGCCAACCCGGGCGAACTGGAGGTGGTGAGCCTCCTGGAATCGCAGAAGCTGATGCAGAACAGCATCACCGTGCTGCGCCGCACCAGCGGGGTGCGCGACCGCCGCTACGCGGGACGGGGCGGCGAGATCCGGTACAGCGAGGAACTGCGCCAGGATGCTGAGCGCCACCTCCGCCTCGCGGCCGGCACCGGTGCCGCCGTACCGGCCCATGACTGAGGTCGGGAGGGCGACGGTGGTGGGCAGGGTTCTCGACGAGCCTCGCGCGCGCAGCTTCGCCTTCATGCTGGGCAGCCCACGCGTGGGTGGTGCCACGGAACTGCTGGCCCGACGCGCGGCCGAGGGTCTCCCCGCGGAGGCCGAACGGAGCTGGCTGCGGCTCAGCGGGCTCCATCACTCCGGAGTGGAAGGCTTCGGCCCGCCCTCCGCGGCCCTTGCGAAGGACGATCGCCTTGATGGGGAAAGGCACGAGAGGCTGCTGCTGGACGCGACGCTGGAGCACACGGACATCGTGGTCGTATCCCCGCTCTACTGGTACAGCGTCTCCGCGCAGACCAAGCTCTACCTGGACCATTGGGCGGCGTGGATGAGCCATGCCGACCTCGACTTCCGCGGTCGGATGCGCGGTAAGACCCTCTGGGCCGTCAGCACTTTTGCCCGCGGTCAGGCCGACGACGCCGAGCCCCTGGTGGGCATGCTCCGGCGTACCGCACGCTATCTGGACATGCGCTGGGGAGGCGCCCTCCTGCACCAGGCACGCAGCACCGGCGAACCGGCGGACCAGGAGGTCGCGCACCACGCCGCGGCCTTCTTCAGCCCCGCCCACGCGGAACTCCGATCGCACTGAGCCCGAGGGCTCACGTTCCGGGTGCGGGTGCGCGTCCGATGACGAAAAGCAGGTTGGCGGCTGTCACGGACGGGACCATGGCCGGAGTGGGGCCGACGTAAGTCCAAGGCCGACGTGCCGCGCTTCGCCGACCTCCTGATGCGGGAACTGGGTCAGCAGACATAACACCAGACGGCTACGTAGACCGAGGGGTGCCCGGAACACAAAGTTCCAGGCACCCCTCGGCGTGCGCCGGTCGGTACAGGACTTCGATGTCACCGGTGGACGCCTGGCGGCCGATCAGGATTGGCGGCGCACCGCCACGACAGTTCCATCCTCGACGCTTGGCGTCCGGCGTTCCTGCGACAATCGGTGCCTTATGGCATGCGGCCATGTGATGGTCCAGACAACAACAAAGCCCCGGGCCGCTGGCCTGGGGCTTTTGTGTGGAGCGGGTGACGAGAATCGAACTCGCGCTCTGAGCTTGGGAAGCTCATGTTCTACCATTAAACTACACCCGCGAGGCGGCCGGTGATCGGCTTTGCGTCGTCGGACACTCTACCTCATCTGGGACCCCGGGCGGATTGCGCCGCGGGGTTTCTGTGGTGTTCGGGGGTGGAAGTGGGGGTGGCGGGCGGGAGTTGGGGCGTAGGGTCTGGGGCGGAGTGCCGGGGCGGGGGGCGTCCCCTTCATCCCCTAGTGTGGGCGTTCGTCCGTGTTTGTTGGGGAAGGGACCTGATGGACTTGATGGAGCGCACCGTCGTCCGCTGTGCCGAAGGGCATGTGTTCAGTACTACGACGTTCCCGATGCAGCAGCTCGACACCGCGAGGATCGGGCCCGGTCGGCTCATCCGGTGTCCGCGGTGTGCGCGGTTGCGGCATGCCGTGCCCGTGGAGCCGGTGAAGGCGGCCGTGGAGTCTGAGCAGCGCTGACCCAGGTCGGCACAGGCGCGCGGGCCCGCCCGATGGGGGTGGGCCCGCGCGCTCTGCGTATCCTCGGGACGTGCTTCTCTCAGACAAGGACATCCGGGCCGAGCTCGATTCCGGACGCGTACGCATCGAGCCGTACGACGCATCGATGGTGCAGCCCTCCAGCATCGATGTGCGGCTCGACCGGTTCTTCCGGGTGTTCGAGAACCACCGCTATCCGCATATCGACCCCGCCGTCGAGCAGGCCGATCTGACCCGTACGGTCGAGCCGGAGGGGGACGAACCGTTCATCCTGCATCCCGGCGAGTTCGTTCTCGCGTCGACGTACGAGATCATCTCGCTGCCCGACGACATCGCCTCCCGGCTGGAAGGGAAGTCCAGCCTCGGACGGCTCGGGCTGGTGACCCATTCGACCGCCGGCTTCATCGATCCCGGCTTCTCCGGGCATGTCACGCTCGAACTCTCGAATCTCGCGACGCTGCCCATCAAGCTCTGGCCGGGTATGAAGATCGGACAGCTCTGTCTCTTCCGGCTCAGCTCGCCCGCGGAGCATCCGTACGGTTCCGAGCGGTACGGCTCGCGCTATCAGGGACAGCGTGGGCCGACCGCCTCGCGGTCCTATCTGAATTTCCACCGGACTCAGGTGTGACGGCAGGTGTGACGGTGTGACACGGGAGAATCTGTCGTACGAGATGTTCGGCGTGGCCGTCCGAGAGCTCGCGCAGACGATCGCCGACGACGGTTACGAACCCGACGTCGTGCTCAGCATCGCGCGCGGTGGCGTCTTTGTCGCCGGCGGTCTCGCCTACGCCCTGGACTGCAAGAACATCCATCTGGTCAACGTCGAGTTCTACACCGGCGTCGGCACCACCCTCGCCATGCCGGTCATGCTGGCGCCCGTACCCAACGTCGTGGACTTCTCCCACAAGAAGGTCCTCATCGCCGACGACGTCGCCGACACCGGCAAGACGCTCAAGCTCGTCCGCGACTTCTGTGCGGACCATGTCGCCGAGGTGCGCAGCGCGGTCATCTACGAGAAGAGCCAGTCCCTCGTGAAGTGCGAGTACATCTGGAGGCGCACCGACGACTGGATCAACTTCCCCTGGAGTGTCCAGCCGCCCGTCGTGCGCCGCCAGCCTGGCTGACCGGGCCCGACCCGCCTGACCGGCCCGGCCAAGCCGTCAGCCCGGCTGCTCAGAGGTCCTGCCTGTCGTCAGATCGTGCCCAGCTTCAGCAGCGACAGCAGCGCGACGAGCTGGATCGCCGACGCGCCCAGCGCCTTCGGCCACGGCAGATCGTGGGACTTGCCCACCATGATCGTGAAGAGCGCCCCCGACGCGATCCAGGTGGCCCAGCCGAGGAGCATGACGAGGGAGTTCTCGCCGCCCAGGAAGAGCGCGAAGACCAGGCGCGGCGCGTCCGTGATCGACATGATCAGCATGGAGAGGCCCACGGTCGGCTGCCAGGCGCCGTCGCCGCCGAGCTGGCGGGCCAGCGTATGGGTCACCGCGCCCAGGATCAGACCGCCGAGTACGAAGGCGACGGCCGTCGTCAGGACGTACGGGATGGCGGTGGTCAGCGTCGCGTTGATCGCGTCGTCGCGGGCCGTGTCGAAGCCGAAGAGCGCCAGCAGACCGTAGAGGAACGTGACGATCAGCGCCGGGCCCCAGACCGGGTAGTCGCGCGTCTGGAGGAACGTCGCGCCAGGGCGCAGCACGATGCCGCTCAGCAGCTCCTTCCAGCGCAGCCGCGGGCCGACGGGCGCCGGGGCCGCGCCCGCGTGGTACGTGGAGCCGTCGCCGTACGGGTCGTCACCGAGGCTGAACGCCTGGGTGTGGCCCGGGTTGTTGGCGTACGGGTCGCCGTGCGCGCCCGGCCGGCCCTGGGGCGTGTGCGGGGGCTGCTGGGCGTACGGGTCGCCGAAGTACTCCGGCTCGCCGTGTCCGCCACCGCCGCCGTGCTGTCCGCCGCCGTGTGCGCCCTGCCCGCCGTGTCCGCCGTACTGGCCGCTGCCACCGCTCGCCGGAGGCCACTGCTGCTGCCCGTACGGAGGCGCGGCCTGGTGCTGCCCGCCCCCGTAACCAGGTGGCGGCGCTGCCTGCCGTCCGTACGGCTGCTGCCGCTGCCGCTGCGGTTGTTGTTGCGGTGTGCGGTTGTCCCGGCCGCGTCCGATCCTGAATCCAGCCACGCAATCGAACGTACCTGGTCTCGGCCGGTGGGACGGCGGAGGCGGCGGAACGGGCGGGCCATTGCGGCCGAGCTGTGACATCCCCTAGGGGGACCCTGGGGGGTTTGCCCCAGCTACCCCGGTACCCCGGTGGTCTACCCCAGGAAGATTGCTGTGCTGAATGTCATCAACGGACGGTTCGTCACGCCACCGGTCGTCCCGTACAGCGCGATCAGATCCGTCGCCTCGCCACGGTGCGTACGGGTCACCAGATCCGGGCGCTTGTCCCCGGTGAAGTCGGCGGCGAGGAGGAAGTCGGTGACGGCCTTGCCCTTGCCCGTCCCGCCCTTGCCCGACGAGCCGGCTCCCGATCCCGGAAGCGTCGGCGCGGGCGGCAGTTCCACGGCCTTGAAACGGTACGTGCCGCCCGGACGCCCCGGACCGTCCGGCCCTCCGAGCAGCAGCTCGCCCTGCGCGGCCCTGCCCGGCGTACGGGCGCGGGCCGAGTACACCAGGTCGTCGTAGCCGTCGCCGTCGACATCCGCCGCAGGCGCGGGCGCTTCGAGGACCGGGCCGCCGCCTGGGATCGGCGCCGAGGCGGCGCGCGGAGCGCCGGTCCGGGTGAACGGGCCACGCAGGAAACTCACCTGGCCCGCGCTCGCGGTGACCGCGAGATCCACCTTTCCGTCGCCGTCGAAGTCGCCGCAGACCGGGTGGTCGGGCCATTCGTTGCCGAAGCGCGCCTTGCCCGGGATCTGGAGGACCACCGCCCTGCCGCCCAGTCCGGTGGGGCCGCCGAAGAGAATCTGGAGCGGTACGGGCGGCATACCGTTGCCGTCGTACGGCGGATCCGTGGCGATGATCAGATCGCCGAACCCGTCCTGATCCAGATCGCACGCCGCCTCGGCGTCGAACGCGGCCGGCAGCACGCCCGCCACCCGGGCGCCGTGTGTACGCGGACTGATGGTCTGACGTATCGCAGGATCGATACCGGCGCCGATACCAGCGCCGGCCCCGGAAACCTTCCCCCGGCCCGAAGCGCCCTTGCCGCCGCCCCCGGCCGTTCCGTACACGATCCCGATGCCCGCGTCATCGCCGTACGAGTCGCCCGGCGCCTTGACCAGGTCGTTCAGTACGAGATCACGGTGACCGTCGCCATTGAAGTCGTCCGGGAGGCGGCTGCCCCGGCCGGGCGGGACCGGGCGGCGTACGGCACCGGCCTTGCCCGTGAGCGGCGCTGTGTCGCCGTTCTTGGCCTTCGTCTTCCCGCCCCCGGCGGCCTGGTCCGGCCCGGCCGTACATCCCGCCAGCAGCATCGCCGTACAGACGAGGGCGCAGACACCGGCGTTCCCCACAGTTCCCGCGACGAACGTTCTCGCGATGCGTATCCGCACGACCGACCTCGCCCCATCCGTCCCGTACAGCCCGTCCGTACAACCAGGCACACATGATGCTCTCGTACGACCGTAGAACGAAAGCAAACAAGCGAGAGCGAACAAGCGAGAGCGAACGAGCGCGAGCGACGCCCCAACAGAAAGCGCGGGCGGCGCTCCAACAGAAACAGCCGGACCTGACTCCCAGACAGGTCCGGCTGTTCCCACCCACTACGGGCTTGTGCGCAGGGCTACTTCACCGGCTCCGGCTCCGGATCCGGCGCGCTCTCCCGCTCCTCCGACCCGGCCGGGCCCGCGGGCGTCCGTACCGAGTCGAGCAGCAGCTGCGCCACATCCACCACCTGGAGCGACTCCTTCGCCTGCCCCTCGTTCTTCTTCCCGTTGACGGAGTCGGTCAGCATCACCAGACAGAACGGGCACGCCGTCGAGACGATGTCCGGATTCAGCGAAAGCGCCTCGTCCACCCGCTCGTTGTTGATGCGCTTGCCGATCCGCTCCTCCATCCACATCCGCGCGCCGCCCGCGCCACAGCAGAAGCCGCGCTCCTTGTGGCGGTGCATCTCCTCGTTCCGCAGACCGGGCACCTTCGCGATGATCTCGCGCGGCGGTGTGTAGACCTTGTTGTGGCGGCCGAGATAGCAGGGATCGTGGTACGTGATGAGTCCCTCGACCGGCGTCACGGGCACCAGCTTGCCGTCGTCCACGAGGTGCTGGAGCAACTGGGTGTGATGGATGACCTCGTACTCACCGCCGAGCTGCGGGTACTCGTTCGCGATCGTGTTGAAGCAGTGCGGACAGGTCGCGACGATCTTCTTGGACCCCTTGGGCTTCTTCGTCCCGGCGTCGACCTTGCCGTCCTCGTCGAGGGACTCGCCGAACGCCATGTTCAGCATCGCGACATTCTCCTGGCCGAGCTGCTGGAACAGCGGCTCATTGCCCAGCCGGCGGGCCGAGTCGCCCGTGCACTTCTCGTCGCCGCCCATGATCGCGAACGAGACGCCCGCGATGTGCAGCAGCTCCGCGAAGGCCTTGGTGGTCTTCTTGGCCCGGTCCTCCAGCGCGCCCGCGCAGCCGACCCAGTAGAGGTAGTCGACCTCCGAGAGATCCTCGACGTCCTTGCCGACGACCGGTACCTCGAAGTCGACCTCCTTCGTCCACTCCAGACGCTGCTTCTTGGCCAGGCCCCAGGGATTGCCCTTCTTCTCCAGGTTCTTGAGCATCGTCCCGGCCTCGCTCGGGAAGGCGCTCTCGATCATCACCTGGTACCGGCGCATATCGACGATGTGGTCGACATGCTCGATGTCGACCGGGCACTGCTCCACACACGCACCGCAGGTGGTGCAGGACCAGAGCACATCCGGATCGATGACGCCGCCCGCGGCGAAACCGCTGTCGGATGCGGCCTCCAGCGTCCCGATCAGCGGGCGCTCGGCCTCCGCGAGGGCCGCGGCGGGCACACCGGCCAACTGCTCCGCGGTGGCCTTCTCCTCGCCCTCCATGGTCTTGCCGCCACCGGCCAGCAGATACGGCGCCTTGGCGTGCGCGTGGTCGCGCAGCGACATGATCAGCAGCTTGGGCGAGAGCGGCTTGCCCGTGTTCCAGGCCGGGCACTGCGACTGGCAGCGACCGCACTCCGTACAGGTGGAGAAGTCGAGGATGCCCTTCCAGGAGAAGTGCTCGATCTGTGAGACACCGAAGACCGTTTCCTCGCCACCCTCCTCATCAAGCACAGTCTCGAAGTCGATCTCCTTGCCGCCGCTGGTCATCGGCAGCAGCGCGCCGAGCGCCGTGGAGCCGTCGGCCTCGCGCTTGAACCAGATGTTCGGGAAGGCGAGGAAGCGGTGCCAGGCCACGCCCATGTCGGTCTTGAGCGCGACCGTGATCATCCAGACGAAGGACGTCCCGATCTTGATCATCGCGACCAGATAGACCAGATTCTGGAGAGTGCCGAGACCGAGTCCCTTGAACGCCGCGACCAGCGGATACGAGACGAGATACGCCGCCTGGTACGAGTCCGCGTGATGCAGCGCGCCCTCCAGACCGCGCAGCACGAGGATCGCCACACCGATGATGAGGATGACGGCCTCGACGAAATACGCCTGCCCGAAGTTGGAGCCCGCGAAGCGTGACTTGCGGCCGGCGCGGCTGGGCAGCGAGAGCTGGCGGATGACGATCAGCGTCAGGATGCCGAGCGTCGTCAGCAGACCGATCAGCTCGACGAAGACCTCGTACGGAGTCCAGTCACCGATGACCGGCAGCAGCCAGTCGGCCCTGAAGAGCTGCCCGAAGGCGTTCACCAGAGTCAGTACGAGCGTGAAGAAGCCGACCGCGACGAACCAGTGCGCCACACCGACGACACCCCAGCGGTTCATCCGGGTGTGACCGAGGAACTCCTTGGCGACCGTCAGGGTGCGCTGGGCCGGTTCGTCCGTCCGCGTGCCCGCGGGGACGGCCTGGCCGAGCTTCACGAAGCGGTAGATCTGCGCGATGGCTCGGCCGAACAGCGCGACACCGACGACGGCGAGTACCAGCGACACGGTGATCGCGGCGAGTTGCATTTGGGGGCTCCTCGGGCCTGCGAGGGTGGGAAATCCGCACACTACTAAGCGGTAACTTAATTGGTCTGTGGCTGAGGTTACCCACTTATCCCGCCGCAATGTAGCGGCGGAGCCGGTGATCTGTGTCGCTCAGTGGTCAGTACCCAGTCTCCACTCGGTACCCACCCTTCCCTCAGGTCCCAGTCTCCACCCGGACCTCAGCTTCCACTCGGGTCTCCACTTCTGTCCGCGGTCCCGTTGCCCGTCGGAGCTCCCACCGGTGCCGGCGCCCCCACCGGCGCTCCCGCCTGCGCCCCGACCGGATGTCTGCCCGTACTCGTCGCCTGGCTGCGTCTGGCGTGCGGCAGCCCGGCGTCCGGTCGTACGGCGCCCAGCCAGTAGGCGTCCGACCGGGAGTACGGCAGGGCCAGCCGGCGCGGAAGCCGTCGCGGCAGACGCCGGGAGGACTGCGCGGACCGCGAGGACTGCCAGGGAAGCCGCAGCGTGAGCCGCCGGGTACGCGCCTTGCAGAGCGCCGGGAGCGTATGGGCCAGGATCGCCAGATCGAGTCCGAGCCAGTGGTGTTCCACATAGTGCTGGTCGAGCAGCGGTGCCTCGTCCCATGGCAGCGGCGAGTGCCGCCGCACCTGCGCCAGGCCTGTCAGGCCGGGCCGTACGAGCTGTCGCCACGGCGCCGCGCCGGCGGCGGAGCCGACCTTCAGCGGCGCGGGCCCCACCAGGGACAGATCGCCCCGTACGACATGAGGAAGCCGGGAGAGCAGATCCAGCCGGAATCGCCGGGTGGCCAGGGAACTCAGGATGAAGGGCCGTCCGTTGAGCCCTGTGCGGTAGTCACGCAGGAAAACGCCGTTGGCAGGCCGGGACAGTGCGAGGACGAGGGCGGCTGCCGTGAGCAGAGGCGCGGCCAGCACCAAGAGGGCCGAGCCGAGTGTCAGATCCAGAAGGCGCTTGGGTTCCAGGCGGTGCTGCGGGCGCCACATCATGCGTCGCTTCAAGGTCACACCTGACCGTTTCTGTGCGTTCTGTTACTTTCCGGATTCTTTGAGGCTTACATGGCTTTTGACTCATTCGAGGTATTTGATACAGAACGATCGCATGGAGGAGGCGCGCAAACCGGGGGCAACCCGCCGGGCGCAAGGCATCCGCACCTTAGTTGAGTCGCCTCGACTCAGGTCCTTTGACTCTCCGGGATCTGTGATGCATCCTTGAGCCTGTTCCACTCAAGTCAGTTGGAGGAATCGAAATGGCACGTGCGGTCGGCATCGACCTGGGCACGACAAATTCCGTCGTCAGCGTTCTGGAAGGCGGCGAGCCCACCGTCATCACCAACGCCGAGGGCGCCAGGACCACGCCGTCCGTCGTCGCCTTCGCCAAGAACGGCGAGGTGCTCGTCGGCGAGGTCGCGAAGCGCCAGGCGGTTACGAACGTCGACAGGACCATCCGGTCGGTCAAGCGCCACATGGGCACCGACTGGAAGATCAATCTGGACGGCAAGGACTTCAACCCGCAGCAGATCTCGGCCTTCGTGCTGCAGAAGCTGAAGCGGGACGCCGAGTCGTATCTGGGCGAGAAGGTCACCGACGCGGTGATCACCGTCCCCGCGTACTTCAACGACTCGGAGCGCCAGGCCACCAAGGAGGCCGGCGAGATCGCGGGCCTCAATGTGCTCCGTATCGTCAACGAGCCGACGGCCGCCGCCCTGGCCTACGGGCTCGACAAGGACGACCAGACGATCCTCGTCTTCGACCTCGGTGGCGGCACGTTCGACGTCTCGCTGCTGGAGATCGGCGACGGCGTGGTCGAGGTGAAGGCCACCAACGGTGACAACCACCTCGGTGGTGACGACTGGGACCAGCGCGTCGTAGACTTCCTGGTGAAGCAGTTCGCCAATGGACATGGCGTGGACCTGTCCAAGGACAAGATGGCTCTCCAGCGTCTCCGCGAGGCCGCGGAGAAGGCGAAGATCGAGCTGTCGTCGTCCTCCGAGACGACGATCAACCTTCCGTACATCACGGCGTCGGCCGAGGGCCCGCTGCACCTGGACGAGAAGATCAGCCGGTCCCAGTTCCAGCAGCTCACCTCGGACCTGCTGGACCGCTGCAAGACCCCGTTCCACAACGTCATCAAGGACGCCGGGATCCAGCTCTCCGAGATCGACCATGTGGTGCTGGTCGGCGGCTCGACCCGGATGCCCGCCGTCGCGGAGCTGGTCAAGGAGCTGACCGGCGGCCGGGACGCCAACAAGGGCGTCAACCCGGACGAGGTCGTCGCCATCGGCGCCGCGCTCCAGGCCGGTGTCCTCAAGGGCGAGGTCAAGGACGTCCTGCTCCTCGACGTGACTCCGCTGTCCCTCGGTATCGAGACCAAGGGCGGCATCATGACCAAGCTCATCGAGCGGAACACGACGATTCCGACGAAGCGCTCGGAGATCTTCACCACGGCCGAGGACAACCAGCCGTCGGTGCAGATCCAGGTCTACCAGGGCGAGCGCGAGATCGCGGCGTACAACAAGAAGCTCGGGATGTTCGAGCTGACCGGTCTGCCGCCGGCCCCGCGCGGTGTGCCGCAGATCGAGGTCGCCTTCGACATCGACGCCAACGGCATCATGCATGTGGCCGCGAAGGACCTCGGCACCGGCAAGGAGCAGAAGATGACCGTCACCGGCGGCTCCTCGCTGCCGAAGGACGAGGTCAACCGGATGCGCGAAGAGGCCGAGCAGTACGCGGACGAGGACCACCGCCGCCGCGAGGCCGCCGAGACGCGCAACCAGGCCGAGCAGCTCGTCTACCAGACGGAGAAGTTCCTCAAGGACAACGAGGACAAGGTCCCCGGCGACGTCAAGACCGAGGTCGAGGTCTCCATCGGCGAGCTGAAGGAGAAGCTCAAGGGCGAGGACACCGCGGAGATCCGTACCTCCACGGAGAAGCTCGCGGCCGTCTCCCAGAAGCTCGGCCAGGCGATGTACGCGGACGCCCAGGCCAGTGCCGCCGCGGGCGGTGCCGACGGCGCCGCGGGCGCCGGACAGGCCCAGGCCGACGACGATGTCGTCGACGCCGAGATCGTGGACGACGAGAAGCCCAAGAAGGACGGTGCGGCGTGACCGAGGAGACCCCGGGCTTCGACGAGAAGCCCGACGTCCCCTCCGGCGCCAACCACGACGACGCCACGCCGGGCGCCGCCGAGCCGGACTCCCTCAAGGATCCGGGCCCGGCGGCCTCGGCCGGGGACGTACAGGAAGTAGCCCTGAAGGCACAGCTCGACCAGGTCCGGATGGCGCTCAACGAGCGCACGATGGATCTCCAGCGCCTTCAGGCGGAGTATCAGAACTACCGCAGGCGGGTGGAGCGCGACCGCGTCACGGTCAAGGAGATCGCGGTGGCGAGTCTGCTGACCGAGCTGCTGCCCGTGCTCGACGACATCGGCCGGGCGCGGGACCACGAGGAGCTGGTCGGCGGCTTCAAGTCGGTGGCCGAGTCGCTGGAGACGGTCGTCGCGAAGCTGGGCCTCCAGCAGTTCGGTACGGAGGGCGAGCCCTTCGACCCGACGGTCCACGAGGCCCTGATGCACTCGTACGCGCCGGATGTCACGGAGACGACGTGCGTCGCGATCCTCCAGCCTGGGTACCGGTTCGGCGAGCGGACGATCCGGCCCGCCCGGGTCGCGGTGGCCGAGCCCCAGCCCGGGGCCCAGCCCAAGTCCGCGGACGAGCAGGCGGAGTCGGCGAACGACAAGGAGAGCGGTGGCCCGGACGAGGGCTGACGCGGCGTCGGACGGCGGTGCGGCGCCGGGCGGTGCCGTACCGCCGGACAGCAGTGGCGGTAGCGGTGTGGGTGGCGGAGAGGAGGGACGTCGGGAATGAGCACGAAGGACTTCGTGGAGAAGGACTACTACAAGGTTCTCGGGGTACCCAAGGACGCCACCGAGGCGGAGATCAAGAAGGCGTACCGCAAGCTCGCGCGCGAGTTCCACCCGGACGCCAACAAGGGCGACGCCAAGGCCGAGGAGCGCTTCAAGCAGGTCTCCGAGGCGAATGACGTCCTGGGCGATCCCAAGCGGCGCAAGGAGTACGACGAGGCGCGCGCCCTCTTCGGCAACGGCGGATTCCGGCCGGGACCCGGCGCGGGCGGCAACGGCTCGTTCAACTTCGACCTGGGCGATCTCTTCGGCGGCGGCCAGGGCGGTACGCAGACGGGCCCGGGCGCCGGCGGCTTCGGCGGCGGGCTCGGCGATGTCTTCGGCGGCCTCTTCAACCGCGGTGGTACGGGCACGCGTACGCAGCCGCGCCGCGGCCAGGACATCGAGTCCGAGGTGACGCTCAGCTTCACCGAGGCGGTCGACGGGGCCACGGTCCCGCTGCGGATGTCCAGCCAGGCGCCCTGCAAGGCCTGTTCGGGCACGGGCGACAAGAACGGCACGCCGCGGGTCTGCCCGACCTGTGTGGGCACCGGACAGGTCTCGCGCGGCAGCGGCGGCGGATTCTCGCTGACCGATCCGTGTGTGGATTGCAAGGGCCGTGGGCTGATCGCCCAGGATCCCTGCGAGGTCTGCAAGGGCAGCGGGCGCGCCAGGTCCTCGCGGACGATGCAGGTCCGGATCCCGGCGGGCGTCAGCGACAGCCAGCGGATCCGGCTGCGCGGCAAGGGCGCTCCCGGCGAGCGCGGCGGTCCCGCGGGCGATCTCTATGTGGTCGTGCATGTGGACGCCCACCCGGTCTTCGGCCGCAGGGACGACAATCTCACGGTCACCGTGCCCGTCACCTTCACGGAGGCGGCGCTCGGCGGCGAGGTGAAGGTGCCGACGCTGGGCGGTCCGCCTGTCACCCTGAAGCTGCCCGCCGGCACGCCCAACGGCCGGACGATGCGCGCTCGTGGCAAGGGCGCCGTACGCAAGGACGGCACCCGCGGCGACCTGCTGGTCACGGTCGAGGTCGTGGTGCCCAGGGATCTCGGCGCGCAGGCACGTGACGCGCTGGAGGCCTACCGCAAGGCGACCGCGGACGAGGATCCGCGGGCGGAGCTGTTCCAGGCGGCGAAGGGAGCGTGAGTCCGGTGAACGGTGCGGACAGGGCGGACAGGGACGGCCGGCGGCGCAATCCGTATCAGCTCACCGAGGAGACGCCGGTGTATGTCATCTCGGTGGCGGCCCAGCTCTCCGGGCTGCATCCGCAGACGCTCCGGCAGTACGACCGTCTCGGTCTTGTCTGCCCGGACCGCACCGCGGGCCGTGGGCGCCGCTACTCGGCCCGTGACATCGAACTGCTCCGTCAGGTGCAGCAGTTGTCGCAGGACGAGGGGATCAATCTGGCCGGCATCAAGCGGATCATCGAACTGGAGCACGAGGTCGCGGCGCTCCGGGCCCAGGTCGCCGAGCTCTCGGCGGCGGTGGACGGCGCGGCGGCGGCGATGCGGCAGCGCGAGGCACAGGTGCACGCGTCGTACCGGCGGGATCTGGTGCCGTATCAGGATGTGCAGCAGGCGAGCGCGCTGGTGGTCTGGCGCCCGAAGCGGCCGACGGACTGAGCGACCGGCGGGCCAGATGCGCGGGGCGTGCGCCGGTTGTGCGCGTGCGGCGGCGCTCAGGAGCCGTGTGGAGCTGTGTGGAGCCTTGTGAAGGGCCCTCACCCATCGGGTGGGGGCCCTTTTCCGCTTCCCCGCTGTGCGCCCGCGTGCGGGGCGCACAGCGCGTCTCAGCGCCGTGCGCCGGGCGGGCTCTTCGCCCTCCTCAGTTCTCCTCCTCGTTCAGGATTCCCGACTGCGCGACCAGATAGCCGAGTTGTGCGCGGCTGCCGCTGCCGAGAGTCGTCGCGAGCTTGGCGATGTGCGCGCGGCAGGTCCGTACGTTCATCCCCAGCCGGCGCGCGATGGCCTCGTCCACATATCCCTCGACCAGCAGCTTCGCTATGGACCGCTGGATGCCCGTGATGCCGTCGGGCGTGGGCTCGTAGGAGACCTGCTCCGTCAGAGGCGTGGCGCGCCGCCAGAGCTGTTCGAAGACCTGCGCCAGATAGTCGACAAGCCCGGGATGGCGCAGCTCCAGCGCGATCTGACGGTCGGAGCGCGCGGGTATGTACGCGACGGTGCGGTCGAAGATGATCAGACGCTCGATCAGCTCTTCCAACGTCCGGATCTCGACCTTGCCCTCGGCCAGCCGCTCCGCGTATGCGAGCGTGCCCTGGCTGTGCCGGACGGTGTGCTGGTACAGCGTGCGCAGACTGATGCCGCGGTCGACCACATCGCGGCCCCGCTCCAGGGCTTCGGCCAGCGCGTGTTCGCTGCGGCCACCACCGGGCTGCACTGTCAGTACTTCTGTACGACACTCTGCGGTGGAGAGGTCGAGCGCCGCGTTGATACGGCTCAGGCCCTCCAGAACCGTGATCGCGTGGGTGGTCGGCGGGTCCTGTGCGCTGATCGTCATGAACGGCTCGAAAGAGTCGGTCAGTTCGACAGCGAAGTGCCGGCGTTCCTGGATCTCCCGCTCGATCGGATGGAGGCGCTTGGCGAGCGCCGCGGACGGCGGAACAGGGCGAAGCCAGTCGGCGTCGTCCGGATCGGGGTGCAGAAGAGCGAACTCCATGAGGCATGGAGTCCCCGCGGCCTCGCTCCGGGCTATGCGTCCGGAGCGCAGCGCACTGGCGTAAAGCCGCCTGCCGTCATCACACATATCGGTGACGGCATGGGGATGTGTCGTTTTTGAGTCGTTCGCGGGCAAATCTCCACCCCCCAGGGTCCTGAACATACAGGAACATGATGCCTCGTCCCGGTGGTGTTGACGTGCCCGGGTGAGACATCGTCTACATGGCGGGGGAGAGGAATCCATCAAGTGAGGACGAAGCCGACTATGTACAAGAGAATGCTTCGCGCGGTGGTTGCCACTGCTTTCTCTGCGGCTCTGGCCTATGGCGCGCTGGCTGTCGGGGGGGACATCAGCTGGGACTCCACGCCTGCCGGAACCACTGTCCAGAGTGTCCAGGTTCTGAAGTCGGGTGACATCAGCTGGGACATCGCTCCGAAGGGCACCGGCTCGGACGCGGCGCCGGCGCAAATCGGCCGGGTCCCCGCATCGGCCGACTCGAGCGCGTGACCGTCCCGCCGGACGACCGGGTCTTCCGGCGCGAGATGGCCTCGGCCTACCGGTCGGGGTGGCACTTCATCGATCTCGTCACGGCCATTCCTCACCGTGGCGACTCGCTGATGGTCACTCTGTTCGGCGAGCCGATCGTCGTCGTACGCGAGGAGGACGAGGACGTCCGTGCCTACCGCTGCCTTCGGAGGCCGCGGGGGGCTCCGCAGCCGGTCCGGTGTGCCATCCGTTACGACATGATCTTCGTGAACCTCGACCAACGGGACCACCAACTGGTCGAACCCAAGACCACCATCGCCACCCCCCGCAGCGCCTGAGCGATTCCCCCGTCGTTGTAAATCGCTCCGGCGCTTCCCCCACACAACGGCGCCATCGTGGACCTGAAACACGATGGCGCCGTTGTGCTGTCCGCGTTCGGTCACGGCTTGGGCCGACGCGCTCTCACGCGCGGCTCACTCGCGGCTCACGCGCTTTCACACGCGGCCGAGCGCCCGGTCCAGGGCGATCTCGATGACGATGCGGTCCGGATTGGGCGTGGGGGTACGTCCGTACCGCTCCGCGTAGCGGCTCACCGCGTCCGCCACCAGCTCCGCCTCCGTACGGACCGTGGCGCGGCCCTCCAGCGTCGCCCAGCGGCCGGGCTTGACCTGGCACACCGCCACCCGCGCGCCCTCAGGACCGGCCGCCAGGATGTTGGCGACCTTGGTGCTGTGTTTGTTGGTGATGATCCGTGCGAGCCCGGCCTCCGGGTCGTACGTCACGCCCACCGGCACCACATGCGGAGTGCCGTCCGGGCGGAGTGTGGTCAGGGTGCACACATGGTGCTCGCGCCAGAACGCGAGAAAATCGGGGCTGGGATCGCGTACGTCGATGGACATACCGGAAGCCTAGGGTCTTTCGTTTGGGTCTGGCTGGATCAGGGAGCGGGGTCTGGTGCCGTGGATCGCAAGGCGGAGGAGGGAGGCGACGCGGAGCGTCGTTGAGTGACGACAACGCGGCGAGGCGCGGTGCCAGGGCACGCGAGCCCAGCGAGATCCAAACGAGAGGCCCTAGGGCGCGAGGTGGGCGAAACCTGTCGGGACCGGGTACGGACCGGGCTCCCGGTTCAGGCTTGAGTGAAATAGACTCAACTTTGCGCATGTTGCTTCAGTCAAAGCCGGAGAACTTACGACCTGTGCAAGGACATGCAAGGAGGAGAGTGGGCACGTGGACGCCGAGCTGACCAACAAGAGCCGGGACGCGATCAACGCCGCCACCAACCGCGCCGTGGCGGCCGGCCATCCCGATCTGACCCCCGCACATCTGCTGCTGTCGCTGCTCGAAGGCCGGGACAACGAGAACGTCACCGATCTGCTGGCCGCCGTCGGAGTGGACCAGGTGGCGGTACGCTCCGGTGCCGAGCGGGTGCTCGCCGCGCTGCCCAGCGTGACCGGTTCCACCGTCGCGCCTCCGCAGCCCAACCGCGAGATGCTCGCCGTCATCGCGGACGCGGCCCAGCGGGCGAAGGAGCTGGGGGACGAATATCTCTCCACCGAGCATCTGCTCATCGGCATCGCGGCCAAGGGCGGTCAGGCCGGGGAGGTGCTGGACCGGCGGGGCGCCGACGCGAAGAAGCTGCTGGACGCGTTCGAGAAGGCAAGGGGAGGGCGCCGGGTGACCACACCCGACCCGGAGGGCCAGTACAAGGCCCTGGAGAAGTTCGGTACCGATTTCACCGCCGCGGCCCGCGCGGGCAGGCTCGACCCGGTCATCGGCCGGGACCAGGAGATCCGGCGTGTGGTGCAGGTGCTGTCACGCCGTACGAAGAACAACCCGGTGCTGATCGGCGAGCCCGGCGTCGGCAAGACCGCCGTGGTCGAGGGACTCGCGCAGCGGATCGTCAAGGGCGACGTGCCGGAATCGCTCAAGAACAAGCGGCTGGTTTCGCTGGACCTCGGCGCGATGGTGGCCGGTGCCAAGTACCGCGGTGAGTTCGAGGAGCGCCTCAAGACCGTCCTCTCCGAGATCAAGGCGAGCGACGGACAGATCATCACCTTCATCGACGAACTGCACACCGTCGTGGGCGCGGGCGCCGGCGGCGACTCCGCCATGGACGCCGGCAATATGCTCAAGCCGATGCTGGCGCGCGGTGAGCTGCGTATGGTCGGCGCGACCACGCTGGACGAGTACCGCGAGCGGATCGAGAAGGACGCGGCGCTGGAGCGGCGCTTCCAGCAGGTGCTGGTCGCCGAGCCCACCGTCGAGGACACGATCGCGATCCTGCGTGGGCTCAAGGGCCGGTACGAGGCGCACCACAAGGTGCAGATCGCGGACGCGGCCCTGGTCGCCGCCGCTTCGCTCTCCGACCGTTACATCACCTCGCGCTTCCTCCCGGACAAGGCCATCGACCTGGTGGACGAGGCCGCGTCCCGGCTCCGGATGGAGATCGACTCCTCGCCGCTGGAGATCGATGAGCTCCAGCGCGCCGTCGACCGCCTCCGGATGGAGGAACTGGCGCTGAAGAACGAGTCCGACCCGGCCTCCAAGCAGCGGCTGGAGAAGCTGCGCCGCGATCTCGCCGACCGCGAGGAGGAGCTGCGCGGTCTGAACGCCCGCTGGGAGAAGGAGAAGCAGGGCCTCAACCGCGTCGGTGAGCTGAAGGAACGTCTCGACGATCTGCGCGGCCAGGCCGAGCGCGCGCAGCGCGACGGTGACTTCGACACCGCGTCCAAGCTGCTGTACGGGGAGATCCCGGGCCTGGAGCGGGAGCTGAAGGAGGCCGCCGCGGCCGAGCAGGAGGCCGCCAAGGACACGATGGTCAAGGAGGAGGTCGGCCCGGACGACATCGCCGATGTGGTCGGCTCCTGGACCGGGATCCCGGCCGGGCGGCTGCTGGAGGGCGAGACACAGAAGCTGCTCCGTATGGAAGAGGAGCTGGGTGCGCGGCTGATCGGCCAGCTGGAGGCGGTACGCGCGGTCTCCGACGCGGTACGCCGTACGCGCGCCGGGATCGCCGATCCCGACCGGCCCACCGGATCCTTCCTCTTCCTCGGTCCCACCGGCGTCGGCAAGACCGAGCTGGCCAAGGCCCTCGCGGACTTCCTCTTCGACGACGAGCGGGCCATGGTCCGTATCGACATGAGCGAGTACGGAGAGAAGCACTCGGTGGCGCGGCTGGTCGGCGCGCCTCCCGGCTATGTCGGCTACGAGGAGGGCGGCCAGCTCACGGAGGCCGTGCGCAGGCGCCCGTACTCCGTCATCCTGCTGGACGAGGTGGAGAAGGCGCACCCGGAGGTCTTCGACATCCTGCTCCAAGTGCTGGACGACGGCAGGCTCACGGACGGCCAGGGACGGACGGTGGACTTCCGCAACACCATCCTGGTCCTGACGTCGAACCTCGGCAGTCAGTATCTCGTGGAGCCGACCACGACCGAGGAGACGAAGAAGCAGCAGGTCCTGGAGGTGGTGAGGGCCTCCTTCAAGCCGGAGTTCCTGAACCGTCTGGACGATCTGGTGGTCTTCTCCGCCCTGACGAAGGACGATCTGGCGCATATCGCCAAGCTCCAGATCGACCGCCTGGCCCGCCGCCTCGCCGAGCGCCGCCTCACCCTGGACGTCACTCCGGCGGCCCTGGAATGGCTGGCCGACAAGGGCAACGACCCGGCCTACGGCGCCCGCCCACTGCGCCGCCTGGTCCAGACAGCCATCGGCGACCGCCTCGCCAAGGAGATCCTCGCAGGCGAGATCACCGACGGCGACACGGTCCGCGTGGACCGCTTCACGGACGGCCTGATCGTGGGCAAGGCAACGCCCGAGCCCGAGGAACCGGCGGAACCGGCGGGGCCTGCTGAGCCGGGTCGGAAGACGCTGTAGCCGATCCGGCTGCCTCCAGGCCCGTCACCCGCCCGGGTGGCGGGCCTGTTCGGGTTCGTAATGGGGAACTACCATCACCTTGTCCGGGCATTTTGCGATTCACTTGTTCACAAGGCTATTAAGGGGGTGGGTAGCCCGTGCTGCTGAGCTTTCGTGTGGCCAATCACGGCTCTCTTCGCGAACCCCAGGAGCTGAACTTCGTACCGACGTACGGGGACGACGACCGGCCGGCGGTGCCCGTGGCGGCGATCTTCGGGGCGAACGCTTCGGGGAAGTCGACGGTGGTGGACGCGTTCCGGTTCTTCAGGGCGGCAGTGCGCGAGTCGCAGGCCCGGTGGCTGCCGGACGCTCCGGTGCGGCGGCGGTCCTTCCTCCTTGACCGCGAGAGCCGTCATGAGCCGTCGTCGTATGCGGTGGACCTCCTGCTGGAGGGCGTGCGATACGTGTACGGCTTCAGCGTCACGGACAGGGAAGTCGCCGAGGAGTGGCTGTACGCCTATCCGAAGGGCCGCAGGCGCGTTCTCTTTGAGCGTGACCGAATGGCCATGACCTATGGTGCGACGCTGACCGGTGAGCGGGTGGCCGCCGAGCGCATCATGCGGCCGAACAGCCTCTACCTCTCGGCCGGAGCCCAAGTCTCGCATGGGCAGCTTGCGCGGGTGTGGGACGCTGCGGGCGACTGGCTCGTCATCGGTGACGGCTCGCGGCAGGCGGTCGCAGAACTCGGCGCGGTGGCCACTCTGACGTACGAGGCATTCGCGAGGCTGGGACTGCCACTTGGGGCAGAGGTTCTGGCGGCGGCGGATGTAGGAGTACATGGCATTCGGCGCAAAGTGGAGAAAAATAGAAAATTCGAGGCGCATCAGGTAAAGCAGTTGGGTGAATCGCTGTGGGAAGAGATGCCGGAGGATTTCAAGGATGCGGCATTGCAGTCGCTGGAGTTCATTCACCGGGTCGGCGACGATGAGTTCGTTCTGCCGGTCGACGCCGAGTCGGCCGGAACCAAGACCTGGCTGAGCCTGGTCACCATGGCGGTCATGGCAATCCTGGACGGAACGCCTGTGTGCGTCGACGAGATCGATGTCAGCCTCCACCCGATGCTCACCGCCAAGCTGCTCACGCTCTTCCAGAGTCCGGAGCTGAACCCGCTCGGGGCCCAACTGGTCTTCACCACCCACGACGCCTCCCTCCTCGGCACGATGCTCGGGGACCAAGTGCTCCGCCGTGACCAGGTCTGGTTCGTGGAGAAGGACGCCGGAACCGGCGCCTCGACGCTGTATCCGCTCACCGATTTCAAGCCGCGCAAGGGCGAGAACTTCGAGCGCCGCTATCTGGCAGGCAGCTACGGAGCCGTGCCGCTGCTGCCGGAGACGGCGTTCGAGGACATGCTCAAGAAGTACTGGGGGGCTCGTGGCGAGGTCGTTTCCGCGTGAGGGATCGGGCCGCCGGCGCGGCCCGGTCCGGCGTTCCGCGCGCACGATGCTGATCGTCTGCGGCAGCAAGGAGACCGAGCGGCAGTATTTACAAGGGCTGCGCGACGATCTTCGTAACCCCGCCGTCTCCGTAGTCGTACGCGGCAAGCCATGCTCCCCGACACAGCTCGTGACGTACGCACGCGGCCAGCGGGACCTGAACAAGGGCGGCTACGACGAGGTGTGGTGCGTCTTCGACGTCGATGAGTACCCGGATGTCGACCGGGCCGCCCTCGCCGCTCGTCGGCACAACATCAGAGTCGCTGTCTCCAACCCGTGCTTCGAGCTGTGGCTCCTGCTGCACTTCTCGGACCACCGCGCGCACATTGACACACCCAAGAAGCTGCTTCCGCTCCTGGAGAAGCATGTGCCCGGCTACGACAAGACCCGGGTGGACTTCTCCCGATACCGGGACGGGGTACCGCAGGCAAGGGAGCTGGCCCGGAAACTCGACCCGTCCGGCGCGGAGCACACGCTGAATCCCTCGACGGGCGTCTGGCAGCTCACGGACCGGATGGCGAACCCGTGACCCGCTGAAGGGTGGCCGGGGTTGCCAGGGCCCTCGGGGGATGGGGGAGGATGGCAGGAACCGTACGAAGGGAAATACACGGTGAGCATCGACCCGTCCTCGATTCCGAATTTCGGGGGCCAGCCCCAACCGCAGGGTGCAGGACCGGCGGGCCCCGTCGTCCCTGACCAGGATCTGGTCAAGCAGCTCCTCGAACAGATGGAGCTGAAGTACGTCGTCGACGACGAGGGTGACCTCGCGGCGCCGTGGGAGGAATTCCGTACGTACTTCATGTTCCGCGGTGAGGAGGACCAGCAGGTCTTCTCGGTGCGGACGTTCTACGACCGGCCGCACCCCATCGCGGACAAGTCCAAGGTCCTGGACGCGATCGACGACTGGAACCGTCGCACGCTGTGGCCCAAGGTCTACACGCACATCCACGAGGAGGGCGACGGCCCGCCCACCGTCCGGCTCATCGGCGAGGCCCAGATGCTGATCGGCATGGGTGTCAGCCTGGAGCACTTCGTGTCGTCGACGGTGAGCTGGGTGCGGGCCTCGATCGAGTTCGACAAGTGGCTCGTGGAGCAGCTCGGCCTTGAGCCGGGCGACGAGAAGCCCGAGGACGCCTGACTTCGGCCGTCTGCGGCGCCCGCCGCCCGGTAGCCGTACGACAGAGCCCGGTCCGGGCCGTGACCATCGTGGTCACGACCCCGGCCGGGCTCTGTGCTTTGCCGATCGGTACTTCCGTGTACACCGAGGGCGAGTCCGCCCTCTCGGAGCTGGCGGCCGGAGTGCCAGGATGGGCGGCATGACGACGATCGACGGTGAGGCCGCGGCCGGGTTCGAGCCGGTGCGTGAGGCGTTCGCGGTGAATTTCGCCCGGCACGGGGACATCGGCGCGGCGGTGTGCGTGTACCGGGACGGCCGGCCGGTGGTGGACCTGTGGGGTGGGACAGCCGACCCGGACACCGGTCGTCCGTGGACGCGGGAGACGCTGCAACTGGTCTACTCGGCGACCAAGGGCGCGACCGCGACCGCGGCGCATCTGCTGGCTCAGCGCGGCGCGCTGGACCTGGACGCGCCGGTGGCCACGTACTGGCCGGAGTTCGCCGCGAACGGCAAGGCGGACATCCCGGTGCGCTGGCTGCTTTCCCACCAGGCCGGCCTGGTTGCGCTGGACCAACCGGTGCCGCTGGCCGAGGCACTGGCCTGGCAGCCGATGGTGGCCGCGCTGGCCGCTCAGCCTCCACAGTGGACTCCGGGCACCGCGCACGGGTATCACGGCCGGACCTTCGGCTGGCTGGTCGGTGAGGTGATCCGCCGGGTGTCCGGCCGCACGCCGGGCCGCTTCTTCGCCGACGAGATCGCCGCCCCGCTGGGGCTGGACTTCTTCATCGGGCTGCCGACGAGTGAACGCGACCGGCTCAGCCGGATGGTGTACCAGCAGCCGGACGCCGACTTTACCACCGCGCCTGCGGAGTCGATCCCCGAGGAACTCCGCGAACTGGTCGCCGCCATGCTTGACCCGAACTCGCTCAGCAACAGAGCCTTCGCGGTCACCGACCCGGCCGAGATCGACTTCAACTCACCCGAGGTCCAGGCCGCGGAACTCCCGGCCTCCAACGGCATAGGCACCGCCCGCGGACTGGCACGCATGTACGCCGCACTGATCGGCGAGGTGGACGGTGTACGCCTGCTCACCCCGGAAACCCTCGCGTCGGCGACCAAGGAACAGGCCGGCGGGACGGACCAGGTGATGCTGATACCGAGCCGCTTCAGCTCCGGATACATGCTGCCCACCGGAACCAACCCCATGACCGGGCCAACCTCCTTCGGCCACGCCGGCCGAGGCGGCTCACTCGCCTTCGCCGACCCCGAGCACGGCATCGCCTTCGGCTACGTGATGAACCACATCATCGAGGGCCCCGACGATGTACGCGCGTCGTCACTGGTGGAGGCGGTGAGCAGGTCGCTGGCGTAGCTGCCGGACGGAGTTGGCACACGCTCGGGTCGCATACGACGCTTCAGCTACGGGTCGCCCCGGGCCACAGCCCGTTGGGTGAGCGTGGCGGGGTGCGTGTCGCACACCGTGACGCGCAGTGTTTCCGCCCGGTGCCGGAGGACGAGGCGGACGCTGTCGCCGTCCCCGGTGAACGAGCAGGCGTACGCGACGAGTTCGCGCACCAGCAGCAGCGGACGGCTGTCACCAGCTCCGGCGGTCCCGTCACCCAGGCCACTCCTCGTTCATGCACTCATCGGTCATAGGGGCAGGTCGTCGGGCAAGAGACGGAAGCACTTGTGTCGGCCCAACGGGCGCACGGCGCGGAAGTCGCGGCGGTCGAGGGTGAGGACAGCATCGGTGTCGTAGTCCGCGGCCAGTGCGACGTTCACGGCGTCGGCAAGATCGAGGTCGAGCGCGCCGTACCTGACTCGCACTGACTGTGCACTCGCCAGGTGGGACTCGGTGATCTCCGGTACGACGATCCGGCTCACCCGCATCCAGCGCCGGATGTCGTCGATGGCGCTCACGGCCGCCTCTCGTCCCAGCTCACGGGTGGCGACGTGGTCGATCTCGGAGAGGAGCAGCGGCGACATCACGAGAAGGCCGGCGGCCAGAAGCGCTTCATTGGCTCCCTGGTGTTCCGGGTGTGCCGAGTCGAGTGCGGCCAAGAGGCCAGAAGTGTCGGCGACGACGATGATCACGCGGTGGTCCCGGACCCGCTCTCACGCCGGACGGAGTCGGCCACGGCGTTGCGCAGGTCCTCCTTGCTCGGTGTGCGGCCGGAGCCTTCAAAGGTGCGCGAGAACAGCGGCTCGTCCCAGACGCGGTTCGCCATGGCTGCGAGGTGGATGCCTTGGCGGATGATCTCGGCCTCACTGATGCCGCGACGAGCTGCCGCTTCCTTGATGATGGCGAGGTCTTCGGGGTCGGCGTAGACGTTCGTGCGCTTCATGGACATGTACCAAGCTTAGTCCATGTGCTGGAAGCGGTGCATGTACCGCATCGTCGTCCCCCTGCGGAGGCCGACGACGGGGAAGGGATGGCTGTCAGTGGCGCGCGAACGACTCCCGCAACTGGTCGGCGGCCTCCGCCAGGACACCCTTCCGTTTGCAGAAGGCGAAGCGTACGAAGGGTGCGCCCTCGTCGTGGTGGTCGTAGAAGACGGCGTTCGGGATTGCGACGACGCCGCAGCGTTCGGGGAGGGCGCGGCAGAAGGTGAAGCCGTCGGTTTCGCCCAGGGGGCGGATGTCGGTGGTGACGAAGTAGGTGCCGGACGGGCGGTAGACCTCGAAGCCGGCCGCGGTGAGGCCCGCGGAGAGTACGTCGCGCTTGGCCCGGAGATCGGTGCGGATTTTCTCGAAGTAGCTGTCGGGGAGGCGTAGGGCTTCCGCGATCGCGTACTGGAACGGTCCCGAGGCCACATAGGTCAGGAACTGCTTGGCGGAACGGACGGCTGTCACCAGCTTGGGCGGTCCCGTCACCCAGCCCACCTTCCAGCCGGTGAAGGAGAACGTCTTGCCGGCGGAGCTGATCGTCAGGGTGCGTTCGCGCATGCCCGGGAAGCTTGCGATCGGTACGTGCTCGCCCTCGAAGACGAGATGTTCGTAGACCTCGTCGGTGACGACGAGCAGATCGCGTTCGACGGCGAGTTCGGCGATGGCCGCCAGTTCTTCGCGGCCGAGGACCGTGCCGGTCGGGTTGTGCGGGGTGTTGAGCAGGATCAGCCGGGTGCGGCCGGTGACGGCGGCGCGCAGTTCGTCGAGGTCCAGGTGGTACGCGCCGTCGTGCGGGCGCAGGGTGACCGGGACGCGTGTGCCGCCCGCCATGCCGATACAGGCCGCGTACGAGTCGTAGTAGGGCTCCAGCGCGATCACCTCGTCACCCGGCTCGACCAGTGCGAGCAGCGCGGCAGCGATCGCCTCGGTGGCGCCCGCCGTGACGAGGACCTCGGTGTCCGGGTCGTACGTCAGGCCGTAGAAACGCCGCTGGTGCGCGGCGACGGCCGTACGCAGCTCGGGTACGCCCGGGCCCGGCGGGTACTGGTTGCCGCGCCCGTCGCGCAGGGCGCGGACCGCGGCCTCCCTGATCTCCTCCGGGCCGTCGGTGTCGGGGAAGCCCTGGCCGAGGTTGATCGCTCCGGTCCGTACCGCCAGCGCCGACATCTCCGCGAAGATCGTCGTGCCGCCGAGCCATTCTTTGGTCATGGCGGCCATCCTGTGCCGAACCTCTGGAGTTGCTCAAGTCAGCTTTGGGCCGCGGACGCCGAGGGGACACCCCAGTCACGCACGAGGTTCATGAACGAAGCAACGAAGCAACGCAGTCAACGAAGCAATGAAGCGATGACGTCGTGCGAGGGAGCGCGGCGGGCTTCGCTACGGGGGAACAGAAGGACGGGTGGGATCGATGACTGGTTTGGGGATTGCGGTCGTCGTGGTCATGGCGACGATCGCGTTCGTCGGGCTCGTGGCGAGCGTGGGCAACGGGGGCGCGGCGCGCAGGCGGCGCCGTGGCGCGGCGCGTGCCACGGCCGGCAGCAGCCGTGCCACTGCCGGTATCTCGATGAAGAAGAAGGGCGCCAAGCGCCGCTCCAAGGGCAGTTGGTGGGCCGGAGGCGGCGGCGCGGCCGGATCCGGAGCGGGTTGCGGTGGCGGTACGTCCGCTTCGTGCGGCGGCGGTTCCTCCTCCTGCGGAGGAGGCTCGTCGTGCGGTGGCGGCGGGGGATGCGGCGGCGGAGGCGGCTGACACGGGGCAGCCGGTCCGCGGTGCCGACGGCGATGCCCGGCGGGGAACGAACTCCCGCCGGGCATCTCCATGTTGACCGTTCGAGGGCCCTTCGCCACCGGTCTTCGACGCTTTGGTTGAACAGTTGAACTGTAGGGCCCCCGAGCGGATGGAAAACCCCGCCAAGTTGGGTAAAAACGCTGTGAGCGTCGCGTACTTCGTGATTCCCTCGCTGTTGAGAGCTTCCAGCCCTCGGACCTCACGCGGAGCCGAGCCGGCGATCTCCCCCACAAGTTCCCGCTCATCGTCCGGGTCGTCCCGGTCCACCCGTCAAGCGTGTTAGCGGAGCCTGCCCATGCTCACCAATCTCAATACGGCCTACACCGACTCCCGTGCCGCCGATCTGGCCTGGGCGTTGGGCCGGGATCCACTCCCCGCCCTGGCCGTCCTCGACCTCGAACTCGACGGCGCCGGACTCCAGCTCCGCCTGCTCGGCGCCTCCCACCAGGTGTTACTTGAGGAGGAGCACGGCACTTGCTCCGAGACCGTCGCCTGTATCCCAGGGAGCAGCACACCACTGCCGCTCGGTGTCTCCAAACGGCTCGGGGACTGGGAGTACGAATTCGCCGCGCGCGTCGAGACGCTCTCGCACGGCTCGTTCGCGGGGCGCGCGCAGGAACTGCTCGCACTGGTCGCCGACCATCCGAACGGGCTGGCGGGCATCTTTCCCGGTGCTCCGTACGCCTTCACCGCGATGCTGGCGCAGCGCGACGAGGGCCAGGTCCACTGGCGTACCTGGCATGCGTACCCCCAGGAAGGACAGCTCGTGGTGACGCGGACACGAGTTGGCGTGCGTATGCCTGCGGTGCTGTAGTTACACCCGTGTGGGTGACAAACCGCAATGAATTCGTGACGTAGCGTTACGGGCATGATCGAGCAAGCCGCGTCCTCGCCGTCCCAGGGTGAGAAACGGCTGCCCGTGCGCGCGGATGCCGGGCGTTTCCTGATCCTCGCCGTGGTCTTCATCTGTGCCGCGTGCGGGCTGGTGTACGAGCTGGAGCTGGTCGCACTCGCCTCGTATTTGATCGGGGACTCCGTCACCCAGGCGTCCGTCGTCCTGTCGGTGATGGTCTTCGCGATGGGCGTGGGCTCGCTGCTCGCCAAGCGGCTGCGCTGCCGGGCGGCGGTCGGCTTCGGGCTGCTGGAGGCGGCGCTCGCGCTGCTGGGCGGCTGCTCGGCGCTGGTGCTGTACGGGAGTTTCGTCTGGATGGGCGAGTCGCGGTATGCCCTGGTGGGCTTCTCGCTGGCCATCGGCATCCTCATCGGCGCCGAGATCCCGCTGCTGATGACGCTCATACAGCGGTTCTCCCGGCAGGACGCGGAAGGGACGGTCGCCGATCTGTTCGCCGCCGACTATGTGGGCGCGCTGGTCGGCGGGCTCGCCTTCCCGTTTCTGCTGCTGCCCTGGCTCGGCCAGCTCACGGGCGCGCTGCTGACGGGCGCGGTCAACGCGGTGGCGGGCGGCGCGCTGGTCCTGTGGCTCTTCCGGCGGGATCTGACGCCGCGTTCGCGCTGGCTGCTGGTGATCGTCAATGTCCTGGTCCTGTCCGTGCTGGCCACCGCGGCCGTGCTGGTCGACGACTTCGAGCGGGCGGCGCGGCGCGCGGTGTACGGCGACCGGGTGCGGGTCGCCGTCCATACGGATGTCCAGGAGGTCGTGCTCACGGGCGGCCGGGACGGACCACTGGATCTCTATCTGGACGGGCGGCTGCGGGTCAGCGGGCGCGACGAGTTCCGCTATCACGAGGCGCTGGTGCACCCCGCGATGCGCGGGCCCCATGCGCATGTGCTGATCCTGGGCGGAGGCGACGGACTGGCCGCGCGTGAGGTCCTGCGGTACGGGAGCGTCCGCGCGGTCACGGTGGTCGAGCTGGACCCGGGAGTCGTCCGGCTGGCCCGTACGGACCCGGCGCTGGCCGCGCTGAACGGGCACGCGTACGACGATCCACGGCTGCGGGCCGTCTACGCGGACGCGTTCACCTGGCTGCGGGCGGCGCCGGAGCGTACGTATGACGTGGTGATCTCGGATCTGCCGAACCCGGGCATCACGGCCAGTACGAAGCTGTACTCGGAGGAGTTCTACGGTCTGGCCACCCGGGTGCTCACCGACCGCGGCCGACTGGCGGTGCACGCGGGCTCGCCCACGTCCCAGCCGCGTACGTACTGGACGGTCGACGCCACGCTGCGCGCGGCCGGCTTCGGTACCACTCCGTACAGCGCGACGGGCCCGCCCACCGGTTTCACGGCGGGACCCGACCGGGTGAAGGACGGCACGCCTGCCCTGTCCGACTGGGGATTCGAGCTGGCCGAGCTGGGAAGCCGGCCGCAGCTCGGCCTCGCGGCCGACGCGCCTCGGCTGCGGTCCCTGGGAATGCCGCTGCTGGCGGCCGGCGCGCGGGGAGTGGAGCGTACGCGGATACCGGATCTGCCGCCGTCGACGCTGGTGCATCCGAGGTACACGGAGTGAAGCGGGGACGGGGGCGGGGTGAGGCGAGTGGCGAGGTCGGCGGTGGGGCGGGTGGTGTGACGTGTGGGGGAGCGGGCGGTGAGTCGGGTGGGGCGCCGGTGAATCCGCTCGGCAAGAAGGCCGCTTCCGGCGCCGGGGCTGAGTAGGCTCGGTTTCCATGGAGCATGAGGTGTTCGTTCCGGTGGTGACAGAGGCTCTCCGGCAGACGCTGCGGGATCCCTCACGGGTGGCCCGCTGTGTCCCAGGGCTCCAACAGGACGCCGATGAGTCGGCGGGGCCGCTCTCCGGGCGTCTCAAGGTCCGGATCGGCGGCCATACGATCACCTATCGCGGCGCGCTGACGCTCGCCGAACGGGACGGCGTCTTCACCGCTGAGGGCGAGGGCACGGAGGCCCGTGGCACGGGCTCCGCCAAGCTGACGCTCGCGCTCCGGCTGGCCGAGGCGCCGGGCGGTACGACGCTCACCTTCACGGGCGGATCGCGCGCGGAGGGCCGGCTCGCGGAGCTGCCCGGAGAGACGGTGACGGCGGCGGCGCACCGGCTGCTGGACCGTCTGGCGGCGCGGCTGGGCGAGCTGTCGATCCCGCTGGAGGCGGCGGAGGCACCGCAGACGCCGGAGGTGACGGAGACGGAAGACACCTCTGACGCAGACACCTCTGAGGCCGCGAAGGCCGCTGATGCCGACCGGGACGACCGGGACGACCGGGAGCCGGACGATGTCAACGACGTCATCGATCAGAAGGACAGCGTCGCCGAAGAGCTCGAAGACGATCTGGACGACGACGAGCTGGTGGGCGGCGAACTGGCGGACGACGCGCTTGGCGACGGTGGGCCGGACGCCGACGGCCTCGATGCCGATGACCTTGATGCCGATGACCTTGACGACGACCGCACCGATGATGAGGACGACGACGAGCTGGACGCATCCGTCTTCGAGGTGGACGCACCGCCGTCGTCCCTCGACGGCGAGACCTTCTCCGGTGAAGGGAACTTCCTCGTTCCCGACGAGCCGCCCGCCGAGGCCGCGCACGCCCGGCGCACCATGATCGGCCGCAGCGCCGAGGAGGTCGACCACGCGCCGCCGCGCGGCCGGTACGCGCCCGTGCCCGCGCCCGAGTCCGGCAGTGCGGGAGCCACGCTCCGGTGGGTCGCGCCGGCCGCCGCACTCGCGCTCGCGTCCGCCGTGGTGGTCGGGCGCGCACTGCGCCGCCGCAAGTAGTGTCGGGGTGTGAGTAGCAGCGAAGAGAGCATCCGACTGGCGGCGGGCGACGCCGAGTTGACCATCACTCCGGAGAACGGCTGCCGGATCGGCAGCCTGCGGATCGGCGGGACCGAACTGCTGCGTCAGGGCGAGCGGTACGGCTGCTTCCCGATGGTGCCGTGGTGCGGGCGGATCGAGAACGGGCAGTTCCGCAACGGTGGTGTGGTCCATCAGATGCCCCTCAACTCCCCGCCCCACGCGATCCATGGCACCGGCCGGAACACGGCTTGGCGTACGGCCCGGGTGGGCGGGAGCGAGGCGGCGTTCACCTATGACCTGGTCGATCCGTGGCCGTACAGCGGCCGGGTCACCCAGACCTTCGAGCTGACCGAGGACGGGCTGTCGCTGGCGCTGGGCGTGGAGACGTACGACACGTCCTTCCCCGCCCAGGCCGGCTGGCACCCGTGGTTCCTGCGCAATCTGGGCGGCAGCGACGTACGTATCGACTTCGCGCCCGACTGGCAGGAGGAGCGCGGCAGCGACCATCTGCCCACCGGCCGCCGGGTGACACCGCGCCCGGGTCCCTGGGACGACTGCTTCGGGATGCCCGACGGTGTGGATGTGACGCTCACCTGGCCGGACGAGCTGGAGCTGAAGGTCACGAGCCGGGCCGAGTGGGTCGTGGTCTACGACGAGCAGGCCGAGGCGGTCTGTGTGGAGCCGCAGTCGGGCCCGCCGAACGGGCTCAACACCATGCCGCGGCTGGTCACTCCCGTCGAGCCGCTGGAGATCACGGCGAACTGGAACTGGCGGCGGCTCTGACGGACGGTGGTCTGACGGGCGGTGGCTGTGGCGGGTGGCTGGGCTGGCGGTGGCTCTGACGGGCAGCGGCTGTGAACGGGCGGCGGCTCTGACGGCCCGGCCGGGGTGACCGCATAAGCTCGGGGCCATGACTGACGCACGGGCTGAGCTGCTGCAACTGATCAAGGACAAGGCCGTGGTCCACGGCAAGGTGGTCCTCTCCTCGGGTCGTGAGGCCGACTGGTACATCGACCTCCGCCGGATCACCCTGGACGGTCATGCCGCGCCGCTGGTCGGTCAGGTCATGCTCGACACCACCGCCGAGCTGGACTTCGACTGTGTGGGCGGGCTGACGCTGGGCGCCGATCCGGTGGCCACGGCGATGCTGCATGCCTCGGCCGCGCGCGGAAAGCGGCTGGACGCGTTTGTCGTCCGTAAGGCGCAGAAGGCGCACGGCCTTCAGCGCCGGATCGAGGGCACGGAGGTGAAGGGCCGCCGCTGTCTGGTGGTCGAGGACACCTCGACCACGGGCGGCTCTCCGCTGACGGCCGTCGAGGCGGTACGGGAGGCCGGCGGCGAGGTCGTCGCGGTCGCGGTCATCGTGGAGCGAGGTGCGGCTCCTGCCATTGCCGAGGCGGGACTTCCGTATATCGCTGTCTATGGGACGGACGAGCTGGGTCTGGCCTGAGCTGGGCTTGGTCTGAGTCCGGCCCTGAGCTGGGCATTTGGCGCGGGGGGGGGGGGGTTTTATGGGTAACCCCCCCCCCCCCGGGGGGTTTGGGCGGGGGGGGATAACAAGGTCGTTTTAAAAAAAAAACAAAGGCGGCGCGT
>NZ_JBHWGS010000010.1:0-130357 GCF_042732975.1 Streptomyces sp. NPDC059743 | reverse complement strand
GTGCGGGGGGGGGGGGTGGGTGGGGGTTGTCCGCCGTGGGCGGCCCCGTCTTTTGTGTGGGGTGGGTGTGTTTGTACATTCAAACCACCACCCCGCCGCGTTGTGGTACGGGCCGTGGTACAGAAGGTCTCGCGGATGCCGGGCTCCGAGTGGAGCCCGTACCGGAGTCTGGAAGGATGGGGGAGACGATGACGTCGCCCCCAGGTCAGGGACCCCAGTCAGGGACAAGCACCTCACACCCGCACATCACAAGGAGCGGCCCGATGCCCATCGCAACCCCCGAGGTCTACGCCGAGATGCTCGACCGGGCGAAGGCAGGCAAGTTCGCCTACCCGGCCATCAATGTGACCTCGTCCCAGACCCTGCACGCTGCGCTGCGCGGCTTCGCGGAGGCCGAGAGCGACGGCATCATCCAGATGTCCACCGGCGGTGCGGAGTTCCTGGGCGGTCAGTACAACAAGGACATGGTGACCGGCGCGGTCGCGCTCGCCGAGTTCGCGCATGTGGTCGCCGCGAAGTACGACGTCACCGTCGCGCTGCACACCGACCACTGTCCCAAGGACAAGCTCGACGGCTATGTCCGACCGCTGCTCGACATCTCCGCCGAGCGGGTACGGGCCGGGCGCAACCCGCTCTTCCAGTCGCATATGTGGGACGGCTCCGCCGAGACTCTGGCCGACAACCTGGCCATCGGTGAGGAACTGCTCGCCAAGGCCGCCGCCGCCAAGATCATCCTTGAGGTCGAGATCACTCCGACCGGTGGCGAGGAGGACGGCGTCAGCCACGAGATCAATGACGAGCTGTACACCACGGTCGAGGACGCGCTGCGTACCGCCGAGGCGCTCGGTCTGGGCGAGAAGGGCCGCTATCTGCTGGCCGCGTCCTTCGGCAATGTCCATGGCGTCTACAAGCCGGGCAATGTGGTGCTCCGTCCCGAGCTGCTCAAGGATCTTCAGGCCGGTGTGGCCGCCAAGTACGGCAAGGCCGCGGGCAGCCAGCCGTTCGACTTCGTCTTCCACGGCGGCTCCGGCTCCACGGCCGAGGAGATCGCCACGGCGCTGGAGAACGGCGTGGTGAAGATGAATCTGGACACGGACACGCAGTACGCCTTTACGCGTCCGATCGCGGGGCACATGTTCACCAACTACGACGGTGTGCTGAAGGTCGACGGCGAGGTCGGCTCGAAGAAGACCTACGACCCCCGCACCTGGGGCAAGCTGGCCGAGGCGGGCATGGCCAAGCGTGTCACCGAGGCGTGTGGAGCGCTGCGCTCGACGGGCACGAAGCTCAAGTAGCGCGCGGCGCAACCGAGAAGCTCCCGCACGAAGGCTCCAACGCTCGGGCCCGACACCTCTCGTATGGTGCCGGGCCCGAGTCGTACCGGATACGGGCCCGGACCGTACCGAGCGGCGAGGTCCGGGCCGCGCAGGAGACCGCGCCGGAGATCGGGCCGCGCCGGAGATCGGCGGTGGCGGAGATCGGCCGTGGCGATTTCGGCAGCCGGGTCGCCCATGGGCTTCTGGGCGAGGATGATCCCCGTATGGAGATCAGGCTGTCCTCGGCCCAGGGCCGCTGGATCATTCTGACGACGGTGCTCGGTTCGAGCATGGCCCTGCTCGACTCCACCGTCGTCAATGTCGCGCTGCCTCATATCGGGAGGTCGCTCAACGCGGATCTGGCATCGCTCCAGTGGACCGTCAACGCGTACATGGTCACGCTGGCCGGGCTGATCCTGCTGGGCGGCTCGCTCGGCGACCGGTACGGGCGGCGGAAGATCTTCGTACTCGGTGTGGTCTGGTTCGCGCTCGGCTCGCTGCTCTGCGGGATCGCGCCGAACGCCGCCATTCTGATCACCGCGCGCGCCTTGCAAGGGATTGGTGGCGCGCTGCTCGTGCCGGGCTCGCTCGCGATCATCCAGGCGAGCTTCCATCCGGACGACCGGGCCAGGGCCGTCGGGCTCTGGTCCGGGCTCGGCGGTGTCGGGGCGGCGATCGGCCCGTTCGTGGGCGGCTGGCTGGTCGACGGTCCCGGCTGGCGCTGGGTGTTTCTGCTGAATGTGCCGCTGGCGGCGATCTGTGCGCCGGTGGCGCTACGGCATGTACCGGAGTCCAGGGATCCGGCGGCGCACGGCCGGTTCGATGTGCTGGGCGCGGTGCTCGGCGCGGTGGGACTGGCGCTGATCACCTATGCGCTGATCGGCAAGGACATCTGGTCCGGGCTGATCGGCGTGGCGGTCGCCGTGGCGTTCGTGATGGTCGAGCGGCGACGCCCGGAACCGATGCTGCCGCCGTCGATCTTCGGGTCCCGGCAGTTCACCGCGGTGAATCTGGTGACGGTGTGCGTGTACGCGGCGTTCGGCGGTTTCTTCTTCCTCGCCGCGCTCCAACTCCAGGTGGTGGTGGGGTACTCGGCGCTGGGCGCGGGCGCGGCTCTGCTGCCGACGACGATCCTGATGCTGCTGCTCTCCGCGCGTTCCGGCGCACTCGGGGAGAAGACGGGACCGCGGCTTCCGCTGACCGTGGGACCGCTGCTGTGCGCCGGCGGCATGCTGCTGATGCTGCGCGTGGGCGCGGGCGCCTCGTACCTTCCGGATGTGCTGCCCGCGCTGCTGGTGATGGGGATGGGCATGGTGACGCTGGTCGCGCCGCTGACGGCGACGGTGCTGGCCTCCGTGGACACCGCGCGGGCGGGCCTGGCCAGCGGTATCAACAACGCGGCGGCCCGCGCGGCCGGCCTGCTCGCGGTGGCGGCCCTGCCCCTGCTGGCGGGCCTGGGCCCGGAGGCGTACCGCTCGGCGCCCCAGTTCGGCGCCAGCTTCAACCGCGCGATGCCGCTGTGCGCGGGCATCCTGGTCGCGGGCGCGCTGATCGCCTTCGCGACGGTACGGAACCCCAAGGCACCGGTCGAGCAGCCCGAATGCAAGATCCACTGCGGCCTGACGGCCCCCCCACTGGAACCGAACGCCGGAAGCCGAGGAACCGCAGGAGGAACTACAGATCGTCCGGCAGCAGACGGAAACTCTGATGTCCCGTGAGCGGACGGATCACACGGAAGTGCCGGCGATCGAGGGTGAACACGGCGTCGGTACGGAACTCCGCGGCCAGCGCCGCGTTCATGGCGTCGGTGAGGCCGATCTCCATGTCCTTGTGGCGCGCCATGAGCGCCCGCGCGCTCCGCAGATGCGGTGACACCTCGGGCACTTCGTACCGGCGCACATCGACCTTCTCCATGATGTGGTCGAGGACGCGCAGCGCCGTCTCGGCACCGATCCGGGTGGTGACCAGGTGGTCGAGCTCGGCGAGGACCATGGGAGAGATCACCAGATGCCCGATTCCGGCCCGTGCCTTGCGGCAGGCGTGGTGCTCGGCGTCATTGCGGTTGAAGACCGCCAGCAGGGCGGAGGTGTCGGCGATGGCTACGGCAGCGGTCATTCTCCGAAGCCTCCGGCGAGAAGCTCGTCCGTACGGGCCGACAGATCCGGCGGGCCGTCGAAGAGCGGCAGATCGTCATCGTCGCCCATCGGGTCCGTGGGGTAGGGAGTCACCGGCTCGGCCTGTTCGGCCGGTACGAGGGTCGCGATATGGCGCCCGTTCTTCGTCACCGCTATGGGACGGCCCTGCTCGGCGGCGGCCAGGATGCGAGCGGACTGCTGATTGAACTCGCGAGCGGTGGCTGTATCCATGGTTCCAATGTACTACCGATGTACTACATGGCTCCGGCCGTTTCCGCTCGGCCGGTGCTTCGGGTGCTTCCGGTGCTTCGGGCGGCGCTTCGGCGGGAGAGGCAGGGGCGGCGCTTCGGGCATGGAGGTCGGGCAGGGCAGACTGTAGGTATGGCCATCCATAAAGACCTTCTGGGGGGACCTCCCCCTACTCAGCTTCCTGATGATCCCGAGCCGCGTGAGCTGCTTGCCGACGGGACGCCGCCCGCCGAGGTCGCCGCGAAGTATCCGACGTCCTCGCTGGCCTGGGCGCAGCTCGCCGATGACGCGTTCGAGAACGGCCGGGTCGTCGAGTCGTACGCGTATGCCAGGACCGGTTACCACCGTGGGCTCGACGCTCTGCGGCGCAACGGCTGGAAGGGCCATGGGCCCGTGCCGTGGGAGCACGAGCCGAACCGTGGCTTCCTCCGTGCGCTGCACGCGCTAGGGCGGGCCGCGCAGGCGATCGGTGAGCAGGAAGAGTACGAGCGCTGCTCGACGTTTCTGCGTGACTCCTCGGCGCTGGCGGCCGACACCCTCGGCTGACCAGCAGTCCGACCGGCAGCCGCACGCCGTGTCCCGTGCGTGAAGTCATCCGGTTGCGTATGGAACCTTTCGAAGGCCCCGCCCGTCTGCCAGGGCGCGGGCCTTCGGTCGTCTGTACGATCGCACGCCCCGCGGGTCCACCGTCCACACCCACCAGGGGAGAAGTCCCGTCTTGGGCAAGCGCGTCATCACCCGTCGAGGCGGCCGTCGTGGACGTGTCGGCGGTCGCCGTGGCAATCGCAGCGGCAGCCGTCGTCGTCCGCTCGGTCCGCTGGCTCTCGGCGGGCTCGGCCTGGCGGTCGTGACCGTTCTCGGCGGTGCGGTGTTCGCGTTTCTGCCGGGCGCCGACGAAGGGCCCTCCAGGGCCGGCGAGGTCACTGACGTACCCATCGGTCCGTCCCGGAGCGTTCCCACCGCGTCGGCGTCCCCGAAGAGTCCGTCCGCGCCGTCCTCGCGGCCCGCGCCCGGCGGCGGTTCCGGTTCCGGGGGCAGTTCCGGGGCCGACAGCAGTCCTGGTTCCGGTTCCGGGACCGGTGAGGCGAGCCCGTCCGTATCCGGCACGCCCTCCGCCTCCCGCTCTTCCGGCCCGCCCGCGCCGCCCCATGTGCCCGCCTCGGGACCCGGCACCTTCACCACCGCGCGTACGGAGGGCAGCCCGGTCGGCTCAGGGCCGCTGCGCCGCTACCGCGTCCAGGTCGAGAAGGGCATCGACATATCCGCGGCGGAGGCCGCCGCCGAGATAGAGCGGATACTCGCCCATCCGCGCGGCTGGGCCGCGCACGGCCGGGGCTCCTTCCAGCTCGTCTCCTCGAAGGCCGACGCCGACTTCGTCATCCGTATCGCCACCCCGGCCACCGCCGACCGGCTCTGTCTCGCCCAGGGCCTCAACACCCGCGGCGAGCTGAACTGCGAGACCGTCGACGGCGTCGTGGTCAATCTGCGCCGCTGGGTGCTGGGCTCGCCCACATTCGACGGGCCGGCCGCCGAGTACCGGCATCTGATCATCAACCATGAGGTCGGCCATGAGATCGGCATACACCACCATCTGGGCTGCTCGGGCCAGGGCAGGCTCGCGCCGGTGATGATGCAGCAGATCAAGGGACTGGACGGCTGTATGTCCAACGCCTGGCCGTACGGCGAGGACGGGAAGTACATCACCGGGCCGCGGGTCTGAGCGGCCCCCACCTGGCCCCCACCTGGCCTCCGCCTGGTCCGTGCCCTGACCTCGGGCGCGGCCTCCGGCTTATGATGCCGGGAGGGGACCGGGGCTCCGTAACCACACGGAAAGGGGCGGACCGCTACCCGGCAGTTCATATCGAGGAGACAGAGATGTCGTACGCCCCCGATGCCCCCCGAGCCGGTTCGGAAGCCCCGAATCTCGACTTCGCGGGAACCACCCCGTACGAGGACTACGTCCAGGCCGACGTCCTCACCCACCTCCAGCATCCACGCTCCGAGGATCCCGGCGAGATGGTCTTCCTCGTCACCACCCAGGTCATGGAGCTGTGGTTCACCGTCATCGTCCACGAGTGGGAGACCGCGTCCCGCGCGCTGCGCGAGGACCGCACCCAGGTGGCGGTCGACGCGCTCAAGCGCTCCGTACGCGAGCTGGAGGCGCTCAATGCCTCCTGGCGTCCGCTCGCCCAGCTCACGCCCGCGCAGTTCAACTCGTACCGCGGCGCGCTCGGCGAGGGCTCCGGCTTCCAGTCGGCGATGTACCGGCGGATGGAGTTCCTGCTCGGCGAGAAGTCCTCGTCCATGCTCGTCCCGCACCGCGGCGCGCCGCGCGTCCACGCCGAGCTGGAGAAGGCGCTCCAGGAGCCGAGCCTGTACGACGAGGTCCTGCGGCTGCTCGCCCGGCGCGGGCTGCCGGTGCCGGCGGAGGTGCTCGACCGCGATCCCGCGCGGCGGTACGAGCCGTCGCCCGCCGTCGAGGAGATCTGGACCGGGATCTACGCGGACTCCGACCAGCACGGCGAACTGATCAGGCTCGGCGAGGCGTTGACGGACGTCGGTGAGCTGGTCTGGCGATGGCGCAACGACCATCTGGTGGCGACCCGGCGCGCGATGGGCTCCAAGACCGGTACGGGCGGCTCCGCGGGCGTCGCCTGGCTGGAGAAGCGCGCGACGAAGAACGTGTTCCCGGAGCTGTGGACGGCGCGCAGCCATGTCTGAGTCCCTGGCCGCACAGGACAAGTCGCAGGCCGAGTCCCTGGCCGTACAGGCGCGGTCCCTCACCGCGCGCGCCGTCGCGCTGGACGCCTCCGATGAACTGGCCGGCCGCCGTGAGCTGTTCGCCCTCGAAGACGATGTCGTCTATCTCGACGGCAACTCGCTGGGCGCGCTGCCTCGCCATGTCCCCGAGCGCCTCCAGGAGGTGATCGCCCATCAGTGGGGCGAGCTGCGCATCCGTTCCTGGACCGAGAGCGGCTGGTGGGAGGCGCCCGAGCGGATCGGCGACCGGATCGCGCCGCTCGTCGGCGTCGCGCCCGGCCGGATCGTGGTCGGCGACTCCACCAGCGTCAATGTCTTCAAGGCCGTGGTGGCCGCCGTACGCCTCGCGGATGTCGGCCGGGACGAGATCCTCGTCGACTCCACGACCTTTCCCACGGACGGCTATATCGCCCGGTCCGCGGCCCGGATGACCGGCAGCCGGATCGTGCCCGTCGCACCGGAGGAACTGCCCGGCGCGCTCGGGCCGCGTACGGCGGTGGCGCTGGTCAACCATGTCGACTTCCGTACCGGCCGGCTGCACGATCTGCCCGGAATCACCGCGGCCGTGCACAAGGCCGGAGCCCTCGCCGTCTGGGACCTGTGCCACAGCGCGGGCGCGCTGCCGGTCGGCCTGGACGACCACGGTGTGGATCTCGCCGTGGGATGCACGTACAAGTATCTGAACGGCGGGCCCGGCGCACCCGCCTTCCTCTATGTCGCCGAGCGCCACCAGGACCGTTTCGACTCCCCGCTGCCCGGCTGGACCTCGCACGCCGATCCGTTCGCGATGACGCAGGACTTCGCGGCGGCGGAGGGCGCCGTACGCGGCCGGGTCGGCACGCCGGACATCCTCTCCCTGCTGGCGCTGGAGGCGGCTCTCGACGTCTGGGCCGGAGTGACGGTGGAGGCGGTGCGCGAGAAGAGCCTGGCGCTCACGGACTTCTTCCTGGAGTGCGTGACGGCGTACGCGCCGCCGGGCCGGGTCGCCTCGCTGACACCGGCCGCGCATGCCGAACGCGGCAGCCAGGTCGCCCTGCGCTGCGCCGAGGCGCCCGTGGTCATGGAGACGCTGATCGCCCAGGGGATCGTCGGCGATCTGCGCAGACCGGATGTGCTGCGCTTCGGATTCACGCCGCTGTATGTCGGTTTCGCCGATACGGAACGGGCCGCGCGGGTGCTCGGGGAAGTCCTCCGCGAGGTCCCGGCCGGGCAGCTCGCGTAGCTCTTGGACGGTGCCGGGGCAGCCTTCGGACCGGTGCGGGGCGGCCCTGGGACCGGTGCGGGGCGGCCCTGGGACCGGTGCGGGGCGGCCCTGGGACCGGTGCGAGGGCCGGTGCAGGACCCGCACCGGGAAGCGGGGTGTGATCGACTCCCTCCGGGGCTGATACCGTCCCCGCTGATCAGGTCAATTCGGCCCCTGTACCGAAAGGTTGGCGCAAGATGCCGGACCCCGCCGCGCACGATGCCGTCGCTCGTGACGCCGCAGAGACCGAGTCGGCCTTCGCCCATCCGGCCGTCCGGCCCGACGCCAGCGCGGCGTACGGCGACCACCCTGATCAGGTGATCGACTTCTACGCTCCGAGAGCCAACCAGGAGCGGGTGCCGCTCGTCGTCGTCCTGCACGGCGGCGCGTGGCGGGCGCCGTACGACCGTGAGCATCTGACGCCGTTCGCCGACTTCCTGGCCCGCCGGGGCTTCGCCGTCGCCAATGTCGAGTACCGGCGCGGTCCCGCGGTCCCGCAGGTCTCGCAGCAGGGCGGCGGCGCGCCGGTCGCGGGACGGTGGCCGGAGACCTTCGACGACATCGCCGCGGCGATGGACGCGCTGCCCGCGCTGGCCGCGGAGGCGATCCCGCAGGCGGACGCCCGGCGGACGGTCGTCACCGGGCACTCCGCGGGCGGCCATCTCGCGCTCTGGGCCTCGGCCCGTCATGTGCTGCCCGAGGGCTCGCCCTGGCGGCTGCCGGAACCGCCGCCGCTGCGCGGAGTCGTCGCGCTGGCGCCGATCGCGGATCTTGTACGGGCCGTGGAGCTGGATGTGTGCGGTGGAGCGATTCACCAACTCCTCGGCGGCGAGGAGGAGTTCAAGCGGCGCAGGGAGAGCGCGGATCCGGCGGCGCTGCTGCCGACGGGAATCGCGACGGCCGTGGTGCAGGGCCGTACGGATCTGACCGTGCCGTACGCCGTCGCCGAGGAATATGTGGCGGCGGCGGCCAGGGCGGGCGAGACGGTCGGGCTGACGCTGCTGGAGGACGTCGGCCACTTCCCGCTCATCGACCCGACGGCGGACGCGTGCGCGGTGGTAGCGGAGGAGATCGCGCAGCTCGCGTGGTGACCGGGCGGCTCGCGCGGTGACCGGCTCGCGTGGTGACCAGGCTTGCGCGGTGAGGGCGGACGGAGCGCCCGGAGGCGCCCGGCGCCCGTCGGGAGCGCCTGCCCTCGGTCCGCGCGCCCGGCGCACAGCCCGGGCCCGCGCGCCAGCGCACAGCCCGGCGCTGAGCACGGCCCGAACGCTCCAGGCGGCGCCCGCCCGTGAGGCGTCGCACAGCGCCAGCCGTGGTCGGCCGCTGTGCGCCTGGTGGGAGCGTGTAGTACCTGCGACGGACGGAAAAGGATCCGCTTCCGTGCTGACGACCCTCTCCGCCCGTGCCCCTACCGTGGCAACGTGACCGAGACAGATACCGGGAAGACCCGGAGCCCCGAGTTCCGCCTGGCCGCGGGAGCCTTCGGCAGCCTGCGCCAGGACCTCTTCCACGACGCCTTCGCCTACCGTCCGCTCGCGCCCATGCGGACGGACGGTCCGATCACACGTCGGCTGCCGGACCGGATACGTGAGTACGCGGCCCGGACTCCGCACGCCTTCATCGTGGCGGCGGCGCTGGTGGTGCTGTTCATCGGCTACGCCGACGGCGGCTCCATATTCAGCCTGCTGCCCGTCGTGCCGGTGCTGCTGACTCTGACCAGGCCGGTCGGCGCCTGGTGGCTGGCGCTGGCGCTGTCCGCCGCGCTGAGTGTCGTGGGATACCGCGACTGGCCCTGGGAGCCCAGCGCCTTCGCCGCCCATCTGATCGTGATGACGGTGGTGGCGGCCCGTACGCGTCCGCGCACCGCCGCCTGGATGTGGGCGATGACGGCGGCGTACGCGCTGTTCTCCGAGCTGCTCTTCAGCTCGTACGGGTACAGGACCGTGGGCATCCCCATGCTCTTCGTCTCCGCGCTCGCCCTGCTGGCCGTGAGCATGTTCCAGGTGCGCAGGAACGCGGAGCAGGAGGTCGCGGCGCAGCAGAGCGTGACCGCCGTTGAACGCGACCGGCGCACGCTCCTGGAGGAGCGCACCACCATCGCCCGAGAGCTGCACGATGTGGTCGCGCACCATATGTCGGTGGTCGCGATCCAGGCCGAGGCGGCTCCGTACCGGGTGGAGAATCCGCCGCCCGAGCTGGAGCAGGCCTTTGTCACGATCCGGGAGAACGCCGTCGCCGCGCTGACCGAGCTGCGCCGGGTGCTCGGTGTCGTACGGGCGGAGGACTACCAGGCGCCCGACGCTCCGCAGCCCACACTCGCCGATCTCGACGGGCTGCTCGCCAATGTCGGGGACGCCGGTCTGACCGTACGGAAGACGGTCACCGGCGCGGTACGCGAGCTGCCGCAGGGCGTCGAGCTGTCGGCGTACCGCATCGTCCAGGAGGCGCTGAGCAACGCGCTGCGGCACGCGCCCGGATCGACCGCGACCGTCGAGATCGCGTATGTGCTCGGCGGTCTCGGCCTGCGGATCGTGAACACCGCGCCGCAGGGCCTGGTCAAGCCGTCGCCGGGCGCCGGGCACGGCATCACCGGGATGCGGGAGCGGGTGACCATGCTGAACGGTGAGATGACGGCGGACCTGACCGAGGACGGCGGTTACGAGGTCGCGGCCTTCATCCCGGTGGCGACGGACCGGGTGGCGACGGACCGGGTGGCGACGGACCGGGACGAGGCGCGGAACGGGGAAGCGGCATGACCAGTGGTGTGACGGGCGGTGTGACGGGCGGTGTGACGATTCGCGTGCTGATCGTCGACGACCAGGTGATGGTCCGCGAGGGCTTCTCGGTCCTGCTGAACGCGATGCCGGACATCGAGGTCGTGGGAGAGGCCGTGAACGGCCGCGAGGCGGTCGGCCAGGTCGCGGCCCTGCGCCCCGATGTGGTCCTGATGGACATCCGTATGCCGGAGCTGAACGGCATCGACGCGACCCGCGAGATCGTCGCGGCGAACGCCGACGCGAAGGTGCTGGTGCTGACCACCTTCGACCTGGACGAGTACGTGTACCAGGCGCTGCGCGCGGGCGCCTCGGGCTTCCTGCTCAAGGACGCCTCCGCGCGCCAGCTCGCCGACGGCGTACGAGTGGTCGCCTCCGGCGAGGCCCTCCTGGCCCCCACCGTCACCCGTCGGCTGATCACGGAGTTCTCCAAACTGGCGGACACCCCGAGGGCCCCGGCGATGGCCCGCATCGGCGATCTCACCGAACGCGAGACGGAGGTCCTGGTCCTGATCGCCCAGGGCCTCTCGAACGCGGAGATCGCCGAACACCTGGTGGTCGCGGAGTCCACGATCAAGACGCACGTCAGCCGCATCCTGGTGAAACTGGGCCTCCGGGACCGCACCCAGGCGGCGGTCTTCGCGTACGAGGCGCGGCTGGTCACGCCGGGCTGACGCGGTCGACCGCGCTCCCCGAGGCCGGCTGGCGAGTACTTGTCATTCGATCACTCGCACGGGTGATCGGATCGGCATATACGGTCCCGGCCGCCCGTGGACCCGTCACGCTGGTGTCCGCCGAGAGGGCCGAGAGGCGAGAGGGCCGAGAGGGGAGTGCACCATGACGGGCACGGCAGAGCGTGCGGTCCAGATCTCCGTCGAGGAGTTCGAGAAGATCGCCAGGCTTGTCGACAAGGTGTCCGACACCGTCAGGCTGGAGTTCATCCGCGGGCAGATCCGGTTCAAGGGCACGGCGGACGGCGACCACCGCGAGATCCTCGGGTGGCTGCAACAGCGCTGTACGCAGGCCCGGACCGACGTGTGGTTGTATGCCGGTCGCGAGCTGGGGCTGCTGGCCGGGGCGTACAGCAAGGGCCGGGCCACACCCGATGCCGACGCGGACGCGGACGCGGCAAGCGTGCTGATGGCGGTCGAGGTCACCTCGTACGACACCGGCTTCGACGCCAGCTTCGACACCGGCTCCGACATCGATCGGCGGGATCGCGAGGAGAAACTCGCTGCCTACGCTGCCGCCGGGATCCCGGTCCATCTGCTGATCGACCGCGGCCATGGCACGGTGACCGTGCACAGTGATCCGGCGACGGACGGCTATCGCGATCGCCATGTGGTGGACTTCGGCATGAAGGTGATGCTCCCCGACCCGGTGGGCATGGAGCTCGACACCGAAGAGCTGAAGAACTTCGTGCGCTGACGCACGAATCACGCATCGGCCCGCTTTATCCACAGGCTGTGGACGAAGCGGGCCGGTGTCGTGCGGCATGGCCCTACGTCAGCATGTCCCTGCGTCGCAGGCCAGCCAGGCCCGCCGCTACCAGCGCCCCCGCGAGCGCCGTCAGGATCAGGGCCGGGGGCCAGGTCATGTCCGCGCCCGGGAGTTTGGGGAGATGGCCGAAGGGCGAGAGGTTCATCAGGGAGCGCGGCAGATCGAGTGCCGGGCCGATCCAGCCCAGGGCCAGGGCGAGGCCCGCGAGGGCCCAGCCTGCTACGGATGCTCTGGGGAGGACGCCGTAGAGCAGGACCACCAGGGCGCCCAGCACCCAGATCGCGGGGAGCTGTACGAGCGAGGCGGCGAGGATGCCGGGCAGGTCGTGGCCGTATCCGAGGAACAGGCCGAGACCGCCGAGGAGCATGATCAGGGCCGCGCCGCCGAAGGCGATCAGCAGATGGCCCGCCGCCCAGCGCAGCCGGCCGACCGCGCCCGCCAGGAGCGGTTCCGCGCGTCCGGCGGTCTCCTCGCCGTACAGCCGGAGCACGGAGGAGACCACATACAGTGCCGCGACCATGCCGAGCATGCCGGTCATCGCGGCGAGGAAGCTGTCGGTCAGCCCTTGTTGGCCGCCCATGCGCTCGAAGATCTGCCTGGTTTGCTCGTTGTCGCCGACCAGATCCGCCGCGCCGTCGGTGATGGAGCCGAAGATGGTTCCGGCGATCAGAAAACCGGCTCCCCAGCCGAGCAGACCGCCGCGCTGGAGCCGCCACGCGAGCGCGCCCGCCGTGCCTAGACCGCCGTGCGCCGGGCCCGGCCGGGCGGGCAGGAAGCTCATGCCGATGTCGCGCCGGCCCGCGAGCGTGTACGCGATGACGGCCTGGACGGCGATTGCGGCGAGCAGGATCAGCAGCACCCACCACCGCTCGTCGGCGAAGGCCCGGACGTTCTCGGCCCAGCCGAGCGGCGAGAGCCAGGTCAGTACGGAGGAGCCGTCGTCGGCCGAGGCGTCGCCCGCGGCCTTGAGTACATACGCGGCGCCGATGACCGCGGCCGTCATGCCCTTCGCGAGTCGCGCGTTCTCGGTGATCTGCGCGGCGATGGCGGCGGTGCAGGCGAAGATCATGCCGACGCCCGCGGTGGCGAGGCCGAGCGCCAGCGCGCCGGCCAACTGCCCGCCGCCGGTCCCGGAGCCGGCCACGCTGCCGGTCACGCCGTTGCTCCCCTCGGGAGTACGGGCGTACGCGGCGACCACCGCCGTGATCACCACGGCCAGGGCGGCATTGGCGGTCAGCGCCGCGAGCAGCGCGCCGGTCAGCGGCGCCCGGCGGCCGACCATCGCCGAGGAGAGCATCTCCTGACGGCCGGTCTCCTCTTCCTCCCGGGTGTGCCGTACGACGATGACCAGGCTCATCACCGCCGCGAGCCCGGCGCCGAAACCGACCATGCGCCAGGTTGTCAGCCCGCCGAGGGAGTCGCTGAAGACAGGGCCGTAGAGGGCGCGCAGCGAGCCGTTGGTGGTCATGGACTGTGCGACATCGGCCCGCTTGGCGGCGGTGTCGTACAGCGCGGAGAAGGACTGCGCGACGGACATGAAGGAGCCGCCGATCACCAGCACCCAGACCGGGATCATGATCCGGTCGCGGCGCAGGGCGAGCCGCAACAGCGGTCCGGTGCCGGCCAGTTGCCGCGAGCCTCCGGTACGGGCCGGCGGTACGGCGCTGGCGCTGGCGGTGGCGGTCATCGCGACACCGCCGCGCCGGCCTTGTCAGAAGCGCCGGCCTCGTCCGCCGCGCCCGCCTCGTCCGCCGCGTAGTGGCGCAGGAACAGCTCCTCCAGCGTGGGCGGTGTGCTGGTCAGCGAGCGGATGCCGGACTCGGAGAACGAGCGCAGTACCGCGTCCAGTTGACCGGTGTCGACCTGGAGCCTGACGCGGTGCCCTTGGCCGCCTTCCAGCGACAGGATGTCCAGATCGTGGACGCCGGGCAGCCGGGCCAGTCCGCCGGGTGCGCCGACGAGTTCCGCGCTGACGCTCGTACGGGTCAGATGCCGCAGCTCGGAGAGCGAACCCGACTCGACGGTCACGCCCTTGCGGATGATGCTGACCCGGTCGCAGAGCGCCTCGACCTCGCTCAGCACATGGCTGGAGAGCAGCACGGTCGTGCCGCGCTCGCGCTCCTCCTCGACGCACCGCTGGAACACCTCCTCCATCAGCGGGTCCAGCCCGGAGGTCGGCTCGTCCAGGATCAGCAGATCCACGTCCGAGGCGAACGCGGCGACGAGCGCGACCTTCTGCCGGTTGCCCTTGGAGTACGTACGTCCCTTCTTGGTGGGATCGAGTTCGAAGCGCTCGATCAGCTCGGCCCGCCGCGCCGGATCGAGCCCGCCGCGCAGCCGCCCGTACAGATCGATGACCTCTCCGCCCGAGAGATTCCGCCACAGCGTCACATCGCCGGGTACGTAGGCCACGCGCCGGTGCAGTTCGACCGCGTCCTGCCACGGATCGCGGCCGAGGAGCCGCGCCGCGCCCGAGTCCGGGCGCAGCAGCCCGAGCAGAACCCGGATGGTGGTGGACTTGCCCGCCCCGTTGGGACCGAGGAAGCCATGGACCTCACCGGTCTCGACAGCCAGGTCGAGGCCGTCCAGCGCATGTGTGCGGCCGAACGACTTGTGCAGTCCGGCGACGCTGATTGCCTTCGTCATGCTTCGGAAAGTACGCTACTTTCAGAAAGTTGTGAAGTTAAGGAAGCGTCAAAAGAGGTCGCGTTAAGATCGGGAAGAATCGGGAGCGCCGGGGCGGGTGCCGAGCACGGGAGACGATGAGGGCGATGAGCAGCGAGAACCGCGAAAGCGCTGAGACCGCTGAGAACGCTGGGAGCGGTGCCGGGCGCCTGAGTGCTGAGCGCGGTGCCGGGCGCCAGCGCGGTGAGAGCGGTCCGCGGCGGGACGAGGAGGCCGTGTCCCGTTTTGTCGAGCGCTTCGCGGGCGAGATGACCGAGGCCGGGATGCAGCGCACGGCGTCCCGGGTCTTCGCGGCCCTGCTCGCCTCGGACGACGCGAGCCTGACCTCCGCCGAACTGAGCGAACGGCTCAGCATCAGCCCTGCCGCCGTGTCCGGCGCGGTCCGCTATCTCACCCAGGTCAGCATGGTCAGCAGGGAGCGTGACCCGGGCTCCCGCCGCGACCGCTACCGGCTGCACAATCAGATCTGGTACGCCAGCCTCACCCAGCGGGACTCGGTACTGACCCGCTGGGAGCAGGCCCTGCGCGAGGGCGTGGAGTCGCTGGGCAGGGACACGCCGGCGGGCGCGCGGGTCGCGGAGACCGTGGCCTTCTTCGAGTTCCTCCAGAAGGAGCTGCTGTCCATGCTGGACCGCTGGAAGGAGCACCGGGAGACGCTGTACCAGGGCGAAGCCTCGGAACGGCGGCCGGAGGACGCGTGAAGACCGCGGCCTTCCAGCGAAGGCCCGGCCTTCCAGTCGTCCGACCGCCGAGCGCGCCGAGGCGCCTACGGCCGCACCGCCGCGCACCCAGGTCGGACAGCGCCTACAGCCGTACGCGCCGCGCGCCTAAGGCCGTACCCGCCGCGCGGCCGTACGGCAGAAGCGCCTACGGCCGTACCGGCGCCGAGCTCGGCAGGATCAGCTCCCACGCGCCCGGCCGCAGCGTCCATGTCCGTGTCCGCACCGGCCCCGTGACCCGCGCGTCCGCGCGATAGCGGAAGTCCGCGCCCGAGACCGTCACCGAGAGCGCGCTCGCCGTCACCGTCTCGGGTGATCCGTACGCACGGATCACCACCTCCGCCCGGCCGCCGCGCGAGCGCACCGTGACGCCCTCGACCGGCTCGTCCAGATCGTTCAGCACGACGCCGTCCGCCTCCACCCGCAGCCGGTGCGGCCGGCCTCCGAGCGCGTGCGGAACCGGTCGTACCAACGTACGCACCAGCGAACGGCACGCGTGCCAGACCGACGCGGCCACCGGCGCGCCGCCCGCCGTGGGCAGGGCCGGCACGGCCGGGATACGGAGATCGTCCAGCACCACTCCGTCGCTGTCGTCGACCAGCAGATCGAGACGGCGCACCACTCCGTCCAGCACGGCGCGCGCCGCCGCGACCGCGCCCGTCGGCACGCCCAGCGAGCGCGCCAGCTCCACCGAGACTCCCACCGGCACCAGCGAGAGCGCTCCGGAGGCCAGCTCCCGCTCGCGGTGGAGCAGGGCGACCGTACGCAGCAGCGCGCGGTCGTCGCCGACCACCACGGGCCGTCTGCCGTTCCGTCTGGCCAGCGCCCGCGCGAACTCCTCGGGACCGTCGGGGAAGCAGAACTTCACCGTGGCACCCGCGCTGAGCACGTCCTTCGCGATCCGCACCGATTCACCGTCGGTCCGGCTCGCGACCGGGTCGATGACCACCAGAAGCTGCTGCGCGCCGCTCTCCGCGGGCTCTGGAGCCAACAGCTCGGTCCTTCCTTCGGGTAGCATCTTTGTGCAAGAGCCCCTTGCGCTATTGCGCCAGGGGCTTCGTCTGTTCCGGGGCAACCGGTTCGACGGTCAGGGCCGACTCGTACAACGTCGTGCGAACAACATCGTGCGAAGTCTTACGGCTTACGTGAGTCTCGTGAGGCTTGTGGGTCTTACGGCATACGTGAGCCACATGGACGGCGTGCGCGGCCCCCGACCTTGGACATGCCCCGCCCGGAAGGGGTGTACGCCTGTGCCCGCACTTGTGCTGCTCGGTGCTCAGTGGGGTGACGAAGGCAAGGGAAAGGCCACCGACCTGCTCGGTGGATCCGTGGACTATGTCGTGCGCTATCAGGGCGGCAACAACGCCGGCCACACGGTCGTCGTGGGCGACCAGAAGTACGCACTGCATCTCCTCCCTTCCGGAATCCTCTCCCCGGGATGTATCCCGGTGATCGGCAACGGGGTGGTCGTCGACCCTGCCGTCCTGCTCTCCGAGCTGAGCGGGCTCAACGAGCGTGGTGTCGATACGTCCAAGCTGCTGATCAGCGGTAACGCTCATCTGATCACCTCGTACCACACCACCATGGACAAGGTGACGGAACGGTTCCTCGGTTCGCGGAAGATCGGGACGACGGGCCGGGGCATCGGCCCGACCTACGCCGACAAGATCAACCGCGTCGGTATCCGGGTCCAGGACCTCTACGACGAGTCGATCCTGACCCAGAAGGTCGACGCGGCCCTCGATTTCAAGAATCAGATCCTCGCCAAGCTCTACAACCGGCGTGCCATCGAGTCCGGCAAGATCGTCGAAGAACTGCTGACCTACGCGGACCAGCTCAAGCCGTACGTCTCCGACACTACCCTGGTGCTCAACAACGCCATCGACGAGGGCAAGGTCGTCCTCTTCGAGGGCGGGCAGGGCACGCTGCTGGACGTCGACCACGGCACGTATCCCTTCGTCACCTCGTCCAACCCGACGGCGGGCGGCGCCTGTACGGGCTCGGGCGTGGGGCCGACGAAGATCAGCAGAGTCATCGGCATCCTCAAGGCCTATACGACGCGCGTCGGCGCCGGGCCGTTCCCGACGGAGCTGTTCGACGCGGACGGCGAGGCGCTGCGCCGTATCGGCGGCGAGCGCGGTGTGACGACGGGACGCGATCGGCGCTGCGGCTGGTTCGACGCGGTGATCTCGCGGTACGCGACCAGGGTCAACGGGCTGACGGACTTCTTCCTCACCAAGCTGGACGTGCTCACGGGCTGGGAGCAGATCCCGGTCTGTGTGGCGTACGAGATCGACGGCCGGCGCGTCGAGGAACTCCCGTACAGCCAGACGGACTTCCATCACGCGAAGCCGGTGTACGAGTATCTGCCCGGCTGGTCCGAGGACATCACGAAGGCGAAGAGCTTCTCGGATCTGCCGAAGAACGCGCAGGCGTATGTGAAGGCGCTGGAGGAGATGTCGGGCGCGCCGGTCTCGGCGATCGGTGTGGGTCCCGGGCGTACGGAGACGATCGAGATCAACTCGTTCCTGTAGCAGGGCCGGTGGTGAAGGCCAGGGGCGGCGGCTGTCTGTCGGTCGCCCTCGGCCTCGGTCGGGCCTTGGCCGTCTCCGGCCTTGGCCGTCTCCGGCCTCGGCCGTCTCCGGTCAGTCGCCCTTGGTGTATGTGAGGGACTCGCCGCCGGTCGACTCCCGGTGCAGGCTGCCGTCCGGCAGGATCGTCAGCTCCGTCGGCTTTCCCGGCGTGCAGGACGACATGGGCTCGCCCTCGGTCACCTCGGAAGGGCCGATACGGAGCGGGGCTTCCGGATCCGGATCGGGCGCCGAGGCGAGCGGCGCCTCGAAGACACAGTGGTAGCTGCCGCCGCCCTGGGCCGGGCCGTCCGCCGTCAGTGAGAGGACCGTTTCGCCGACCTCGCCCTGCCGGATGACGAGCCGGCGGGTGCTGAAGCCCGCGGCGGTGTCCAGCCCGCCGGTCCAGGTGCCGAGGAACTCCTCGGGCACCGCGCCCTCCGCCGTCCCGTCCGTGGGCGAGGCGGTGGTGGATGGGGACGGCCCCGGAGTGTTGTCCGCCGGAGGCTTCGGGTCTGCGGAGCCGCTCACCCGTGTCTTTCCGTCGTCCTGCGCGTTGCCGCCGTTCATGAGCGCGTACACCGAGCCGCCCGCGGCGATCGCGACGATCAACGCCACGGCGATCAGGGCGGCGGTACCGCGCGGATTGCGCCCGGGACGCTGCTGGGGCGGCGGCGCCGGAGCGACACCGTACGGCGGAGTGGGACCGAAGGGCGTGACCTGCCGGCCGTACGCTGGCGGCGCACCGTAGGGCGCGGGCGGAGGCGGTCCGTACGCCGGGGCCGGTCCGAAACCTGGCTGGGGGCGGGGCGGCTGGGGATGGCCGTACGGCTGGGGCTGAGGCTGAGGATGCGCTGCGGGCTGTGGCTGTGGCTGTGGTGCCCGGACCGGGGCGGGCGCGGAGGGTACGGGCTGTACCAGAACCGGCAGAGGAGCGGTCTGCGGAGCCGCCTCCGGCGTGGGCGTTGGCTGTGTCGGTGCAGTCGGTGCAGTCGGTGCAGTCGGTGCAGTCGGCACGGGAAGGGACTTCTGCTGCTCGGCCTGTGTTTCTGCCGGGGCTTGTGCTTGTTCAGTCGCCGGGGCCTGTGCTGGTACTGCTACCGCCTGCGCCGGTACTTCCGCCTTCGCTTCCGCAGCCGGTACGGCGAGCTCGTCCTGCGCCGGTGTCCGTATCCGTCCCGTCGGGTTCTCGTACTCCAGCAGCCGTACCGCGTGCTGGCCCAGTCGCGCGAGCAGTCCGCCCGGCAGCCACGGTTCTCCGCCGGGGCCCGCGCCCGCGTCCGCCGCCTCGCCCACCCGGGCCAGGATGTCCTTCGTGGTCGGCCGCGCGGCCGGTTCCTTCTGGAGGCAGGCGTGCACCAGCACCGCCAGATTGTCCGACAGCCCGGACAGGTCCGGTGCCTCCTGCGCGATCCGGTACATCAGCGCGTGCACTCCGCTGTCCGCCGCGCCGAACGGCAGCCGTCCGGTTGCCGCGTACGCCAGCACCGAGCCCAGACAGAACACGTCGCACGCCGCCGTCACCCGGTCGCCGCGTACCTGTTCCGGCGCCATGAAGCCGGGAGAGCCCACCAGCGCGCCGGTCCGCGTCAGGCCCTCCTCGGTGACGGTCTCCAGCGCACGGGCTATGCCGAAGTCGATGACGCGCGGCCCGTCGATCGTCACCAGTACGTTGGACGGCTTGAGATCGCGGTGGATGAGTCCCGCCGCGTGGATGTCCTGGAGCGCGTGCGCGAGACCGGAGGCGAGTATCCGCACCGAGCGTTCCGGAAGGGGACCGTGACCGCCGGACACGACGGCCTGAAGGCTCGGGCCCGCCATATAACCGGTCGCGAGCCACGGCACCGGCGCCTCCGTGTCGGCGTCGAGCACGGGCGCCGTCCACGCACCGCCGACGCGCCGCGCCGCCGCCACCTCCAGCCGGAACCGGCTGCGGAACTGCTCCTGTTCGGCCAGTTCACGCCGTACGAGTTTCACCGCGACCGTACGGCCACGGTCGGACCGCGCCAGATAGACCCGGCCCATACCGCCGGCGCCCAGCCGTGCCAGCAGCCGGTAGGCGCCGATGTGCTGCGGGTCTTCTGCTACGAGCTTCTCCATGGCCGCGCGGCCCCTCCCGTACGTGCGACGTTCGGTATCCGCCCTGGATCATCTCGCATGAGACGGGCGGACTCGTCGAGTATCCCGACTATCCCGAACGCCGTTTCACCGCGTACGCCTGGGTCGGTCCGTACGAGAGGGCGGCTCATTCCGGCCGGCGCAACAGAGGTCAGGCTCGGGTGCGGCTCAATTCGGCGGTGAGTCTCTCCACCGGCTGCCACGTGAGCCCGATGAGGGCGATGTGCTGCCATCGCACGCGCCCGTCGGGTCCGATCAGGAATACCGATCGCCTGATGCCGATGCCGGGTGCGGCGACGCCGAAGAGCTTGGCGGCGGTGCGCTCGGTGTCGGCCAGCAAGGGCATCCTGAGATTGTTTCCGCGGGCGAACTCCTCATGGGCGTCGAGTCCTTGAGGGCTGATGGCCCACACGTCGGCTCCCAGGTCGGTGAACTGCTCCAGGCCGCTTGAGTACGAGCACATCTGGCGGGTGCAGACGGCCGAGTTGTCCTGAGGGTAGAAGGCGAGGATCAGCGGGTGCCCGCGTCTGTCGCCGAGCCGGTAGCTGCCCGTCGTGAACGTCTCGCCGTCCCAACGGCCGCCCGGCAGGACGAAGTCCGGTGCCAGGGCTCCCGGTTCCAATGCACGTGCCATTGCTGTCTCCGGTGTGAGGTCTCGGTGGGTTCAGCGGGTCGCCGTGGCGGCGCTGCGGATGATGTCGGTGACGGCGTCGGGGCGGGTGAGCATCACCGCATGGGGTGCGGTGACCTCGGTGGTGTGCGCGTGGGCGCGTTGGGCCATGAAGCGCTGGGTGGCGGGCGGGATGGCGTGGTCGTCGCGCGTCACCAGATACCAGGAAGGGATGGTCTCCCAGGCCGCCGCCGTGGCTGTCTCGTCGAACGCTCCGGCGTCGATGGGACGTTGGACGGCCGCGAGGGTGTTGGTCTGCCGCTGGGGGAGCGCGGCGGCGAACACGTCGCGGAACTTGTCGGGCTTGATGTAGATGTCGACTCCCTTTGTGCCACCCGTGTCGCCCGTGTCGTACGGAACGACGTTCAGGGCATCGGGCGTGGCGTGCGAGCCGGGGTACTTCGCGGTCAGGGCGCCGATGCTCTCGTTCTTGGCGGGGGCGAAGCCGGCCACGTAGACGAGCGCCTTCACGTTGGGGACGTGCGCCGCCGCCTCGGTGATGACCGCACCGCCGTAGGAGTGTCCGACCAGGACGACCGGGCCGGTGATGCCGTTGAGACGACTCTCCAGATAGGCGGAGTCCTGGGCCAGTCCGCGCAGCGGGTTGGCGAGGGCGAGGACGGGATAGCCCTGGGCCTGAAGGCGGTTGACGACATCGCCCCAGCTCGACGAGTCGGCCCAGGCGCCGTGCACGAGGACCACGGTGGGCTTGGCGGTGGTGTGGCGGGTGTGGCCGGTGGTAGCGGAGTGCTTGTCGGCGGTACCGGCGGCGAGCGCCGGGACGGCGATGCCGGCGAGCGCGGCGCCTGCGGCGAGCGCGAGCACCGTCCGACGTGACGCATGGGATCGGGCATGGGACATGAGTGAACCTCCTGGAGAGATAGAACGTTCTGTCTCTTCGGGAGATTAGGGTGCGGCGTGTCGATTGGTCAACCTGGTCTCTGTGAGCTTTCCTCGGCGGCGAGTCGGTCGGGTGCGAGGTCAGTACGGTGCGCTGGCTCCGTTGAGGCAGAACGATCGTTCCGGTAGGATGGTGGAATGTCCACTCCCGCCACCGCTCCCCAGCAGCGGCCCTCGTCGGCTCGTGACCGCCTTCTGGAGACGGCGTCGCAGATCTTCTACGCCCAAGGGATCCACCACGTCGGCGTGGACCGGATCATCGCCGAGGCCGGTGTCACCCGGGCCACCTTCTACCGGCACTTCCCGGGCAAGGAGGACCTGGTCCTCGCCTATGTCCGGCATCGCGACCAGCAGATCAGGGCCCGGGTCGCGGAACTGTTCACCGTCAGCACCGACCCGCGGAGCCTGCTGATCACGGTGATGTCCGGCGTCGGCGCGGAGGTGTGCGGCCCGGACTTCCGCGGGTGCCCGTTCATCAACGCCGCGGCCGAGTACCCGGATCCTGGCCAGCCCGTGCACCAGGCGGTCCAGGCCCACCGGGCCTGGTTCAGGCAGACCGTCAGAAATCTCGTCACGGCGGCCGGGTGCGCCGATGCCGACCACGCCACCGCGACGCTGCTGCTGCTGCGCGACGGTGCCATGGTCGGCGGCGATCTCGACGACTCCGAGGCCGTCCGCGGGCATCTGGAACGGGCCGTCCTCGCCGTCCTCGCCTGACGGCTGAGCTGCGACGTCACTCGGCCGACGTCATACGAGCGACGTCATTCGAGCGACGTTGCTCGGTCGGCTGCACTCGGCCGACGTCACACGGTCGACGTCACTCCGGCCAGGCCGAGTTCTCGATCACGTCCACGAAGTCCGTCCGTACGAATCCGGGCGAGAAGCGCGCCAGCACATCCGCGTTCACCGTGCCGAAGGTCGACTCGGGCCGGTGTGCGAAACCGTCCGTGAACGCCCGCAGGATCCGCCGTTTGAAGTCGGGCCGCGGATGGGCGGCGACGACCGCGTTCCTGACGCTCTCCGGGACGGCGTCGAGACCCATTCCCATGACGTCGAACTCGACGCCCGCCGTCACCAGCGCCACCTCGGGCTCCATGCGCTCGGGGATCCCCGGTGTCGTGTGCAGGGCGATCGCGGTCCAGACGGTCCGCGCGCTCTCCGGCGGCAGCCCTTGGCCGAGCAGGAAGTCACGGGCCGCGTCGGCGCCGTCGAGCTCGAAGCGCTGCCGCGAGGAGCGGTAGCCCTCGGTGAGGCCGAGGTCATGGAACATCGCGCCGATATAGAGCAGTTCGGGATCGTACGACAGGCCCTGCCGCCGCCCTTGGAGGGAGCCGAAGAGGAAGACCCGGCGGGAGTGGTCGTACAGCAGAGGGCTCTCGATGTCCCGGATCAGCTCGGTGGCTTCCTTGACGAGGCCGCTGTCGGGGATCTCGATGTCGGCGATGCGCTCGGTCATGGCGGAATTCCTTTCGGGAGAGACCACAGAGACCACTGAGGGGCCCGGGGGGCGCCGGGCCCCTGATTCCACTGTGGCCCCGTACGCCCTGGCCCTGCCATGTCTCCATGGACGTACATCCCACACATCCGGCCATGGATCCGGGCTACCGTCGATGTCATGCGGCCTGAAGAGTCATCGGCGGAGCGAAGAGAAATCGTCGTGTTCGTGTACGACGGCGTCCGGCTGATGGATGTCGCCGCGCCGCTGGAGGTGTTCGGTACGGCGGCGGGGCTGGGCGGCGCGTACAGCCAGACGGTCTGCTCGGCCGACGGCGGACCGGTGAGCACCTCCACCGGCACCCGGCTCGCCGCGGACAGGGCGGTGGCCGAGGTCGCAGGCGCGCACACGCTGGTTGTCCCGGGCTCGGACGAGCTGCCGCTCCGCCACCCTCCGTCGGCCGCGCTGCTCGACGCGGTCTCCGCCCTCGCCGACCGGTCCGCGCGGACTGCGTCCGTCTGCACCGGCGCCTTCGCGCTGGCCGCCGCCGGGCTGCTGGACGGCCGGCGGGCGACCATCCACTGGCGGCACGCGGCGACCTTGGCCAGGCGCTTTCCGGCCGTGACCGTCGAGCCGGACGCGATCTACGTACGGGACGGCCGTACGTACACCTCGGCCGGTGTCACCGCGGGCATCGATCTGGCCCTGGCGCTGGTGGAGGACGACGAGGGCGCGGAGCTGGCCCGCGAGGTCGCCCGCGATCTGGTGGTGTTCCTGCGGCGGCCGGGCGGACAGTCGCAGTTCTCGGTCGCCGCCCGTACGCCGAGTCCTCAGCACGACGCGCTGCGCGGACTGCTGCGCGAGATCGCGGCGGATCCGGCGGCAGATCACTCGCTTCCCGCGCTGGCCCGGCGCGGCGGCATGAGCGCGCGCCATCTCACGCGGCTCTTCAACGAGCAGATCGGCAGCACTCCGGCGGTGTATGTCGAGTCCGTACGGCTGGAGGCGGCGAAGGCGCTGCTGGAGGCGGGCGAGACGGTGACGGGAACGGCGAGCCGCAGCGGCCTCGGCAGCGACGAGTCGCTGCGCCGGGTCTTTCTGCGCCACCTCGGCGTAACGCCGTCGACGTACCGAGCGCGCTTCCGTACGACGGCCCGGACGCGGTGACGGCTGACGCCCGCGTGCCGACACCCGGCGGGTCTGCTGTCCGGCTGTCCGGCGGTATACGACTCAACCGCCCGACATCATGCCGACCCAGGCCGCTCAGTCCGTACACCTTGGCCATACCGGCCCCGACCAGCCGTTCTCTACCCTGGACCGCATGATCCCTCATGCCGATCCGACGACGGGCGCCGCCGTGAAGGCCGCCGACCGTGCCCATGTGTTCCACTCCTGGTCCGCCCAGGGCCTGATCGATCCGCTCGCCGTCGCCGGCGCCGAAGGCTCGTACTTCTGGGACTACGACGGCCACCGCTATCTCGACTTCACCAGCGGTCTCGTCTTCACCAACATCGGTTATCAGCACCCGGCCGTCGTCGCCGCCATTCAGGAGCAGGCCGGGCGCCTCGCCACCTTCGCGCCCGCCTTCGCCGTCGACGTACGCTCCGAGGCGGCGCGGCTGATCGCCGAGCGCACTCCCGGCGATCTCGACAAGATCTTCTTCACCAACGGAGGCGCCGAGGCCGTCGAGAACGCCATCCGGATGGCCCGGCTGCACACCGGCCGGCCCAAGGTGCTCTCCGCGTACCGCTCGTACCACGGCGCCACCTCCACCGCGATCAATCTCACCGGCGATCCGCGCCGCTGGCCGTCCGACAGCGGCTCGTCCGGCGTCGTCCACTTCCACTCGCCGTTCCTCTACCGCTCGCCCTTCTACGCCTCGACGGAGGCCGAGGAGTGCGCCCGCGCGCTGGAGCATCTCGAATCGACCATCGCCTTCGAGGGCCCGGCCACCATCGCCGCGATCATCCTGGAGACCGTTCCGGGCACGGCCGGTGTCATGGTGCCGCCGCCCGGCTATCTCGCGGGCGTACGGGAGATCTGCGACCGGCACGGCATCGTCTTCGTGCTCGACGAGGTGATGGCGGGCTTCGGGCGTACGGGCGCGTGGTTCGCCGCCGACCACTTCGGTGTCGTACCCGATCTGCTGACCTTCGCCAAGGGCGTCAACTCGGGCTATGTCCCGCTCGGCGGCGTCGCGATCTCCGCGGCCGTCGCCGAGACCTTCGCGACCCGGCCCTATCCCGGCGGGCTCACCTACTCCGGCCATCCGCTGGCCTGCGCCGCGGCCGTCGCCACGATCCGGGTGATGGAGGAGGAGAAGGTCGTGGAGCACGCGGCGCGTATCGGCGAGACGGTCCTCGGTCCCGGGCTGCGCGAGCTGGCGGCCCGGCATCCCTCGGTGGGCGAGGTGCGCGGTACGGGTGTGTTCTGGGCCCTCGACCTGGTCAGGGACCGGGAGACCCGCGAGCCGCTCGTGCCGTACAACGCGACGGGCGAGGCGAACGCGCCCATGGCCGCCTTCGCCGCGGCCTGCAAGGCGAACGGTCTGTGGCCCTTCGTGAACATGAACCGTACGCACGCGGTCCCGGCCTGCAACATCACGGAGGCCGAGGCGAAGGAAGGGCTGGCGATCCTGGACCTGGCGCTGACGGTCGCGGACGAGTACACGGCGTAGGCGCGGGGCACGCGCTGGAGGGCCTACGGCGCGGGCGCACGGCGCACGCTCCGGGCGCGGGAGCGCCGCGTACGAGCGCCCCGTACGAGCACGTCGTGGGCCGGAGTCGGCCACACCACACCCGTCCCGTCCCGCCCTCCGGCACCCCCTGGCTTAAGGTGTCCGGAGCCGGACGAGGAGACGAACCATGCCCGCCAGCGGAGCCGTGACCCGCAGTACCTTGCGGCAGCAGATCGCGGACGCGCTGCGTGACGAAGTGCTGGCAGGGCGTTTACTGCCGGGGCAGGAGTTCACCGTCAAGCAGATCGCCGAGCAGTACGGAGTCTCCGCGACGCCGGTCAGGGAGGCGCTGGTCGACCTCTCCGCGCAGGATCTGCTGGACTCGGACCAGCACCGCGGTTTCCGGGTCCACCGGTTCTCGATCGACGACTTCCGCGGCATGGTCGAAGCGCGCTCGCTGATCGTGGACGGTGTTTTCCGCAAGCTGGCGGGCGAGCAACTGGCCGCCAAGGCGCAGGGCGCGGCGCTGGTGTCCGTACGGCGCCGGGCCGAGGAGGCCGCGCGCGCGGCCAGGAGCGGGGATCTGAATGTCCTCATCGGCTACGACCTGCGGTTCTGGCGTGAGCTGGGCGCGCTGGTCGCCAATCGCTATGTCGCCGATTTCCTGCACCGGCTGCGGGTGCAGGCATGGGTGTTCTCGGTGCCCTTCCTCCGGGACGAGGCCGAGGGCGGGAAGTGGCTGTGGAGCGGGCATGAACAGCTCGTGGACGCGCTCACGCTCGGCGACGCGGCGGCGGTGCGCGCCGTGATCGCGGATTACGACGACCACGCGCTCAAGTGGGCCGACAGACTGGAGAGTTCGCGGCGGTGAGTGGGGACGGGGGACGCGCGGACGGTACGGCCAGGGCACGCGCGGAGGGAGCGGACGCGCCGGAGCCGCCGGATGCGCCGGGTACGGAGAGCACGGCGGCTACGGAGCGTACGGCGCCTGGGGAGCGTACGGCGGCCACAGCGGGCGTCGGCGACGGCGCGCGCGCCGGGAGCGTGGCGCTGAGCGTTGTCGTACCGGCGTACAACGAGGAGGCGCGGCTGCGCCCCACTCTCGACGCCATCCGCGCCCATCTCCGCGCCGATCCGGACCGCTGGGGCGAGTGGGAGCTGATCGTCGTCGACGACGGTTCGACGGACGGCACGGCCGCGATTGCCGCCGAGGCCGCAGCCCACGAGCCGCGTATCCAGCTGCTGAGGAGCGACGGCAACCACGGCAAGGGCCATGCCCTGCGCCAGGGCGTACTGGCCTCGCACGGCCGGCGCGTCCTGGTCACCGACGCCGATCTCGCCACTCCCATCGATGAACTGGACCGGCTCGACAAGCAGCTCACGGCGGACGGTGACGGCGCGGCGATCGGTTCGCGCGCCCATCCGGACGCGAGCATCGAGGTACGCCAGCTCGCGCTGCGCGAGTGGCTGGGCCGGCTCGGCAACCGGCTGATACGGCTGGTCGCGGTCGACGGCATCAGCGACACCCAGTGCGGTTTCAAGCTCTTCGACGGCGAGCGGGCGCGCGCCGCCTTCGCCGAGTCCCGGCTGGACGGCTGGAGCATCGACGTCGAGATTCTGCGCCACTTCCGGCGCTCGGGCTGGCCGGTGACGGAGGTGCCCGTGCGCTGGGCGCACCAGCCGGGCTCGAAGGTACGGCCGCTGGACTACGGCAAGGTCCTGCTGGAGCTGGCGCGGCTCAGGGCGGGCGAACGGACAGCTGACCGGACAGCCGACCAGGCAGCTGACGGGACAGCCGACCGGGCGGATGGCCGCCGGCCGCGCGGACTGCGCGGGCCGCGCGGACTCCGCCGTACCGATCTCGCCGTCGCCGGGCTGTTCCTTCTCGTCTCCCTCTTCCTCTACAAGGGCCTGTGGGCGGATCTCGACCACGCCTATCTCGCCGACGCGGGCTCGGACCAGAACCAGTGGGAGTGGTTCTTCCGCGTCACCGCCGACAATGTCGTCCATCTGCGCAACCCGCTGTTCACGACGCTCCAGAACTTTCCCGACGGTGTGAACCTGATGGCGAACACGGTCATGCTCGGGCTCTCCGTCCCGCTCACACCCGTCACGCTCGTCTTCGGACCGACCGTCACCTGGGCGCTGGTCCTCACGCTCGGTCTGACGGCCACGGCCGTCTCCTGGTACAGGCTGTTCGCGCGCCGGCTCGTCCGGGACCGCCGGGCGGCGGCGCTCGGCGCGGCGCTCGCCGCGTTCGCGCCTCCGATGATGTCGCACGCCAACGCGCATCCCAACTTCCTTGTCCTCTTCATGATTCCGGTGATCATCGACCGGGCACTGCGGCTCTGCGTGCGCCCGGGAGCAGGCGTGGGCGCGGGCGCCGACGTGACGGACGAGGATCCCGACGGCGAGGCCGAAGGGCGCCGAGTCCTGCGGGACGGCGTGCTGCTCGGCCTCTTCGTCACGTACCAGATCTTCCTCGGCGAGGAACCGCTGCTGCTCGCCGTGATGGGCATGCTGCTCTTCGCGCTGGCGTACGCCGTCGTACGCCGCGATGTGGCGCGCGCCGCGCTACGGCCTCTGCTGCTGGGCCTCGGATACGCGTTGCAGGTCTGTCTGCCGCTGCTGGCGTTCCCGCTGTACTGGCAGTTCTTCGGCCCGCAGAGCTACCACAGCGTTCTGCACGGCGACAACGCGGGCAACAGCCCGCTCGCCTTCCTGGAGTTCTCCGGGCGCGCGCTGCTGGGCGACGAGACGACCGCCGACGCGCTCGCGATGAACCGTACCGAGCAGAACGCCTTCTACGGCTGGCCGCTGATCGCCCTCGCCTTCGGGATCGTGGTGTGGCTGTGGCGACTGGCCGTGGTGAGGGCGCTGGCGTTCACGGCGGTGGCGGCGGCGCTGCTCTCCATGGGGCCGAAGATCCGTATCCCGTTCACGGACGTCGTACTGACCGGCCCTTGGCGGGCCCTCGCCCATCAGCCGCTCTTCGAGTCGGTGATCGAGTCGCGCGTGGCGATGATCTGCGCGCCGGCGCTGGGCGCGCTGGTGGCGCTGGCGGCGGACCGGCTGGCGGCCCACCGGGCGGAGGCGGCTGCGGATACGGCGGCCACGGCGGATACGGAATCCGGAGAGCCTGGGCCGGGCGACCGGGCCCGGGCGCGATGGCGCAGACACCGGCTCGTCGGGCTCGCGGCGGTGGCCGCGGCGCTGATCCCGATCGTCCCGACGGCGCTGCCGGTACGGGACCGTCCGGACGTCCCGCGGTTCATCGCCGACGGGATGTACCGCGCGTATGTCTCCGAGGGCGAGTCCGTCGTACCCGTACCGCTGCCCGATCCCGGCAGCGCGGAGGCGCTGCACTGGCAGTCCGCGACGGGCCTCGGATTCTCCGTGCCCGGCGGCTACTTCAACGGTCCGTGGGGCAAGGAACGTATGGGCATCTACGGCGCTCCCGCCCGCTACACCTCCAATCTGCTGCGCGATGTCCGCTACAGCGGCCAGGCGCCGGTCATCGGGGCCAACTGGCGGGCGCAGGCGCGCTTCGACCTCGCCTTCTGGCGGGCGGGCGTCGTGGTGCTCGCGCCTCAGGCCAATGACGCGGCGCTGTACGAGACGGTGGAGAAGCTGCTGGGACGGCCCGGGAAGCGGATCGGCGGAGTCTGGATCTGGGATCTGCCGCCCACCGGAGGAGCGGGAGCGGTCCGTACGGGATGATGGCCCGACGCGGTACGGGCAGTGCAGGCGGGACGGGCGGACGGGCATGCATGCGGTGCCGGGCGCAGGGCTTGCGGCGGGCGGGACGGAAACGGCCTGACGCCGTGTCATCGGCCCGCGTTCCGGGCCGTGTCGGACCGTACCGGCGGTCCTCCGCCGAGCGGGACGCGTACGGGACGCGCAAGGGAGGGCCGACCGGGGCCCTTCGCTGAACGTGCCCGTCGCATTACGCTGTCCCGACCATCGCGCGCACGCGTACGACCCGTTGGAGAGCGAGCCTCCCTTGGCCTGTGACCTGTGGTTGGTCCCCCTCGTCGATGTGCTGTGCCACAGCCCCGACAATCCCTTCGCCGAAGAGATCGCCGTATACGACAAGGCGCTCGGCGACGCCGGGCTGCCGTCCGTTCCCGTCTTCGCCTATATGCCGGGCCTCTCGGGCGATGTCGCCCCGGTCGCCGGCTTCGACTACGACGCGCTGCACTTCCTGCGGCGCGCGTATCTGCTCCAGCTCTGCGGTCTGGCGGTGACGCCGGTCGGCGAACTGGGCGGTGACTACGAGCAGTTGCTGGAGATGTTCGAGTCGACGGCCCAGCAGTCGCATCTCGTCTGGCACTACGACCACGCGGGCGCGTATGTCCCGGTGGACTACGACGCGCCTCTCTCGAACGAGGAACTCCTCGCGGGCGGCGGCCCGCTGGGCTCCACCCAGGGCCTGCTGCGCGAGCTGGAGATCGTCGCTCCGGCGATCGGTATCGACCCGGCCAATCCGCCGGCCGCGCCCGCTCCGCCGGAGCGCCCCACGTCCTTGGAGGAACCGGCGACCTCGATCCCGTACGACGACAGCCCGTTCGCCCGGGAGCGCCATGTCTGGCTGGGCCTGCACGCCGCGGCGACCAGAAGTCTGGGCCAGGGCTCAATGATCATCTTCAGCTGACGGACGCCGATTCGTCCTCAACCGCCGGACGGGCTGACCAAGGCCTGTCCGGCGCCTGAGGACACGGCACAGCAGTCCGTCCGGCGCCTGACGCAGCGCAGCAGTCCATCCGGCGCTTGAGGACACGGCGCGATCGTCACCGCGGCTCCGGCGGCCTCTGCCTCGGCATGTTCGGCCTGGTGCCCGGCGGCAGCGGAAAACGCCCGGGCGGCGGTACGGAGCCCTCGCCTCGTACGCCGCCCATCGGCATCGACTGCATCACCAGCGGCGCGGGGCCCGAGCGGAACTCGATCATCCAGTCCGCCGTCTCGGCCCGTACCAGCTCGGTCACGTCCTCCGTGAACCGTCGCAGCACCGCCAGACAGCGTTCCGCGGCCTCGCTCGCGGTGCCCTCGGTCGGCCCGAGGACCTCCCGTACGCACTCCGACGCCCAGTCGAACTGGAGCGTCTGCAATCTGCGCTGGACGCCCTGCGCCGTCGCGACCGCGCGCATCCAGCCGGACGTCAGCCCGAAGTAGCGGTCGCACGCCAGACAGGCGGCGCCCAGCAGCAGCGAGACATAGCCCCAGCCCGCCGCTCCCGCCAGCGCGCCGGTGAGATCCAGCAGCGGCAGGACGGCGCCCGCGGTCACGCCGAGCGCCGTCGCGGCCCGCAGGACGCGGGCGGCGCGCCGTTTCCGTAACCGGGTGCTCAGATACCAGTCGACGGTGCGCAGCGCGCCGGTCTCGACCCAGCGGTACAGCTCGTCGAGCCGTTCCGCGGGTTCGCCCCAGTCGCCGAGCGGGAACGGCCCTCCGGTCAGATCGCGGTCGCCCTCGGTCTCGCCGCCGTGCGGCACGGCACCACCGGACGAGGCGTCCTCCTCCCGGGCAGGGCCTCCGGGCTGCATCTCCGGCTGGCTCACCTGGGCACTCCTCTGCGGTCTGCTGTGACTTTGTGTGTACGGCTGGTCGACGATCGGTCGGTTCGCGGTTCGCGGCTCTTGGGCTGTCGGACGGGTCTCCTGAGTGTTTGGACGGGCGGCGGGCGATTCCGCGCATGCATTCCTACCGCCGAATGGTGGGCTGTGTGTCCGAAATCCCGGTATTTACCACCACGTGTGGGCCTTGAACAGGTGGAGGAGCCATGGGGCTCTCACTCGAAAGAGTTCGTTCCGGTGGGGTGGAGCGGGCTGCCCGGTGACCACGTAGGCTCGGCTTACAGAGGAAATCGTCGTCGAATGCCAGGAGTGACCGTGATTCCCGGTGGTGGTCAGCCCAATATGCAAGAGCTGCTCCAGCAGGCTCAGCAGATGCAGCAGGAACTCGCCCGGGCGCAGGAGGAGCTGGCGGCGACCGAGGTCGACGGCCAGTCGGGCGGTGGTCTGGTCAAGGCGACGGTCAACGGCTCGGGCGAACTGCGCGGCCTTGTCATCGATCCGAAGGCCGTCGACCCGGAGGACACAGAAACGCTCGCGGATCTCGTCATCGCCGCCGTCCACGCGGCGAACGAGAACGCGCAGCAGCTCCAGCAGCAGAAGCTCGGTCCGCTCGCGCAGGGCCTCGGCGGTATGCCGGGCCTGCCCTTCTAAGACCTCCCGGCACCAACTAGCGTACGTACAAGGCCCGTACGCACCCGCAGCACCGGAGCACAGCCGCAGCACAGCCACGGCACCAGCAGCCGACAAGCCAGCAGCCGACAAGCCAGCAGCCGACAAGGCAACAGCCGACAAGCCGGCAGCCAACAGCAACAGCACGGGAAGGCAGTCCGTTGTACGAAGGCGTCGTTCAGGACCTCATCGACGAACTGGGCAGGCTGCCCGGCGTCGGTCCCAAGAGCGCGCAGCGGATCGCCTTCCATGTCCTCCAGGCCGAGCCGACCGATGTCCGCCGTCTCGCCCATGCCCTCCTTGAGGTCAAGGACAAGGTCCGGTTCTGCGCCGTGTGCGGCAATGTCGCCCAGGAGGAGCGCTGCGGTATCTGCCGTGACGCGCGCCGCGATCCGACGGTGATCTGTGCGGTGGAGGAACCGAAGGACGTCGTCGCCATCGAGCGCACCCGCGAGTTCCGCGGTACGTACCACGTGCTCGGGGGCGCGATCAGTCCCATCGAGGGCGTCGGCCCGGACGATCTGCGGATCCGTGAACTGCTGGCCCGGCTCGCCGACGGCACGGTCACCGAACTGATCCTGGCGACCGATCCCAATCTGGAGGGCGAGGCCACGGCCACGTACCTCGCCCGCATGATCAAGCCGATGGGCCTGAAGGTCACACGCCTGGCCAGCGGTCTGCCCGTGGGGGGCGACCTGGAATATGCCGACGAGGTCACGCTCGGGCGTGCCTTCGAGGGGAGACGACTTCTCGATGTCTGACGCAACGCTGCACGCCGCCCATCAGGATCCGGACGACTTCGCGGTCCAGATCGCCGACCAGATCGAGAGCTTCATCGTGGCCGTCACGGAAGTGGCGAAGGGCGATGAGCCGGACAGCGCCGTACCGTTCCTGCTGCTGGAGTTCTCCCAGCTCATGCTGGCCGGCGGCCGGTTGGGCGCGCACGAGGACTTCCTTCCCGACGAGCGTTACGAGCCCGACCTCGGCCCGGAACCGGATGTCGACGAGCTGCGCGAGCGCTTCGCGGTGATCCTGGAGCCGATCGATGTGTACTCCGAGGTCTTCGATCCGTACGAGCCGCGCAAGGCGCCCGTCGCGGCCCGTATCTCCGACGACATCGCCGGTGTGATCACGGACCTCCGCCACGGTATGGCCCACTACCGCGCGGGCCGTACGGCCGAGGCGCTGTGGTGGTGGCAGTTCTCGTACTTCTCCAACTGGGGCTCCACCGCCTCCGCGACCCTGCGCGCCCTCCAGTCCCTGGTGGCCCACGTCCGCCTCGACCAGCCTCTCCCAGCCCTCGACGGCCTCGACACGGACCAGGACCTCGGCGAGGACGCCCTCGCGGAAGAGGCGGGCAAAGTAATGGCGGAAGAAATCGCCGGCCCCCTGGGCCTGCGCACCGTCAGGTAATCCGTACGGTCACCCGATATTCGTACGGTCACCGGATAATCCGTACGGTCACCGGACCGTCGCCTGCGAGAAACCGCGTCGTCAGGACGGGACGCCGTCGCGCTGTAGCGTGTCCGGTCATGACCATGCCGCCTTCGCAGGCCCCGGACCCCAACGGCTCTCCGCACCAGCAGAACCCGTCTGCCCAGCCACCGCACGGGCTGCCGTACCCGCAGGGGCAGGAGCCTCCCCAGGCGTACGCGTCGTACGCGGGCCAGGGCTCCTGGGGGCAGCCGCCGGTGGGTCCGCCTCCGCGCAAGAGGCGGACCGGGCTGATCCTCGGCATTGTCACCGGCTCGATCGCGCTCGTCGCGGCCCTCGCCTATGTCGGCAACAAGGCCGGCGACGCGGTGGCCTCCGCGAGCAAGTTCCCCGCCGCCGAGTACCGCCTCACGGTCCCGAAGAAGCTGCTGGACAACGAGTACAAGCGGCTCGACGACGTGACCGAGCAGATGAACGGTGAGGTGAAGAAGGAGGATCTCGGCGACACACTGATTTCGCGGAATGTGAAGACGTCCCTGGGCATGTACGCCGCTGCCGACAACTTCGGTGGGCTCAGCCTGGCCGGCATGTACGGCCAGTTCAAGAACCCGGCGCTGGAGGTGACGAGCACGTTGGACGGGATGCAGAAGGGGGGTCTGAGGGAACTCAGCCCTCGGAAGCACGTCACTCCGCCCGGCTCCGACACCGACCTGACGTGCACCGTCATGCTCTCCGAGGAGGGGTCCGCCACCTTTGTCGTCCCTGTGTGCGCATGGGGCGACGAGAACACGGTCGCCGGCGTCGCGATCTTCACCCCCGTGGACACCGAGCCCGACCCCGGCACCATCGACCTCGAAGCGACAGCGCGGACGGCCCTGAAGGTGCGCGAAGAGATACGCCGCCCGATCGGCTGACCACCGGCCGCCACCCGGCTACGACGGCGTCAGGTCCAGCTCGAACCACACGAACTTGCCGAGCGGGCGAAACCGCAGGTCGTCCCGGAGCTTGAGCCTCGGGCTCCGGGCCCCGGGCTTCGGGCCCTTCCCAAAGGATTGGGCGGTTGAGGGGAACCCACCCTCCCTACCTAGTCCCCCACTGACGAGTGAGTGTGACTATCTGTGTTCGGGTTGCGTCATAGCGTGGCGAACGTTTAGCGTTCGCAGCATCAGCCGCATAAAGCGGCCCCGGCGGTGCGCCAACACCAAGTCCGGGGCCTGACCTACGAATCGAGACGAATTCGATCGTGGCTTACGCCAACTTTAGTGCCGCCCTGCCCGCGCCCGCACACCCTCTGGCCAAGTCCGGCTACGGCAAGCGCTCCGCGCCCGGCCAACGCCCACGCGGCGAAGCCGACTTCGCACATCTGCGCACGAGGGAAGCGGCGATCGCCGCGTACATCGATCGCCTGCCCGAGGGCACAGCGATCGGCTACAAGGCCCTCGCCGCGAACATCGCCGACTACGGCCAGCAGGCGTGCGGCAAAGCGCTCAACTTCCTCTCGGACGCCGGCCATCTGCGTCGGGTCAGGGAACATCTGGCGCTGGAGGACAACAGTTTCCGCTGGGTGACGCGGACGTACTTCTCCCGTACGTCAAGGGACGACGACTGGTGGAAGGCGTACGTGGACAGCGTGCGCGGGATCGACCTCACCGAGCTGGAGCGGCGGTTGAGGGAAACCGTGGAGTCGGAGCCGGGTTCCGAGCCCGTTGGAAATTCGGTACGCGACCTGGAGCCGGACCCGCAGCCTGACCCGAACCAACCCGCCCCCGCCCCCGCTCCCGCTCCCGTCCCTGCTCCCGCCCCCGCCCCCGCGCCCGCCCCCGCTCCCGTCCCTGCTCCCACCTCCGTCACCCAGACCGCTCCCGCGGCCTCCGTCGCGTACCGCACGCTTGCCCGCCTCGGCCGCACCGAACCCCGTATGGCCCTGTCCGCCGCCGAGTGCGCGGCGCTCGAAGCGCTTGCCGCCGAGTGGCTGGCGCGGGGTGCGACCCCGGATCACCTCACCCGTTCTCTGACCGCCGGGCTGCCGCATCCCCTGCACAGCCCCGGCGCGATCGCCCGTACCCGACTGGAGTCCAAGATGCCGCCCGAGCCGATGAGCGCCGCCGCGCCTGTCCACATCACCCACGCGCTGATGGAGTGCATGAACTGCGAGCAGCCCGAGACCGTCGTGACCCTGATCAGAGGCGTATGCGTCGAGTGCCGCGAGGAGATGGCGGCGTACGACGCGGCGGAGGAGGCGGGACTCGTCATCGATGCCATCCCCGACACCTTCCGCGCGGTCCCCGCCCAGGTCGACGTGGCCCGCCGAGCCGCCGAGGCTCGCGCCGCCGCCGGCCTGAAGGCCCGCCCGATCCCGGAGCAGACCCACGGCGGTCTCGGTCGTGCCTGTGCCGCCGAGGCCCACGCGGCGGCCGGTCTGCCCACCACACTCCGCGGCTGACCGGACGCGCGCTCCTCCGTACCTGAAACCCACAACACATCGACGCAACGACCTATCGTGGAGGTGGTCCGGTGATCCCCCGGCTCGGTTTCCGCGATGCCCTTCTATTTTTTGGAGAAGTACGATCGGCCACCTTCAACTGGTTTGCTGGCGGAGGCCACGGTCTGCGATTCTGGGAGCAACGCATCGGAGGGCATGCACGATGACAAAAGCAGGACTCGACACTCAGCCCAGCGGAGCCACGTACGAGCTTGACGATCTCCTTGAAGAAGCCTGGTCGGGCCAGATTCGTGTGCCGCATTTTCAGCGTGATTTCCGCTGGGGTTCTCAAGATGTAATCCATCTGTTCGACAGCATTCTCCGTGGTTACCCTATTGGAAGTCTCCTGCTGTGGGTCCGTCATTCGCCGGCGGAACTGGTTACTCTTGGCTCACTGGAAATTGCGGCAGAGGAATCGGACAGGACGCTGTGGGTGGTGGACGGCCAGCAGCGGATTACGAGCCTCGCGAACGCACTTCACCCGGAGGGGCATCGTCACCCGCCCTTCAATATTTACTACAATCTTGCCAAAAGTGAGTTCATCACTGCGCCGAAAATCTCGGAGCCACACCTTGTGCCGCTTCATGTGCTCTTCGATCTTGAGATGCTGCTCGGTTGGTTCGCCGGCAATGGGCAGGGTGCATCCGAATACTTCGCCGAAGCGAGCCGAGTGGCCAAGAGGCTCCGTCAGTACAAAATCCCTGCCTATCTCGTCAAGCAGGATGACGAGGCTGTTTTGAGGGATATTTTCGACCGGGTGAACAACTTTGGCAAGCGTCTGAGCCGGGCTGAAATCTTCTCGGCGCTCTTCCCGGGCTCGGCCGATAAAACTGACGAACGCCTGTCCATCAACAAAATTGCCCAGCGAGTCGCATCGCGCACCGGTTTCGGAACGCTCGACGACGATACCGTCCTGCGTTCGATTCTGGCCCGTCGGGGACCCGATATCACGCGAGAGTTCCATAATGAATTCGATAGCGGTCGGCGTGCCGAGCCAGAGTTTCCCGGCGAGGATCAGGAAACGGCTTTCAGAGAGAGTGAGGCCGCTCTTGTCCGCGCAATCGAGTTCTTTCAGGGGACAGCTGGAGTTCCGCACCTCACGCTGCTCTCGTATCGCGCACTACTGATCGTTTTCACGCGCTTCTTTGCTCACTTTCCCCAACCCGACAAGCGGAACATTCAGCTTCTTCGCCGCCTTTACTGGAGAGTTTCAGTATCCGGTCCTGCGGTCTTCAAGGGCAGCTTTACTCAGATGAGTAAAGCCCTGACCATCAAGATTCAACCCGGTGATGAAAACGGTTCGATCAAGCGCCTCATGGCTTCCATGAGCGACGCTGTTCAAGCTGTCCCGACTCCGGACCGATTTCGCACCAACGAAGCGACAGGAAAGATCGTCCTGTGCTCCTGGTGGGCACTTCGGCCCCGATCGCCACTCACCGGTGAGCCGTACGAGCTACAGGATCTCGGGGATATTCTGGCCGATCAGACGACTGCTGCTCTCGCTGTGCACCGAATTTTTCGCAGTGGACTCTCGTCCAAACAGCAGCTCCTGGCAGCGAACCGTTTCTTCGTCCCTAGAGCCGACGAGCCCGTGGATGACCTCCAGACTCTTCTCTCGCGGCAACCCATGGAACTGAGCGAGAGGGCTTGGAAGGACGTAATATCGTCACATTGCATGTCTCTTGACATGGTTGATCTCCTTTCTTCGGGGCACAAAAACACTTTTCTTACCACGCGGCAGGAGCACGTGGTCGAAGAACTTCAATCGTTTCTGGCACGCATGGCCGAATGGGAATACGAGGACACCCCGGCGTTGAGCGCCCTCGACCTGGACGATGATCTTGACGAGTTGGAAGGGCCCGTTGATGGCATTGCCTGAGACTTTCTATGCGGTCCTTCTTCACGGCCGTCGCATCGGCACACTGTGTCAGAAGGGCGACTACACACAGTTTCTTTTCAATGAGAGTTACCTGGACGACCCTCGACGCCCTGTGCTCGGGCTCCGGTTCGAGGAAGCGCTCCGCCGACCCTACGCCTCGGCACTACGGCTTCCCAAATGGTTCTCCAACCTGTTGCCCGAGGGGCCGCTGCGTACATGGATCGCGGAAGACCGTGACGTACCGACCGACCGTGAGATGGAGCTTCTCGCTCAGGTCGGGCACGACCTACCGGGCGCGGTGCAGGTTCTGCCCGCCGAGGGACCGGACGAGAACTGGGACTGGCCGGGGACCGGCGCTGGCTCATCTGAGGGCGGCAAAAGGCGCGGTGCTTCCGATTCCTCTCCCTGGCGGTTCTCCCTCGCTGGTGTGGCATTGAAATTCTCTATGCTGGCCAAGGGGGACAGACTCACAGTGCCCGCCGCCGGTGAGCACGGTGACTGGTTGGTCAAATTCCCCGACTATCGCTTCCCGAACGTTCCGCATAACGAGTTCGCGATGATGTCTCTGGCGCGCAAGGTCGGTATTGACGTACCCGAAGTGCGCCTGCTCCATCGGGACGAACTTGCGGAGGTCCCCTCCCGTATGTGGCCCAACGCCGAAAAATGGGCCTATGCTGTTCGCAGATTCGACCGGATTCAGGATGAGCAGCGTAGTTCCGTGCACATTGAGGACTTCGCGCAGGTTCGTGAGAAATATCCGCACGAGAAGTACCAGGGAAGTTTCGAGACGGTTGCCGCGATTTCCTACCGAGGCCGTGACGGCGCAGCGCTTCAGGAGTGTGTCCGCCGTCTGGCTCTTTTTATCGCCATCGGCAACGGTGATGCCCATCTGAAAAACTGGTCCTTGATTTATCCGGACAAGCGCGTACCGACACTCTCGCCGGCCTACGATCTGGTCTCCACTGCTCAGTACCGCGAGCTTGGAGACGGCCCCGAGGATCTGGGGCTCAAGTTCTGTGGTACCAAACGGTTCGAGAAAATCGGTGTAGCGTCATTCTCGCTGCTGGAGTCCCGACTCGACCACCGATTCGGCTCCACCGCGTCCAGCCTGCCTGAAATCGCCGCCGAGACCGTCCATCGCATTGCCGAGGAGTGGCCCGGCTGCCGTGAGGATCTCGCTGCCGCCAACCCTTCACTCGCCAAGGGGGTGACGGAGTGGATCGAGGTTCACCTTGGTTCTCTTCTCTCGGGCTCTTCGTGAGACTCACCCTCCGCGACTTCGGAGCCACCATGGGCGGCGCGCCGAGGTCAACCGCCGTGTGACGCGTCCCACTTTTTTGCGTGGTGCTGTTCAGCCGGGGCATGCATCCTCACCGAGCGGGCGGTGGCCGGTGCTCGATGATCACTGAGTGAGCGGGACATCTCACGATGTGATATGTCCGAGTCGTCGTGCGGTCGCTCGTTAAACTGTGCCGACAGTAGTGATGAACCGAGCGAGGAGCGCACGTGGGCCTTGTCGTGCAGAAGTACGGAGGCTCCTCCGTAGCCGATGCCGAGGGCATCAAGCGGGTCGCCAAGCGAATCGTCGATGCCAAGAAGAACGGCCATCAAGTGGTCGTGGTGGTTTCGGCGATGGGCGACACGACGGACGAGTTGATCGATCTCGCAGAGCAGGTGTCCCCGATCCCTGCCGGGCGTGAGTTCGACATGCTGCTGACCGCCGGAGAGCGGATCTCCATGGCCCTGCTGGCGATGGCGATCAAAAACCTGGGCCACGAGGCCCAGTCGTTCACCGGCAGCCAGGCGGGCGTCATCACCGACTCGGTCCACAACAAAGCGCGCATCATCGATGTCACGCCGGGCCGGATCCGTACGGCGCTGGACGAGGGCAACATCGCCATCGTCGCCGGGTTCCAGGGAGTGTCCCAGGACAAGAAGGACATCACCACGCTGGGACGCGGCGGTTCCGACACCACCGCCGTGGCGCTCGCCGCCGCACTGGACGCCGAGGTGTGTGAGATCTACACCGATGTGGACGGTGTCTTCACCGCCGACCCACGGGTCGTGACGAAGGCCCGGAAGATCGAGTGGATCTCCTTCGAGGACATGCTGGAGCTGGCCAGCTCCGGCTCCAAGGTGCTGCTGCACCGGTGCGTCGAGTACGCACGCCGTTACAACATTCCGATCCATGTCCGTTCCTCGTTCTCGGGGCTTCAGGGCACATGGGTCAGCAACGAGCCGCAAGGGGACCGCACGGTGGAGCAGGCCATCATCTCCGGTGTCGCCCATGACACCTCCGAGGCGAAGATCACGGTCGTCGGCGTCCCCGACAAGCCCGGCGAGGCCGCGACGATCTTCCGAGCCATCGCCGACAACGAGATCAATATCGACATGGTCGTCCAGAACGTCTCCGCCGCGGCGACGGGACTGACCGACATCTCCTTCACGCTGCCGAAGACCGAGGGCCGCAAGGCCATCGACGCGCTGGAGAAGACGAAGTCGACGATCGGGTTCGAGTCGCTGCGTTACGACGACCAGATCGCCAAGATCTCCCTCGTCGGCGCGGGCATGAAGACCAACCCGGGCGTCACCGCGAGCTTCTTCGAGGCGCTGTCGGACGCGGGCGTGAACATCGAGCTGATCTCGACCTCCGAGATCCGGATCTCCGTGGTCACGCGCGCGGACGATGTCACCGAGGCCGTACGGGCGGTGCACACCGCCTTCGGTCTCGACAGCGACTCCGACGAGGCCGTGGTCTACGGAGGCACCGGCCGATGAACCGGCCGCGCGGAGACCGGTCGTACGAGGGCCGGTCGCTCACGGGACCGTCGTTCGGAGACCGGTCGTACGACGGCCGGTCGCTCACGGGCCCGTCGTACGGAGACCTGCCGTACGAAGATCGGCCGCATGGAGGCCGGTCGTACGGCGACGTCGGGGGCAGACGCGGGAGCGCCGCGCCGTGAACGGCCGGCCGACGCTCGCGGTCGTGGGTGCGACCGGGGCCGTCGGCGCCGTCATGCTCCAGATCCTCTCCCAGCACGCCGACGTCTGGGGCGACATCCGGCTGATCGCCTCGCCGCGCACCGAGGGCCGCAAGCTCTCCGTGCGCGGCGAGCCGACCGAGATCGTCGGCCTCACCGAAGAGGCGCTCGACGGCGTCGACGTCGCGGTGTTCCTCGTACCGGACGAGGTGTCCGCCCGGTGGGCGCCCGTCGCCGCCGCCAAGGGCGCGGTCGTCGTGGACAGTTCGGCCGCCTTCCGGATGGACCCGGACGTACCGCTGGTCGTCCCCGAGCTCAATCCGCACGCGGTACGGTCCCGGCCGCGCGGAATCGTCGCGAGCCCGGCCTGCACGACACTGTCGATGATCGTCACGGTGGGCGCCCTGCACGCCGAGTTCGGGCTGCGCGAGCTGGTGGTCTCCTCGTACCAGGCGGTCAGTGCCGCCGGCCAGGACGGCATCACCGCCCTGCGCGACCAGCTCTCCCTCGTCGCCGGTACGGAACTGGGCACGCATCCCGGCGATGTGCGCCGCGCGGTCGGTGACACCACCGGTCCCTTCTCCGCTCCGCTGGCGCTCAATGTCGTGCCCTGGTCCGGTGCGCCTCAGGACGGCGGCTGGTCCTCGGACGAGATGGCGATACGCGACGAGACCAGAAAGGTCCTCGACCTGCCCGGTCTGCGGGTGACGGCGACCTGTGTCCATGTCCCGGTGATCACCGCGCACTCGCTCACCGTGCACGCGCGCTTCGAGCAGGAGATCACCGTCGGCCGGGCGCACGAGATCCTGGCGACCTCGCCGGGCGTGGTGCTGTTCGACAACCCGGGCGCGGGCGACTTCCCGACGCCCGCGGATGTGGTGGGGACGGATCCGACCTGGGTGGGGCGCGTACGGCGGTCGCTGGACGACCCCAGGGCGCTGGAGCTTTTCGTCTGCGGCGACAATCTCCGTAAGGGCGCGGCCCTGAACACGGCTCAGATCGCCGAGGCCATCGCCCTGGAGCTGTCGAAGCCGTAGCAGCCGTAGCCGTAGCAGCCGTAGCCGTAGCAGTAGCAGTGACCCTGGTCACGGTTCTTTGCCGTAACCGCGAGAAACCTCAACTGTGGCTCAAAAGTCGACGAAAATCAGAAGCCGTTGAACCCTAAAACTTTGTAGGATCTGTGAACGTCCTTTGGTCAGGTTCATGGTCACAACGGCTTGAACTGGGACGTTGTCTTGTTCGACGATGCCCGTCTGTCTTTCCTGCGAGAACACCGCAACCGCCGACCGGCCGGGAAGCGTCTCTGCGGTCACCCCTTCGCGGTGTCGCGAGAATTGGGGCATAGGGGGAGATCGGGTACGCATGACGGCAATTGGTGCAGCGTCAAATGGGGTGACGTGCGCGTACAACCCTGACGGGGGGAAGCGTGTCCAACAGGCGTGGCAGAGGTTCTCGACATCACAGCGATCGTCCCGGTACGCGGCGCGGCGGTGCGTCCGCTCCGGCGGCCCCGTACACCCGGCGGTATGCCGGTGATCGCGCCCATGCCCGCCGCGCGTCCCGCACGTCTGCCGTCCCAGCGCGAGGGCGCTGACGGCGCGATGGCAGCGGGTACCACCGTCGATCACCTCACCGAGACCTATCGCGCCCACTACCGGTCGCTGCTCGGTCTCGCCGCTCTGCTGCTGGACGACACGGCCTCCTGCGAGGATGTCGTCCAGGAGGCCTTCATCCGGGTGCACAGCGCGCGCAACCGTGTACGGGAGCCGGAGAAGACGCTCGCGTATCTGCGGCAGACCGTGGTGAACCTCTCCCGGTCCGCCCTGCGCCGGCGCATCCTCGGTCTGAAGCTGCTCTCCAAGCCGATGCCGGACATGGCGAGCGCGGAGGAGGGCGCGTACGACCAGCTGGAGCGGGACGCGCTGATCAAGGCGATGCGCGGATTGCAGCGGCGGCAGCGCGAGGTGCTGGTTCTCCGGTACTTCGCGGACATGACCGAGGCGCAGGTCGCCGAGACTCTTGGGATATCACTGGGCTCGGTGAAGGCGTACGGCTCGCGCGGCATCAAGGCGCTGCGCGTCGCCATGGAGGCCACGGCATGAGTGCGCGGAAGGACCGGCAGGACGGGCCCGACAGGGCGACCGGGCCGGACGCGCCGTTGAACGACCTGACTGGGAACGGAATTGTGAACAACGGGCCGGATAACGAGCTGAGCGGCCTCGGTCATACGGGTGCCGGCAGCAGCAGTGGAAGTGGCAGTGGCAGTGGCCGAGACGGCGGCGCCGGCGCCAGTGGTGCCGGTGGTGACGGCGGCGCTGGCGACAAGGGCAATACGGGCGGCCATGAGCCGGGCGGTGACGCCGGCGCAGACGCCGGTCATCTGAACGCCGACCTGGGCGGCGACATGAGCGGGGACGTGGGCGGGGACGTGGGCGGAAGCCTCGACGGCCTCGACATGGACGAGCTGGCGCTGCGCCGTCTGCTGCATGGCGCCGTGGACGATCTGCGGCCGTCCGAGGGAGCCCTCGACCATCTCCGCAAGGCGGTACCGACCAGGCGGGCCAGAAAGCGCCAGGCCGTCGTCGGTATGGCCGCCGCGGCACTGCTGTTCGGTACGGCGGTCCCCGCGTTCGTGCATGTCGCCAACTCCGGCGGCACGGCGGACGACCACTCCGTCAACGCCGGCCACGGCGAGCAGGCCCAGGGCGGAACGGGCACGAGCAAGGACTCCGGCGGCGGCGCGGGCAAGGATCCGCACCATCCCGCCGACCAGGTGTCTCCCGACGCGGACGACCCGGACAAGGTGGCCAAGCCGGAGGACACCGCCTCGGGCGGTACGGCCGAGGGCGGCACCGCCGGTACGGCCAATCCGGGCAGCGGCACCCAGTCCTCGTCCCTGCCCACCTGTGCGCCGGGCCAGCTCGGAGTCACCGTCGCCGAAGCCGGCGCGCCCGACTCCGGCGGCAAGGTGTACGGCACCTTCCGCGTCGCCAATGTCTCGGGCACCGACTGCTCGGTCACCGGCCGCGGCAAGGTCGATTTCCAGACCGCGGGCGCGGCCGACAAGGCCAAGATCACCGTGGTGGCGCACACGGCGGGCGACGCCGCCACCGGCCTGCCCGATCCGTCCCTGGAAGCGGCGGCGGTGACGCTGGCGCCGAACAGCGCGTACGAGGTGAAGTTCGCCTGGGTACCGGCGGAGAGCTGTCCGACCACCGGCGCCTCCCCGGATCCCACACCGTCGGGCGACAGCTCGGCGGGCGCGGGCACGGGCGGAGGAACCGGTACGGGCACCGACGCCGGAGCGGGTACGGGAACGAACGCGGAGCCTCAGCTCCTCACCGAGGGCGGCACGATGGACGGCACGGTCTCTGTCGTCCACACTCCGGAACCGGGCGCACCGGTCGCCGAGGCGACGATCCCCAACGCCTGCGCGGGCACGATCTACCGAACGGGCGTCCTCAACGCGCCGTAGCAGTCTGGCGGTCGCGGTGGCCGGGCGGGCGGCTGAAGCGAAGCGGGAGCTGGCGGCACGACCAGCATCCGCTCTCCCGCCGCCGCCCGTCGACCGGACAGGGCCTACGCGGCGGTGGCCTACGCGGCGGTCTCCAGTCCCAGCGCCCGGTCCTTGACCGCCTCCGCGTCGCGCCGGAACAGCCGGAACCACATGAAGATCACAAAGCCGGCGAAGACAAACCACTCACCGGTGTAGCCGAGGTTCTGGAACGCCTTGAGGTCCAGCCCTGAGTTCTGCGGTGCGGCGGCGGGCACCGGCAGCAGCCCGTCCGATGCCTGGGTCACCGTGATCCACGCGTCGTACACCTCGTACGGCACGACATTGACCAGCGACGCCGCACTGATCATGGCGAGCTGTCCCTGAGGCAGACCCCCGCCCGCCCGCACGCCGTCGGATCCGACGGACTCGGAGGCCTGGAGCGCGCCGGTCACACTGACCTCGCCGGCCGGCGGCGCGGGCGCCTTCCTGCCCTCGGCCAGCCACCCTCGCACCACGGGCAGCGCCTTGCCGCCGTCCGTACGCAGCATGGTCAGTACGTACGAGCCGTTCCTGCCGTCCAGCACCCGGTCCGGAACCAGGAACTGATCTCCGTACCGCCCTGTCGCCGTGGCATGACGACCGGACGTCTCCTGATCGACGGGCAGCAGCGTCTGCACCGCCACCGCGGCCCGCTCCCCGGGATCCGGCCGCTCCTGTGCGGCCTGGTGGGTGCTGACGCGGTCCTCGAAGCGGCCGAGCTGCCAGGTCCCCATGAAGATGCAGAAGGGGATCGCCAGCAGAACGAAGGCATTGATTCCCCACCAGCGCGGAGTCACCAGGAATCGGTACACGCCTCCACCGTACGGAACGCTCCTTCCCGCCCACTTCCCGGGTCGCCATCCACTTCCGCCCGGCCCGGCTCCCGGCCCTCCACTCCCGTGCCTCGCGACCTCGCGATCTCCGGTCCTCGCCGAGGCCCGGGCCCGGGCCCGGAGCCAGGCCTCCGGCGCCGGGCCCGCTCCTGGGCCCAGCCCCTGCGTCTTCCTCCTCTGCTTCAGATGTCTCGTCTACTTCAGATGTCTCGTCGCGAAGTCCAGCTCCAGCCTGACCTGCTTGATCCGTTCCTCCACGACCAGCGACCCATGGCCCGCGTCATAGCGGTACACCTCATGGACCGCGCCTCGGGCGGCCAGGCGGTCCACATAGTTCTCCACCTGGCGGATCGGACAGCGCGGGTCGTTCACTCCCGCCGAGATATAGACCGGAGCCCGGACCGCGTCGACATAGGTCAGCGGCGACGACGCCTCGAAACGCTCCGGCACCTCCTCCGGCGTACCGCCCAGCAGGGTGCGGTCCATCGCCTTGAGCGCCTCCATCTCGTCGTGGTACGCCGTCACATAGTCGGCGACCGGCACCGCCGCCAGCCCCACGGCCCAGGCGTCCGGCTGGGTGCCGAGCCCGAGCAGAGTCAGATAGCCGCCCCATGAGCCGCCCGCCAGGACCAGCTTCGCCGGATCGGCCAGACCGGAGTCCACCGCCCACTGCCGGACCGCCGCGATGTCCTCCAGCTCGATCAGCCCGACGCGGTGCTTGAGCGCGTCCGTCCACTCGCGCCCATAGCCCGTGGATCCGCGGTAGTTGACCCGGACGACCGCGAAGCCGTGGTCGACCCAGGCGGCGGGTCCCGCCGCGAACGCGTCGCTGTCGTGCCAGGTCGGACCGCCGTGGATCTCGAAGACCGTCGGGAACGGAGCCTCACCCGCCGGCCGCTGCACCAGCGCGTGGATCCTGCCGCCCGGGCCCTCGACCCAGGCGTCCTCCACCGGCACCGAGGCGGGCGCCGTCATCCCGGGCGGATCGAGCACGACGCCGCCCGCCGTGGACCGTACCCGCGGCGGCTCGGCCGCGGACGACCAGAGATACTCCACGCTGCGGTCCGGCCGGGCCGTCGCTCCCGACACCGTCCCTGCCGGAGTCTCCACCTCGATCAGCGCACTTTTGGCGAAGTCATAGCGCCACAGCTCGCTGCGGCCCTCGAAGCTGTGCACGATCAGCAGCTCCGATCCGTCCGGATACCACTCGGCGCTGATGTCCCCGGGCAGCTCGACGGCGAGATCGGTCTCCTCGCCGGTCAGCGGATCCCAGACGACCGGCTCCCAGCGACCTCGCCGCTGATGCCCGACAAGCAGTCGGCTGTCCCCGGCCACCGGCGCGAAGCCCAGCACCTCCAGGCCCAGCTCACGCGTGCCGCCCTCGGTGTCGTCCAGCTCCGCCACCACCGAGCCGTCCAGCCGCAGCACCCGGAGTGCCGAGTGCATCGCGTCCCCGTGCTCGGTGTGCTCGATCGCGAGCAGCGTGCCGTCGTACGACAGATCCCCGACTCCGGCCGACTCCCGGTGCCGGTAGATCTCGACGGGCGCCTCCCCGGGCCGTACGACATGCAGCGTCGTGCCGTCCTCGTCGGTCGACCGCCCGACGACCGCCGTGCCGTCCCGTCCGAGCGCGAGCCCGGCCGGATAGGAAGGAGCGAGCCCCGGCGCCGCCGGCTCATCGAGACCGGAGGGCCCGGAGGTCCCGGAGAGCCCGGAGGTCCCGGCCCCGCTCTCCCCGGGCGTGAACGGCTGGCGCATCCACACCCCGAACTCGTCCCCGTCCGTGTCCGAGAACCACCAGATCCACTCGCCGTCCAGCGAGAGCACCCCGTCCGTCGTCCCGTTCGGCCGGTCCGTCACCTGCCGCTGGGCGCCGGTCGCGCGATCCCATGCGTACAGCTCATACGTCCCCGTCGCATTGGACACGAACAGCGCTCGCTCCGGCGCGTCCTCCGCCCAGTCCGGCAGCGAAACCCGCGGCGCCCGGAAGCGCTTCTCCCACTCCGGCATCGAACCGGCCATCTGATTCATGCCCCCATTCTGCGCCGGAACCCTGACATCCCGTCGGCCTCCCCCTCAGCCTGTGGATAACCAGCCTGTGGATAACTCCCGTACGCCGATCAGGATCCTCGTGGCGACGGCGGCCGGTCAGCCTCGGTCCGAGAGCACCGAGGTTGCCGAGGTGTGAGGCGATCTCCCGGAGGGCAGAGAAGTAAAGAGAGGTGCTTTCCTCCCGGAGTTCTGCCGCGTTTTCATGCACCGGCAGGGCGCTGCAGAGGATGGCGATGGATTCGCGGTGCTCCTCATTGCCGAGACGCGTGCGGTGTGCCGGCAGGGCGATTGCGGAAGGTCCATTCTCTGAATTCCGTATCAATCGCACGGTTTCCTCGCCGCCCGGCCTGGCGGGCGATGCCCGCGACGGCGGCCTGCGCCCGCGCATAGCGGCGCTCCAGTAAAGGGCCGCCGGGCCGCATCGCTGATGTCGCGGCGGTCTCGGCGGCCATGACACATAACTTATATCTGGTGGGTATTCACTGCGGGAACGATGCTCTCAATACTCTCTCTTTTACCCCAAAATATTACCCCAATTTTTGGGACAGGCAGGAATACACGATGGCTGCTCCACCCAAGCTCTGCGCCGAACGTTCATGCATGTATGAAGAGTTGCTCGCCGTGCACACGATTCTGCGTCGGGGCACCGCCCTCGTATCCGAATCATTCGGGCGCCTCGCCGGCGGTGAGCCCGTCGACGTCAAGGTGCTGGTCAACACCGCTCGCTGGCTGATCGAGTCCGTCCGCCGCCACCACGCGAGCGAGGATGTGCTGCTCTGGCCGGTGCTGCGTGAGCTCGTTCCCGGCGATGCCGTCAGGATCGGCGGGCTGGGCTTCGCGCTCGAAGCGCTCGATGCCGAGCTGCACGAACTCACCAGGACGGTCGACGCGATCGCAGCCCAGCAGGTCACGGGCGAACGGGACGCGGCCCTGGTGGTCGTGGGCCAGGCCGCGCTGTCCGGGCTGCCCTCGACGCAGCGGGTCCAATCCGTTCTGAACAGGCATTTCGATGAAGAGGAAGCCCTCATCAAGGAGTTGATGCCGGAGCTGCCGGACGGCGAAGTCGGCAGGCTGCGGTCGGCGATCGTCAGCGGAGCCCCGCACACTGGGCCGCATCTGGTGTTCGGCCTGATGGAGGACCCGGAGGAGGTCCCGGGCTACGCGCCTCTGGTGAGCAATTTCCCCGCGCCCATGCGCTGGATGCGTCCGGTGCTGATCACGCGGTACCGCTCGTCGAAGAGGGCACTGGGAGTTCCCACGTAGTTCACGGCGCCCGCGTAGCGTGATCGGTGGTGTGGCGGCGCGGCGGTGGCGTGACGGTGGTCTGGCGTCCGGGCCGGAAAGTGGTCTTGTTGGACGGTCGTACGGTAGGAGATAGTTCTACAGCGCTGTAGATACCTATGACCGGTCCCGTCCGATCCCGGGAGAGAGCAGATCTGATGTTCGGCTTGAGCGAAGTGGCCCTGATCCTCATCGTCATCGTCGTTCTGCTCGGCGCCAAGAAGCTGCCTGAGCTGGCCCGTTCGGCGGGCAAGGCCGCGCGGATACTCAAGAGCGAGACGAAGGCGCTGAAGAAGGAGGACGAGGGCGGGCAGGGCCAGAGCGGGCAGAGTCCGAGCGGGCAGAGCCAGGCGTCGGAGTCCGCCGCGTCCGGGCGTCGCGTCGTGACCGGCACGATCGTGGAGCGGAACGATCCGCCTGCGCAGTCCTGACTCGCGTGGCCTTGGGCCGTGAGGTCCTGGTCGGCGAGGCCCTGACCCGCTGGGGCCTGGGTCCTGGGCCGGACGAGCCTTACTTCGCCGTACGCGCTCCGCTCCCGGTGCGCCCCAACGCTCCGGGCCCGTCCCCGGACCCGACGCCTAGACTGAGCCGTCGGGTCCGCGCGGGACGGGAGAGCGATCGTGACGGCAGAAGTCGGTGGCTCCGGAGACCCGTCCGCAGAGGTGCTCGCGGAAGCGGCTGCCGCGTTCGGGCTGCTGGCGTCGTCGGCGCGGCTGCATATCGTATGGGTGCTGGCCCAGGGCGAGAGCGATGTCACCGGGCTCGCGGAGCGGGTGGGCGGCGCGCTTCCCGCCGTGAGCCAGCATCTGACCAAGCTGAAGCTGGCCGGGCTCGTACGGTCGCGGCGCGAAGGTCGCAGACAGGTCTACTTCGTCGACGATCCCGATGTCGTCACCGTGGTCCGGCTGATGGTCGGACAGCTCACCGACCGGGCGGCGCGCGCTCCTGTGCGCCACGCGCCGGTCCGTCACGCCTGATCGCGCGTGGTCGCGTGGCTGTGTGGCCGCCTGGGTGTACGTCGTACCGCGGACCGACCTGGTTCGGCGTGCAGCCCTTCCCTGGTGCTGCCCGCCGAACCGGCTCCGGCCCTTCCGCTGTGTCAGGGGCTCGCCTGGTCGAACCCGTACCGCAGTGGCTGCTCCTGTACGCGCGGATCGCGCCGGTACACGTACAGCGCCTCCACCTGCGCTCCGCCCGCCGGCCCGTCCACCTTGCAGGGATATGTCACCTGCACCACGGCGGGCCGGTCGGCGACCCGCATCCGTACCCCGTCCGCGGGGCCTCCGTCGAGGACCGCGGTCTCCCAATCCGTTCCGCTGTGATCGTGATCGCCCATGCGCATGCCCATGCGGACACTTTAAAGCGTGCGCAACTTTTGACCTATACGGCCTTTACAGGTGTCACGGTCACCGAAGTCAGCGTAGTGCGCTCCCCGCCCGCCACTCGTCCCAACCGAGATTCCAGTCCCCGTATCCGTTGCCCGCCGCCACGGTCTCCGTGGATCCGGTGACACGCACGACGTCACCCGGGATGACCTCCTCGTAGAAGCGCCGGGCGGTGCCGTCCGTCGCGAGTCCGACACAGCCGTGGGTGACGTTCTGCCGGCCCGCGTAGGTGTCCGCCTTCGGGTTCTCGTGGAGATAGGTGCCGGACGTGGTGAGGTGGACGGCGTAGGCGTAGTAGCCCTTGTACGCGTCGCCGTAGCCGACCGTACGGGAGTCCATCAGCACCCGGCGCTGTTTGTCGGAGACGACCATGGTGCCGTTCCAGGTGTCCATCCCGGGCGCGCCCGCGGTGACGGGGACGCGCCGGGTGGTGCCGTCCTTCTCGACGGTCATGGTGTGGGTGCGTACGTCGACGGTGGCGACGAGCGAGCGGCCGACGGTGAAGTGCCGTGTGAGGCCTGAGCCGGCCCGTACGGTCACTTCCGTGCCCGGCTTCCAGAAGTCGCGCGGCCGGTAGTCGACACGCTGTCCGTCGAGCAGATTGCGGTCCTTGATCCAACTCCAGGATCCGGTGACGCCCGTCGTGGTCTCGACCGTCAGCAGCCGTTCCACGGCGGCCCGTTCGGCGGCCGGGACCGGGCGGTCGAAGGTGACCGATATGGGCATGCCGACTCCGACGGTCTGCCGGTCGGCGATATTGATCCGTATGCCCTTGAACGCGGCCGGTTCCGGGGCTGTTGAGGCCGTCGAGGCTGTCGGTTCCGCCTTGGGGCTGGCCCGGTGCGCCTGGTCCGCGGCGCCAGGCCGCTTCCCGTCGGCGCCCGTGCTCGTACCCGTACTCGTACCCGCGTCTGCTTGTGCCGAGCAGCCTGCGAGTGCGAGCGCGCATACGGCCGCCGCGCTCAAGGCGCGGGCGAGACGACTGGTCCTGACTCCCGAGGTCATGGAATTCCCCCTGTTGTGTTTCGATGTACGCGACCTGTACGCACGACGGGGCCGACCGGGTTGCACACGAAACCGAGAAGTTCGGTGCCGGGGAGAGCGGCGGGGCGGGGGCATGACCGAGGACGAGTTCGACGCCTTCTACGCGTCCGCGTTCCCTCGGCTGACCGGCCAGTTGTACGCCCTGACCGGGGATCACGGCGAGGCGCAGGACGTGGTTCAGGAGGCGTTCGTACGGGCCTGGGACCGGCGGCAGAGCTTCCTCGCCGACGAGGCGCCCGAGGCCTGGATCCGTACGGTGGCCATGCGGCTCGCGGTGAGCCGCTGGCGCCGGGCGCGCCGCTGGCTGGAGCTGGTACGGCGTGATCCCGCGCCCGAACACACACCGGGCCCGGATCCCGAGCGCACCGCACTGGCCGCGGCGCTGCGGCAGTTGCCGGAGGCCCAGCGCACGGCGGTCGTACTGCACCATCTGTGCGACCTGAGCGTGGAGCAGGTAGCCTCCGAAACCGGCGCGCCGGTCGGAACCGTCAAGGCCCGTCTGGCGCGCGGCCGGGCAGCGCTCGCCCGGCATCTGTCTGTGGGCGACGCCGATGAGCAGGGTGAGAAGGAGGACGGCCGTGTCCGATGAACTCACCACCACGCTGCGGGAACTGGCCCAGGAACACGAGACACCTCCGTCGATCCCGGGCGCGGAGATCCGGCGCCGTGCCGTACGCCGCCGTGCGCGCCGCCGAGGAGCGGTGCTGGCGGGTGGCGCCGCTGCGGCGGTCGGAGTTCTCGTCTTCGCCCTGACCGCCGACGTCGGTGACCAAACCACCGAGGAGCGCGCCATCCCGGCGGATACGGCCTCGCCGGCGGATACGGCGTCCTCGGCGGGCACGGCCGATCTCGCGCGTCGGCTGCTGACCGTTGCCGACCGTGAGCTGCCCATCTCCTCGGGCACAGCCGAAGGATTCACGCCTCAGGGCCGGATGACCGTCGTCGCCAAGTACCGCACCAAGCGGATGCCCGCCGACGGCATGGGCACCGGCAAGGACATGGGCGGCGAGTACGAGGTCACGCTCCCGTGGGTCATCGAGCTGCGCACACCGGACAACCGCACGAACTACGTCGTCGCCATGACGTACAACGAGAGCGCACCCGGCCGCCTCGACGCCACCCACGGCTGGATCGGACTGCGCTCCGTCGACGCCGAGTGGCTCTATGAACAGCTCCGGCCGGGCGAGGTTCTCGTCGTAGAAGGCACCGCCACTCCAACGGAAAGCTCTTCATGACTGAGCAGCGCGATCCGCGCGATCCGCACGATCCGCGCGGGAAACCTTTTCTCTATGTCGTGGTCTGCGCGGCGGGCATCGCGGGCGATGTCACCACGCTGATCACCGCAGCGCAGGAGCGGCAGTGGGACGTGGGAGTGATCGCCACTCCGCGAGCGCTGGCCTTCATCGACGCCGAGGCGATCACCGCGCGGACGGGCTATCCGATCCGTTCCGCCTGGCGCAGCCCGGGAGACCCGCGTCCACTGCCGCCTCCGGACGCGATAGCGGTGGCGCCGGCCACGTTCAACACGATCAACAAGTGGGCGGCGGGTATCTCCGACACGCTGGCCTTGGGCATCTTGTGCGAGGCGTACGGTCTGGGCGTCCCCACCGCCGTACTCCCGTATCTGAACGCGGCCCAGGCCGCCCATCCCGCGTACCGGCAGAGCCTCGACCGGCTGCGCGAGATGGACGTCCTGATCGGAACGCACACGCCTCACCAGCCCGACTCGGCCGAGGCCGGGGCCCACTTCGACTGGGAGGAAGCCCTGGACCTGCTCGCTCCGAAGCTGGACGACCGCTGACGAATCGCCGACGAATCGCTGACGCCCGTTCCTGAGCGGGCGCGGTCGATCAGACCTGGGCGAGGCCGCCGTCGACGAAGAGTTCGGCTCCGGTGGTGAAGGAGCTCTGGTCGGTGGCGAGGAAGAGTGCCATGGCGGCGACCTCCTCCACCTGGCCCATCCTGCCCAGCGGGATCCTGGAGGCGAAGGTCTTCCTGAACTCCTCCCTGGCCTGCGGGGTGTCATCGACCAGGCCGTAGATACCGGGAGTCTCGATGGGACCGGGACTGATGGCGTTGACGCGAATACCGCGCCCGGCCAGCTCGGCGGCCCAGCTACGGGCGAGATTGCGGATCGCGGCCTTGGTGGCGCTGTAGATGCTCATCGCCTCGATGCCGAGCGAGGCGTTGATCGAGGAGAGCAGGATCACCGAGGCGCCGTCGGGCAGGAGCGGCAGTGCCTTCTGGGTGGTGAAGACGAGTCCCTTGACGTTGATGTCGAAGGTGCGGTCGTAGTGTTCCTCGGTGATCTCGCCGAGCTTGGCGAACTCACCGCCGCCCGCGTTGGCCACGAGGACATCCAGCCGGCCACTGTGCTCCTGGATCATGGCGTAGAGCCGGTCGAGATCGTCGAGATTCGACACATCGCTCTGCTCCCCAACGGCCCGCCCGCCGCCCGCCCGCCGATTGATCGCCTCCACGGCCGCATCCAGCTCACCCTTGCGCCGCCCGGTGACATACACGGTCGCCCCCTCAGCAGCGAGCCGCTCCGCGATCCCGCGCCCGATACCGACAGAACCGCCGGTCACGAGGGCCACCTTGTTGTCGAGCTGTCCCATGACAAAACCATCCTTTGAGGGAACTGTTTTTGTTACGACAAACGATATGGGGCAAAAAGTGCAAAGCAGGGCGCGAAACGTGCAGGCCGGACCGAACTCTCTCGACGCCATCGACACGCCGTAGCCCGCACGGTCTGATCCACGATCGCGTCTGCGGCGCCGGTGGCATGTTGGGGCCGTGCTGCCAGCCATGTCGGCGGCATCAGCAAATGGATGCCTTGGTCGTCGGCCGTCGTGGTAAGCAAACAGGAATCACTCATTCCGCCGCGACCGTCAGCGGTTTTCCAAGGAGATGCCGTGCAGCGTGTGTCCGTGGTTTCTTCCAGCCTGGCCTCTGTCGGTTATGAAACGCGGTCCAGGACACTCGAAGTGCAGTTCAAGAACGGGGGAATTTATCGATACGCCGGTGTGCCCGAGGCAGTGCACAGCGGGCTGATGAGTGCGCCCAGTAAAGGGCGCTATTTCGACGCCTTCATCAAGAAAGCCGGCTACCAGGCCACGAGGGTCGCTTGACCTGACGGGGGGCCGGACTCGGGCCCGCGCATCCCGCCGTGCGTCGCCGTGTTCCGTTGCCTTCCTACGTCTGGCCTGACAGGTCCTCCACCAGCAGGTCAAGGGTCGCCTCCTCATGGAGTGCGACGCCGAGGGCGGTCATGGCAGGGGCGAGGCTCGGGTCCCAGTCCGCGTCGACCGGCCGGCCGTCGAGTGGTAGTTGAGGGATGCCCTCAGCTTGGCTGTGAGCGGCGAGGCGTTCGTAGTCCTCGGCGCTCATGCGCCACGGCAGCGCCTCGTAGCGGCGGATGATCCGGTTGGCCAGCGTGATGCCCGGCCAGTCGAAGTCGCCGTGGTAGGCGAAGTGGCAGCCGGCGGTGGCGAGGGTGTCGAGGAGTGTGAGGACCACCGTGGCGGCGCTGCCGGAGGTGCAGACCAGGGGCCGGGCGCAGGCCGCGTCGGCAGCGGCTTCCACCACGCGTGGGTTCTCGCAGATGTGGATCACTGTTGCGGTGGGCAGTTGGAGCTGGAGGCCGAGCAGGTCGCGCGGTGTCAGGTGGGTTTCGGCGTGATGGGCGGCCCGCTCCCGTAGAGACTCCTCCCGCCAGCCCCCGCCGATGGGGCGCAGTCCGTAGGTCAGCACCGTGCTGGAGACCTCGTCCGGTGTGACGGACACCAGCCGCCACAACGCGCGTCGGCCTGCCGCGTTGCTGGGGAGGTCAGTGCCATGGGCCAGGGCGACACCGCGTTGGACGAGGCGGGCGAGCCAGGTGCCGTCGTCCAGACCGTGTGCCGAGCCGGTCGCCGTCGCGGCGAGCTCTCCTCGGCCGCGCGTGCCCGTCCGTTCCGGATCGAGCAGCACGGTGAGGATCTGGACCGCCTGCTGAAGCGTCCGCACCGCCGCTTCGGGTGTCACCCCTTTCGGAACGCCGGCGCGGCGGAGCACGTCGTACCACTGTCGGGTCCATTCCTGGCCGACGAGCGGAGAGGCGTCGAGAGACGAGGTGAGCGACGCCCACACGTGCCGACGCTGTGCCGCCACGCCGGCGCGGGCCGCGCGGCGGTCGGTGAGCGGAGGTCCGAGTTCCTCCACGACCGCCCTGAGCCCGAGTCCCGCAGCAGAGGCGCGCAGGCGTCCGTCGAGCGCGTCGAGCCGCACGGTCACGTCGGCGCCTGTGAGGGGTTTGCCCAACAGGAGTGACAGGTCGTTCCGTTCCTGGGCGCTCACCGCGGTCAACCGGAGGGAACCGGTGGCCTGCACGCCGTTGCCTTCCAGACGTTTGCGAACCGCACCCCAGAGCCGGGTGAGACCTGGCCCTGTCAGCCAGTCGCGTGTTGCGGCGGGGAGCCGGCTCATACCGACGCCAGACGGGCTCATACCGACGCCAGACGCCGGTGCCGACCGTTCCAGGTGTAGTGCAACGTGGCCACCCCGCGCACATGGGGGTCACGGAGGCACTCGTAGATGTGCAGGGACGGAACCTCCGCCCAATTGCCCATCAGCCGCTCGCTCGTGAGGACGAAGTCGAGATCGAGGTCGACGAGGATACGGCCCAGTCGCCCATGGGTGGGTTCGTCGACCTTGGCGAAGGCGTCGTCCAGAAGGATCAGCCGCGGCGCGTGCGGCGCCGACTCGGCGAGGCTGGTGAAGTGGGCGGCAGCGGCTGCGAAGAGCACGAGATAGGAGAGCACACGCTGCTCGCCCTGGCTGAGTCCGGTCCGTCCGGTCAGTTTCCTCCTGCGTCCGGGGGCCGCGTCTTCGACCACGAAGGTGTGGAAACGGAACCAGTCGCGGTAGTCCAGTGCGGTCCGCAGATGGGCGGTGTAACCGGCCGAAGGGTCGGCACGGCGGGCATCCTCGATACGGCGTTGCAGTACCTCGCGGAGCTGCTCGGTCTGCTCGCGCGTCCGGAGGCTCGACGGGCTGCGCAGAAGATCGACGGCCGCGCGCACATCCGCGTCGACGTCCTCGTCGAGCTTCCACAGCAGTTCCACGCCGAGACCATGTGAGGTCCGTACGGTTTTCAGGGTGTCGTTGAGCGCGGCGACCAGATTGGCCGCGGTGATCACTTGCGCGGAGAGATGATCGCCGAGCTCGCCGGTCAGGAACCGTTGGAACACCTCGCTCTCGCGCTCGGTGAGCCGTCCCCTTGCCTCCGCGGACTGTAAGGCGATCCGCTCGCCCACGGCCGCGACATCATGGGAACCGTGGTCGTCGACCAAGCGGCACACCTTGATGCCGTCGCGTTCCTCAAGCTGTGCGTCGTATCCGCCCGCCAGTTGGTCGCGCAGCTCCGTATGCCGGTTGAGCAGGGTGCTGTCCGACACCTCGCCCCTCGGGCGGCCGAGAGCCTGTTCCACTGTGTCGGCCAGTGAGCGCAGCGCTCGCAGGCGGTCGCGGACGTCCGAGCCGGGGTTGTCCGAGACGTATTCGGGCAGGGAGGACCGGTCCAGTCCCGCACCATTGACGACCTCCGGACGGTCGAGAGCCTCACGGAGGGTGCGGCCGGTGTCGATGACCTTCGTCTCCTGGTCCGCCAGTTCCTCGCGCAGGCGCTTCTCCTCTTCTTCCGCTCGCACGCGCAGGTCGCGGAATTCGCCATGGGTACGGTCCGCTGCCGGAATGGCGCGGACGGCGTTCGCGACGCGTTGCTTGGCGTTCTCCTCGCGGGTGAGGATCTCCTCTTCGGACGACCCGATGGCCGCCTCGCGGGTGCGCAGGTCCTGTTGCGCGGTGCGCAGTCCGGCGAGGTGGAGCCGGTAACTTTCCTCCGCGTCCAGGCGTCCCTGCCGGGCGCGTTCGTACCGCCCGTCGTCCGCGTGGGTTCCGCCGAGCCGCTCGACCGTGCCCCTGACCGCTCTGCGCAAGTGACCGATACCGCTGTGTAGGGCCGCCAGTGCGGTTCGTACGCGGTCCAGGGCGGTGGCGTCGGTGGGCAGGTCATGGGCGGTCGCCGTGGCATCCGCCTCAGCGCGCGCCGACACGGCGAGAGCGCGGGCCTCCTCGGCCAGCCGTGCCGCACGGGTCGCCCTGGCGGTCAGGTCCCGTAGCGCCTTCTCGTCCGATGCGGTCCTGCTCCAGGCATCGGCGAGCAGTCGTGCCCGGGGAAAGTCCCGTTCCGCGAGCGTGAGGGCCCGCCGCCTGGAGTCGGCTGTGGCGAGTTCGGTACGGGCGTCGGCCAGCCGCTGTTCTGTCTGTCCGAGCTGGTCCGCCAGCTCGGCGAGGATGCGCCGTCGGGTCTCGGCGCGTACAGCGGCCCCTACGTACTCGGTGACACTCTTGTGGTGACGGCCGCGGAGGGCACCCAGACGCCAGCTTCCGTCGTAGTGGACCGAGCCGGCAGCGGCGGTCTCCGAGGCCGGTGCGAGTGCGATGGCGGTCAGCAGGCGCTCCACGTGCTCGGATGTGACGCCGCACTCCGGCTGCGGGGCCGGGCGCAGGGCCGAGGCAAGGCTCTGTCCTCCCGTCTGTCCTCCTGCCTGTCCTCCCGGCGGCATGGGACCGGGCTGAAGAAGCGTGTCCCGGGTGAGGGGGTCGAGAAGGACCCCGTCCGCGCCGACCCAGGCGTCCAGGATTCCGCTCGCCTCCAGTGCCGCCTCCAGGCCGGCACGGTCGGCGGAGGTCACGTGCTCCGCGAAGTCCACCAGCCGGTAGAAGGGTGCTCCATCGGCCGGATTCCTTTCGGCGGTGCGGTGGTACGGGGCCGGAGGCTCGGGGTCGGTACGCCGCTCCCAGTCCTGCTTCGCCTTCGAAAGGCGGTCGATCTCCTCGCCCAGTCGGCCGACGTCGAGCGCCAGCGCGTCGCGGTGCCGGGTGAGGTCATCGGCGTACGGCTCCAGGGCCGCGTGAGCCGTCTGCCGCGCGCGGGTGTCGATGTCGGGCGGCAGCGTGCGGTCCGCGAACGGCGCGTCGGGGGAGGTCTCACCGGCGACTTCGGCGAGGACGACATCCAGCGGCGGACAGTCGGGCCCTGTCGCGGTCCGCGTGCGCTCCACCCACGCGGCGACCTCGTCGGCGTACCCACGGGTCTCCTCGGCGACCTTCTCGCGGCTCTCTTCGAGACGGCCGGCGGCCTCCTCCGTCTCGTCCTCCAGCCGTTCCCGTTCCGTGTCGGCCTGAGCTGCCTTGGCCCGGGCTTCGTCGGCCCGCGAGGAGAGACGGGTCACCTCCTGGACCATCCGTGTCCGGTTCCGTACGACCGCTTCGGCATCCTCCAGTTGCCCCTGCCAGGACCGCAGCCCGGCCTCTGTCGTGGCCGTGTCCGCGCGAGCCACCGGCCGGTGCCGTACGGTCTGCGGTTTCCCGTCCGGACTGGTCAGCTCCGTCTGCGTCGCCTGCGAGCGGACCGTGCGCGGCAGGGCCACCGCGTCGCCGAAATGGCCGGTGGGAAGCCCCGCCTTCTCCGCCTGGGACAGCAGCTCGCGGTGTTCGGTTCCCAGCTCGGTGAGCCGGCTCCCCAGCTCTTTGACGCCCTCGGCCAGTCGTTCGGCCGCGCCCTCTTCCGCCTCGTGGGCGTTCCGCAGGGCGGTTAATGCGGTCATGGCCGCGGTGTGCAGGGCCTCCACCGTGCTGCGGCGTTCGGACAGTTCGCGCAGGCTGCGGTAGGCGTGACTGGCGTGCAGAGCGGCAAGCTCTGTCCTGGCAGTCTGTTCCTCGTCGCGCAAGGTCTCCAGCCCGGCTTCCGACTCCTCCTCCCGCCTCTTCAGGTCGCCCGTTCGCTGCGCCGCGTCCCCGGCCGTCCGGCGTCGTTGGGAGAGGGTGTCCAGTTCCCTGCTCACGTTCCGGGCCGAGGTGCGCAGCACTCCGGCGAGGTAGCGGCGGTAGTCGGCGAGGAACGTGCGCAGCGCCGCGTCGGTACGTTCCAGCCGGCCGAGTTCGTCCCGTACGGCGTCCAGGTCGTGGAGGTTGCGCGCCACCTTCTCGACCACGTCCTCGTCGAGCCCCGGAAGGGTCTCGCTCAGCAGGACGGCCAGGCCTCCGTGCTCGATGCGGTCCCCGACCGTGGGGCGCCGCAGCCGGTGGAGGAGCTGGGTGAGGTTGCGGTAGCGCGTCGCGTCGGTGATGCCGAAGAGATCCCGCGCCACGCGAGCACGGTGGCCGACCGCGCGCTCGGTCGCGTTGTCGGAGCCGACGATCTCCTTGAGCCGGTCGACGGGCAGCGGCTTGCCCGCTTCGACCAGGCGCAGGTCCTCACCGACCCGCAGCGGGGTGACGAAGAAGGTCGGCACCGCCTTCTGCGTCGACTTCGAGGCGCGGACGGCGGCACCGAGCGTCAGATAGCGGTGGCCGCCGCCCTCGGCCGTGCCCCGGAACTCCACCCACAGGTAGCCGAGGCGGTTGGTCTGCTCGAACCCGTCCAGCATCAGCCAGGCGAGCGTGGTCCGCCCGGTACCGGTCGCGTCCAGTGCCCGGGAGTCGCCGTCCAGCAGGTAAGGGAGCAGCATTTCCAGGGCCTTGGACTTCCCCGCGCCGTTCTTGCCGCGCAGCAGCAGTCGCCCGTCACCGAAGGCGAACTCCTGCTCGTCGTACTGCCAGACGTTCTGGATGCCCGCGCGGTGCAGCCGGAAGCGGGCACCTGCTGTTGCCGTCGACGGGCCGGATCGCGGCAGCGGGACGAGTCCACGTGCGTCGGCGCTCATAGGGGCAACTCCTGCTGTGCGTCGGTATCTTTACGGGGCTTACGGGTCGAGTCGGCCGTACGCACGGTGACGCGGGTGGCGTAGCGGGCCGCCGCCGCGAGCAGCACCCAGCCCTCGCCGCCGGGCCGGGCTCCGCGGACGTCGGTCACCTGGCGGCCTTCCGGCAGCTCTTCGGCGTGCCCTTCCGGCAGTCCGTTTCCCTCGGCCCGCAGCGGACCGGCAGGGGCCAGCAGCCGCATGCGGGACAGCAGGTCCAGCACGGCTTCCCGCAGGGCGTGGAGATCTTCCAGGTAGCCGCGCTGCCAGTTGCTGCGGCCCCCGTACTCGGCGACCAGGTCGGCCAGCAGCTCATCCACCAGGCCGTCCGGAACGGCCACTCCGACGACGAGGGCGCCGCCGGTCGCCGGATGTCCGGGATCGGCCGGCCGAAGCCGTTCAACGAGCCGTTCCACCAGCAGCAGCGCGGCCTGGGCGATGGTTCCCGTACCCGGAAGGTGAAGATCGGTCAGCTCCTCCTCGGGGTCGACCAGCGCCACTCCCTCGGCGCGGATCTCCGTCTCCAGGCCGAGGAGTTCGAGGAACGCCTGAGCTTCCCGGCGCTGCCGGGTGCGAAGCCAGTCGCGTTCGGCGTCGGTCAGCTCGTCGAGATGGACGACGGGTGTTTCTACGAGCATCCGGCGCACGTAGGTACGAGGTCCGCCGAAGCCCGGGTCCGCTGCTCGCCGGACCAGATCGGCGCCGTCCCGGGACTGGGCGAGCGGTCCGGCGACGACGACGCGGGCGAGCTCGCGGTCCACCGTGATCAAGGCCTCCCCGCCGGCTTCCTGGGTGATGGCGGCCACCTGGCCCTCCGTCTCGACGAGAACGCCCCACTCGACCAGCTGGCGCAGAGCCGCGACCAGGGTCCGTCTCCCGGCCGCCCGGCCCGTCTCCTCCAGTTCGACGTCGGCGTCGGCCGCCGCGGCCCGGATATCGGCCACCAGCTGCGACAACAGCATCTGTTCGGGCGCGGTCACCAGGACCGACAGAGCCAGTGCGAGGCAGGCGTACGTGTGCGGGGTGAAGGGAGTGCCGGTGGACCGCACGAGCCGGTGTCCCGCCCGTGCTCCCAGCCCGGCCTTGAACAGCCGGGCGTACGAACTGTCGACCAGGAGGCGATAGCCGAGCACCTGCTGGAACCGCTTGCCCAGCCAGTCGGCGTGCCTGCGGACCAGCGGGAAGAGGTCGGCGTGAAGGCCGTCCGACGTGACCAGCGGATGGGCGAGCAACAGCCGGGCGGCGGTGCGGCGTTCGGCTGCGAGGGCCACGTCGTGGGCGGACGGGAGGGTCATGACACGCTCACCTCCGCCTCACCGTCGGCCGTGGCGGAGGTCCGGCCGATGGCCAGCTCCAGGTCGTCCAGGAGCAGGTCCCCGTCCGCCGAGTGGAGGAACGTCCGGGCGCCCGCCGCACGGTGCACGGTGAGTCGGATGCCCAGATCGGCGTCCTCGCTCCACGCCGCGTCGAGGCCGAACTCCGGTGTCCCCTCACCGTACGTATCGGCGCGCCGCTTGAGCTGAGCGTTCCCGAGCGCCGTGGCCAGCAGCTCCAGGAGCAGGCTGAGCGCCGCCGATGTGAGCCGTACATCATCGAAACGGCCCGACGCGCTGCGCAGCTCGTCCGCCGCCGCTTTCCTGGCCGCCGCCCGCTCGCGCGCCGCCTCCCGTAGCCGCTCCTTCTGCGCGGAGTGGTCCTCCACCGACGCCGTCCGGCCCCGCTGTGCGCGGCTGCCCCTCTCGCGCAGCGCGACCGGGACCTCGACCACCGGCCCGGTCCACCAGCTGGTGTAGGCGGGCACCACTTCGTCGGTGGCAGGCGGGATGCCCAGGTGGCGGGCTCCGTACAGCCCGAAGGCGGCGACGGCGATGTCGTGCGCGTCCTGCGGCGCGGCCTTGTCGAACCACCGGGCCAGCCGCAGCAGATCCCGGCGCCGTGACATCTCCCCGGTGGCCGAGCGCAGCATCCGCTTGGCGTTGGCCAGTAGCGACTGGAGCGCCCGCAGGGTGGCGTCCCGCAGTTGATCGACCTGGCTGCCTTGACCGTCGGTGTCGCTGAACCAGCCGCGCAGCCCCTGCCAATCCGCAAGGTCGCGCCCACGGCTGCGCTGTACGCGGGCTTCCGAGCGGCCTTCGCCCTTCGGGGAGAGCCCGGCGAGGCCCTGGGCGTGGACGTCCAGCCGGTCCAGCAGGGCCGGAAGGTGCGGCCACAGCGTGTCCAGTGCTGCCGAGATCCTGGGAGCGCGGAAGGACACGTCCTCCGTGATCGCCTCGACGTAGTCCAGCAGCAGTTCCTTGAAGCCCTGGTACTCGGCGCTGTCCAGGTCGTACCGGGCGAGCACCTGGCCGAGGTAGGCGTAGAAGTCCCGGATGGAGTCCGCGAACCCGGCGAACTGCACGAACAGCGTGCTGACCCGCTCCAGCCCGTCCTGCGGGGCGATACCGCCCGGTTCGGACAGCAGCTCGGCAAGTTCCCGGAGGCCGCGCTCGACCAGGGCCAGCAGCTCGTTGCTCACCTCCCGGACGGCCTCGGCCTCGGCCAGCACTCCGTCGGCGTCCCGCTGGATGCGCTCGCCCAGCCTCGACAGTTGATAGCGCGCGCGGGAACGCTGGTACTCGGTGATGCTGGACGCCTTCACCGTATGGCTGCCGCGCAGCAGGTTGCCCCACCGCTCCAGCTGTTCCAGCCGGGCCGTGAGGGTGTCGGCGTCGAGCCCCGCACCTGGCCCGCCGGACTCACGCAGCTTCGCCATGACGTCCGGGACGGCCAGGTCCGCCAGCAGAGTCCCGCAGAAGACCCGCATGATCGCGACGTGCTCCAGCCGCTCCGGCGCGCTCAGGTAGGCGTACGCGTCCAGCCGCCTGCGCGCCTCGTCGTCGCCGGGCTCCGGCGGTGTGCCGGGTGCGGGTTCCTCCATGTCTGCGAGGTTACGTGGAGCATTCGACGGTCGTTGCGGGGTGGCTGGAAATGCTTCGCGACCATGCGTTCCGGAAGAACGTGCAGGGTTGTTGACGGTCACTGTCAGTCGCAGCGGTTGCTGTGCTTTGCTGCTGTACTTATAGTTCCGTGTCCGCTGATGGTGGGACTTACCCACAAAGGCTGACGGACCGTCGTCAGACAGTGTCAGGCGAGAGCGCGCGAGCGTCTTCGCACTATCGGTTCTTCTTGCGCCTTCGACCTCTATGGGTGTGTCGTACACGAATCCAGGCCCGGCGGGCGTCTGCTCGAACTCGTAGTTTTCCCGGTAGGTCCTGCGGCAGCACCTCAACCACCGCACCCGCCGAGAATTTTGGGACCTGCGGACTCCCGCCCTGGCCCTGGACTTTCGCCTCGCCGGTCACCGCCAGAGCCACCACCACAATGCGATCGATCGCGGGAGCACGGAACATGGGTGTGAGCGATCGAATGGACGACCACTCGTTCGGGCGCCAGTACGGGCCCGACCCGCACCGTGAGGGATCTGTGATGAGAGACTTTGCCGGGGCCAAGTGGGGCTATGTGACACGCAGAATCAACGACCGGGACGCGACCGTACCCGGTGGGTCGGTTCGCGAACCGCAGCTCGGGGATCTCGTGGTTGCCACCGTGGTCCACCTGGGCGAGCTCGACCATCTGGAGGATGTCCACGGTCGGCGCGTCCGTCTCTACTCGGGCGACATTGTCGTGGGTGCGTACGGCAACCGGTATGCCACGGACTTCTACGAGGGTTACCTGCCGACCGGGCCCAACGTTCATCTGCTGACGGCGGGCGGCCTTGTGGGAACGGTCGCCTCGGCGCATACGCGACGGCTGCCACCGACCGAGTTGAAGGTGATCGGCACGCTGAACGACCGGTCCGGGATGCCGCTGTCGCTGGAGCACTACGCGCGGACGCCGTCGCCGCACACGGCGCCGGAGTGGGGCACTCTGGTCGTGCTCGGCTCGTCGATGAACGCGGGCAAGACCACGACGGCGTCGGCCATGGTGTCCGGCTGGACGCGAGCCGGACTGGCCGCCGGCGCGGGCAAGGTCACCGGTTCCGGCAGCGGCAAGGACCGCTGGATGTACATCGACGCGGGCGCCAGCACTGTAGCCGAATTCCTCGACTTCGGCATGTCATCCACGTTCGGCTATCCGGTCGAGCGGCTGCGGACCACGATGATCGCCATCCGCGATGCCCTGGTCGACGACGGTGCGGACGCGGTCGTCCTGGAGATAGCCGACGGACTGCTGCAGTCCGAGACACGGGCGCTTGCCGAGTGCCTGCCCGGATTCGCCCACGGTGTCGTACTGGCGGCGGCCAACGCGCTGGACGCGGTGGCCGGGGTGACGATCCTGCGGGGACTGGGGGTCCCGGTACGCGTGGTGAGTGGCCTCGTCACCGCCAGCCCCCTTGCCTCCCAGGAAGCACACGCGGCCACGGGACTGCCGGTCCTGTCCCCGCCACAGCTGGCAAACGGCGCGGCCGTGGACCTGGTGCGTGCACCGGCCCGGCAGACCGCCGCCACGACGGGACCCTTCGCCGACGCTGCTGCCTGGGGCTGATGCCTCGTGATCCCGGCGATCGTCTACATACCTGACGGGCGTCCCCGGCCCGGGGAATTGCGCGAAGCCGCCCTGGACGTCCTTGAACTGCGGCCGGCCGAAGTGGTGCTGCCTGAGGCCACGGTCCGTGACGAGCGCGGCGGGCGGCTGTTCGACGGCTCCACGTTGATGTTCGACCCCGCGGCCGGTGGCGGCCCCCTGGCTGACGCCGCCGCAGAGCGGCAGGCCCGAGCATTCGGCGTGACCAACACGGCCTTCCACGTCCAGCGTGCCCTGCGGTTCGCTTCAGCCCTGCTCGGCCGCCCTCTCCCTCATCTGCTGGTCAGAATCGGGATGCACAACCAGCCACGCCGCTGGCACGGAGGGCATTACCGGCTTCCCAGAGCGTCACTCACGGACGAGCCCGCCGCTCTCAGCTGTGCGGGTGAGATCCATCTGGGGGGCGGCGCCGGATTCGTCCCGGCACCGGATGGCAGCCGGTATTTCCACGCCCCCGCGCACAACGCCGCGATCATCTGTCACGAGGTCGGCCATCATCTGTGCCGGCACACCGCGGACTTCCGGCTCAACCGGCTGCGTCCTCCGGCGCAGCAGACCAACCTGAAGATCGCCCTGGACGAGGGCACGGCAGATGTTTTCACGGCCATCCTGCTGGGCACCCCGGACATCTACGGCTGGCACCGCGGGGCCATCGCCGAGTGGGACCAGCGGCGCCGCAAACTTCAGCCCCGGTGGACAATGGCGCACTTCTTGGGCGGGCGGGACCAGGACCCGCACGCCGACGGCACCGTGTGGGCTTCGGCATGCTGGTCCGCTCGTGAGCGGGTCATCGCCACGGGTGCCGACGCGGCGCGCTTCGATGCGGCGCTGCTGCGCGGCATGGAGTCGGCCGGAGCCGATGCCGGTGCCGGAGCCGGTGCCGATGCCGGTGCCGGTGCCGGTGCCGGTTCCGGTGCGGGTTCCGGTGCCGCCCAGCTGACCAAGGACGCCTTGACCAAGGACGCCTTGAACGAGCGCCGCCAGTTCTCCCGGCTGCTGTCCGCGATCACGCGTGCCGACCCAGGACTCGCGTCGGTGGTGCTGACCGCCATGGCCGAGCACGGCATACGCCCCGGCGCGAGCAACACAGCCCTCAAAGACGCCGCCCGCGCGGACCTGACCGGGGAGGTGGGCAGATGAGGGCCCGCCAAGACGACGTGGGAATGATGCGACACCTATGGCGATTCCGTTCCTACGGCCGCCCGCACCTGGGCACACTCGTGCTCGGCGTGGGACTGCGCATCGGAGAACTGATCGCCGACCTGGCCGCACCCTGGCCGCTGGCGCTGGTCATCGACAACGTGCTCAAGGGCCGGACCAGCGGCCCACTGGTCTGGCTCACGGGCATCGTGGGCGATTCCCCGCTGGCCATGCTCAGCGTAGCCGCCGTCGCACTGCTGCTGATCACTCTCGCCTCGGGGGCCTTCGACTACCTCGGTGACCGTGTGATGAACAGCGCCGGAGAGCGCATCACCGCGGAGATCCGTACGGACGTCTTCGCCCATATGCAACGGCTCCCCATGAGCTACCACGACAGACAGGCGGCCGGGGAACTGACGAGCCGCGTCGCGATCGACACCAGCCGGATCCAGGACGCTCTGGTCGACCTGTTCTCCACACTTCTGCCCGGACTGCTGGCGCTCGCGGGCTACGCCACCGTCATCCTCTCCGTCGACTGGCGCCTGGGGCTGATCGCGATCGGGGGCGCCCCGCTGATACTCTTCACGGCCGCCCGCTACACCCGGTTGACCCGCCAGACGGAACGGCGGCAGCGCGCCGCCGAAGGGCACCTCGCCGCCTTCGTCACCGAATCCCTTCAAGGCATCCGCACCATCCATGCCTTCGGCCGCCAGGATCTGCACGACGCGCATTTCGCCGCCGGCAACAGCACCACCCTCGATGCCGGTCTGCGCAGCGTCGAACTGAGGGCCCGATTCACTCCACTGCTCGAAGCCGCCGCCGCGGTGGCCACCGCGGCACTGCTGTGGGCGGGCGGCCTCGGTGTCGTGAACCACTGGTGGACCGTCGGTCTGCTGGTCGTGGTGACCAGCTACCTCAAAGACATGATCAAGCCCATGCGATCGATGTCCCGCCTTTCGATCACCTTCCCCCAGGGCGCGGCCTCCGCGGAACGCGTCGCCGCCATCCTCGACCAGCCACCGCCGCCCCCGACATCACACCGGCGCCTGCCCGACCGCGCCACCGGCCGAATCGACCTGCGCGACATCACCCTCGACTACGGCCGCGGCCCCGTCCTGCACCACTTCGACCTCACCGTCCACCCCGGCGAACACCTCGCGCTGCTCGGACCCAACGGCTCCGGCAAATCCACCGTGCTCTCCCTCATCGCCGGGCTCTACCCGCCCACCCGCGGCCACCTGCTCCTCGACGGACTTCCCCTCACCGACATCCCCGCCATCTGGCTGCATCGCCAGATCGCAGTCGTGCTACAGGACACGTTCCTGTTCTCCGGCACCATCGCCGACAACATCAGCTACGCCCGACCCGACGCCGGCCCGCACGAGGTCGCCCGGGCGGCGGAGGCAGCCCTGGTCACCGAGTTCACCGAACGCCTGCCCGACGGCCTGGGCACCCGGCTCGCCGACCGAGGCGCCGGACTGTCCGGCGGCCAGCGCCAGCGCGTCGGCATCGCCCGCGCCCTGCTTGCCGACGCCCCCGTTGTGCTGCTCGACGAACCCACCACGGGACTGGACAACGCCGCCGAAGAACTCGTCGTACGCGCGCTCGGCCGCCTGGTCGAGAGCCGCACAGCGGTCATGACCACCCACCGCCCGGCCCTCACCCGCCTCGCCACCCGCACCATCCATCTCCACGACGGCGCCCTACGCATGCGGCACAGTCTGACCTCGGCATCGGCCCGCCGAGAGGCCGCGCGGGCGCCCCGGCGGACCGCCTGACGGGTCCAGTCCCCGACGCGCTCGGAGCTGCCGATCCGTCCAGCAAGACGTACGCACGGACGCCGCCCGGGAACTCGACCCCCAAACGGCTCCCAAAGCGACCCCAGAAACCACTCAGGGGCCCGACCCGCTAAGCGGATCAGGCCCCTGAACTGGTGTTTCGGCTGTCGGGGTGGCGGGATTTGAACCCACGACCTCTTCGTCCCGAACGAAGCGCGCTGCCAAGCTGCGCTACACCCCGATGTCGCTCGTGTGGCGGCGACATCGATTACTTTAGCCCACCGCTGGCCGGAGACGAAATCCGGTTTTGGGGTGGCTCCGGGGGGTCAGGGGCGGGAGGTCAGGGTGAGGAGGGTGGCTTCGGGGGGGCAGGCGAAGCGGAGCGGGGTGTAGCGGTTGGTGCCGCAGCCCGCGGAGACGTGGAGGTAGGAGGTGTGGCCGGCGGAGTGGTGGGTGGAGAGGCCCTTGACGCGGTCCGTGTCGAGGTCGCAGTTGGTGACCAGCGCTCCGTAGAAAGGGATGCAGAGCTGGCCGCCGTGGGTGTGGCCCGCCAGGATCAAGGGGTAGCCGTCGGCGGTGAAGGCGTCCAAGGAGCGGAGATACGGCGCGTGCACCACGCCGATCGAGAGGTCCGCGTCCTGCTCGGGGCCGCCCGCGACCCGCTCGTATCTGTCCCGCTTGATGTGCGGGTCGTCCACGCCCGTGAAGGCGATCTCCTGGCCGTCGATCTTGAGTCGGCCGCGCGTGTTGTTCAGGCCCACCCAGCCCGCCGCGTCGAAGGCGTCGCGCATCGGCTCCCACGGGTTGTGCACCGCGGAGACGGCCGGAGCGTTGCCGTTCAGGCCGTGGCGTCCCTGGGCCTTCTCGAAGAGATAACGCGCCGGGTTACGGAGCTTCGGCCCGTAGTAGTCGTTCGAGCCGAAGACATAGACGCCCGGGAACTCCATCAGCGGGCCCAGCGCGTCCAGCACCTCCGGTACGCCCTCCGGGTCCGAGAGGTTGTCGCCCGTGTTCACGATGAAGTCGGGCCGCAGTCCCGCCAGCGACTGGAGCCACCGCTGCTTCTTGCGCTGTCCGCTCACCATATGGATGTCGGAGACCTGGAGCACCCGAAGATCACGCATGCCCCGCGGCAGCACCGGGACGGAGATCCGTCGCAGTCGGAACGAACGGGCTTCGAAGCCGGCGGCGTAGGCGAGGCCGGCCGCTCCGACTGCCGCGATTCCCAGGGGTACTCCGTAGCGTGCGCGCATGCGCCCATCGTCGCAGACACCGTACCGACGCGTAATCCGTGGGCGGCCACGACGGTGCACCTGCCACACTTGGCCCCATGACCAGCCTTAAGTCCAAGCTGAAGGAAGACCTCACCGAGGCCATCAGGGCACGCGACGAGCTGCGCTCCGCCACGCTCCGGCTGACGCTCTCCGCGATCACCAAGGAGGAGGTCTCGGGCACCACGGCGCGCGAGCTCTCCGACGACGAGGTGCAGAAGGTGATCGCCAAGGAGGCGAAGAAGCGCCGTGAGGCGGCGGAGGCCTTCACCCAGGGAGGGCGTCCGGAGCAGGCCGAGCGGGAGCGGGCGGAGGGCGTGCTCCTTGATGCGTACCTGCCGAAGCAGCTCACCGACGAGGAGCTGGGCGCCATTGTCGCCCAGGCCGTCGAGGAGGCGAAGGCGGCCGGAGCCGAGGGCCCGCGCGCGATGGGTGCCGTGATGAAGATCGTGAACCCCAAGGTCGCGGGCCGCGCCGAGGGCGGTCGCGTCGCCGCCCTCGTCAAGCAGTCCCTCGTCTGAGGCGTCTGAGGCGTCTGACCTCCGACCCCTGATACCTGAGGTCCGGGGATCCGTCTGAGGTCCGGGGACTGGCGCTGACGTCGCTCCTCTTCTCGCGTCACCTCGGCCCTTCAGGCCCCGCCCCTTCGGCAACACACACAGAAGCGCCCGGTCCGTGATTTCTCACCGACCGGGCGCCTCTGTCACCTCATATGTTCAGCCCAGCGCCTACGGGAAGTTCCCGCCGCCGTCCTGGCCGCCGTTCCCGTTCCCGCCGCCGTTCTGGCCGCCGCCCAGCAGGCCCGACGTCGAGTTGCCCGGCCCGCCCGGTCCGCCCGGAAGCGGACCCTGGGTGCCGCCCGGCCTGCCGTCCTGGCCGCCGTTGTCCTGCCCGGCGTTCTCCTGGCCCGCGTCGGTGCCCGGCTTGTTCGGGTCCTCCTCCGGAGCCTTCGGCGCGTCCGGGATGCTGATCTCGTTGAAGCCCGGAGCCGGCCTGCCGTCCAGCGCGCCGGACATCGCGTCCTTCCAGATCGGTCCCGGAACCTCACCACCGAAGACCTTGTCCTGGTACTCGCCGCCGATGGTGATGTCGACCATCTTCCTGGAGTGCCGCGGGTCACCGACCCAGACCGCGCCCGACATATTGGGCGTGTAGCCCACGAACCAGGCCGCGTAGCGGAAGTCCGTCGTACCGGTCTTGCCCGCGCTCGGCCGGCTGCCGAGGCCCGCCTGCTGTCCCGTACCGTCCTCCACCACGCCCTTCAGCAGCGTGTTGATGGTGTCGGCGGTGGTCTCGGACATCGCCCGGTCGCACTTCGACTTCGGCACCGGCATCGGCTTCTTGTTCGGGCCGAGGATCGACTCGATCGCGACCGGAGTGCAGTACGTACCGCGGCTGGCGAAGGTGGCGTACGCCGACGCCATGGTCAGCGGCGACACCTCCTGCGTGCCCAGGGTGATCGACGGAACCTGCTGGATCTTCTTCCCGTCTGCCCGCTTCACACCCATCTTCGAGGCCAGCTCGGTCACCGGGCAGACACCGATCTCACTGATGAGCTGTACGTAATACGTGTTGACCGACTTGGCGGTCGCTTCCTTCATCGAGTACGGCCCGACCTCGGCCTCGTTCTCGTTCTCGACCGGGATGTTCCGGTCCGTCCACGGTCCGTCGCAGGTCTGCACCGGAGTCGGGTACGTCATCTCGTACGGGGAAGGGAAGCTCTGCGTCGCCGGAATGCCCCGCTCCAGCGCTGCCGCCGCGACGATCGGCTTGAAGGTCGAGCCCGGCTGATAGCCCGCGCCGCCGCCCATCTTCTGGTCGACGGACAGATTGATCTGGGTCTCGTTCTTCCCGAAGCCGTACGGCCTCGACTGACCCATCGCCAGGATCTTGCCCGTCCCCGGCTCGACGATGGTCAGCGCCGTCGCGACCGGGTCGCTCTGGAAGACATGGTCCTTGATCGACTCCTGCGCCGAGTTCTGCGCCTGCGGATCCAGTGTCGTACGGACCGTCAGCCCGCCCTGGTTCCAGACCTTGGCGCGCTCCTCGCGGTCCTTGCCGAAGACGGGATCGTTGAGGAAGACCGAGCGTACGTAGTCACAGAAGAAGCCCGCCCCGCTGACCGCCGTGATGCAGCCGTTCTTGGGCCGGCTCACATTGAGCTTGATCGGCGTGGCCTTGGCGCGGTCGGCCTCCGCCTGCGAGATGTCGCGGACGTCGGCCATCCGCTGGAGCACGGTGTTGCGCCGCTTGGTGGCCTCCTCCTCGTCGTTGACGGGGTCGTAACGGCTCGGCGACTGGACGATGCCCGCGAGCATCGCCGCCTCCTCCACCTTCAGATCCTTGGCGGGCTTGGAGAAGTAGCGCTGGGCAGCGGCCTCGATGCCGTACGCCTGCTGCCCGAAGAAGGTGATGTTCAGATAGTTCTCCAGGATCTTCTTCTTGCCCAGCTCCTCCTCGACCTGGATCGCGTACTTCAACTCCTGGATCTTGCGGCCCAGGGTCTGCTGGGTGGCCGCGGCGACCTTCTCCGGATCGTCGCCGGCCTCCTCCACGAATACGTTCTTCACATACTGCTGGGTCAGCGTCGAGGCGCCCTGGGCGACGCCGCCCGACTGCGCGTTGCGGTTGAGCGCCCGCAGCACGCCCTTGAGGTCGACGGCCCCGTGCTCGTAGAAGCGCGAGTCCTCGATCGCGACGATCGCCTTCTGCATGTACGGGGAGATGTCCTTGAGCGGTACGACCGTGCGGTCGCGGGAGTAGACCGTGGCGATACGGCCGCCCTTCGAGTCCAGGATCGTGGTGCGCTGGCTCAGCGGCGGCGTCTTGAGATTGGCGGGGATCTCGTCGAATCCCTCGACCGTTCCCTTGGCCGCGAGCCCCAGCGCACCGAAGGCCGGCAGGGCGATTCCTGCCAGCACCGCTCCCGCGAGCACACTGACACCGAGGAACTTGGCGGCCTGCTGGGTCCCGGTCAGACCCCCGCCCGAGCGCTTCTTTGGCATGGGGGCAGCCTACGTTCTCATTCGCCGGACACGCGTCAAGGCTCTGGCCTAAGCTGTACTCAACTGTCACAGCCACGCGGTTGCGCATCAAGCCCCGGACATGAACTTCCTGTGAACCCCGAAGCACGGGAAGCGCTGTCCGGTACGCCCCCACCTGCTAGCTGATGCCCGTTGTGACCCAAGCGAGATGCCCGACTATGTCGGATGAGTCGACTATGCCCTCGGGTCACTCCCCTGGGTGATCTGCCGCGTACGCATAGTCCGTTCGGACCATTCAAGATTGGGCCCGAAGGGGGTGTTGCGCTGTGCCCGCCTTCCGTAACGTCCTCAACTGGCAACGGTGAATATGCCGCTGCCGCCGTGGGGGAGCCTCAATTCGGGAGAGGACGGCGCCAGCATGGGCTGGGTAACCGACTGGAGTGCGCAGGCAGCTTGCCGCACTACCGATCCAGATGAACTGTTTGTGCAGGGTGCGGCGCAGAACAGGGCCAAGGCGGTGTGCACCGGATGCCCGGTGCGTACGGAATGCCTGGCCGACGCGCTGGACAACCGCGTCGAATTCGGCGTGTGGGGCGGGATGACCGAGCGGGAGCGCCGCGCACTGCTGCGCAGGCGTCCGACCGTCACTTCTTGGCGGCGGCTGCTTGAGACCGCGCGCACGGAGTACGAGCGCAGCGCGGGCCTGCTGCCCGTGGGCTTGGAGGATGACGAAACGTACGAGACGTACGCGGCGGTCGGGTAGCCACACGGCGCATGTCGGTCGGCCAGTCACGTCGGTCGATACGCCGGCGGGCAGGCAGGTGCGTGCGGTCCGGTCTGATCCGTGGCCGGTGGTCTTCTGTCACGTGCTCGTCTGTGCCATGTGCTCGTCCGTCAGGTGTCAGGTGCTCGGTCTGTCATGTCTCCATCCCTGCAAGGTCCCTGGGGGACTGCTGGGAAGTCATCAAGCCAGAAGTCATTGAGTAAGTAAGCAGGTCAGGACGGTCCCAAGGGACTTCCTGCGAGGCTGCCGCGGCTCGATCAGCCGCGCCGCCCACCACGACGTCTCCGCCGCTCAGGTCGTAGCACGACCATCCGCGAGACGATCACCGATGGCCCTGAGCCCTGCGAGGTCGTGAACATCGCCCGGCAGGGCGGCCACTTCGGCCACCGCCACCTCGGGATGGAGCGCGGTGAAACGGTCACGCGTCCGCTCTTCACGCGCGAGCACCTGCATACGCTCGGCGTGCAGGCGCAGCAGACCCGCGGTCAGTTGTTCCACACTTGTGACAGACGTACGTGCGGAAGTGCGTACGTCAGCGTCCTGCGCGGACGCGGAATCCGATGCGGGCGCGGGATCCGATGCGAGTGCGGGCGCGGCAGATACAGCTCGCTCGGGCGGAGCGGATGGGTCGGACGGATCAGACGGATCGGATGGTGTTGGTGCGGGCGGCGGCTCGGACAGGGGGGATGCGGGCGCGGTGGGGTCGGGCGAGTGATGTACGGCGGCTTCTGCGGCTTCGTGCGCCTCGGCGGCTTCGGGAGAAAAGCCGTCCGGGGCAGCACTGCCACGAACATGAGCTTTCCCAGCCATCTGATCCACAATGCGGCTCTCTTCAAGATTTTCTGCCGCGGCCCGCGCCCGCTCGGCCGACAGCCGGGCGGCGCCGCTGCCATGGACACGGTTGAGGACCAGTCCGGCCAGCGGCATCTCCTCGGCGGCCAGCCGCTCCACGAAGTACGCGGCCTCCCGCAGCGCGTCCCGTTCCGGCGCCGCGACCACCAGAAACGCCGTGCCCGGCGCCTGGAGCAGCCGGTACGTGGCGTCGGCGCGCGTACGGAACCCGCCGAACATCGTGTCCATCGCCGTCACGAACGTCTGTACGTCACGCAGGAACTGACCTCCGAGCAGCTTTCCGAGCGTGCCCGTCATCATCGACATACCGACATTCAAGAATTTCATCCCGGCCCGGCCGCCCATTTTCGCCGGAGCCATCAGCAGCCTGATGAACTTCCCGTCCAGGAAGGAGCCGAGGCGCTTCGGCGCGTCCAGGAAGTCCAGCGCCGAGCGCGAGGGCGGAGTGTCGACGACGATCAGATCCCACTCGTCGCGGGCCCGTAGCTGGCCGAGCTTCTCCATCGCCATGTACTCCTGCGTGCCCGCGAAACCGGCCGACAGGGACTGGTAGAAGGGATTCTCCAGAATCGCGCGGGCCCGTTCCGCGTCCGCGTGCGCCTCGACGATCTCGTCGAAGGTCCGCTTCATGTCGAGCATCATGGCGTGCAGTTCGCCCGGTCCCTCGATGCCCTTGACCTGCCGCGGAGTGTTGCCGAGCGCGTCGATGCCCATGGACTGGGCGAGTCGGCGGGCCGGATCGATGGTGAGGACGACCACCTTCCGGCCGCGCTCCGCAGCCCGTACGCCCAGAGCCGCCGCGGTCGTCGTCTTGCCGACGCCTCCGGAGCCGCAGCACACGATGATGCGGGTGGCCGGATCGTCGAGCAGCGGATCGATTTCGAGCGGCGCGGCTGCCGGATCCAGCGTCATGAGAAGGCCTTCCCGAGTTGCCGTAGCTCCCTCGCCAGCCGGTAGAGACCGGCGAGGTCCATTCCTTCCCCGATCAGCGGGAGTTCGTACGTCGGCAGCCCGAGCTTGCTCAGGACCGCCCTCTGCTCCCGCTCCAGCTCCACTCGCTGGGCGTGTTCCGCGGCCTGTTCGAGCAGCGGACCGACGAGCTTCGTCGGCGCGCTCACTCCGGCCGCCGCGAGCGCCTTGGCGACCTCCTTACGACGGTCGCCCGCCGCGGCGCGCACAGCGGCCTCGTCGAGAACATGTGGCCGCACCATATTCACGATGACCTTGCCGACCGGCAGCTCGGCGGCCTGTAGCTCGGCGACACCGTCCGCGGTCTCCTGGACCGGCATCTCCTCCAGCAGCGTCACCAGATGCACCGCCGTGTCGGGTGACTTCAGGACCCGCATCACGGCCTGCGCCTGATTGTGTATCGGGCCGATCTTCGCCAGTCCCGCCACTTCGTCGTTCACATTCAGAAAGCGGGTGATACGACCGGTGGGCGGCGCGTCCATCACCACGTAGTCATAAGTGAAACGTCCCTGCTTGTCCCGGCGCCGTACCGCCTCGCACGCCTTGCCGGTCAGCAGTACGTCCCTGACGCCGGGCGCGATCGTCGTGGCGAAGTCGATCGCGCCGATCTTCTTCAGCGCCCGGCCCGCACTGCCGAGCTTGTAGAACATCTGGAGATAGTCGAGAAGGGCGCGCTCGGCGTCGATGGCCAGCGCGTACACCTCGCCGCCGCCCGAGGCGACGGCGATCTTCCGCTCCTCGTACGGAAGGGCCTCCGTCTCGAAGAGCTGCGCGATCCCCTGCCTGCCCTCGACCTCGACGAGGAGCGTGCGCTTGCCCTCCGTCGCGAGGGCGAGCGCGAGTGCGGCGGCGACCGTCGTCTTACCGGTACCGCCCTTGCCGCTGACGACCTGGAGCCTGCTCACATATTCGAGCCTAACCAGTAGGGTCCCGGGCTACGCACGAGGCCGCCGCGCGGTGCGGCTACAGTCGGGCCCATGACCAAGTGGGAGTACGCGACCGTGCCTCTTCTCGTGCACGCGACCAAGCAGATTCTGGACACCTGGGGCGAGGACGGCTGGGAGCTCGTCCAGGTCGTTCCCGGGCCGAACAACCCCGAGCAGCTCGTGGCTTATCTGAAGCGGGAGAAGACCGCATGAGCGGAGCCGTCGAGGCCGCCCTCGCCGAGCTGGGGCTGAAGCTGCCCGAGGTCGTACCGCCGCTGGCCGCCTATCAGCCGGCGGTCAGGACGGGTGCGTACGTCTACACCTCGGGCCAGCTCCCGATGGTGGAGGGCGAGCTTCCGGTCACCGGCAAGGTGGGCGCCGAGGTCACCGCGGAAGAGGCCAAGGAGCTCGCCCGTATCTGCGCGCTCAACGCGCTGGCCGCCGTGAAGTCGGTCACCGGCGATCTGGACCGTATCGCCCGTGTGGTCAAGGTCGTGGGCTTTGTCGCCTCGGCCGCGGACTTCACCGGACAGCCGGCCGTCCTGAACGGTGCGAGCGAGCTGCTCGGGCAGGTCCTCGGCGACCGGGGCGTGCACGCGCGCAGCGCCGTCGGCGTGGCGGTGCTGCCGTTGGATTCACCGGTCGAGGTCGAGATCCAGGTCGAGCTGACCGAGGACTGAGGCGTAGGCATAGACGTACGAGGGCAGGGCAGGGCGGCGGGGCCGGGCGTGGCAGGGCGGGGCAGGGTGGGACAGCCTGTCGCCTGGCCTGTGTGGCCGGACCACATGCTCCTCACGAGGGCCTCTCGAACATCACCGCTTCAGCGCATAGCATCCGGCCATGCCCAATGGTCAGTGGTACCCGCCCGAATGGCCCGTGCGGATCCGTGCCCTCGCCGCCGGTGAGATCACCGCGGCGACTCCCCGGCGGGCCGCGACGGTGATGCTCCTGCGCGACGGTCCGGGCGGTTCGGCGGCCACTCCGGGCGGTCCAGGTGGTCCGGCCGCTTCGGGCAGCTCTGACCGTACGGCGGGTTCCGACCGTACGACCGGTTCCGGCGGCCCGGGTCCCTTCGTACACATGCTGCGGCGCCGCGCCTCCATGGCCTTCGCCGCCGGTGCGTACGTGTATCCGGGCGGCGGAGTCGATCCACGCGACAACGACCGGCTCATCGGCTGGGCCGGTCCCGGCCGCGATGTATGGGCACGCCGGCTCGGCGTCGACGCCGCCTCCGCACAGGCCATCGTGTGCGCGGCGGTACGGGAGACCTACGAGGAGGCCGGAGTCCTGCTCGCGGGCGAGTCCGCGGAGAGCGTCGTGAGCGACACCACGGGCGACGACTGGGAGGCCGACCGCGCCGCCCTGGTCGAGCGCGGGCTGTCCTTCGCGGACTTCCTGGACCGCCGCGGACTGGTGCTGCGCAGCGATCTGCTCGGCGCGTGGACCCGCTGGATCACGCCGGAGTTCGAACCGCGCCGCTACGACACCTGGTTCTTCGTGGCCGCGCTGCCGACCGGTCAGCGTACGAGGAACGCCTCCACGGAGGCCGACCGTACGGTGTGGATCCGCCCGGCCGAGGCGACGGCCGCGTACGACAAGGGCGAGCTGCTGATGATGCCGCCGACCGTCTCGACGCTGCGTCAGCTCCAGTCGTACCGTACGGCCGCCGAGGCGCTCGCCGGTGCCGAAGGCCGCGATATGACGCCCGTACTGGCCACGGCCCGGCTGGAGGACGGAGAGCTGGTGCTGAGCTGGCCGGGACACGACGAGTTCACCAAGCGAGTCGACCCGACCGGAGGTCCCCGATGACCGACGCCGCCGCTCTTCCTGGACAGCCGCGTGGCGGAGTGTTCTCCGGCCCGGCCACCGCGCGCGCCATCAATGTCCTCGCCCCGAACCCGTCCGCCATGACTCTGGACGGCACCAACACCTGGATCGTCTCCGAACCGGACTCCGAGTCGGCGGTCGTCATCGATCCGGGCCCGCTGGACGAGGCACATCTCCGAGCGGTCGTCGCCGTCGCCGAGAAGGCCGGCAAGCGGATCGCGCTGACCCTGCTCACCCATGGCCATCCGGACCACGCGGACGGCGCGGCGCGCTTCGCCGCGCTGACACGTACCCATGTACGGGCCCTGGATCCGGCGCTGCGGCTGGGCGACGAGGGACTGGGGGCCGGTGACGTCATCACCACCGGCGGTCTTGAGCTACGGGTCGTGCCCACGCCCGGCCACACCGCCGACTCGCTCTCCTTCCATCTGCCCGCCGACCGCGCGGTGCTGACCGGAGACACGGTCCTCGGCCGCGGTACGACGCTGGTCGCCCATCCGGACGGCAGGCTCGGCGACTATCTCGACTCCCTGCGCCGGCTGCGCTCGCTCACGGTCGACGACGGCGTCCATACGGTGCTGCCGGGCCACGGTCCCGTACTGGACGACGCCCAGGGCGCGGTCGAGTTCTATCTCGCCCACCGGGCCAGCCGGCTCGCCCAGATCGAGACGGCCGTCGAGAACGGCTACCGCACGCCGTCCGAAGTGGTCGCCCATGTCTACGCGGCTGTCGACCGGTCCCTCTGGCCGGCGGCCGAACTCTCCGTAAGGGCACAACTGGAGTATTTGCGCGAGCACGGGCTCATCTAGGTCCTGCCCGACGGTCTCCAGCCCCGCCCCGACATGCCGAGGGGCTCTTGACATGCCGAAGGGCCCCTCCAGGACGGAAGAGCCCTTCTTTCGAGCCGGTCAGCCGGTCAGCCCGTAGCGCCGGTCAGCGCGAGCGCTTCGCGAGGCGCTCCACGTCCAGCAGGATCACCGCGCGCGCCTCCAGCCGCAGCCAGCCGCGCTGCGCGAAGTCGGCCAGCGCCTTGTTGACGGTCTCACGGGATGCGCCGACGAGCTGTGCCAGCTCCTCCTGCGTCAGGTCGTGCACGACATGGATGCCTTCCTCGGACTGCACACCGAAGCGGCGCGACAGATCGAGGAGTGCACGGGCCACCCGGCCGGGAACGTCGGAGAAGACCAGGTCGGACATCTGGTCATTGGTCTTGCGCAGCCTGCGGGCGACGGCGCGCAGCAGGGCCGTGGCCACCTCCGGGCGGGCGTTCAGCCAGGGCTGGAGATCGCCGTGGCCCAGACCGAGGAGCTTGACCTCGGTGAGCGCGGTCGCGGTGGCGGTGCGCGGGCCCGGATCGAAGAGGGACAGCTCGCCGATCAGCTCACCGGGGCCGAGCACGGCCAGCATGTTCTCGCGGCCGTCGGGGGAGGTGCGGTGGAGCTTGACCTTGCCTTCGGTGACCACGTACAGCCGGTCGCCGGGGTCGCCCTCGTGGAAGAGCGCGTCACCGCGCGCGAGCGTCGCTTCACTCATCGAGGCGCGCAGCTCTGCCGCCTGCTCGTCGTCGAGCGCCGCGAAGAGCGGGGCACGCCGCAGAACGTCGTCCACGTGTTCTCTCCTTGTCGACCTGCTCAGGGAACCGTGGTCCCCACCTGCGCGGGGACCGTCGTCCCCATGATGCCGTACGTGCCGCTTCTTCTCGGGTGGCTTGGCATCCCTGGACCGTTCGGCCCTCCACCGGATTCCGCTTGTCCGAAACCATGCGATCGGTCACAAGTTTGACGCACGAACGTCCGGACATGTGCCCGTGAGGCCGATTCGAGTGGCGATCGGCCATGGCCGGGGCGGATGTCGGTGTGGGGCTTTACGCTGGCCGGGTGTCGAATCCGCCGATGACAGCGCAGGCCAAGGGGGCTGAAAGAGTGTCCGCGGAGCCCAATTCCGCTGTGGGCGAACAGCCCTCGGCTAAACCGATGAAAGCCACAAAAGCGACAAAAGCCAAGCCGGAGTCGAGACTGGCGATGATCCGCCGGGCCCGGCGGATCAACCGTGAGCTGGCCGAGGTCTATCCGTACGCCCATCCCGAGCTGGACTTCCGGAACCCGTTCGAGCTGCTGGTCGCGACGGTCCTGTCCGCGCAGACCACCGATCTCCGGGTCAACCAGACCACGCCCGCGGTCTTCGCGAAGTATCCGACGCCCGAGGACATGGCCGCGGCCGTGCCGGAGGAGCTGGAGGAGATCATCCGGCCGACCGGCTTCTTCCGGGCGAAGACGAAGTCGCTCATAGGGCTCTCCACGGCCCTGCGCGACCGTTTCGACGGCGAGGTGCCCGGCCGGCTCGACGATCTCGTCTCCCTGCCCGGTGTGGGACGCAAGACGGCGAACGTGGTGCTGGGCAACGCCTTCGGGGTTCCCGGCCTCACCGTCGACACGCACTTCGGCCGGCTCGTCCGGCGCTGGAAGTGGACCGAGCAGGAGGATCCGGAGAAGGTCGAGGCCGAGATCGCGGCGATCTTCCCGAAGAGCGAGTGGACGATGCTCTCGCACCGGGTGATCTTCCACGGCCGCCGTATCTGCCACTCCCGCAAGCCGGCCTGCGGCGCCTGTCCGATCGCGCATCTCTGCCCTTCGTACGGAGAGGGCGAGACGGATCCGGAGAAGGCGCGGAAGCTGCTCAAGTACGAGATGGGCGGCTATCCGGGCCAGCGGCTGAACCCGCCGCCCGACTACCCGGGCAAGGCGGCGGCGCCGATGGGCGCCGTATGAGCGACGCCTTACGGGATACGTCGCTGAGGACGCGGGCGCTGGTGCGGGACGGTCCGGTCGGTCGTACGACACGGTCCGGTCCGGTCGTACGACAAGGCCGGGGCGGGACGGTCCGGGCCGGGCGGTCCGGACCGCTCGTACGGGCGGAACGATCCGACGGGCGGCAGGCGTTGAGGGACAGGGGAGCGACAGGGGTGCGTATGACACGAACCGACAGGACGTACGGCGATCCGACGACGACGGAGGTCGCCGTCACCACCGACGGGCTGCCCGACTGGCTCGCGCCCGTCGAGCGCGCCGCGCAGACCGTGGCGCCGGAGCAGCTCAGCCGCTTTCTGCCGCCGGCGAGCGGCGACGGACGGCAGTCCGCCGTGCTCGTCCTCTTCGGCGACGGCCCTCGGGGCCCCGAGCTGCTGCTGATGGAGCGGGCCGGCGGCCTGCGCTCGCATCCGGGCCAGCCCTCGTTCCCGGGCGGCTCTCTCGATCCCGAGGACGGCGATCCTGCGACCACGGGACCGCTCAGGGCGGCACTGCGCGAGGCCGAGGAGGAGACCGGTCTCGATCCTTCGGGCGTCCAGCTCTTCGGCGTGCTGCCGAGGCTCTACATCCCGGTGAGCGGCTTCGTGGTGACGCCGGTGCTCGGCTGGTGGCGCAGCCCCACGCCGGTCGGCGTGGTCGATCCCGCCGAGACGGCCCGTGTCTTCACCGTGCCCGTGGCGGAACTCACGGATCCGGCCAACCGCGCGATCACCCGTCATCCCAGAGGCCATCACAGCCCGGCCTTTCTGGTGGGATCTGCCCTGGTCTGGGGTTTCACGGCCGGAGTGATCGACCGGATTCTGCATTTCGCGGGCTGGGAGCGTCCGTGGGACCGGTCGAAGGAGGTCCCGCTCGACTGGCGCGCATGACAGGCTGACCCTCATGCTGTGCCCTTCCGGGGGCGGTAACCCTTCCGGGGCTCTGTGGCCGTGGCGATGTCCGCCACCGGCCGCCGGGCCCTTGTGCTGCCGGGCCACCGGCCGGGCGGGGCGACCGAGACGTATCTGCGAGGCTAGCGAGGCTATTGACGGTGAACGTGCTGGACATCCTGCTGCTGCTCGCCGCCGTATGGTTCGCGATCGTCGGATACCGCCAAGGGTTCGTCGTCGGCATCCTGTCGGTGATCGGCTTTCTCGGCGGTGGTCTCGTCGCGGTCTATCTGCTCCCCGTGGTCTGGGCCAGGCTCACGGCGGACTCCGAGGTCTCCACCACGGCCGCCGTCGTCGCGGTCGTCATAGTGATCGTCTGTGCCTCCGTCGGCCAGGCCTTCACCACGCACCTCGGCAACAAGCTGCGCCGTCACATCACGTGGTCGCCCGCTCGCGCCCTGGACGCCACCGGCGGCGCGCTGGTCAATGTCGTGGCCATGCTGCTGGTCGCCTGGCTGATCGGTTCGGCCCTCGCCGGGACGTCGCTGCCGACGCTCGGCAAGGAGGTCCGCAGCTCCAAGGTGCTGCTCGGCGTCTCCAGGGTGGTGCCCACACAGGCGTCGGCATGGTTCACGGACTTCTCCTCCGTACTGGCGCAGAACGGCTTCCCGCAGGTCTTCAGCCCGTTCGACAACGAGCCCATCACCGAGGTCCGGCCGCCGGATCCGGCGCTCGCCGGCAGCCCGGTCGCGGCCCGTGCCCAGAACTCGATAGTCAAGGTCGTCGGTACGGCGCCGAGCTGCGGCAAGGTCCTCGAAGGCTCCGGCTTTGTCTTCGCCGACCGCCGGGTCATGACCAACGCGCATGTCGTGGGCGGCGTCGAGGAGCCCACGGTCCAGATAGGCGGTCAGGGACGGCTGTACGACGCCAAGGTCGTCCTCTACGACTGGCAGCGCGACATCGCCGTACTGGACGTGCCGAACCTTCCGGCGACGCCGCTTCAGTTCACCGACGCGGACGCGGTGACCGGCGACGGCGCGATCGTCGCGGGCTTCCCGGAGAACGGCGCGTACGACGTGCGCTCGGCGCGGGTTCGCGGTCGTATCAACGCCAACGGGCCGGACATCTACCGCCGCGGCGAGGTGCAGCGTGATGTCTACTCGCTGTTCGCGACCGTACGGCAGGGCAACTCCGGAGGCCCGCTCCTCACGCCGGAGGGCAAGGTGTACGGAGTCATCTTCGCCAGGTCGCTCGACGACCCGCAGACCGGCTACGCCCTGACGGCCGATGAGATCCGCGACGACATCACGCTCGGCAGGACCGCCAACCAGCAGGTCGACACCGATCAGTGCGCGCTGTAGGCGGCACGGCCTCGGCTACGGTCGCCGCTCGGCCGCCCTGGGCCCGTTCAGAGCCCAGGGCCCAGGCCCATGGCCTAGCTGCGTTGATGGCGGAGCCGGGCCGAGACCCAGCGCGCTCTGCGGCGGAGAATCAGGGAAATTCCGAGGCGCGCATCATGCCCCTGACCTTCCTGGCCGCCCCCTTTGCGGGTGATCGGCCCAGCGGCCGAGCGGCGGTTGCGTGCTGTGTCACCGTAGTCGTGCGTCCAGCCCATACCCCGACGTCTGCCCGTGCCCCATGGTCGGTAACCGTACGGGAGAGGGCCAATTGGCCTATGCGCGAGGCAATTGGCTGTTCGTAGGACAAGCGTTCAGAGGGTGACCATATCGGCGCAGCGAATCAGTCGTCCGGGTTACATTCTCGGCTCCGCCGCTTCGGGATTGCGGTCGGCGATCAGGCCAGTGGTGGGGCCAACGGTCCGGCTGGCGGTCCGGTCAGCGATCCGGCTCGGGGTCCTTGAGCCAGTTGATGAGCTCCGCGGAGAACGCCGCCGGATCCTCTTCCTGAGGGAAGTGCCCGAGCCCATCGAACAGCCGCCATCTGTAGGGCGCTTCCACATACTCGGCCGATCCCGCCGTACTTCGCGTCCTCATCGCCGGATCGAGCGACCCGTGCAACTGGAGCGTGGGCACCCGCACCGGGCGCTTCATCCGCCGGTTGAACTGGATGCCGTCGGGCCGTGCCATCGACCGCACCATCCAGCGGTACGGCTCGATCGAGCAGTGCGCCGTCGAGGGAATGGTCATCGCACGCCGGTAGACGTCGATGGCCTTCTCGTCGGGGAGCGCGGGCCCGGACCAGTCCCGGATCAACTGTCCCACCAGCGCCGCGTCGTCCGCGACGAGCTGACGCTCCGGCAGCCACGGTCGCTGGAAGCCCCAGATGTAGGAGCCGGCCCGGCTCTGTGCGAAGTCGGCGAGCATCGCCGAGCGCCAGCGGCGCGGATGTGGCATCGAGGAGACCGCGAGTCTGCGGACCAGCTTGGGCCGCATCACGGCCGCGGTCCAGGCGAGATAGCCGCCCAAGTCGTGCCCGACGAGCGCGGCGTCGGGCTCACCGAGGGAGCGCACCACACCGGTGATGTCGAGGGCCAGATTGGCCGGGTCGTAGCCCCGGGGTGTACGGTCGCTGCCGCCCACGCCCCGCAGATCCATGGCCACCGCGCGGTAGCCGGCGTCCGCGAGCGCCGTGAGCTGATGCCGCCAGGTCCACCAGAACTGCGGAAAGCCATGCAGCAGCAACACCAGCGGGCCCTCGCCCAGCTCGGCGATATGGAAGCGGGCACCATTGGCCGCTACATCCCTGTGGGTCCAGGGACCAGTAAGACGGACGGCAGAGGTCGGCGTCGAACCGGAAGCTGGCGTCGAACCAGAGGCCGACATCGAACCGGAGGCGCCAAATGCGCCTGAAGCACGCGAAGCACCAGAAGTCGCGGGCGAGCCGTCGGCCTTGCCCGGGTCGGAATCAGCGGCGGTCATGCAGATGAGCGTGCCACAGACTTGACACGCTTCCCCACCTTGCGCGGGTGAGGCTTGACATTCTGGAGCACTGCGGCCGTCTCCTTGGCCGAGGCGATGGTCTTCTCCGGCGGCTTGACCTTCTTGAACTTCAGCAGCGCGAGCACGGCGGCCAGTGCGGCGAGCACCAGATACGCTCCGCCGACGATCAGGAACGACCAGGCGAGACCGAGCCCCAGATTGTGGATCCCGTACGCGGCGGCGAAGCTCAGCACCGGCAGCGAGAACAGGGCGAAGACGCCCGCGACGGTGATGGCCGCACCGCCCATCGCACCACGCCTCACATCCTGTCGGAGCTCGGCCTTGGCCAGGGCGATCTCGTCATGTACCAGCGCGGACATCTCGGCGGTCGCCGAGGCGACGAGTTGACCGATACTGCGGTCGGTACTGACGGGCTGGACCACTGTGCCGGTCCGGACAGCGTCGGCGACTTGCGTGCCGGGGTCGCTCATCGGTGACTCCCTCTTCTCGCTTCTCTGCAACGGACTTCTGTGCTGCGGGCTCTCCGCTACGGATCCGATGTCCGATCATGCCGGACTGTCGCCGTTATCGCGCGCCGCCCCCGCGTGTTCAGCCAGCCGACGGTGCTCCGCGGCCTTCGCCTCGTACAGCGCGGCCATCCGCAGGTGGTATGCCGGATCATCCTGTTCGTAGATGTCGGGGATGCCGTCCAGATCCTCGTCGCGCTCCTCGTCCTCGTACAGCGCACGGTAGGTCCGTACCCGTAGCTTGAGCAGAATGCCGGATATGACGGCGGCGATCAGCGAGCCCATCAGTACGGCCGCCTTCACCTCGTCGGTGAGCGCCGGGTCGGACGAGAAGGCCAGCTCGCCGATGAGCAGCGAGACCGTGAAGCCGATCCCGGCGAGCGAGGCGAGGGCGAGGACATCGGGCCAGGCCAGATCGTCGTTGAGTTCGGCTCTGGTGAAGCGTACGGCCAGCCATGTACCGCCGAAGATACCGACCGCCTTGCCGACCACCAGCCCGAGGACGACACCGAGGGTCTCCGGCCGGGCGAAGACCTGACCGAGCGCGCCGCCGGAGACCGGGATGCCCGCGGAGAAGAGAGCGAACAGCGGCACGGCCAGACCGGCCGAGAGCGGGCGCACCCGGTGCTCGATGTGCTCGCCGGGGGAGTGCTCCTCGCCTTCCTTTCTCCGGCAGCGCAGCATCAGTCCCATCGCGACACCGGCGATGGTGGCGTGCACGCCGCTGTTGTACATCAGCCCCCAGATGACCAGGGCCAGCGGGACATAGACGTACCAGCCGCGCACCTCCTTCCTCAGCAGCAGCCAGAAGACGACGAGGGCGGCGACGGCGCCGCCGAACGCCACGAAGTTCAGATCGCTGGTGAAGAAGACGGCGATGATCAGGATCGCGAACAGATCGTCGACGACGGCGAGAGTGAGAAGGAAGGCGCGCAGCGCGGAGGGCAGCGAGGTGCCGATGACCGCGAGAACGGCGAGCGCGAACGCGATATCGGTGGCCACCGGTACCGCCCAGCCGTCCAGTGATCCGCCGCCGACCACATTGACCAGCACATAGACCAGCGCCGGTACGGCCATGCCGGACAGTGCCGCGATCACGGGGAGCGCGGCGGCCTTGGGATCGCGCAGTTCTCCCGCGACCAGCTCACGCTTGAGTTCGATGCCGGCGACAAAGAAGAAGACGGCGAGCAGGCCGTCGGCGGCCCAGTGCTGTACGGAGAGGTCGAGGCCGAGCGCGCCGGGGCCGAATCGGAAGTCGCTCACGGATTCGTAGCTGTCGCTCAGTGGGGTGTTCGCCCAGATCAGGGCGACGACCGCGGCGACGAGCAGCAGGACGCCACCGACGGTCTCGGTGCGCAGCGCGTCCGCGAGATAGTTCCGCTCGGGCAGTGACAGACGTCCGAGGAACTTACGGGTGGTGGCCGTGGGCGCTGGCACGGGTGAAGACCTCCGGGTCGGTTCGGCGGACATGACGAATCACGTGCCGACCAGACTTCCCGGCGCACCCAGAATCTTGTTTTGTTGTTGACGCGAGACTTACCTTACCCGGGCGCACGGGGGACGTATCAGGTGATCTTCACTTTAGGCGCGGACCGGCACAAGCACCGGGTGGGGCGCCCTGCACGCGATGTGCTGGGCGCCCCGCCCGGGGTGTCTTCGTGGGTTTCCGCCCGATGGTGACCTGCCCCGGTGGTGCTCAGTCCTCGCTGGCCGCGCTGGGCAACTGGCTCTGAATGAGATCCATGACGGAGGAGTCGGTGAGGGTGGTGACATCACCGAGAGCGCGGTTCTCGGCGATGTCGCGCAGCAGCCGTCGCATGATCTTGCCGGAGCGGGTCTTGGGAAGCTCCGCGACAGGCAGGATCCGCTTGGGCTTGGCGATCGGGCCGAGCGTGGTGGAGACGTGATTGCGCAGCTCGGCGACGAGCCCGTCATCGACGGTGGCGCTGCCACGCAGAATGACAAAGGCGACGATCGCCTGGCCGGTGGTCTCGTCGGCGGCGCCGACGACAGCGGCCTCGGCGACCTTGGGATGCGAGACGAGCGCGGACTCGACCTCGGTGGTGGAGATGTTGTGCCCCGAGACCAGCATGACGTCATCGACACGGCCGAGCAGCCAGATGTCGCCGTCGTCGTCCTTCTTGGCACCGTCACCGGCGAAGTACTTGCCTTCGAAGCGCGACCAGTAGGTGTCGATGAACCGCTGGTCGTCGCCCCAGATCGTACGGAGCATGGAGGGCCACGGCGCGGTCAGGACGAGATAGCCGCCGCCTCCGTCGGGCACCTCGTTGGCCTCGTCGTCCACGACCGTGGCGGAGATGCCGGGCAGGGCGCGCTGGGCGGAGCCGGGCTTGGTCTCGGTGACACCTGGGAGCGGGGAGATCATCATGGCGCCGGTCTCGGTCTGCCACCAGGTGTCCACGATCGGGGTCTTGCCCGCGCCGATGTTCTCCCGGTACCAGATCCAGGCCTCGGGATTGATCGGTTCGCCGACCGAGCCCAGTACGCGCAGGGAGGTCAGATCGAACTTGGCGGGGATGTCGTCGCCCCACTTCATGAACGTACGGATCGCCGTCGGCGCCGTGTAGAGGATCGTCACTCCGTACTTCTGGATGATCTCCCAGAAGCGGCCCTGGTGCGGGGTGTCGGGAGTGCCTTCGTACATGACCTGGGTGGCGCCGTTGGCGAGCGGACCGTAGACGATGTACGAGTGGCCCGTCACCCAGCCGATGTCGGCGGTGCACCAGTACACGTCCGACTCGGGCTTGAGGTCGAAGACCGCGTGGTGAGTGTAGGCAGCCTGGGTCAGATAGCCGCCCGAGGTGTGCAGGATGCCCTTCGGCTTCCCTGTCGTGCCCGAGGTGTAGAGGATGAACAGCGGGTGCTCCGCGCCGAACGCCTCCGGGGCATGCTCCGTGGACTGGCGGCCGACAATGTCGTGCCACCACACATCACGGCTGTCGTCGAAGGCCGTGTCCTGGCCCGTGCGCCGTACCACCAGCACATGCTCGACCTGCGGACACTTGGTGACGGCCTCGTCGATGGCGGGCTTGAGCGCGCTCGGCTTGCCCCGGCGGTAACCGCCGTCGGCGGTGATGACCAGCTTGGCGTCGGCGTCCTGGATACGGGAGGCGACGGCCTCGGCGGAGAAGCCGCCGAAGACCACCGAGTGCGCCGCGCCGATCCGCGCGCAGGCCAGCATCGCGACCGCGGCCTCGGGGATCATTGGCAGATAGACCGCGACGCGGTCGCCCTTGCGCACACCCAGCTCGGTGAGCGCGTTGGCGGCGCGGGACACCTCGTCCTTCAGCTCCGCGTAGGTGATCGCGCGGCTGTCGCCCGGCTCGCCCTCGAAGTGGATTGCGACGCGGTCACCGTGGCCGGCCTCCACATGGCGGTCGACGCAGTTGTAGGCGACATTCAGCTCGCCGTCCGCGAACCACTTCGCGAACGGCGGATTCGACCAGTCGAGCGTCTCGGTCGGCTCGGTGACCCAGGTCAGCCGCCTCGCCTGCTCGGCCCAGAAGCCAAGCCTGTCCGCCTCGGCCCGCTCGTACGCCTCCGCCGTCACATTGGCGTGCGCGGCCAGCTCGACCGGCGGCGCGAACCGCCGCTCCTCCTTGAGCAGATTGGAGAGGGAAGAGTTCTCGCTCATACTCCCGTCTCCTCCCTGAGCAGATTGGCCAGGCTTTCGTTGCTCACGACATCTCCCTTTCCCAGGGCGTCCTATGTGTCCCGGGCCTAGCTCATCAGGCGGATGCCCGGGTGACAAGGGTGTTCCGGAAATTGGTTTAGACCTATGTGTTCAGGCCCGTGCGGCGCCGGCCCTTGCACGGTCTCCCGTACGACGGTGGGTGGCCCTCCTCCCCGGGGCGGGTGGTGGGGAAGAGGGGCCACACACTCTCACGGATGCGGCGGGGGAAGGGTTCAGGCGCGCGACTCCTCCAGCGCGGTCGGTGCCACCGGGTTGAAGACCTTTTCGCCGACTCCGCCGCTCCCGGCGCCGTTCGCCAGCAGATAGGCCTGGGCCTCGCCGACATGGAAGTACATCCCGTGCAGCTCCAGTGTGCCGTCGGCCAGTCTGCGGGCCACCGATTCATGGGCCCGCAGATGCTCCAACTGCTGGACGACATTGGTGAGACAGAGCTGCTCGACCGCATCCGCCGGCAGCCGCCCGGAGATCCTGGCCCAGGAGTGGCGGCGGCTCTTCATCCGCTCCAGGCTGGGCAGACCATGGCGCAGCCAGCGCCGCAGCGGTGTCGCGGGCTCGTCGTCGGTGTCCTTGGGCGCGTCGTCCAGCAGGGCCTGCATCGCCCCACAGCCCGAATGCCCGCAGATGGTGATGGACTCCACCCGCAGCACATCGACCGCGTACTCGATCGCGGCGGCCACCGACTCGTCCCCGCCGTCCGTCCCGGGCAGCGGCACGAGATTGCCCACGTTCCGTACGGTGAAGAGGTCGCCGGGACCACTTGATGTGATCATGCTGGTGACCAGCCGGGAGTCGGCGCAGGTGAGGAAGAGCTGGGAGGGCTGCTGGCCCTCGCGCGCCAGCCGCGCCAGCTCTTCGCGTACCAGCGGAGCCGTGTTCCGCTGGAACGAGCTGAGCCCGCTGGCCAGTTGAAGGATGCTGGACGTACGCCCGCTTCCTCCGGGATCTCCCCGTCCGGAGTCCGTACACGCCTCAGGCGCCTCGCCCGCCTGCCGAGCGCCGCTGGAGCCCGTACCACCGGACGGCAGCCCGCTCAAAAGCACCATGCCGGGCGCCGCACCGGCGGATCCGCAGACGGCCGAGTGCTCCATACCCGTGGCTCCCGCTCCGGACGCCTCCGCTCCGGAGAGACCGCCGCCCGTATGTACCGGGACGGTCTGCTCCATGGCTGCCCGCCCCGCGACGGCGTGCCCTGCGGCGGCGCATTCCGCGGCGGCCCGACCTCCGTCGGGATGCCGGCCGCAGTGATGATTGCGCCAGGGCGTCCAAGGGCGGCAGCAGGCATGGAACTCACTCGGGGACTCCGCGATCCGGGCGCCCGCCCGGCCGGTGAACTCGGCCGTGCCGCCCCGGGCGATATGCGCGGCCCGCCAGTCGTACAGGGCCTCATGAGCCGCGTGGTCCATGAAGGACCCGTCCAGCTCGACGACACAGTCGGCACCCTGCGGTACCTGATGCAGCATCCGGCTGAGTCTCGGCACGGCGAGGAACGTCAACTGGCCGCGCGCGTGCACACGGTGGACACCGCTCCGCTCCTCCGTGGTGATCCGCGTCCTGGTCAGCCGGTGCAGCGACACCGCTACCGCCACGGCGATTCCGATGACAACGCCTTCCAGCACGCCGGTGAACACGACGGCGGTCAGCGTGGCCACATATCCCAGCAGCTCGCGATTCCGACTCACGCTGCGCATATGCGTGAGATTGACCATCTGGATCCCGACGAACATCACCAGCGCGGCCAGCGCCGCCAGCGGGATCAGATCCAGCACGGGCACCAGCAGCAGGGCCGCGACCGCGATCCACAGACCGTGCAGCATGGCCGAGTTCCTGCTGACACCGCCTGCGGCCACATTGGCGGCACTGCGTACGGCGACGCCCGTGATGGGCAGTCCGCCGAGCGCGCCGGAGACGACATTCCCGGCGCCCTGTCCGGCCAGCTCCCGGTCGAGCCGCGCCCGGGGAATCTGGACGGCCGGCTCCTTGCGGGCGGCCACCAGCTTGTCCACGGCGACCGCGGAGAGCAGTGATTCGACGCTTGCGACCAGGGTGACCGTGAGGACGGCGGCGAGCAGCCCGAGCGCCGGCCCGTGAGGGAGCTCGGGCAGGGCATGGCTTCTCCAGGAGGGCAGATCGACACGCGCCAGGCTGATTCCGGCGAGGGCGGCCAGGGTGGTCGCGACGGCCACCGCCGCGAGCGCGGCCGGGAGCTTCCGTACGGCCCGGCCCACGCGTCCCGGAATCCGCGGCCATACGAGCAGGACCGCGATGGTCAGAACGCTTACGGAGAGCGCGCCCGGATGGAGATTGGCCAACTGGGCGGGCAGCCCCAGCACATTGTCGACGGCGGAACTCTGCGGCGAACCGCCGAGCACGATATGGAGCTGGGCCAGGGCGATCGTGACACCGATGCCCGCGAGCATGCCGTGCACGATCGCCGGGCTGACGGCGAGCGCCGACCGGGCCACCCGCAGCGCCGCGAGGACGAGTTGGGCGAGCCCGGCGCAGATGGTGATGGCGCAGGTGGTGCGCCAGCCGTACTGCTGGATCAGATCGGCCGTGACGACGGTGAGCCCGGCCGCGGGACCGCTGACCTGGAGCGGTGCCCCGCCCAGCCGCCCGACGACCAGACCGCCGACCGCCGCGGCCACCAGCCCGGCCTGGAGCGGCGCGCCCGTGGCGAGCGCGATGCCCAGGGAGAGCGGCAGTGCGATCAGAAAGACGGAGATCGAGGCGGAGAAGTCCGCTCCGGCGATCCGGAAGCCGCGCCGGTCCGGAGGTGGGTCGTGCGGCCTCCGGAAACGTGCGATGCGAGGGAAGCGGACCGTGGGCTGGGCGCGGCTCGTCTGAGAGCTCTGGGCGGTACGAGGGATGACACAGGTGGACATATTTCCCGTCTCCTCCGGGGCGGCGCGGACGCGGCCATGGGGCTCGGCCGAGAGACACGGCGTGCGGCAGCGGAATGCTCAGCTCAACTCTCGGTAAACGAATCGTAATGGAGAGTAAAGATTGTGGCAGGACTTTCCGGGCAAAAGGAGCAAACGTTCACCTGTCCCGGTGATTAGTGATCTTTTACGGCTTGTCGTTTCTTCACCTCTTCGGCCTTGATGCGACGGTGTCCGCGCTCGGCGCCGTGCCGGCAGTCGCCGCTCGGCACTTCGGTACTGAACCTGAAGGAAGAGGGTGGGCGAATGCTGGCCGCCACAAGGAGAACCGCCTTCGGTGCCGCCGTCACGGCGCTTGTCGTCGGCGCTGCCGGATGCTCCGGATCGGGCGGGGACGAGGCCCGTACGGGTGCGCCCGCAGCCAAGAAGGGGCCCGCCGCCGCCCCGAAGGCCGTTGTCAAGCTCATCGGTGACGGCTCGACCGCGTTCACCGGCGCCCAGCCGAATCTGGCCAAGCCCGAGCGGCTCAAGCCGGGGGAGAAGCCCCCGCAGTTCGTGGTGTTCTCGTGGGACGGCGCAGGCGAGGACAGCCAGCAGCTCTTCTCCCACTTCCGCGAGCTGAGCAAGAAGTACAAGATGACCATGACGTACTTCCTGAGCGGCGTTTATCTGCTGCCCGAGGAGAAGGCGGAGAAGTACCGGCCGCCCCAGCACTCGCCGGGCAGCTCGGACATCGGTTTCAACGACACCAAGGGAATCAAGGCCACCCTGCGGGAGCTGCGCGCCGCCTGGCAGGAGGGCAATGAGATCGGCACCCACTTCAACGGCCACTTCTGCGGCGACGACGGCGGCGTCGGCACCTGGTCCGTCGACGAGTGGAAGAGCGAGATCGACCAGGCCAAGTCCTTTGTGAAGAACTGGAAGACCAACGCGGGGCTGAAGAGCGAGGCGCCCTTGCCGTTCGACTACGACAAGGAGATGGTCGGCGGGCGCACGCCCTGCCTGGAAGGGCAGAAGAACATGATGAAGGCGGCCCGGACGATGGGCTTCCGCTACGACTCCAGCGGGATCAGTAACCAGGTCTGGCCCAAGAAGACCGAGGGCATGTGGGACGTCCCTCTTCAGCTCGTCCCTGTGCCTGGGCGTGACTTCGAGACCCTCTCGATGGACTACAACTTCATGTACAACCAGTCGGGAACGGTCAACGGCGATCCTTCGCAGCACACGTTCTGGGGCAACCAGATGCGTGACGGCCTGCTCCAGGCCTTCGACCGCGCCTACAAGGGCAACCGCGCCCCGCTGATCATCGGCAACCACTTCGAGTCCTGGAACGGCGGCACCTACATGCGTGCCATCGAGGAGACGATCAAGAAGGTCTGTGTGCAGAAGGACGTACGGTGTGTGTCCTTCCGTCAGCTCGCCGACTGGCTGGACGTGCAGGATCCGGCGCACCTGGCCAAGCTGCGCGGTCTCCGTGTCGGCCAGGCGCCCAAGGGCGGCTGGGAGAAGTTCCTGCCCACGCTGGCGGCGGGCCCGAAGGGCTCCGCGAGCCCGTCCTCCCAGCCCTCGTCAGAGCCGTCCGCCCACTCCGGCAAGCACTGACCGGGTAGACGAGCCTTCGACTCTTCGGGCCCCGGCCCCGGCCGACCGCATGGGCCGGGACCGGGGCCTGGAGGTCTTACGACGAGGGGATGACGGGTGCGGTGCCGTGGCCCTGCGACGGGTGTTGCGTCCTACGACGGCTGACGTACGGCCAGGCTCTCGCTGAGGACGAAGGCGGGGTCGACCTGAGCCGCCAGGTCGACGCCCGTCTTCGCGTTGCCCCAGCTCTTCGCGTTCTTGAGATGGAAGTGGACCATCTGCTGTGTGTACCGCTCCCAGTCGCGACGCTCGTACGAATCCTCCGCCGCGTCCTGGAGCGTCTGGAGCGCACAGCGGTTGTCCGCCTCCAGCAGATCGAACGGGCGCGGCCGGCCCTTCTCCATCGCCCGGACCCAGTCCGAGTGGCCCACCGTGATGAGCAGGTCGTCGCCCACCTCCGTCCGGAGGAAGTCCAGATCGTCCTCGCCCTGGATCTTGTTGCCGACGACCGCCAGCGAGACGCCGAAGTCCCGTGCGTACTCCTTGTACTGGCGGTAGACGGACACACCCTTACGTGTCGGCTCGGCCACCAGGAACGTCAAGTCGAACCGGGTGAACATCCCGGAGGCGAAGGAGTCCGAGCCGGCCGTCATGTCGACGACCACATACTCCTCGGGTCCGTCGATGAGATGGTTGAGGCACAGCTCCACCGCGCCGACCTTGGAGTGGTAGCAGGCCACGCCGAGATCGGACTCGGCGAACGGGCCGGTGGCCATCAGCCGGATCTCGCCGCCGTCGAGCGCGAGCGGCCGGGCGCAGGCCTCGTACACCGCGTTGTTCTCGCCGACCCGGAGGAGCCGCGATCCCTCGCCGGGCGGAGTGGTCTTGATCATCGCGTCGGTGGAGGCGATCCGTGGATTGCTGCCGCGCAGATAGTCCTTGATCAGCGGAAGGTGCGCCCCCATCGCGGGCAGCGCGGCGGCCTCCGCCTCGTCGAGGCCGAGCGCGACCCCGAGATGCTGGTTGATATCGGCGTCCACCGCGATGACGGGGGCCTCGTTGGCGGTCAGATGGCGGATGAAGAGCGAGGACAGCGTGGTCTTGCCGCTGCCGCCCTTGCCCACGAAAGCGATCTTCATGTTCACGTAGGGTAGCCGTACTCTTGCTCAAGGTGATGGTTTCGTGCGGGGAAGACCACTCCAAGGTGGGGCGCACACCATGGGCGTAGCCTCCCTACTTATGAGTACGACAGCTTCTGACGGCTTCTTCGCGCCGCGGCCGGAGGATCCCCTTGCCGCGCTGGCCGCCCTGCCGGCAGTCCCCGAGGCGGTGGATTCCGTACGCCGAGCGGTGGACCGCGTCTACAGCCACCGCGTCATGCGCCGCCGCAGCGACGAGGTCACCTCGGAAGCGGCCCTGCGCGCGGCACGCGGTTCCGCGGCACTGTCCGGCGCCGACTGGGCGCTCGAAGAGGTGCGCCGCCGCAGCGACTTCAGCTCGGGGGCCGAGGCCCGTACGGTCGGCGCGGCCCTGCGGCTGAACGCCGAGGCCGGCCAACTCCTCTCCATCTGGGTGCAGTCACCGCTGCGTGTACTGGCCAGGCTCCATCTGGTGGCCGCGGGCGGCTCCGGCGTCCCGGACAGGATGGTGGGCCGGCCCCGGCTGGCGGGCGAACCGGTGGTGGAGATGCCTGGCGGCGACATGGCAGGCCCGCTGATCGAGGCTCCGCTGCCCGGCGCGGACGAGGTGGCAGGACGGCTGGACGGGCTGTCGGCGCTGATCATCGCGGCGAGCACCGCGCCGGCGCTGGTGACGGCCGCCGTGGTGCACGGCGAACTGCTCGCGTTGCGGCCCTTCGGCTCGTACAACGGCCTGGTGGCGCGGGCCGCCGAGCGGGTGGTGCTGATCGGCAGCGGTCTGGATCCCAAGTCGGTCTGTCCGGCGGAGGTCGGCCACGCGGAGCTGGGGCGCGCGGCGTACGCGGCTGCCTTCGACGGCTATCTCTCGGGTACTCCGGACGGTATGGCGGCGTGGATCACCCACTGCGGACGCGCGGTCGAGCTGGGTGTCCGGGAATCGACGGCCGTTTGCGAGGCGCTTCAGCGAGGCGCGGCCTGATCTGTCCCGACAGGGTTGCGGCGGCACCGTCCTGGCGCCGCCGCTGGCATGTCCACCGAGTTACCAAGCGTCCTCGTTGTGTTGCCCATCAGGCCGGGTACTTTGCCCGTCACCTGGTGCGGCTGGCCCGTAATCGACGGGTCGACGTCGCGTGGGTGCTCCGTTTCCATGCTTCGGTCCGTGGGGCCTTATGCGTTAACTGGTGATCCTCTCGGATGTCCTTGGTCTCGCGGGCCGTTGAATCCTTTGTACTCCTGCCCACAGGAATGCGAAACCCCTGGCTGCACTTCTTTACTTTTAGGTTCAAACAAGGGCGAAACGGTCATGCGTTTTGTGCTTTCCGGTGGGGTGCCTGATCGGTTCGATTTCCGCCCGGACGCGGTGGCCGCCGGTCACGCGAGCGTGGACTGACGGCGTCGGCTGGCGTACCAGACCAGCCCGGCCGTCGCTGCCGCCGCACCCACGGCCGCCGCCGCGACCAGTGCCGGGCGGGGCGGCATGGAGAAGGCGGGCAGTCGCTGCTTGAGTCGGACGGGCCGGCTGAAGACGAGAATCGGCCAATCCCGGGCCAATGCCTCGCGCCGCAGCGCACGGTCCGGGTTGACGGCGTACGGGTGGCCGACCGACTGGAGCATCGGTACATCGGTGATGGAGTCGCTGTACGCGTAGCAGCGGGACAGGTCGTATCCCTCGGACTCGGCGAGTGCCCTGATCGCCTCGGCCTTGGTCGGCCCGTACGCGTAGTACTCCACCTCGCCCGTGAAACAGCCGTCGTCGCCGACGACCATGCGGGTGGCCACCACGCGATCGGCTCCGAGCAGCTCGCCGATGGGCTCGACGACCTCGGCGCCGGAGGTGGAGACGATCACCACATCGCGGCCCGCGGTGTGATGGTCCTCGATGAGGGAGGCAGCCTCGTCGTAGATGATCGGGTCGATCAGGTCGTGGAGTGTCTCGGCGACGATCTCTTTGACCTGCTGGACGTTCCAGCCTTTGCAGAGCGCGGAGAGGTACTCCCGCATCCGTTCCATCTGGTCGTGATCGGCGCCTCCCGCGAGGAAGACGAACTGCGCGTATGCGGTGCGCAGTACGGCGCGGCGGTTGATCAGACCGCCTTGGTAGAAGGACTTGCTGAAGGTCAGCGTCGATGACTTCGCAATGACCGTCTTGTCCAGGTCAAAGAAGGCTGCTGTGCGCGGCAAGGAGTGGTTTTCCACGAGGCAGAGCATATGCGCCCACCATTCGGCGTAAGCTCGGGCGCGTGGGTTTGCCTGAGAAGGCTCTCGGGTACACCATGGAAGTCACGGATCGTTCGCGACCGTGCTAACCCGGTCCGGCTCCTCCCCCCCCGAGTCGGCCGTGGGGACGACCCCCGCTCTCCCCCCCGGCGGGGGTCGTCGCATGTCCGGACGCGTTTTGGGCTCTCCAGCACGCCGTCCTCCTCTCCCCGATGGCTCTGTGCGATGGCCTCACTCCATGTATACGCGTCACCGTGCGTAGTCGATGTGCTGCTCTCCGGAAGTCACCGGTATGAGCGAGCGGGATATTCACAACTGGTGAGTTGTCCACAGTTTTCGAGCAAGATCCACACGATTTTCCGTTCCGTTGCACGGTGATTCCCGTCGTGAAGTTCACAGAAGCCGGAATCACCGATACCGGATGAGTGCGAGATCGCGAGAGAGCGTTCGCAGTTCCGGATCGGGGCGTAGATGGATAGGGGCGGAGATCGTGGCTGGATCCATGACATCCGAGCGGTCGGATGTGACCGGAGGACGCGGGACGGGACCGCTGATCGTCACCGAGGATGTGGAGCTGCTCGACGATCTGCTGCGGTTGTGTGCCGCGGCCGGCGCCGAGCCTCAAGTGCATCACTCGGTGCCCGAGCGAGCGGAATGCTGGGACGACGCGCCGATGGTGCTCGTCGGGGACGACGCGGCGGCCCGCTGCCGCGGCGCCACCCGCAGACGGGGCGTGATGCTCGTCGGACGGGATCAGGACGATCCCGATGTATGGCGGCGGGCGGTGGAGATCGGCGCCGACTGCGTGCTGCGGCTGCCCGACGCGGAGAGCTGGCTCGTCGACCGGATCGCGGACGCCGCCGAGGGCGTGGGCCGTCAGGCGCTCACGGTCGGCGTGATCGGCGGGCGGGGCGGCGCCGGGGCCTCGACGCTGGCCTGTGCCCTGGCCGTGACCGCAGCGCGGACCGGCCGGCGCACGATGCTCATCGACGGCGATCCGCTCGGTGGCGGGCTCGATGTGCTGCTCGGCGGGGAGCAGACGGAGGGCAGACGTTGGCCGGATTTCGCGGCATCCAAAGGGCGGGTCGCGGGCGGCGCGCTGGAGGAGTCGCTGCCCCGCCTCCATGAGCTGCGGGTGCTCAGCTGGGATCGCGGCGACTCGGTGGTGATCCAGCCGGAGGCCATGCGGTCGGTGCTGGCCGCCGCCCGCAGAGGCGGCGGTGTCGTGGTGGTGGATCTGCCGCGCCGGGTCGACGAGGCCGTGGCGGAGGCGCTGGCCCAGCTCGATCTGGGGCTGCTGGTGGTGCCCGCGGAGCTGCGGGCGGTCGCGGCGGCCCGCCGGGTGGCCTCGACGGTGAGCATGGTGCTCCAGGATCTGCGGGCGGTGGTCCGGGGCCCGTACGCGGCCGGGCTGGACGAGCGGTGGATCGCCGACGCGCTCAGGCTTCCGCTCGTGGGCGAACTGCCGCTGGAAGCCGGGCTGTCGCAGGACCAGGACGGCGGAGCGCCGCCGGGCTCCCGAGCGCGCGGACCGCTGGCGGCGTTCTGCACGGCCTTCTGGGAGCGGGCCCTGGCCGCGGACGGGAGCGTGACGTCATGACGGCGGTGACGGCCGCGGGCGGCCTGCTGGACGCCGTACGGCAGCGGCTCGCGGAGAGCGGCGCGGATCCGACGCCGGCGAGGGTGGCCGCCGCGTTACGGGCCCAGGGACGGCTGCTGGGGGACACGGAAGTGCTGGGCGCCGCCGAGGAATTGCGGTCCGAGCTGGTGGGGACGGGGCCACTGGAGCCGCTCCTCGCCGATCCGTCGGTGACCGATGTGCTGGTCTCCGCACCCGACCGGGTGTGGGTGGACCGGGGCGGCGGGCTGGAGCTGACCGCCGTGTCGTTCGCCGACGCCGCCTCCGTACGGAGGCTGGCGCAGCGGCTCGCCGCGGTGGCCGGGCGGCGACTGGACGACGCGCGGCCCTGGGCGGACGCCCGATTGCCCGACGGGACACGTATGCACGCGGTACTGCCGCCGGTGGCGGTCGGCTCGACGTATCTCTCGCTGCGGGTGGTGCGGCCCACGGCGTTCTCGCTGGCGGAGCTGACCGAGGCGGGGACGGTGCCGCCAGGCGGTGAGCGTGTGTTGCGGGCGCTGATCGAGGCCCGGCTGTCGTTCCTGATCAGCGGAGGCACGGGAACAGGGAAAACGACTCTACTGTCCACTTTGCTCGGCCTGGTCGGGGCACGCGAACGGATCGTACTGGCCGAGGACTCCGCGGAGTTGAGGCCCGACCATCCGCATGTGGTGCGGCTGGAGGGCCGGCCGGCGAACCAGGAGGGCGCGGGACTGGTGGAGCTCCGGGATCTGGTCCGGCAGGCGCTGCGGATGCGGCCGGACCGGCTGGTCGTCGGCGAGGTCAGAGGCCATGAGGTCACCGAATTGCTGGCCGCTCTGAACACGGGGCACGAGGGCGGCTGCGGCACCGTGCATGCCAATACGGCGGCGGACGTTCCCGCACGGCTGGAGGCCCTGGGGACGGCAGCGGGTCTCGACCGGGCGGCGCTGCACAGCCAGTTGGCCGCCGCGCTCTCGGCCGTGATCCATCTGGTGAGGGACCGCGACGGGCGCCGGAGGATCGCCGAGGTGCATGTGCTGGAGCGGGACGCCGCAGGGCTGGTGGTGCCGGTGCCCGCGCTGCGCTGGGGCGCCGATGCCTTCACGTACGAGCGCGGCTGGCCGCGGCTGCGGGCGCGGATCGGAGGTGCGCGGTGACGGCCTTGTGGATGGTGGTCTGGGTGGGCGCGGCGGCCCTCTGCGCGGGAGCCGCGGCCTGGCTGACGGTCGGGCACGCGCGCGGGCTGCGCCGGGCCGTGCTGCTGTTCGGGAACGGCGGCGGGCCGGACGACACCGCGCTGTGGGTCCCTTGGCGGCGGCGCTGGACGGCGAAGGCTCATGGACGGATTCGAAGGCTCGGGCGGGAGTGGCTCTGTCTGCTACCGGCTCTGGTGCTCGCCGTGCTGGGGGAGTCGGTGCTGCCGCTGATCGGGGGCGCGCTGGCGGTACCGCTGATGAGACGGAGCCTGCGGTCGCGGGAGCGGAAGAGGGCGCGGGAGCGGCGGGCCGACGGAGTTGTCGCGCTGTGCGGCACGGCGGCGGGCGAGCTGAGGGCCGGTCTCCAGCCCACGCAGGCCCTGTTGGCCGCCTCGGGCTCCACGGGCGGGCTGGGAGGCGCTGAGGCCGCCGTGCTGGCCGCCGCGCGGTTCGGCGGCGACGTACCGGGCGCCCTGCGTCTGGCGGCCCGTGAGCCGGGCGCTGACGGGCTCGTGGGGCTCGCCGCCTGCTGGCGGGTGGCCGTGGACGGCGGTGCGGGACTCGCCGCAGGGCTGGACCGGCTGGAGGCCGCGCTGCGGGCCGAGCGGGAGCGACGGGAAGCGTTACGTGCCCAACTGACCGGCGCCTGGTCGACGGTCACGCTGCTCGCGGTGCTTCCGGTGGTGGGTCTGCTGCTGGGCTCGGCTCTGGGCGCGGACCCGCTGCGGGTGCTGCTCCACACCCCGGCCGGCTGGGGACTGCTGGCGGTGGGCGGAGCGCTGGAGGGCGCGGGCCTGTGGTGGGCCGTCCGGATCGTACGGGCCGGGGAGGCGTCATGAGCCACGACGCCGTCCACAGGCTGTGGGCGATGCTCCCCGCCCTCGGGTGCGCGGTGCTCGCGATGATGGCAATACGGCGCGAACGGCGCGTGCGCGGGCGGCTCGCGGCCCTGCTGGCGGTCGAGGCCGGACGGCGGCGACCGCGGCCGGAGATCGCGGCCTGGGCGAGGCGCTGGGGTCCGCCGCTCTGCGCGGCCGTCATCGGCTGTGTGCTGGTCGGTGGGGCGGGCGGCTTGCTGGTAGGGCTCGCTGGGGCGTACGGGATACGGAGATGGCTGCGTACCAGGAAGGCGGACGACGGCGCTCTGGCCGGTGAGACGGCCCGTCAACTTCCGCTCGCCGCCGATCTGCTGGCCGCCTGTCTCGCCGCCGGAGCCGGGCCGCGAGAGGCGGCGGAGGCGGTCGGCGAGTCGCTGGGCGGGCCCGTGGGCGACCGGCTGGCACGGACGGCCGCGGAGCTGCGGCTCGGTGGCGAACCGGCCGAGGCGTGGGGACGGCTCGGGGCGATACCGGGCGCGACGGGACTGGCCCGTTGTCTGGAGCGGGCAGCGGCCACGGGTGCGCCGGCCGCGGAGCCGGTGTCCAGGCTGGCCGAGGGCTTCAGGGCGGAGCGGTCACGCGCTGCCCTGGCCAGGGCCCAGCGGGCCCAGGTCTTGATCACCGCGCCGGTGGGGCTCTGCTTCCTGCCCGCCTTTCTGACGGTGGGGGTGGTGCCGGTGCTCATCGGTCTCGCGAGCGGGCTGCTGAAGGGCAACTGAGCCCTCTTGGCCGGGCATTGCGAGCGGATCTTCTTTCGGCTCTTTGAACGATTTCTACGGGGAGACAGACATGCGGATGACCATGCGACGGACGGCACTGATGGTGCGGACGGGATGGACGGGCTGTGTGAACTGGTGGGAAGGGATGAGGCGCGGATGGCCGGGGCGGCTCCGCGCCGACACGGGGATGGCCACGTCCGAGTACGCCGTGGCGACCATCGCGGCCTGCGCGCTCGCGGCCGTGCTCTACAAGGTGGTCACGAGCGGATCCGTCTCGGCCGCGCTGGAGTCGGTGATCGGGAAGGCGCTCCATGCGCAGATCTGAGGCCGTGCGCTCCGAGCGGGGGTCCGTGACGGCGGAGGCGGCCGTGGCCGTACCGGCACTGGTGGTGTTCACGATGGCCCTGGTCTGGGCTCTGACGGCGGCCTCCGCGCAGATCCAGTGCGTCGACGCGGCACGGGTGGGGGCACGGGCCGTCGCCAGGTCCGAGCCACGGGCCGCGGCGCTGGACGCCGCGCGCTCGGCGGCCCCCAGCAGCGCGAGGGTCACGCTGGAGCGTACGGGTGATCTGTGGCGGGTGCGGGTGGAGGCGCCGATGCCCGGGACGGGCGGGCTGGGCGTGACGCTCACGGCGGAGGCGGTCGCGTCGGCCGAGGACGCCCTGGACGCCTCCGGAGACGGTATGGGAGGCCCGGTGCCGGCGGTGGTGGCGCCATGACCAGGGACCGGGGCGCGGCGACGGTGTGGGCGGCCATGGCGGCCACCACGATGTGCGTGGTGTTCGCGGTGGTGCTCGCCATGGGACAGGCGGTCGTCGCCCGTCACCGGGCGGCTGCGGCGGCGGATTTGGCGGCCCTCGCCGCGGCGGACCATGCGCTGCTGGGACAGGCGGACGCCTGCCGCCGGGCGGCCGATGTGGCGTCGGCACAAGGTGCGGAGGTGGTGAGGTGCGGGCTGAGCGGCGGCATCGCGGATGTGACGGCCCGGGCGCCCTTCGGACCGTACGCCCCGACGGTCAGGGCCCGCGCGGGCCCGCCGCTCGCGACGCCTCCGTCCGGAACCGGGAAGGCCGGGCCCTGAGATGACGGCTGCTCGACGGCTAGTCCATGGCGGGCGCGACCGGCTCGGCCGCTGCGGTCCCTGAGACCGCCGGAGCCACCTGAGCAGCGGGAGTCCCTGGGTTCGCCGGGGCCGCTGGGGTCGCCGGGGCCTGCGGGGCGGAGCTGAGCAGTTCGGTCAGGAGTCGTACGGCGCCGCGCTTGTGCAGGGGATCGTTGCCGTTGCCGCACTTGGGGGACTGGATGCAGGACGGACAGCCGGCGTCGCACTCGCAGGAGGCGATGGCCTCGCGGGTGGCCGAGAGCCATTCCCGGGCCGTCCGGAAAGCCCGTTCCGCGAAGCCCGCGCCGCCGGGATGGCCGTCGTACACGAAGACCGTCGGCAGCAGGGTGTCCGGGTGGAGCGGTACGGACACTCCGCCGATGTCCCAGCGGTCGCAGGTGGCGAAGAGCGGGAGCATCCCGATCGAGGCGTGCTCGGCCGCGTGGAGCGCGCCGCCGAGCTGCTCCGGATTGACTCGCGCCCGGTCGAGCTGGTCCTCGGTGACCGTCCACCACACGGCCCGGGTGCGGAGCGTCCGTGGCGGCAGATCGAGCTTGCTCTCGCCGAGCACCTCGCCGGTGATGAGCCTGCGGCGCAGAAAGGAGACGACCTGGTTGGTGACCTCGACGGAGCCGTAGCACAGGCGTCCGTCGCCCCAAGGGATTTCGGTGTCGGTTTCGAGTACGGAGATGGCGGTGGTATCGCGGGCGGTGGTGGAGTACGGCGGGGCGGCCTCCTCGACCAGGGCGACCGAGTCGGCCAGATCGAGCCGCTTCACCAGATAGGTCCGGCCCTGGTGGAGATGGACGGCTCCGCCGTGGACCGAGGTGTGGGAGGCGGCCTCGTCGACCGTGCCCAGCAGTCTGCCGGTGGCGGCCTCGACGATCTGGACGGGACGGCCGCCCTCGCCCCGGATGTCGGCGAGGTCGGCGGCACGCTCCCGGCGGGTCCAGTACCAGCCGGAGGCACGGCGGCGAAGGAGGCCGGCGGTTTCGAGCTGCGGCAGCAGTTCGGGGACGGCCGGGCCGAAGAGCGTCAGATCGTCCTCGGTGAGCGGGAGTTCGGCGGCGGCGGCGCAGAGATGGGGGGCGAGGACGTACGGGTTGTCCGGATCGAGGACGGTGGATTCGACGGGCTGCTGGAAGAGCGCCTCGGGGTGGTGGACGAGGAATGTGTCCAGCGGATCGTCCCGGGCGACGAGGACGGCCAGCGCTCCCTGCCCGGAGCGGCCGGCGCGGCCCGCCTGCTGCCAGAGCGAGGCGCGGGTGCCCGGGTAGCCGGCGATGAGGACGGCGTCCAGGCCCGAGACATCGATGCCCAGCTCCAGGGCGGTGGTGGCGGCGAGGCCGAGAAGCTCGCCGGAGTGCAGCGCGTTCTCCAGGGCGCGGCGCTCCTCGGGGAGATAGCCGCCGCGGTAGGCGGCGACCCGGTGGGCCAGGGAGCGGTCCACCTCGGCCAGACGTTCCTGGGCGATCACGGCGATGAGCTCGGCGCCGCGACGGGAGCGTACGAAGGCGACCGTACGGACGCCCTGGACGGTCAGGTCGGTGAGGAGGTCGGCGGTCTCCGCCGTGGCCGTACGGCGGACGGGAGCGCCCTTCTCGCCGTGGAGTTCGGTGAGCGGCGGCTCCCAGAGGGCGAAGACGAGTTCGCCGCGCGGTGAGGCGTCGTCGGCGACCTCCCGGACGGTCAGCCCGGTGAGCCGGCCGGCGGCCACGGCGGGTTCGGCGGCGGTGGCCGAGGCGAGCAGAAAGACCGGATTCGCTCCGTAGCGGGCGCATACACGGCGAAGCCGGCGCAGTACCTGGGCCACATGCGAGCCGAATACGCCGCGGTAGGTGTGGCACTCGTCGATGACGACATAGCGCAGGGAGCGCAGAAAGGAGGACCAGCGCGGGTGGGACGGGAGTATGCCCCGGTGCAGCATGTCCGGGTTGGTCAGTACGTAGTTGGCGTACTGCCGGACCCATTCACGCTCTTCGACCGGCGTGTCGCCGTCGTAGACGGCTGGGCGTACGCGGTTGCCGAGCGGTTCCGCGAGCGCTCTGACGGCGCGCCGTTGGTCGGCGGCGAGCGCTTTGGTCGGGGCGAGATAGAGCGCGGTCGTGCCCCGGCCGTTGGCGGCCTCCGAGCCGTCGAGGAGCGTGGACAGCACGGGAGCGAGATAGGCGAGGGACTTGCCGGAGGCGGTACCGGTGGCGATGACGACCGATTCGCCGTCCAGGGCGTGCTCGGCGGCGGCTGCCTGGTGGGCCCACGGATGGTCGATCCCGGCCTGCTGAATGGCGTTGATCACTTCTGGTCTGATGCGATCCGGCCAGACGGCATGACGGCCCTCCCGCGGGGGCAGGTGCTCCGTATGGGTGATGCGCGCAGCCCGGCCCGCTCCCGCGGTGAGCCGGTCGAGGACCGTACCGGGAGAAGGGCGCTCGGCCCCGGTCTCGGGGGGCCCGCTGGGGCTGGGATTCCTGGCCATCGGCATCGAGTGTGTCACTGGTGTGACGGACAATGGGCTCAAGGCGTCGTGCGCGACTGCTGGTAAGTGATTGAATGCCATCGCGGCTGGCGATACGTCCCCTGGCTCCGTCGGGGAGACCCGAGGGGCGACCGCTCGATAGCAAGGTGCTGGAGGATCCGTGGACCTGTCCCTGTCGACTCGCAATGTGTCCGGCCCTGGTGGCGACCGTACGGTCGTCGAGGTCGGTGGCGAGATTGATGTGTATACCGCGCCCAAGCTGCGCGAGCAGTTGGTCGAGTTGGTGAACGACGGCAGCTACCACCTGGTTGTCGACATGGAGGGCGTGGACTTCCTGGACTCGACCGGTCTCGGCGTGCTCGTGGGTGGCCTGAAGCGAGTGCGCGCCCATGAGGGCTCGCTGCGTCTGGTCTGCAACCAGGAGCGCATTCTCAAGATCTTCCGGATCACCGGCCTCACCAAGGTGTTCCCGATCCACACCACGGTCGACGAGGCCGTGGCGGCCACCGACTGAGGTCGGCCACAGCCTTCCGGAAGAGGGCAGAGGCACCGGGCGTTCCGCCCGGATGCCCTCGCTCGTGAGTTCGCACGCTCGTACGTTCGAGGGGGATCGCATGGCCACCGTTGAACTGCGCTTCAGCGCCCAGCCCGAACACGTCAGGACGGCCCGTCTGGTGGCGGCCGCCGTGGCGCGCCGGGCCGGAGTCGACGAAGCAGTGTTGGACGAGGTCAGACTCGCGGTCGGTGAAGCATGCAGCCGGGCGGTCGGGCTGCACCGCAGCCATGGCATCACCGCCCCGGTGAGAGTCGTGCTGACCGAGGAGGAGAAGAACTTCTCCATCGAGGTCGGCGACGGCGTCACCGGCACGGGCGGCGGTGCCGGTACCGGTGGCGGTGCGGCCTCCGACTCGCCAGAGGGCGCTTCCTCGGGTGATCTGTACGACGGCGACGCCGAGGGCGAGGACGAGATGGGGCTCGCGGTCATCAGCGGGCTCGTCGACGATGTGGAAGTCACCACGGGAGACGACGGCGGTGTCATCCGGATGAGCTGGCCGACGGCGCCGGCCGTCGCGATGCCCTGATCGAGCCAGGATGCCCTGATCGAACTGGTCGCGATGCCTTGATCGAATCGTGGCGGTGTGCTGATCGGACTGCCGGGATGCCCTGATCAGATCTCCCCATTGCCCCGCCTTGAAAGGCCCTGCTGAGCAGGGCCTTTCTTATTTCACCGAAGATCGTCGATCATTTTATCAATGCGTTTATCCCATTACCTATTTTCGGTGCGATCATTTGTGTGCGGATAAGTCAAGGTCGATTACATGTGGCGTGCTCTGTTTTGATCAGGTCCTGCTCCCTACAATCCGTCCATCTTGAACGCTGAGCGTCAAGGAGGACGAATGGCGGGGCACTTCCATCCACAACTGTCCGAACACCCCACTTCTCTCGCAGCCGCGATACTCACGGACGACAATCGGCTCATCGTGATCGTCATCGCGGTGGTCGCGCTGGCGGCTCTGTTCGTCGCCCAGCTCCTGGTGCGCCAGGTCCTGTCGGCGGGCGAGGGCACGGATTCGATGAAAGAGATCGCGGCGGCCGTCCAGGAAGGCGCGAATGCCTATCTGGCCCGGCAGTTGCGTACCCTCGGCGTCTTCGCCGTCGTGGTGTTCTTCCTGCTGATGCTGCTGCCGGCCGACAACTGGTCGCAGCGCGCGGGACGTTCGCTGTTCTTCCTGGTGGGCGCGCTTTTCTCGGCGACCACCGGTTACATCGGCATGCGACTTGCCGTACGCAGCAATGTGCGGGTCGCCGCGGCGGCGCGCGAGGCGACACCGGCGGAGGGCGAGCCGGAAAAAGATCTCACGGCCGTTTCCCACAAGGCCATGAAGATCGCATTCCGTACGGGCGGTGTGGTCGGGATGTTCACGGTGGGCCTCGGCCTGCTCGGTGCCTCCTGTGTGGTCCTCGTCTATGCCGCCGACGCGCCCAAGGTGCTGGAGGGCTTCGGACTCGGTGCCGCGCTGATCGCCATGTTCATGCGTGTCGGCGGCGGGATCTTCACCAAGGCCGCCGACGTCGGCGCCGACCTGGTCGGCAAGGTGGAGCAGGGCATTCCCGAGGACGATCCGCGCAATGCCGCGACCATCGCGGACAACGTGGGCGACAACGTCGGCGACTGCGCGGGCATGGCCGCGGACCTGTTCGAGTCGTACGCCGTGACGCTGGTCGCCGCGCTCATCCTCGGCAAGGCGGCGTTCGGGGACTTCGGGCTCGCCTTTCCGCTGATCGTTCCCGCGATCGGAGTGGTCACGGCGATGATCGGCATCTTCGCCGTGGCTCCGCGCCGCGCCGACCGCAGCGGTATGAGCGCGATCAACCGCGGCTTCTTCATCTCCGCGGCGATCTCGCTCGCCCTGGTGGCCGTGGCGGTCTTCGTCTATCTGCCGTCCTCCTATGCGGGACTGGAAGGAGTGGACGATCAGGAGATCCTCACGCACAGCGGTGATCCGCGTGTGCTGGCCCTGGTCGCGGTCGCCATCGGTATCGTGCTCGCCGCCCTGATCCAGCAGCTCACGGGCTACTTCACCGAGACCACCAGGCGCCCGGTCAGGGATATCGCCAAGTCCGCCCTGACCGGTCCCGCCACCGTGGTGCTCGCAGGCATCGCCATCGGTCTGGAGTCCGCCGTCTACACCGCGCTGCTGATCGGGCTCGCGGTGTACGGGGCGTTCCTGCTCGGCGGTACGTCGATCATGCTCGCCCTCTTCGCGGTGGCGCTGGCCGGCACCGGACTGCTCACCACCGTCGGCGTCATCGTCGCCATGGACACCTTCGGTCCGGTCTCCGACAACGCCCAGGGCATCGCCGAGATGTCCGGTGATGTCCAGGGCGCGGGCGCCCAGGTGCTCACCGACCTCGACGCCGTCGGCAACACCACGAAAGCCATCACGAAGGGCATCGCCATCGCCACGGCCGTACTCGCGGCGTCGGCGCTCTTCGGCTCGTACCGCGACGCCATCGCCACGGCCGTCGCCGATGTCGGGACCGTGACCGACGGGCTGACGCTCAGTCTGGACATCTCCCAGCCCAACAATCTGGTGGGACTGATCCTCGGTGCCGCGGTCGTCTTCCTCTTCTCCGGGCTGGCGATCAACGCGGTGTCGCGGTCGGCCGGTTCGGTGGTCTACGAGGTGCGACGGCAGTTCCGCGAGCATCCCGGGATCATGGACTACACCGAGAAGCCGGAGTACGGGCGCGTGGTCGACATCTGCACCAAGGACGCGCTGCGCGAGCTGGCCACGCCGGGACTGCTCGCCGTCCTCACGCCGATCGCGGTGGGCTTCTCGCTCGGCGTCGGGGCGCTCGGCTCGTTCCTGGCCGGTGCGATCGGCACCGGCACCCTGATGGCCGTCTTCCTGGCCAACTCCGGCGGTGCCTGGGACAACGCCAAGAAGCTGGTCGAGGACGGGCACCACGGCGGCAAGGGCAGCGACGCCCATGCCGCGACGGTGATCGGGGACACGGTCGGAGACCCGTTCAAGGACACGGCGGGACCGGCCATCAACCCGCTGCTGAAGGTGATGAACCTGGTGGCGCTGCTCATCGCGCCCGCGGTGGTGCAGTTCAGCTACGGGAGCGACGCCAGCGCGGGCATCCGCGCCTTGGTGGCCGTGCTTGCGCTGGCCGTCATCATCGGGGCCGTGTACGTCTCCAAGCGGCGCTCGGTGACGGTGGACGGCAGTGACGGCAGCAGCGGTGACGGTTCGGGCGGCGGGACGGAGAAGTCGCCGGACCCGGCTGTGGCGTCATGACGGCCGGTCGGACGGCGCGCCGGGGCCCGTGACCGTACGGGTACGGAGCTGAGCGGCGGGCGGGCGGCGTGGAGGGACGCGCCGTCCGCTCGCCGGCGTTCTCGGGAACGCACGGTGCGCGTGAGGTGTCTCTCCCTTGGTGCAAATGGCTGCAATAGCACACAGACTGTGCGATCTGGACACGGTTGTCGCCCACTTGGCGTGTATGTTCCGGGGCCGAGAGCCTTGGAAGGGACCATCCGGTGAACAAGAAGCTTGTGGCCGCGCTGTCCGGCGGTGCGGTACTGCTCATGACGCTGTCCGGTTGCAGTGACGACAGCGAGAGCAAGGTGAACGACTGGGCCAAGAAGGTCTGCGACCAGGTTCAGCCCGAGCTGAAGAAGATCGGGGCCGCCAACACCTCCATCCAGCAGGCGACCTCGGACAGCACCAAGCCCATCGACGTCCAGAGGACCGACTCTGCGGCCTTCCAGTCCATCTCCGGCGCCTACAAGGCGCTGGGCTCCGCCGTGAACAGCGCGGGCGCCCCGCCCGTCACCGACGGCGAGAAGACTCAGCAGGAGGCCGTCAAGGAACTCAACGCCACCTCCACGGCGTACGCGGGCCTCCAGAAGAAGGTCGACGAGCTCGACACGAAGGACCAGGCGGACTTCGCCGACGGCCTCAAGGGCGTCGCGGACGAACTGGACAAGCTCAGCAGGAGCGGCGACAAGGCGCTCCAGAAGCTTCAGTCCGGCTCTGTCGGCAAGGCGATGGCGAAGCAGACCGGGTGCCAGAAGACGCCACCGACGAGCGCCGGGGCGACCGGCTCGTCGGTGAACGGCGGCTAGGAAGCCTCGGGAAGCATCAGAATCCGTCGGGCTCCGTTGGACGCTCTCGAACATGACACCGCGGCCCGGTCCCCCGAACGGAGGGACCGGGCCGCGGGCCGTTGTCAGTGGGAGCCGACACAATGGGCGGGTGAGTACGACCAGCCTTCCCACGCCCGACCACTCGCCCCGACTCCGTGCGGCCCTGCTCGCCGCCGATTTCACCGTTGACGGCCTGCTCGATCTGCTCGGCGCGCCCGCGTACGCTGCGCTGGCCCGCAGCGAGACCGTGCCCGCGCTGCGCGCCACCCGTGGCGACACCTCGCTCGAAACGCTCGTACGGCTCTTTCTGCTCCAGAAGTCGGTCCCGGAGGAGCGTGCGGCGGCAGCGCTGCCGTTGGAGGAAGCGCTGGCCGACGGCTGGCTCGTACGGGACGGGCAGGAGGTCCGCGCGACGGTGGACGTCCGGCCGTACGGAGGGCCGGAGGGACAGGACTGGTTCATCGTCTCCGACCTGGGGCTCGCCGTCGGAGGCGCCTCGGGCGCGAGCGGCCATGACGAGGGAGTGGTGCTCGGTGTGGGCGGGGCCTCCACGACCCTCGCGGGGATCACCGTACGGACACCGGTCGAGAAGGCGCTCGATCTCGGCACCGGCTCCGGTATCCAGGCCCTGCACGCGGCCCAGCATGCCGTACGGGTCACCGCCACCGATCTCAATCCGCGGGCGCTCGGCTTCACCCGGCTGACGCTGGCTCTCTCCGACGCGCCGGCCGCCGAGCTGCGCGAGGGTTCGCTCTTCGAGCCGGTGGGGGACGAGACGTACGACCTGATCGTCTCCAACCCGCCGTTCGTCATCTCGCCCGGCGCCCGGCTGACCTACCGGGACGGCGGGATGGGCGGGGACGATCTGTGCCGCACGCTCGTCCAGCAGGCGGGCGAGCGGCTGCGCACCGGCGGATTCGCGCATTTCCTCGCCAACTGGCAGCACGTGGAAGGGGAGGAGTGGGAGCAGCGGCTGCGTTCCTGGGTGCCGGCGGGCTGCGATGCCTGGATCGTGCAGCGCGAGGTCCAGGACGTGACGCAGTACGCGGAGCTGTGGCTGCGCGACAGCGGCGATCACCGCGAGGATCCGGAGGAGTACGCCGCGCGGTACGAAGCGTGGCTGGACGAGTTCGAGGCCCGTAAGACCAAGGCGGTCGGCTTCGGCTGGATCACGCTCAGGAAGTCGGGCGCCGAGCGGCAGTCGATCGTGGTGGAGGAGTGGCCGCATCCGGTCGAGCAGCCGCTCGGCGAGACCGTACGGGCCCATTTCGAGCGGCAGGATTTTCTGCGCGCGCACGATGACGCGGGCCTTCTGGCCGGCCATTTCCTTCTGGCGCCCGAGGTCGTCCAGGAGCAGGTGGGACTGCCGGGCGCCGAGGATCCCGAGCATGTGGTGCTGCGGCAGCACCGGGGGATGCGGCGGGCGACGAAGGTCGACGCGGTGGCGGCCGGGTTCGCGGGTGTCTGCGACGGGAGGCTGAGCGCCGGGCGGATCCTCGACGCGATCGCCCAGCTCATGCAGGAGGATCCGGTACTGCTCCGTGACCGGACACCGCAGGCGATCCGACTACTGGTGGAGGAGGGCTTCCTGGAACCGGCACCTACTTCGTTCTGACGCTCCGACATGACCGGGGTCGGGCGGGTCCTGGCCCTTCCAGCGCCCGCCCCAGCGCCCGCCACCGGCGCTGGGCGCCCTGCCAGCGCGGTCTGCCCTCGGCGCCGACCGGTCCCGCGCGCCGCAGCCGTCCCATCCGGGTCCCCGAGGGCCGGTGAACGCGTTCGTGGCGTTCACCCGGAGTTCGTGGCCCTGACGCCCTGAGGTGCCAGCCTCGGCCCTCTGAAATCCTCGGCGCCATGTGACGGGCGCCACGCGTGGAGCGAGGTACGGGCATGGAGAGCGGGCCGGCGATTTTCGCGGGAGCGATTTTCGCGCTGTTCGGTGCCGGACTGCTGCTGTGGACGGTGGCGCGCGTGCTCCATCGCGCGCCGGTGGCCCACGGAGTGCGGCCTGCGGCGTCCATCACGCTCGCGACACTCTCGGGCGTGGTCTTTCTCGCCCTCGGCGTGTGGTGTTTCAGTCGTATCTGATCCGCTTTCCCGGAGCCGGACCGGCTCCGCCGCATCATGATCGAACAGACCCGCGCGGACCGCCGCCGGGCCGTCGGACCTGCACCGTACGGGTTTCGGCGCCCTCGGACACGACCGTCCGGAAGCGCCTCGGCGCAAGCACGGGCGGCGTGGCCCGACGCGACGGGCATGGGGGTCCGGGCGGCAAGAATGGCTGGAGTCGGGTTACCGTTCGAGTGGCCGTTGCGGGCTTTTGCCGTTTGACACGGGGGCGGGTTGTACCGTCACACTCCGCAGCGAAGCAGCGTCACCGCTGGGCCGTCCGCGCCCGGCCGTGCCGTACGCGCCGTACTGCCGTACGGGCCCACCGAGCGTCGACCGGAGAGAAGAGCGAAGTTGTCCCCGACCAGCGAGACCGCACACGGCGGCCGCCGACTCGTCATCGTCGAGTCGCCTGCCAAGGCGAAGACGATCAAGGGGTACCTCGGCCCCGGCTACGTCGTCGAGGCGAGCGTCGGGCACATCCGCGACCTCCCGAACGGCGCCGCGGAGGTGCCCGAGAAGTACACCGGCGAGGTGCGTCGCCTCGGTGTGGATGTCGAGCATGACTTCCAGCCGATCTATGTCGTCAACGCCGACAAGAAGGCCCAGGTCAGAAAGCTCAAGGAGCTGCTGGCCGAATCCGACGAGCTCTACCTCGCCACCGATGAGGACCGCGAGGGCGAGGCCATCGCGTGGCACCTCCAGGAAGTCCTCAAGCCCAAGGTCCCGGTCAAGCGGATGGTCTTCCACGAGATCACCAAGGAAGCGATCAGGGCCGCCGTCGCCAATCCGCGCGAGCTGAACACGCGCATGGTCGACGCGCAGGAGACCCGCCGTATCCTCGACCGTCTCTACGGCTACGAGGTCTCGCCGGTCCTGTGGAAGAAGGTCATGCGAGGCCTCTCCGCGGGCCGTGTGCAGTCCGTCGCCACCCGGCTCGTCGTCGAGCGGGAGCGTGAGCGCATCGCGTTCCGTTCCGCCGAGTACTGGGATCTGACCGGTACGTTCTCCACCGGCCGGGCCGGAGACGCCTCCGATCCGTCCTCGCTCGTCGCCCGGCTGAACGCGGTCGACGGCCGGCGTGTCGCCCAGGGCCGTGACTTCGGTCCGGACGGACGGCTCAAGTCCGACCAGGTGCTGCATCTGGACGAGGCCAACGCACGGGCGCTCGCCGCCGCCCTGGAGAGCACCTCCTTCTCGGTCCGCTCGGTCGAGTCCAAGCCGTACCGCCGCTCCCCGTACGCACCGTTCCGTACGACGACGCTCCAGCAGGAGGCCTCGCGCAAGCTGGGCTTCGGGGCGAAGTCCACGATGCAGGTCGCGCAGAAGCTGTACGAGAACGGCTTCATCACCTATATGCGTACGGACTCCACGACTCTCTCGGACACAGCGGTCTCGGCGGCCCGTGCGCAGGTCACGCAGTTGTACGGAGCGAGTTATCTGCCGGACAAGCCGCGTACGTACGCGGGCAAGGTCAAGAACGCGCAGGAGGCGCACGAGGCGATCCGTCCCTCGGGCGACCGTTTCCGCACTCCCGCGGAGACGGGACTGACCGGCGACCAGTTCAAGCTGTACGAGCTGATCTGGAAGCGGACCGTCGCCTCCCAGATGAAGGACGCGGTCGGCAACAGCGTCACCGTCAAGATCGGCGGCAGGGCGAGCGACGGCCGGGACGCGGAATTCTCCGCCTCCGGCAAGACGATCACCTTCCACGGCTTCATGAAGGCGTATGTCGAGGGCGCGGACGATCCGAACGCGGAGCTGGACGACCGCGAGCGCCGACTGCCGCAGGTCGCCGAGGGCGATCCGCTCACCGCCGAGGAGCTGTCGGTCGACGGCCACGCGACCAAGCCGCCGGCCCGTTACACCGAGGCCTCGCTGGTCAAGGAGCTGGAAGAGCGCGAGATCGGCCGTCCGTCGACCTATGCCTCGATCATCGGCACCATCCTCGACCGCGGCTATGTCTTCAAGAAGGGCACGGCGCTCGTCCCGTCCTTCCTCTCCTTCGCCGTGGTCAATCTGCTGGAGAAGCACTTCGGCCGGCTGGTCGACTACGACTTCACGGCCAGGATGGAGGACGACCTCGACCGCATCGCGCGGGGCGAGGCCCAGGCCGTGCCGTGGCTGAGGCGTTTCTACTTCGGCGAGGGCGACGACAACGCGGGGCCCGCGTCGGGCGCGGGCAATGGCGACGGCGATCATCTCGGCGGACTGAAGGAACTGGTCACCGACCTCGGAGCGATCGACGCGCGCGAGATCTCGTCCTTCCCCGTCGGCGACGGAATCATGCTGCGCGTCGGCCGGTACGGCCCGTACGTGGAGCGCGGGGAGAAGGACGATGAGGGCCACCAGCGCGCCGATGTGCCGGAGGACCTGGCGCCCGACGAGCTGACGGTCGAGTACGCGGAGGAGCTGCTGGCCAAGCCGAGCGGTGACTTCGAGCTGGGCGCCGATCCGGTGACCGGTCATCAGATCGTGGCGAAGGACGGCCGGTACGGTCCGTATGTCACGGAGATCCTGCCGGACGGCACTCCGAAGACCGGCAAGAACGCGGTCAAGCCCCGTACCGCCTCGCTCTTCAAGTCCATGTCCCTGGACACGGTCACGCTGGACGACGCGCTGAAGCTGATGTCGCTGCCGCGCGTGGTCGGCAAGGACGCCGAGGGCGTCGAGATCACCGCGCAGAACGGCCGGTACGGCCCGTATCTGAAGAAGGGCACGGACTCGCGGTCGCTGGAGAGCGAGGACCAGCTCTTCAGCATCACGCTGGACGAGGCGCTGGCGATCTACGCGCAGCCCAAGCAGCGAGGGCGGGCCGCGGCCAAGCCGCCGCTGAAGGAGCTGGGTACGGATCCGGTGAGCGAGCGTCCGGTTGTGGTGAAGGACGGACGTTTCGGGCCGTATGTCACGGACGGCGAGACGAACGCGACCTTGCGGACCGGGGACAGCGTCGAGGAGATCACTCCGGAGCGCGGGTACGAGCTGCTCGCGGAGAAGCGTGCGAAGAGCCCGGCCAAGAAGACCGCGAAGAAGGCGGCCAAGGCTCCGGCGAAGAAGGCACCGGCCAAGAAGGCGACGACGGCGAAGAAGGCCGCGGCGAAGAAGACGACGACGGCGAAGACTGCGGCGACTGCGGTGGCCAAGAAGACGGCTTCGGCGAAAACTGCTTCGGCCGGGGCGGCTTCGTCTGCGGAGACGGACGAGTAGGTCTGCGGAGATGGACGAATAGGGCGGATCTGTCGGCGTCCGGGCGTGCGCCGGAGGGCGTGTGCGAGGGGTGTTGCGCCGGGGCGTTGTGGCGTCAGTCGTACGGCTGTCTCGGACGGGTGTGCGCCCGCGTGTTCGGACGGGGCTCCGGGGAGTCAACAGCTCCGGATAGGCTGGGCGGATGACGCGAGCCGAGCAGCCAGCCGAGCAGCCAACGGTCGTGAGCCCCACCTCCGACTCCGACGCACTTGCCGCAGACTCACGCGAGCGAGCTGTGCGGTCTCTGCTGCGCCTTCCTCCGCTCAGGCGGTTGTGGGGCGCGCAGTTCGCCGGCGGCATCGGCGATGCACTCGCCGTACTCGTGCTTCTGCTGCTGTCGTTGCAGGCGGCGATCGCCGAGGGCTCATTCGGTGCGGGATACCGGGGCGCGGCGTTCGCCGTCGCGGCCGTGTTCGGCGCACGGGTCCTTGCCACGCTGCTGTTCGGAGCGGTCCTTCTCGGGCCGCTGTCCGGGCTGCTCGCGCCGGGCAGCGGGGCGCGGCCCGCGTCGGCCGGTGCCGCGCCGACTGGTGCCGCTGACGCGGGTGCGGCAGACGTAGGCGCAGGTGTAGGCGCTGACGCCGTCGGGACCGATGGGGCGACCAAGGCGGCCAAGACCAAGGCGACCAAGAAGTCCGCCAAACCGAAGTCCGCCAAACCGGCGAGGGACGGTGGTCCGCTGGACCGCCGCTGGACGATGATCGTCGCGGATGTGCTCCGTCTCGTGCTGCTCATCATCGCGCCGCTGTGGCTCGAATGGTCACCGGATCGCGCGCTCCCGATCCTCCTCACCACCGTCTTCGTCCTCGGTGCCGCCGAGAGGTTCTGGACGGTCGCCAAGGAGAGCGCCGCTCCTGCCCTGCTGCCGGCTCCGCCGCTGGAGGGCGCCGCCGTACGCCCGCTCCCCGACCACTTCGACGCGTTGCGCCGTCTCTCCCTCCGTACGGCCTTCGCCGCGGTGCCCGTCGCGGCGGCCGTTCTGCTCGTCGCCACGCTGGTCGGGAATCTGCTCGGTACGGGCATCGAATGGTTCTCGCTGCATCAGGCGGCCCTGGGCTCGTATGTCGCGGCGGGACTGTTCGCCGCGTCCGTGTCCACGCTGTACTTCCTGGAACTGCCCGACGGTCATACGCCGCGTCCGCGCTCTCCGCTCGAAGGGCTGCGCCGTCCGTCCGCCGCCGGTGGGGGCGCGGGAGGCGCGAGCGGCGCCGGGGGCCGGGAGAAGGGGCGTACTGGCGCGCTTCCGCTGCTGGTCCTCGCGTGCGGCACGATCGCGGGAGCCGTCGCGTCCGCCGTGGCCGTCTCCGTACTCCACGCCAGGGATCTCGGCGGCGGCCCTGTCGCCTTCGCCCTGCTGGTCCTCGCGCTGACCGGCGGTACGGGACTCGGTGTCCGCCGCGCCGCGACGGTGCTGCCCACTCTGTCGCGCCGGCGTCTGTTCGCGCTGGCGATCGCGCTCACCGGTATCGCGCTGCTGGCGATGGGACTGGTGCCGGACACGGCGACCGTCCTGCTCCTCGCGCTGTTCGCAGGCTTCGCGGCCGGGGTCGTGGCGAGTACCGGCCACGCGCTTATCGACCTGGAGACGGAGGAGTACCGTCGTAGTCGAGTCACCGAACACCTTCAAGCCGTCGTAAGGGTCTTTGTCGCACTCGGCGTGGTCGTCGCCCCCCTCGTCGCCGCGGCCATCGGCCCGCACCGCCTCGCCAATGGAACTTTCGTCTTCGCGCACGACGGCGCGGCCTTCACGCTGATGCTGGTAGGCGCGCTGTTGCTCCCGGTCGCGGCGGTCGTCCTCGCCAAGACGGACGACCGTTCCGGTGTCCCGCTGCGTCGTGACCTGCGTGACGCGCTGCGCGGAGGCGCGGATCCGGCTCTGGCTCCGGCCGGTAGCGGGTTCTTCCTGGCGATCGAAGGTGGCGACGGCGCCGGCAAGTCGACCCAGGTCGAGGCGCTGGCCGAATGGATCCGTGCCAAGGGCCACGAAGTGGTGGTCACCCGAGAGCCGGGCGCCACGCCGGTCGGCAAGCGCCTGCGCTCGATCCTGCTGGATGTGTCGAGCGCCGGTCTGTCGAACCGCGCGGAGGCACTGCTGTACGCCGCCGACCGCGCCGAGCATGTGGACTCGGTCGTACGCCCTGCCCTGGAGCGTGGCGCGATCGTCATCTCCGACCGCTATATCGACTCGTCCGTGGCCTACCAGGGCGCCGGACGGGACCTCTCGCCGACCGAGATCGCCCGTATCTCGCGCTGGGCGACGGACGGTCTCGTACCGCATCTCACCGTGCTGCTCGATGTCTCGCCGGAGACGGCACGCGAGCGGTTCACGGAGGCTCCGGACCGGCTGGAGTCCGAGCCGGCCGAGTTCCACCAGCGGGTACGGTCGGGCTTCCTCACCCTCGCCGCCGCCGATCCCGCCCGTTATCTCGTCGTGGACGGCGGCCAGGAGCCGGAGGCGGTCACCACGGTCGTACGGCACCGGCTCGACCAGATGCTGCCGCTCTCCGAGGCCGAGGTGAAGGCCCGGGAGGAGGCGCGGAGGGCCGCCATCGAGGAGGCCCGCCGCAAGGCGGAGGAAGAGGCCGCGCGCAAGGCGGAGGAGGAGCGGCTGGAGCGCGAGCGCCAGGCCCAGCTCGCCAAGCTCCGGGCCGAGGAGGAGGAGCGCAAGCGCCGCGAGCTGGAGGAGGAGCGGCAGCGCGAGGCCGAGCGGCAGGCGGAGGAGGCCAGGCAGCGTGCCGAGGAGGCACGGCGGCTGGCCGAGGAGGAGCGTAAGCGGCGGGAGGCCGAGGAGCGCGCGTACGAGGCGGAGCAGGCGCGGCTCAGGAGGCAGGCCCAGGAAGAGGCCAGGCTGCGTGCCGAGGCCGAGGAGCGGCGCCGGGAGAAGCAGCGCAAGGCGGAGGAGTCCCTGCTCCGGGCCGAGGAGGCGCGGCGGCTCGCAGAGGAGTCGGCAGGAGCTGGGGGAGTCGCGGGAGCTGCGGGAGCTTCCGCCGGGGGTTCCGGCGCGGGTTCGGCTGTCGGCTCGGCTGCGGACTCGGCGGTTTCGCCGAATGAGATCACGGTGCCGACGCCGGTCGTGTCGGCCGTACAGAAGCCGGCGGCCGGTCCGAAGCCGGCGGACGCTGCGGACGCGGTGACGCAGGAGGTTCCGGCTCTACGGCCGGACGATCCGCGGGTGGCGGCGGCGCGGGACGCCGAGGAGACGAGGGTCATTCCGCGGGTGTCGGAGCGGTCCGAGCGGCCTGCGGTGGACGAGACGGCTGTGCTGCCGCAGGTGCCGTCGGCGCCGGTACGGGACGGGGAGCGGGGGACGGGTACTGGTTCTGGTGCCGATTCTGGCTCTGGCACTGGTTCCGGTTCCGGGTCTGCGGATGATCAGGGCGCGAGTGGGCGCGAGGTCAGGGACGCGCGGGATGCGCGTGCGGTCGATGAGACCGCCGTACTCCCGCCCGTACGGAACGGCGATCCCGTCGACCGGGTGCCGCAGGGCTTCTTCCGCGAGGACGAACCGGCTCCGCCCGCCGAGGGCGGCAACGAGCGCACGCGCGAGCTGCCGCAGTTCCCGCCGCAGGGCAGCGCGGAGCCGGAACCGGAGCGCCCGCGCCGCCGCTCGGACTGGGCGGAGGAGACCCCGCTGGACGATCTTCCAAGCCTGGCGGACGAACTGCTCGGCCCGCACGAGGACGACGACGAGACCGACAGCAGGCGCCGCCGCCGCTGAGCTGTGAAGTGGCTGAGCCGTGAAGCGGGGGACGGACTGTCAGACCCCGGCCCCACAATGGGATCGGAGCGGTACAGAGCGCTCCGAGCGGCGCGGCAGGCACTTGGGCATGTCGTCGGCCGCGACCAAGCACACGCGTGACCACGCACACGGCAGGGCAGCGGACGGCAAGGAGCGGTGACGGCGTATGACCGTATGGGACGACCTGGTCGGGCAGGACCGCCTTCATGTGGCGCTCTCCGCTGCCGCCCGTGACGCCGACTCGCGGGTGACGGCCGAGGCCTCGGGCACGCCGCCGCCCGAGGCCTCGAAGATGACGCACGCGTGGCTGTTCACCGGGCCGCCGGGCTCGGGCCGTTCCACCGCGGCCCGTGCCTTCGCCGCCGCGCTCCAGTGCGTCAGTCCGGACCGTGCGCTCGGCGGAGAGCCGGGCTGCGGGTTCTGCGACGGCTGTCATACGAGCCTGATTGGTACGCACGCCGACGTCGAGGTGATCCGTACAGACCTGCTCTCCATCGGCGTCAAGGAGACGCGTGAGCTGGTGCGCCGTGCCCAGCTCTCGCCGGCCGTAGGCCGCTGGCAGGTCATCGTGCTGGAGGACGCCGACCGCCTCACCGAGGGCGCGGGCAATGTTCTGCTGAAGGCGGTGGAGGAGCCGGCGCCCCGTACGGTCTGGCTGCTCTGCGCGCCCTCTCTGGAGGACGTCCTGCCCACCATCCGCTCGCGCTGCCGCCATCTTGTCCTGCGTACGCCACCGGTGGAGGCCGTTGCCGATGTGCTGATCCGGCGCGACGGCATCGAGCCGGAGGCCGCCCATGCCGCCGCCCGTGCCACCCAGGGACATATCGGCCGCGCCCGTCGCCTCGCCACCGACGAACGGGCCCGCGCGCGCCGTGCCACCGTGCTCAAGATGCCGCTGCGCGTGGACGACATCGGCGGCTGTCTCAAGGCGGCCCAGGAGCTGATCGATGCCGCGACGGAGGACGCCAAGCAGGTCGCCGAGGATGTGGACGTCAAGGAGACCGAGGACATGAAGGCCGCGCTCGGCGCCTCGGCGGGCGGCCGGATGCCTCGGGGCACGGCGGGGGTGATGAAGGAGCTGGCCGACCGGCAGAAGCGGCGTTCCACCCGTACGCAGCGGGACAGCCTCGATCTCGCCCTCACGGATCTGACCGGCTTCTACCGCGATGTGCTGGCGCTCCAGCTCGGCTCACGGGTCGCGCTCGCCAATGGAGACGTAAGGGACGCGCTGGACCGCGTCGCCCGCGCCTCCACGCCTGAGCGGACCCTGCGCCGGATAGAGGCGATCAGCGCCTGCCGCCAGGCGCTGGACCGCAATGTGGCGCCGCTGCTGGCGGTGGAGGCGATGGCGGTGTCGCTGCGGGCGGGCTGACGACGTGTGGGCGGATTGATGCAGATAATCAGCAAATCGGCAGATTCACCCGTATGAGTGCTGACGGGCGGCATACGCCATCCGGCGGCTAGGCTCCCTGGATGGACAACAGGCGCCTGTTCCGTGTCACCGCCACCGCGTTGGCGGCGGCCGGTCTGCTGATCTTCGGTTGTACGCCGACCTCGGGTACGTCGACCTCTGGGACCTCCGGCACGACGAGCTCCGGCACGACGGCCTCGGACCCGGCAGCCCTGAAGAAGTTCTACGACCAGAAGCTCACATGGCGCGCGTGCGGAGCCCCCGGTTTCCAGTGCGCCACGCTGAAGGCCCCCCTCGACTACGCCAAGCCGGACGGTACCGAGATCAAGCTGGCCGTCGCCCGTAAGAAGGCCACGGGACCGGGCACACGGCTCGGCTCGCTCCTGGTCAATCCGGGCGGCCCAGGCGGCTCGGCGATCGGTTATCTCCAGGGATACGCCGGCATCGGCTATCCGGCTCCGGTCCGCGCTCAGTACGACATGGCGGCCATCGACCCGCGCGGAGTCGCCCGGAGCGAGCCGGTCGAATGCCTCACCGGCGCGGAGATGGACGCGTACACCCAGGTCGACCAGACTCCCGACGACCAGGCCGAGGCCGGGCTGCTGACCGCGTCCTTCAAGAGGTTCGCCCAGGGCTGCGACAAGCGTTCCGGCGATATCCTCCCGCATGTCTCCACGGTCGAGGCGGCCCGTGACATGGACATCTTCCGCGCCGCACTGGGCGACAAGAAGCTGTCGTACGTGGGCGCCTCGTACGGCACCTTCCTCGGGGCGACGTACGCCGAGCTGTTCCCGGAGCGCACGGGCCGTCTCGTCCTGGACGGCGCGATGGATCCGTCCCTGCCGGCCCGCGATCTGAACCGCGATCAGACGGCCGGCTTCGAGACGGCCTTCCAGTCCTTCGCCCAGGACTGTGTCAAACAGCCGGACTGCCCTCTGGGCAGTACCTCCGCGGCCGAGGTCACGACCCGGATGAAGGCCTTCTTCCAGACTCTGGACGCCAGGCCCGTCCCCACGGGCGAGAGCCGCCCGCTGGGCGAGTCCCTCGCCACGACCGGTGTGATCGCCGCGATGTACGACGAATCCGCCTGGCCCCAGCTCCGCGAAGCCCTGGCCGCCGCGCTGGACGGCGACGGCGCTCCTCTTCTCGCGCTGGCCGACTCGTACTACGAGCGCGACGGCGACGGTTCGTACGCCAACCTGATGTACGCCAACTCGGCCGTGAACTGCCTGGACCTCCCGCCTGCCTTCACCGGCCCCGAAGAGGTCACCCAGGCGCTCCCCTCCTTCGAACAGGCCTCGCCGGTCTTCGGCAGAGGCCTCGCCTGGGCCTCCCTGAACTGCGCCTACTGGCCCACCAAGGCCACCGGCACCCCGCACCGCATCGAGGCGAAGGGCGCGGCCCCGATCGTCGTCGTCGGCACCACCCGCGACCCGGCCACCCCGTACAAATGGGCCCAGTCCCTGGCCGCCCAGCTCTCCTCCGGCACCCTGCTCACCTACGACGGCGACGGCCACACGGCATACGGCCGGGGCAGCGACTGCATCGACACGGCGATCAACACCTACCTCCTGGACGGCACACCTCCACCCAACGCCAAGAAATGCCCCTGACCTGCAACAAGACCCCCACCCCAGCCCTGTACGGAGCACCCCCGGAAACTGTGTAGACTTGGCCGCGCCACAGACCACACCATGGTCCACAGGGCAAGCCGCCTTAGCTCAGTTGGCCAGAGCAACGCACTCGTAATGCGTAGGTCTCGGGTTCGAATCCCGAAGGCGGCTCTATGGTGAACCCCAGGTCAAGTCTCTGACCTGGGGTTTCTTGTTTTGGATGACCTTGGAATTCGGGTTAATCGGGCACTGTCTGTCTGTGCATCGTAGTGCGTAGCTCTGCGGTTGGCCGTCAGTAGTCACTTCTTGGTGCAATGCCCTGACCTGTGGCTTTGTTGCCTTCCACCTTCGGGCCTCCGCTCTGAGAGCTAGGTCCGGTGGCCATCCGGTGGCCAATCGTGCAGCTAGCGTGCAGCGGTGCTGCCAGGGCTCACGTCGCGTGGACTGAGATGTGATCGAGTTCCGACAGGACCCCAGTGAACTAGCAGGTGGACCGTCACCAACATCTTCAGCGGCGGTCGGGCTCACGGGCCCATCATCCAGGGCGACATCGTGTATCTCTCCTTCCTGTCCGTTCTGCCCTCTACGCTCCCCCGGCTCACATTGACGCCGCTGGAAACAGCAACTGTGAACCGACCGTAGCGGGGGCAAGCCCGGTGAGCTGACCTCGGCCGAGCGCGAGGACTTGAAGAGGCTCCGTAGGAAGATTGCTGAGCTGCGCGCGGAGAAGGGCGTTCTCCGCACGGTTCTGGAACCCCTCCTCCAGATCACCGATATATGGAGACCAGGGTGTTCTATCAGTTGCGTCTGCCAGGCTGGGATGCAACTGGTGACATGGATCTCGGGTAGGACTCGGGCTCGTGCCAGGATGCACGGAACGACAGGCGATCCGGGAGCGGAAGTTGACGCGGGCGGGTATCGAAGAGGTCGACGAGGCAGACCAATTAGTACAGGACAAGACGGTGCCGACCATCGGCCAATTGGTCACGGTACGTAACTGCAATTGGGTGGCCACTGCGGTGGAGCGCTCCTCGATCACGGTCGAGGAGCCGGGCAGTCCACTGCTTGCCGAGGCGCAGCACCTGGTCTCTCTGGTTTCGGTGGACGGTGATTCCGGTGACGAAGAGTTGCGCGTCCTGTGGGAGCTGGAGCCCGGCGCTACCGCCCGTGAGCAGCATGCCCTGCCCTCTCCTGCGAGCGGGTTCGACGACCCGGCGAAGTTGGATGCCTTCCTTGACGCGGTGCGCTGGGGCTCGGTGGCCACGGCGGACAAGACGTTGCTGCAGGCGCCGTTCCGCTCCGGAGTGAAGCCGGAGGACTATCAGCTCGACCCGGTGGTGCGGGCGCTGCAGATGCCGCGGACGAACCTGCTGATCGCGGACGGCGTCGGTCTTGGAAAGACCATTGAGGCGGGCCTGGTGATGCAGGAGCTGATGTTGCGGCACCGGGCGCGGACGATGCTGATCGTGTGCCCGGCTTCGCTCACCCTGCAGTGGCGCGATGAGATGCGCGACAAGTTCGGCCTGGGTTTCAAGATCGTGGATGCGGAGCTCCTGAAGGAGCTTCGCAGGTCTCGCGGACTGTACGAGAACCCGTGGACGCACTACCCGCGGTTGATCGTCTCGATTGACTGGCTCAAGCGGGAGCGGCCCATGGCGCTGTTGCGCTCGATCCTGCCGCCGACGCCCCAGTATCCACGCGCATTCGATCTCCTCGTCGTCGACGAGGTGCATACGCGTGCGCCTTCGGGGTCCGGGAAGTACGCGGTCGACTCACAGCGCACCGACGCGATCAAGACGTTGGCCCCGCACACCGAGCACAGGCTGTTCCTGTCGGCGACGCCGCACAACGGCTACCTGGCATCGTTCACCGCCCTCCTGGCCCTGTTGGACGGCCACCGCTTCGCCCGCACCCTGGAGCCCTCGGAAGAGGCCAAGGCGCAGGTAATGGTGCGGCGACTGAAGCGGGACCTGCCGCCGAACTGGGACGGCAGCCCGCGCTTCCCGGAACGTGACCTCGACCATCCCCTGGAGGTCGTCTACGACACCGCCACCCGCGACGCCTACGCGAAACTCGACCAGTACGCGCAGTCTCGCCGCGAGACGATCTCCGGGCAGCTGACGTTGAAGGGCACCGCGCCGAGCCGGGCTGCGGACTTCGTCGTTACGCTACTCAAGCGCCGATTCCTGTCCCAGCCCGAAGGCCTTTGCCAATACGGTGGACACCCATCTGAAACTGATGGGCTGAACGGTAGCTGGGACGGCGAGCGGGTCATCGTGTTCACCGAATACCGCGATACCCAGCGCTGGTTGCATGAACGACTCATCAGCGCCGGCGTGCCGAACGAGGCGATCGCCCAGCTCTACGGCGGCCAGGACCGCGATGAACGCGAGCGCGTCAAGAACGTCTTCCAGGACGACCCCGACGTCGATCCGGTGCGGATCTGCTCGCCACGGACTTCGCGAGCGAGGGCATCAACCTGCAGAACCACTGCCACCGGGTTCTGCACTGGGAAATCCCATGGAACCCCAACCGCCTTGAGCAACGCACCAGCAGCGCGAGGAGGACACCGGATTCACCGAGGGCACCTTGGAGGACGCGATGGCCTTCCTCGGCGTCGCGGGAATCCCGGATGTTGCGTTCCAGTTCGGTCAGTACCGACTGCATCGCCTTGACGTCATCCTCACAGCGCTTGTCCAGGACTCTGCGCTGCTTGCGCGCGATCTTGTTGGACTCGGTCTGCAGCGCCTTACCGAGTGGGGTCTCCAGTACGTCCCACAGCGCGGTGAGCCGGTCGAGGAATTCGGGCGGCGGCACGTCCTGCGATGCGGCGGTGAGCCAGTGTTCCAGGGTCTCCGGGCTCTTCTCCACGGTCAGCTTGCCGTGTTCGATCGATCCTCCGGCCAGGGCGATCTGCTCGTGCAGTCGCACTCCGCGGTTGGCCTGCTCCAGGTCGTCGGAGAGGAACGCTGTGCGCCCCTGAAGGCGTCGTGGGGCACCGACGCCTACCCCACCGGTCTCGCGTTGTTCCACGCCGACATCACTGCCCGACCGCCGACCCGGGAGGAGAGGGTTCCGCCCACGCGGCTCAGCGGCAAACCCCACTCGACGCCGTCTTTGAGCGTTTCCTGGCCGAACGCGCCTTCCAGCCACTGAGCCGGGCGTACCGCGCCGGCATCATCTCCACCGTCGCCGTGCTCTTCCGCTACGCCGCCGTCGCCGAATGGGACGACGTCCCCGCGCGCCCCCTGATCACGCACGCCGACATGCCCCGCGTCATCGAACGCGTCCCCCGGTTCATCCCAGCTGACCAGCTCGGCCCGGTCATGGACCGCGTCCGGGCCCTCGAATGCCCCCTCCAGCGGTGCGCGCTGCTGGTCGCCCGGTGGAGCGGCGCCCGCCGCACCGAAATCCGCAAGCTCCACTCGACCGCCTCGACGCCTACCCCGACGGCACGCCCCGGCTTCGGCTCGCAGCGGGCAAGGCCCTCAAGGAGCGCACCGTCCCGCTCCACGAGGAAGCCGTCGAGGCCATCCGTACTCTCGCCGCACTGCGGCAGGCCCAGTCCGACCGCGGGATCCACTACCCCGATCTCGGACGCCCGACGCGCTACCTCTTCCTGCGCAACGGCGTGATCGCAGGCCCCGACCACCTCTTCGCTCACCCGCTCCGCGTGATCTGCGAAGAGCTGGCCATCCTCAACGGCGTCGGCAAACCCGCGATCCACCCCCACCGGTTCCGGCACACCCTGGGCACCCAACTTGCCGAGAAGGGTGCCCGGGTCCAGACCATCATGAAGGTCCTCGGCCACAGGAGCCCCGGCATGTCGACGACCTACACGCACATCTCCGACCCCACCGTCCTGGCCGACTACCAGGCCGTGCTTCAGCCCGGCGCCACCATCGCCGGCCCCCTTGCCGACACCCTGCGATCCGGGCAACTCGACCAGGACGCGCTGGACTGGCCCAAGACCAACTTCTACAAGAACGAGCTCGAGCTTGGACGCTGCCTTCGCCTGCCCCAGGAGGGCCCTTGCGAGTGCGACCTCTACCTCAGCTGCGCGAAGTTCGTCACCACACCCGAGTACGCGACACGCCTGCGTGAACGCCTCTGCGTCGAGCGGCAACTGATCACCGACGCAACGGACCGCGGATGGGAGCGGGAGATCGATCGCCACCAGCGCGTCACCGACCGCATCACCAGCCTCCTCGACGACCTCGGCGAACCACACGACGAGCCGGCCGACTGACCAGTGCGACTGAGAAAAGCACTGGTCGAACGGCTTTGCCCAGGAAAGGATGCGGCTATGCGTTACGCCAACGAGGACCCCGAGCTGCTCGCTCTTGTCCACGGCTACGTCACGCCCGACAGGCGCTACCTCAAACTCGGCGGCCCTCTCATGCGCATGACCGAGCCTGAACGCACCAAGTTCACACGGGAGTTCGGCGAGGCCGCCGGCGATATCACGCCCCGCGAGCTGACCATCCTGCTCGAAGGCGAGTGGCGCGAACGCAAAACCGCAGCCTGGCTCATCGCCGTCGCCCGCAGAACTGAGTTCCGCGAACGCCTCGGCGAAATGTTGCTTGCCAGCGAGGTCTGCTTCGCAGGCTCGGCCTACTGCGTCACCTTCGCCACGTTCGCGACTCCCGCCGACGCGGACCTGCTGGCCGCCTACCTCGATCGCTACCTGCGACGCCCCGACCTCTACTACGACCAGTCGGCCGCCATGGGCGCGCTCCTCCACCTCGATGCCAAGCTCGGCGCCGACCAAGCAGCCCGATTCCTGACCGCGGACGGCCTCTGGCATCAGTGGATCGACGGACCGCCCCGCAAGGAGCACCACGGCACGCCAGACAGCTATCGCGAGAACATCAGCCAGCTCTGTGTCTTCGCCGATGAGAGCGCCGAGCACCGCCCGGCAAGGAACCGATGACGTCGTCCTCAGAGGGGTGACACCTGATCGAAGGAACCCACCGCCGCACAACTCAAGGTTGTCCATCCGGACGTGCTCAGTGGCGAACAGATCGCCACAGGGCGCAGGGTGGTCACTGCCATGCTGGAGCGGCAGCCCTACGCCGATGACCACGTTGGACCGTATTTCCTGTGGCCGCCTTTCCTTTCCCCCGGCCATCCGCTGCTCGACTTCTATCGGGAGACGGGCATCGGGGAGCTCGCCGGCCAGCTACTGCGTGCGGATCTGGCCGTGCAGGATCCCGATTTCGCGCAGGTGGCCACAACGATCCCGCCCTGGCCGCATCGGCCGGGTGGGCCGCACGTCGACGGCCTGACGCCGGGTGAGGCGGACGGACGTCCGGGGACGTTCTCGCTGCTGGCCCGGCGTATGGCTCACCGACCATGACCGGCGGCACCGGGGCAACCTGTGGGTCTGGCCGGGCACCCATCTGCGTTTCGGGCAATACCTCGCCGAACGCGGTGCGGAAGCTCTGGCTCGGGTCGAGGAGATGAATCCGGGCCCCTATCCGAAGATCGAGCTCGGCGAGCCGACACAGGCCGTCGGCAAGGCGGGCAGCGTGCTGTTCGTGCACTACCTGCTTGCCCACAACATCGGTGACCACGACGGTACGGCCGACCCGGGGCGGCGCGAGACGGTGTACTACCGGCTCCATGCGGGCGGCCACCGGGATCGGTGGCGCGAGGCCGCCACTGATCCGCTCGTCGAATTCCGCTTGTAGGGAGCGGCGTAGGGGGCTGGACCTGCGCGTGGTGTCGGCCGGGCCAGGGCCCGTCGGCACCACCCGCCAAGTGCGGCAGTAACTGCCCCAAACCTCCTGAACTGCACACCTAGTGATGCCCAGCCCAGCCGGACGGCATCCAAAGATCCCCGACAGAGGTGCTCGCCGATGAACGCTACGAGTGCGTGTCGCCAAAATGATCCGTGAAGTGCCCGATCACCCTTTCGGCAGCCTTCTGTACGAGGGGTAGCTGCACTGTGCGGTTTGAGCGCACCTTGCTTATCACTGTCAGTGGTGGCCTTCCTTGGGCTAAGGCGATGCGTAATTGTCGCTGCACGAGATATTCTACAGCCTCTCTGTGGCTGGTTTCGACAGTTAGAAACTGTTCCTCCTCGCCTATTTCTGCCCAGAAAATCACCAGGTCGTTCATTCTTCCCCAGGCGGAATCATCAAACTCGTGCAGGCGGCGCTGGAACGATGACTTCTCAAGGGCGCGCCCCAGGTGATCCCCCCAACGGCCGAATATTCCATTTCGACCGACAGTCATTCCAATATAGGCTGCCCCCACTTTCTTGGAGTACCCGCAGTAAATGTAAGCGCGGGTACGACACAGGCTGGGGTCCCCAACAGCTGCTGATCCCCATATTTCTTGGTCATTGATCGAGTGCAATGAAGGCTCGCCTATGCGAAGCGCCTCTCTAGGGCGTCTGTCGTGGCTTTATGGATGTTGGCTGACGCTTGATTTCGGTACCTCGTGAGGACTTGTTCAATGATCTCATCAGAGAGATCTTGTTTGTTTCGCACGGTACCGCTTTCTGCAGAGGCGAGGCTTAGGAAGATAGCGTGAAGCAGAAGAACCACGTCTGCGTCGTTTCCAAAGCGCTCGCTAAACATGCGCATGAAGCGGTGGGACTGATTGACGCGGACCACAGTGCCTAGCGTGGCGTCATGAGCGCGCTCCCACAGGGCGTTGTCGTCCAGCTGATCAACTAGCGTGACCTTCGCGCCTTGCTTGCGAGCTTGCTCGCGCTCAAAGCCCTTGAGCGGATGCCGAGTGGACTCATTCTGGGCGCGCTTAATTCGCTCGGTCTCTGTGAGTGCATCGTCGGGGTCAGTGGGCAAAATATCCGGGAAATCGATTTCTCCCAAAGCCTCTGCAGCTTTGCTGATTGGGTCCAGATTGGCCGTCTCGTTCAAAAGCCTACGGGCATTCTTCCATGCGCTCTGGCTTAGACGTCGAGCCTCATAGATGGCTTCGCTGATGGCCTCATGTGCTTCGTCGCTCAGTAGTATCTCTGATTTTTTCACGTCAACATTGAAGGCGTCATCTGCCGTGTCATCGATGAGGATGCGCCCGCGGAATGAGAAAAGTTCTTGTTCGGTGGGGATCAGATCGAAACGCTCGGCCCAACGGATCAACCGCTTATTGCGGTAGATGTAGAAACCATAATGCCCTGTGGCAATCATGTACTTCTTGCGAATCTCCGCCGGATTGGCGAAGGCGGGTGGGTGTACTAGTTGGGTAATCTCAATTTGCGCCTGCACGCCGCTTTCGACATCGATGGGAACAGGTCGGATTTTCTCGACCCATCGCACATCTCGACCGTCCCAGGTGGAGTCGTTGAGATTTCCGTTCTCGTCTGCTTCGCCAGTGAACAGCGGATCGAATGGTTTGACCAGTTCGCTGTTGAGTCGAAGTTGAAGCTCGCCGTCGTCCGGCTGGAGGAAGTAGAAGTAGGTGACACCGAGGGATCGCTCAAGGGCCTCACGAGTTCTACGAATGCTCGGGTGATTACCCTTATGTACCTTTTCAATGGTGACTACCGTGCCATGGGTGGCACCTGGGATGAGCCGCTCCATGCGCTCGCGGTCGACGTCATCAAGATCCAGCGTCTGGCACTCAAGTCGCCCAACTGTCTCGATATGGGGCAGATCAAGAGCTACCTTGTTCCAGGGACCGTCCTTGCGGGCGCTGATCACCTCCAGTCGGTCACCTTGTGATAGGCCAGCGCTTTTAAGGCCAAGTCCGTACTTTCCGAGGCTTCCGCCGGTGTGCTGCCCGTCCGCCCCGAGAGCGAGAGCCCCGATCAGACTGTCCCTGTCCATCCCGTCGCCGTCGTCGGCGATAATGTACCGAGCTGCACTGTTCTTACGTGCTTCGGACATGTTGGGTTCACGTTCGAGCTCGATGGCGATGCGCCGGGCATTAGCTGCCACGGAGTTGTCGACGATGTCGCAGATGGCGCTCTCCGGCGTGTACCCGATGCGCGCGATCGCTCGGAGCACACGACCGGGATGGAAGGCTACTTCTGCATATCCGGTGCCTGCCACTCCTGTGTCGCCTTGATTTGGTGTCATACTTCTACATGCTCCTTCTTGTAGTTGTCTTGCTATCGGGTGTTTCCCAGTTTGCTCACAAGGTGATTGAGTTCGGAACCGGTTCTGAATCAGTCGGCATGAGACTGTTGAACTCCTCGACACTGATCGGATATTTGGACTTCATGAGGTCAGAATACGAACGGAGCGCCCTGCTGATTTGGGCTTTTGATCGTGGGGCGAGATGAATGAGAAGCAGATCGTAGAGCAACTGTGTGTAATCTTTTCCGCTGGCCATTTTGCCTTGCTGCTTGCCTTCGGGGGTTTCGATCCACATTGAGGAGAACGGTGCCGCGGACATCTTCCAGTCGAGGCCTGAGAGGCGCTTCATCAGCTCTCCCCACTCCAGCGCTTCCTGTTCCAGGATGTGCCGTACGGCCCGAGCAACCTGTACTTGTACCGCCGGCCGCATGAACGGGTGCCCTGCACCATCGCGGCCCTTCGGCGCGCGCACGTCCTTGGGGACCTGGGCGGTGAGGTAGCGCTGACGTAGGTTCCCGCAGGCGTCAAGGAGATCCTGGACACGTGTCGCGAGGAGGTCGTAGCTCTGGTCGAGGAGATCGTCCGTGGCCCGTTGTGTCGACTGCTCCGCGGTGCACGGGAGGTCGAAGCCGATTTCTTTGACGACGTCATAGAGCACACCGATCGTGCTCCAGGCTGGGCTGGTCGCGGTGATCGAGCGCTGGGCGAGGACCAGTTCGCCATCCTGACCGACCTTGCTGAACACGAGGACGACCTTGTCCCGGCTCAGGAAGGGGTGATCATCGAGCAGGCGGCGGGTGAGAATGGCGAAGCTGTCGTCCTCGTCGAGCGCGATGTTCTCCTGCGCGTTGGTGCTCTTGGCGTTGCGGTTGATGTTGGTGAACAACCGCCTGGTGCGTCGACGTCCGTCCGGGGTGTCGAAGTGGGGTACGACGATGACGTTGATGTCCTCGCCGCCCAAGGCGGGGTCACGCTTGATCGCATCCTTGATCGCCTTGAGCCGGTGCTGACCATCGAGGGCGAAGAACTGTTGCGTTCCATCGAAGGTGAGGACGCCGAAGTTGCGGTCGAGGCCGGCAAGAACTGCCTGGTTCGCATCGTCCGTGTCCATCGATACTTCAAGGTAGTTGGGATCCCCGCCCCAGACCGCGATGATGATGGCTCCGAGAAAACGGTTCTCGTTGCTGAGCAGGTAGTCGGTGATCTGCGCTGTGCGAGTTCCGACACCTCGCTGGATCATGGTGCCGAGGTCCTGGTTCCCCCCGAGTTCATGCGCGAAGTTGATCTCGCGCGCCACCTGCGCGTAGCTCATCAGACAGGAGTAGTAGGTCCAGTTACCCACCTGGGCCTTGAAGGCGGGGACGAAGGTCTTGGATGCCATGTCTTCCTCGATGTCGGGATGCTGAAGTCAGCTATCGCGCAGAGCCGGTTGGGGGATGCTGCTGAGCCGGCCACGCAGCTTCGGCCGGTTTTGGTTGTTGAGAGGTGGGTTGTACAAGTTGATCAGCCGGGCCTCAAAATTCTTGATCTTGGCGCGGTCTTTAACTGTGGCGAACCAGAACTCCAGCGGGCGAAGGGCCAGGTAGTGCGTGAGTCGGCCGACCCGGGTGGTTGGAGGCTCCTCGGTCCAGAGGTTCTCGGGGTTGCCTCGAAGGTGCTTCTTGTAGTCCTTGTACCTGTTTCGGAGCGTGTTGCCACGTTGGCCTGATCCACCTGCCTGGCCTATGTAGAGAACCTGGTGGAAGCTGCTCCGTGAGTCGTCAGCCATCGCGAGCCTGATCGATGGGCGCCAGACGAACATATAGAGCCCGGCCTCGTCAGGTAGTGCGCTGCCGAGGCTCTCGACCGCGAGGGCTTGTTCCCAGAGAGAGGCATGCTCCTCCAGGTCTTCCTGCAGGACTTTGTGGGCCGGGACGTCGAGCATGGGGGCGATGCCGAGTCGGATGTCCAGCGAAGGGCCGGTTTCAGTGCGGTGGCGGATCACGGAGCGCTCGTGGGTGTCTGGTGTCGCCATCCTCAAGGCACTCCGGCTGCAGCGGCGGTAGATGAAGGAACATCCTTACACGCGGCACTGACATCGAAGCTGATACTCAGGTTCCGGTGGTCGTGGCTCGGGCACTGACTGGCGCCCTGCTGGGCTGTCTTCCGATTGTTCTGTCCGG